>CAYRKG010000011.1:0-85591 GCA_964424795.1 uncultured Spirochaetota bacterium
TCAATTTGAGCGAAAGCGACATGAGGCCGAAGGCCTCAATTTGAGTGAAAGCGACATGAGGCCGAAGGCCTCAATTTGAGCGAAAGCGACGTGAGGCCGAAAGACTCAATTTGAGCGAAAGCGACATAATCGTGAATGCAGCTTGTTCGCATTAGGTAATATTTTGTATAATAAGATTGAAATCAATCTCTTTACCTTGACGATCATTAACAGACATGGTAGAATGGTTTGTACGATGATCAATTTTATTGGTAGTCATTTTTCGGATGATCCAGACAAAATAAAAGTGCATGAATCATCCATGAAACACATTTCAAGATAAGGAGGAAATCGAATGAAGAAGCTAATGATTTTATTCCTGTGTCTTCTGGCTTTACCTTCACTTCTTGCTGCAAGTGAGAAAGTTGCAATTGGACCTGTAGTAACTGTTAAAGTCATAACCCCCTGGTCAGGAGCAGAACTTGAGCCATTGCTTCCTGTTTTCGAAGCTTTTGAGGAGAGGGAAAATGTAACTGTAAAGCATTATACCTACCGCTATGAAGACCTTGCAACGATGCTGCCGGTTCAGTTTGAGGCTGGACAAGCTCCTGCGGATGTCATTTTCATGTGGCAGTGGTGGGTAAAGCAGAACAGTGAGCACGCTGTTGATCTCAATGAGATCTGGGAATCTGAGAAGTATTCATTTGTGCAATCTGCTATCGAGGAAAACGGTAAAGTTATCCTTGTGCCCTATGTTATGGTGGCCAAACCTGGATTCTGGTATCGACGCTCATTCTTTGACCGGCATGGTTTGCGACCTGCAAAAACCTGGGATGAGTTTACAGCCCTTCTGAGAAAAATTGGCGGAATTAGAGGTGTCAAGAACCCAATTGCTACCGGCGATGGAGTGGGCTGGCCTATTAGTGATGTAACAGAACATTTTCTAATCGCCTTTGGTGGACCGGAGCTGCAAAACAGTCTCATCAATAAATCAGTCAGATGGACGGATCGGGAAGTCAGAAGAGTTTTCGAAGATTACCTTATCCCGCTCTTAGAGGCAGGCGCCTTCAGTGATCCAATAGAATGGACTCAAGCCATTGAGCTTTGGTGGGAAGGTGATTATGGCCTTTACTTCATGGGAAACTGGATTACCGGTATGGTTAAAGATCCTGCTGATCTTGCAGTAATGCCCTTACCAGGAACAAGGGCTGTTGTTACAGGAGTGGACTGGTGCTTTATCCCCAAATATAGTGAAAGTGCTTCTCTTGCCAAGGAATTGCTGGCTTTTATGATCAGCAAGGAGGGAATGAGCATAAGGGCCAGAGGAGGTGGAAAGCTGCTGCCCAGGAGTGATATTCCTTCATCTGTTTATCCTGTAGCTGACCAGTCCGTTGCTGGTGTGGTGTCCGGAATGGAAACGACAGTCAACGATTTGGACGATTCCATTGGCGGGGACTGGCAGAGGCTTTTCTGGGATCAACTGAAGCTTCTCTGGGTAAGTCCTGACTCCCTAGATGATGTCTTGAAAAAACTTCAGGCTGAACTACCATAACCTCCACACAAAATACTTTATATGAGAGTTGGGTTCCCCAACTCTCATATTTTTTAGGAAAGGAAAAAGTGAAGGTCCGATATAGAAGGTGGGTTATTGCAGCGAGCTTTATACTGCCAGCTGTGGTGATGATGGCGACATTTATCATCTACCCTGCAGTGAAAACTCTTTTACACAGTTTCTTCGACAAAGAGGGGAATTGGGTTGGATTAAACAACTTTGTTTTGCTTCTAACCCATTATGACACCATCGATCTTTCCCGCTTTCCTACTAAGAGCCCCCCATGGGGCTCACTTATCCATAATGCAATCTGGATTCTTATTCATTTACCTATAACAGTTTTTCTTGGAATAATCCTTGCTGTAATGCTAAACAACATAAAGGGTGGGGGGTTCATAAAATCTGTCATATTTCTGGGGATGGTGATTCCCATGATCGTTGGCGGAGTTATTATTCGCTTTATATTCGATGAGAACTCCGGTGTCGTTCCCCTTATGATGCGCACCTTCAGGCTTGAAGCCCTGGCAAAGACATGGACAGCATACCCACAAACATCGCTCTTGGCTCTCATTTTGGGTTCCATTCTGTTGTGGACTGGATTCAGCCTCACAATGCATGCAGCTGGTTTATCGACAATTCCAAGGGATATTTACGAGGCTGCTGAGGTAGATGGGGCCGGTATCCTGCACAAGTTCTTTTTCATTACAATACCGATGCTCAAGCCAGTTACTTCAGTTGTCATTGCAATGACTCTCCTCTACGAGATCAAGATCTTTGATTTAGTATATGCAGCTACCCTAGGAGGGCCTGGTGGATCCTCTATGGTGCTCTCCCTTCAGATGTACTTCTATGGTTTTCGAAAACTCGATATCAATATGGCATCTGCAGTTGCAACCCTGCTTACATTTTTCACACTGGCGGTGGGGATATGGTTGTTGCGAAATATGTTGAGAGGAGAGAGGGCGTGAAAAAGGTTACACCTACCAAGGTAACCCAGTATACACTCGCATGGATCTTTGCATTCATATGGCTCATTCCATTTATAGGAATCTTTATCACCTCAATAAGTCCTCTTGAGGAGATCGTTCATGGCTGGTGGCAGGTGAGACCTGCTTCGATTTCACTGAAAAACTACTCTGGTGCCTGGTCCCATCCAACAGCTCCAATCGGTCAGGGCATGCGAAACTCCCTCATCATAGCGATCCCGGCTACTTTTATCCCTGTCTTTCTAGCATCTCTTGCAGCATATGGCTTGGCAAGATTCCAATTTCCCTTCAGGAAGTCCATTTTTTTGATTGTTGTGTTACTTCTGGCCATTCCCCAGCATATGGTTGCCATTCCCCTCTTTCAGATATTGAAGAATCTAAAACTCATAAATACCTTCATTGGACTTATAATTGTCCATTCTGCCTGGGGATTGCCATGGATTACACTTTTCATGCGGGGATTTTTCTCAACACTTCCAAAAGAGGTCGAGGAGGCAGCAAGCATCGATGGGGCTGGCCACTGGAAGACCTTCTTTCATATTATCATTCCCTCGAGTTGGCCGGCACTTGCATCCGTGGCATCTCTTCAGTTCAACTGGGTATGGAATGATTTCTTTTTGGCACTTATTTTTATTTACGACCCGGAAAAGCTAGTTGCTACGCAACGAATTCCGCTCCTCAGGGGTCAGTACCACGTTGATTGGGGAATCCTAACTGCAGCCGCAGTTCTCACCACTCTCGTGCCTCTACTCGTTTTCGCCTTTCTCCAGAAGTATCATGTTCGCGGATTCATTGGAATGGTCTCCAAGTAGAAGGTTCGAATTATTCGTTTTTATTGACGGGAGTAGATAAAATAGATATTCTAAACAGAGAAATGAAATTTGTAATGACTATTGTTATGAGGCTTGTATTTCATAAAACTGACCCGTGCTTTTAACAAATAAAATCGAAAAGATGTATGGTATCAGATGGTGCTTATAGAGCTCCCTTTTGAACTTATATTGTTAATTGTGTAACGAAAGTGGTTGTATCTTTTTAATATAAATCAAGGAAAAGATCAAACGTTTTGATCATGAAATACAAAGGTCTTGAAGGAGGTCAGTATAAACCCCTCTCCGATAAGGAGGTTCTGAAGGTCCGCAGAGCAGCAACTACCATTCTTGAGAGGATCGGATTTGAGGTAGAGGATGAGCAAGCCTTGAAACTTTTTAAAGAGGCTGGGGCGCTAGTAGAAGAAAGCCGGGTGAGGCTCCCATCAGACCTCATAGAGGATATGATAGACAAGACCCCGAAGAGCATTCTTCTTGCAGGGAGAGAAAAAAGGCATGATGTTATCCTTGAGGGAAGAGATGTTTATATGGGAACAGGAGGTGCTGCTCTAAAGGTAATTGATATCGACACCGGTATGGTGAGAAATGCCCATCTGCAAGATGTTGCTCAGCTCGCCCGGCTTGTCGATGCCCTCGATAACATTCATTTCTATGTTGTTCCTGTATATCCAACTGAATTGAGCATTGAAGAGGTAGATATAAATACCTACTATCATTCTATCTCCAACACTACAAAGCATGTCCAGGCTGGTGTATACAGTGTAAAAGGTATTCGAGATGTAATTCTAATGAGCGAATACATTGCAGGAGGAGCCAGAGAGCTGAGAGGACGTCCATTTGTATCGTTTATTACAAGCTGGATGATAAGCCCTCTCAAGTTTAATACTAAAGTTACACGGTTTTTAATCGAGATCTGCAGACAAAGGATGCCTGTTGTTCTCTCCTGTGCTCCGGTTGCCGGTTTTACTGCTCCAGTAACTCTTGCCGGCATGATTGCGCAAATAGTGGCAGAGCAGCTTGCAGGTATATCCCTCACCCAGCTCATATCTCCAGTCACTCCTGTTATAGCAGGACCAGTACCTTCAATTGCAGATATGAGAACAGGAGGTTACTTGGGTGGTGCACCTGAAATGGGATTGGCCAATGCAGCAGTTGCACAAGTTTTTCACTCCTACAATCTGCCTGTTTACAATTCTTCAGGGATGACAGACAGCAAGATACCGGATATACAGGCTGGCATTGAAAAGGCCATGAGCCTTGTCATCAATGCACTTGCGGGTTCGAATTATATACACCATGCTGCTGGTCTTCTTGAGAACATGACCACAGTTTCACCTGAGCAGTTCGTTTTGGATAATGAGATAATAGGGATGACACTTCGCGTATTGCGAGGGATGGAGGTTAACGATAAAACACTAGCTGTTGATGTAATAAACAGAGTCGGGCCCGGTGGTAACTTCCTGATGGACGACTCAACACTGAAAAACATGAGGGATGAATTCTATTACCCTTCGGAGGTCATCAGCAGAGAAGGGAGAGAAGTTTGGGAGTCTCGAGGAGGGGACGACGCCCTTGAGAGGGCACGAAAAATAGCGATAGCTATCATGATGAATCATCCAACAAAACCAATCGATAAGAGGATAAATAACCTGATCATAAATAAGTTCAAACCCATTTTAAGATTATAAAAAGTGAGGAGATGGCATGCAGCAGATAGGAATAGAGAATATTCATCCATACATGAGAGTACTGTCAGATGAGCAGATACTTGAGATACATAGCGCGACTGTTGAGGTGTTGAGCAAGGTTGGAATGGTAATCAAAGATGAAGAGGGGATAAGACTGTTAAAAGAATCGGGGGCCGTTGTTGACGGAAAAGTTGTCAAGATTCCTGAGCATCTATTAAAACGGGCGCTTATAACAGCTCCATCGAGAATTCCAGTATACAACAGATTTGGAAATTGTGCAATGAATCTTGAACGTGGAAAGACATACTTTGGCACAGGATCGGATACGATATACACCTTGGATTTATATTCAAAAGAGAGGAGAAAGACACTCCTAAAGGATATAAGGGAGATTTCACGGCTCACCGATGCTCTTCCGAACATTGACTTTGTAATGTCCATGGGAAGTCCGAGCGATGTCGAGCCCCGCGATGCGTACGTTTATGAGTTTGTGCAAATGATAAGGGGCACCACGAAGCCCATAGTGTTCACAGCCAATAACAGAGAAGATATTGAATCTATCTATTCAATAGTGTGTGGGATTGCTGGAGATGAAGAAGGCCTGAGACAGCATCCGTTTATTATTCTATATACAGAACCAATTTCCCCGAAGCTTTTCAATACTGAATCTGTCCAAAAACTCCTTTTCTGCTCCGAAAAGGGGATACCTGTTGCCTTTGTTCCCTCACCGAACACAGGCGCAGGAGGACCGATAAATGTGGCTGGAGCGTTGGTACTTGGAAATGCTGAATGTCTCACAGGCCTTATCCTGTCCCAGCTGAAGAATCCGGGCTCACCATTTATCTTTGGATCGAATATTGCCGCACTTGATATGAGAACAGCTGTTGTGAGCTATGGAGCTCCTGAATGGGTTTTAGGTTCAGCAGGATCTACGGAAATGGCGCAGTTCTACAATATCCCAGCATGGGGAACTTCAGGTGCTTCAGATGCGAAAGTAGTGGATGCCCAGGCTGGAATGGAGGCTATACTTTCTGTTTACAATGCATTACTCATGAGAAGCCAGCTTGTTCACGATAATGGCTATATTGAGTCAGGGCTCACGTCCTCAATGGAGATGATAATTCTCGCGGATGAGGCGATTTCCATATCAAGATATATCATGGAAGGTATTAAGGTTAATAGAAATTCGCTTGCCCTCGATTCAATAGCAAGAGTAAAACCTGGCGCTGGTTTTCTAGATGACGACCACACTCTAAAAAACTGGAAAGAGGTTCAGTACCTGACAGATAGACTGGATAGGAGGATGTTTGATCACTGGGAGAAAGAAGGAAAAAGAGATATGTATTCGCGTTTGAACGAGGAGGCTAAGCTGATCTTGGATGGCCATGAGCCTCCAACTCTCAGCGAAGAGGTTGAAAAAATCATTGAAGATGTTCTTAAGCAAAGAAGATAAGCAAAGTATCTGGATCAGATTTAACCTGAATAGGCCCATAGATGGCCTAAATCCAACCTATTCTTCTATTCCTTGTCCCACTGAGAACAATTGATAAATATTGGATACATAGGAGATAAGCTCTGGAATGCTAAATGGCTACACTACAAGACTTTTAAGTATAGATCTGAGCAATAGAGGGATTGAAACGGAGAGGCTCGATGAAAAAATATTGAGAAAGTACATAGGCGGAAGCGGACTCGCGGCAAGGATTATCTACAGTGCTGTACTTCCCCAAGTTCCTGCACTTTCACCATCTAATGCACTGGTTTTTATGACAGGACCATTTACAGGGACAAAGATACCCACCTCTGGAAGACACTCAATTGCTGCTAAATCACCTCTTACCGGGATCTGGGGTGAAAGCGATGTGGGGGGCAGTTGGGGATTTAGCTTAAAGAATGCTGGATATGAAGGGATCATGATTACCGGTATCTCAGAGCGACCCGTCTATGTGTGGATTCACAATGACAAGGTAGAGCTTAGAGATGCATCTCACCTGTGGGGAATGGATACCTACAAAGTAGAAACCATCCTTAAAGCAGAGACAAACGGAGATGCATCAGTTGCGTGTATTGGACCAGCTGGTGAATCATTGGTAAAGTTCTCTGCCATTATGCACGACGGCAAGAATGCCCGTGCTGCAGGAAGATGCGGTCTTGGAGCAGTAATGGGGTCAAAGCGCCTTAAAGCGGTTGTTGTGAAAGGAGATAGAAAACAGAAGATTTCTGATGAGAAGGCTCTTTTGAATGCAATAAGAGATGCTGTTCCTGAGATGGTGAAAAAAACTGAACATCTCAGGAAATATGGCACGAGTGGATCAGTTGAGACCCTGGAAGAAATGGGCGATCTTCCTATAAAGAACTGGCAAGAATGCACATGGCAAGAGGGTGCTTCTAGGATCTCTGGAAAGAGAATGGTGGATACCATTTACTCAGGCGATTACTACTGTAAAACATGTGCTATTGGATGTGGGAAGGAGATCAGAATTACAGAGGGGAGATATGCTGGGGTAGATGGAGCAGCTGCAGAACACGAAACCGTGGCTATGCTCGGCTCCCTATGCATGGTAGATGACTTAGAGGCAATATCCATGGCCAATCAGCTCTGTAACCAGTATGGCATGGACACCATTTCGTCAGGAGGTGCAGTTGCATTTGCGATGGAGGCCTATGAAAAGGGGCTCATCGGCCCAGCTGACACGGATGGCATTGAATTATCCTGGGGGAACGCTGAAGCAATGGTAGAGATTGTGCGCAGAATCGGTAAGCGTACGGGAAATATTGGAAGGCTTTTGGGGGAAGGTGTTAGAAAGGCGGCAGAGGCGCTCGGTGATCCTGCCCTTACGTTCGCCATCCATGTAAAAGGAATGGAGCTTCCCGCTCACGATCCACGTGCATTTGGCAGTCTTGCACTTGGGTACGCGACCTCCAACCGTGGTGCCTGCCATCTGCAGGCCTATTCGCATCCTCTCGAGGGGTGGACCAGCATGCCTGACCTCGGTTATCCTGAATGCTTGGATCCGCACAATGATGAGGGGAAGGCTGTGATGGTGGCGAGGCTGCAGGATCTCATGTGCATGTTTGATTCTCTCAAACTCTGTAAGTTCAGTCTATTCGGGGGTATTAGTGCAACGGATCTTATTGCGTATCTACACTGTATTACAGGATGGGATATGGATTTGGAGGAATTTATGAAGACCGGCGATAGAATCTTTACCATCAAGCGTTTGTACAACTGTAGATGTGGGATTAGAAGGAAAGATGATATCCTCCCTCCCCGGCTGCTTAAAAGCAGGAGAGGAGCAGCGGATTATCTTCCCGATCTTGAAAAGATGCTTAATGAATACTATCAATACAGGAGCTGGAGTGAAGATGGCATCCCCTCGCATGAGAAAATAATAGAGGTTGGTTTGGACGATGTATGAGTTCAGCCTGCCAACGCGCGTGGTAGTGGAAATAGGTGGAGCAGAGCGAATTGTAGAAGAAATATCGAGGTGCACAGGGAGCTTTCCCTCAAATGTACTCGTCGTAACCCCAGGGGAGGAGTGGGGTGCCGCACATATTAACAGAATGAAAGACAGACTACTCAGAGGAGGGAGTAAGAGGGTAGATATTTTTGATAGGGTTGTGCCAAATCCAGATCGGACTTGTGTGAAGAAATGTGCCGATATTAGCAGAAGCTTCGACAGCGATGCCATTATTGCCTTTGGAGGGGGCTCCTCGATGGACGTTGCCAAAACAGCAGCAAACGAGTCGGGTGTTGGTTTTCTTGTGACCATACCTACCACTGCAGGGACTGGAAGCGAGGTCTCCCCATGGGCAGTGATTACAAATGAGGTTACACAAGAAAAGGAGAGTCTAATAGCAAAGATACCCGATCTAGCAATTTTGGATCCTGTACTGACCATCAGTATGCCACCTCTACTGACCCTTTTCAGTGCAGTTGATGCCTTTTCCCACGGTCTGGAGACTTATGTGTCTAAATCCGGGAACGCCATAACAGATGCCCTTTCCGTGCACGCTATTCAGATGATTGCTGGGAATCTAAAGACAGCTCTTTCAGATGGTACTAATACGGTTGTTCGGAGTAGAATGCTTGAGGGGAGTCTGCTTGCTGGTATTGCCATGCTCTATTCCGGTCTTGGACTGATACATGCCCTTGCCAATACAGTTGGAGGAATTTACCATGATCTTCAGCACGGTCTTATCATCTTATATCTCCTAAAAGAGGTATTACAGTTTAATATGCCAGCAATCTCGAAGCATAAGTATGATGATGTAAAACAACAGATGGGGAAGATACTGAATGCCCTTGAAACTGTACAGATTCCTGAAGTTGAGATCCGTGAGAAGGACATCCCACTCATAGTTGAAAGAGGTGAAAAAAATATCAATGCCCCTACCAATCCGAGAGATTTTTCACCTGCAGATATCGAAGGAATAGTGAGAGAGAGTTTCAAGATCAAGTAAAATCTCTATACTGTAGTCGACAATACATAGCATTCTTTAACAGTTGCATAATTGATGATATTACTGTAATTCTTTAAAAATTAAGCCTTTAGGATTTATAAATGAGCTTATTTTCATAGGCGCTTAATCATTAATTCAAGTTTCAACTTTTTGTAGATTTTGTGATATAGTCTTTATGGATTATTGCTGCCACTGTGCAGCTTTCATGACCTTGAGACCACGAGGTGTAACCCAGCTTTCAATACTACCGATTAAGGCATCGAGTATAACTGCGAGCGCAGCTGTAGGCGCAGCTCCCTGGAGAATGAGCTGTGTTACCCGTACAGCAATTCCTGTCACGATCAGCTCTCCCAGTCCACCAGCGCCTATCATGCCAGCTACTGCAGCTGTGCCAACGTTTACAACTGTGGAAGTCCTGATTCCTGCCAAGATCACAGGAAAGGCGAGACGCATTTCAACCTTTGCTGTTACCTGCAGCTTGGACATGCCCATCCCGCGTGCCGCTTCTATCACTGCAGGGTCAACAGAGCGAATACCGGCATAGGTATTGCGAATAATGGGCAGTGTAGCATATACGAATAGGGCTATGACCGCGGCCTTGTATCCCATTCCAAGCACAGCTCCTGCTATTCCGATAAAAGCAAGGGTAGGTACGGTTTGACCGACATTGGCAATACCGATAAATACGGGCGATATGAAGCGAAATGCTTTCCTGGTGCTTGTGAATCCAATTGCTATGCCGAGTGCGATTGCCATGGCTTCTGCCGCACCCACGAGCTGGAGATGCCTGATTGTTGCTGTGAGAACCTGTTTCGGTGGAAACATCCGAAATATGCCTACCGATTTAAGACTTGTCATCCATATGGTCAGTCCCAGTAGAACTGTGAGTAACACACCGAGTATAATATACTTTCTCACTGCACCTATCCCCTGCTCTTATTTTTGTCTTCGCTCTCTCCCTGCGCGAGGATGGTTCTGATGATCTCAAAGGTAAGAACACCTAAAAGTTTCCCATAATCATCGACCACAGCAAGATTTCCGATCGCACTGTTGAACATCATTGAAAGTGCTTCGTTCAGTGGAGTTTCTGGAGCGGTTGTGATAGCAGGAGGAACCATAACTTCACGAAGCTGTTTTCCTGAAACAAGATCTTTATGGTGTATCCATCCCAGAAATCGGTTTTTCTCATCAACCAGCATGGCCCACTTCAGCATCTCTTTTTCCATCCGCTGTTTTACTTTCGCAACATTTTCCCCTTCTTTGACCTTAATCGGTGGATCCTGCATGATATCTTTTGCCCGATAGAGACGAAGGCCCTTGAGTACACGATCAGCTCCAACGAAGTCACGGACGAACTCATCCTTTGGGAAGTTGAGAAGTGTAGTAGGATCGCTGTACTGTACGAGCTCCCCTTCACGAAGCAAAGCGATCTTATCTCCCATCTTGATCGCCTCATTGATGTCATGGGTCACAAAGGCAATGGTTTTCTTGATCTTGGACTGTATCTTCAAGAATTCTTCCTGGAGCTTGTTCCGGGTGATGGGGTCAATAGCTCCAAAGGGCTCATCCATCAGCAGAATTGGGGGGTCTGCTCCAAGGCATCTGGCAACACCAACCCGCTGCTGCTGCCCACCTGAGAGCTCACTGGGGTATCGATCCAAAAAGGTTGCCGGGTCCATTCCCACAAGCTCCAGAAGTTCTGCAGCTCGATCGTGCTGCTTTGCCCTGGGCCACTTCTTGAGCATTGGAACTGTAGCAATATTCTCTTCTACTGTTAGATGTGGAAAAAGTCCTATATTCTGGATAGCATAACCTATCCCGCGGCGAAGCTCATTGGGGTTGAGCTTCATAATATCGACATCGTCAATATAGATCTTACCCGAGGTCAAAGGGATGAGTCGATTGATCATCTTCATGCTCGTGGTTTTACCGCAACCAGAAGGGCCGAGGAAGATGCAGAACTCACCCTTATTGATTTCCAGGCTGAGATCCTTCACTGCTTCAGTCCCATCTGGATATATCTTGGTTACATGTTTTAGTTTAATCATTTCTTCTTCCCCTGATTCTCAGACCTTTTGGAGTAGTGAGCCATTCTACCCTGCTCATGATGAGGTCAATAATGATGGCAAGCAGGGAAACAAAGATTGCGCCCACAATTATGAGATCAACACGGTAATTTGCTATACCTCTGAATATGGGCTGTCCCAATCCCCCTGCACCGATATATGAACCAATCGCTGCGATCCCGATGTTCATAACGATTGCCTGCCGCAATCCTGCCATAATGACGGGAACTGACAGAGGTAATTTGACTTTGACCAGTATCTGGAGCTCACTCATGCCCATGCCTCTTCCCGCTTCTATTACTGCTGGATCTACTTCACGTATGGCTGTATAGGTATTGCGTATTATGGGCAAAAGTCCGTAGAGTGTGAGAGCAATCACTACGGGGAGGAAGCCGATAGAGGGAAGTGTCAGGGCACTTAAAATACCCATGAGTATTCCGTAAAGGGCAAGGGAGGGAATGGTCATCATGATACTTGCGAGGTAGATTACAGTATCGGCCAATTGCTCTCGGCCTTTTCCGCTGATATAGATCCCAATAAGAATGCCGAGCACAGCTGCCATTGCGTTAGCTACGAGAATGATGTACAGGTGCTGTAGAGTCCATGTAATAATCTTGTCCGAATGTTTGAGTACATAACTCCATGCTTGAATCCACATAATCTATGCCTCTCTTAAGCTTTCCTTCTACCTCGGTAGTTTACACGTAGAGCAAAACCTCGAAGAGAGAGAATCTGAAGGAGGACCGACTACCAGGCCGGCCCTCCTTCGATACTGTTCGCCAAACAACTATGAAAATTACTTGATCAATCCTTTTTCCTTCAGCCACTCCTGTGCCGCATCTTCAGGCTCCATCAGATCGATGTCCACCTTAGCGTTGAGAGAAGTCATCTCATTTCTTGCTCCGACTGGATCACTTGGAAAAGCTGCGATGAGCTCATTGAGAACATCCGCTAAACCTTGGTTGGCGTCGAGAACCTCTTTACGGGTATAAGGAGTAAGATCGTAGGGGGGCCAGAAGTTCTTATCATCCTGCAGAACTACCCAACCGAATTTGACCACCGCTGGATCAGTTCCAAACACCATAGCTGCAGTACTTCTGCCTTCAGCCAGATATTCGAAGGTCAATCCAGGTAAAACCGTGGTAATGTAATCAGGTTTAAAAGCGAAGCCGTAATGCACCTGAAGCCCTAGAATTCCATCCGGTCTGGAGTAAAACTCGAAGTCACTGGCAAATGGAACTTCACCCTCTTTTTCTTTCACATACCCAGCGAAATCTGACAGAGAGGTAACATCATTCTCTTGAGAGAACTCCTTCGTAACAGCAATAGCATATGTGTTGTTACACCAGATAGGATCAAGCCATATTAGGCCTTTCTCTGCCTCACTTTCCTTGGTTTTTCGATACATCTCTTCGGGCGATTCACCCTTAAACTCGTGCCCAGTGTAGGTCAGCCATAGTGTCCCAGTATAGTCCATGCATAGATCGATATCACCATTTTCCATGGCTTCTCTCAAAACGGTACTGGACATACCGGTCTTCAGCTCCACATCGTAGCCACGATCTTCTAGGAGAATGGCCATCAGATTCCCGACAATGAACTGTTCTGTAAAGTTTTTGGTACCGATGTCGATCGGTGCCTTAAAGGGAATTCCTGTTCCCATTTCCTCTTCAACTTGCGGTGCCTTCTCTTCCACCACTGCAGGTTTTTCAGCTTTCTCCTTCTCTGCACCTGCAAAGAGGAACATGGTGAGAGACATCAAAAAGATGCCCAGCAAGATTTTTTTTAGCATAATAACCTCCTTTGTATAATATTTATTAAAGCTTCTATCTACTAAAGCTTTAATTAGTGCTCTTTGACAATTCGAGGACATTATATCCACACAATAGGGGACATTTGCATAAGTATGATCCTACAAATAACTACTACTGCTTGTTTCTAAGCATACACCGGTTGATTATATTATGTCAATGTAATTTTGATCTAACCCTTCTTTTAATCCTTTAGAGTTTTTTTTAAATAGATAATATAAAGAAATATCGAAAGTCTTCTGAAAATTAGAGAGCCTCGCCTATTACTCTTTTTCTACGAGAACATAATAAAATATATATAACACAAAAAAGATATAATTTTTTATAATATATATTTTTAGTATACTTAATAATATTAAAATAAAGATAATTTAATAATTAATATTATATAATGAATTATAATAAAATATCAATAAAAAATAAACAATGTATTGACAAATTATTTAGTATACAATATATTAGTGTCATAAATAAAAGGAGTAAAGTATGAATACCTTTATTAGCTTTAGCGATAAGGTATTAATCTCAATTCGGCAAATAATAAGAGCTATAGATTTACATTCGAGATATCTTGCAAAAAACTACGGCCTCACAGGCCCTCAACTCCTTATTTTGAAAGAGATCGCCGGTTTGAAAGATACATCTGTAGGGGAGATAGCTAAAGGAGTTAGTCTAAGCCAGGCAACTGTAACAAGCATTCTTGACCGTCTTGAAAAACTAAAATACATAAAAAGAAAACGTAGCGATAAAGATAAACGGAAGGTGATTGTCAGGATAACGAAATCGGGATCTGATAAACTAAAGAGGAATCCCTCACTATTGCAGGAGTACTTTGTATTTGAATTCGAAAAACTTATGGACTGGGAACAGACATTAATCCTTTCCTCCATACAGAGGATTGCTGCAATGATGAAAGCAAGAGAGCTTGAAGCTAAACCTGTTCTCGTGAGCGGGCCAATTTCAGCTACTGCAAAAGATGTTATTGAGTTTTTCGGCGATGAAAGCCTAACCGATGTAGATCGTAATAGCCACAGTGAATCTTAATTAAAAACAGCCATTTATTTCATTTTTGTCATGGGAGAAAAAAATATTTATATCAAAATCATCGGAGGAAAAAATGGAAGATCAAAAAGAACAGAAGGAACAATATATTGATTTTAATTGTCCACATTGTGGTAAAAAATTAAGAGCCCCAAAAGAAATGGCAGGATCAAAAGGAAAATGTCCGAAATGTGATAAAATTGTTGATATCCCAAAAGAGTAAATAACATTCTACTCCTGCAGAAATATAAAATAACATAAAAATATTTATTACCAGGAGTCATTATGCACACAGATATCTTAAATAACCTATCTGATTTGCTCAATGAAGAGCAATGGACAAGGGCTACAATTAATAGCTATAAAGTCAGAAATTTTGAGGATCTTATAAAAATCATCAGGGAAGCTAAAAAAATCGGTATTCTTGAGAATGTTCGAAACCTCTGTTCAGAACATCTAAAACACACGCAAAACAGCATAATAGCACAATATATATTAGGTAAATTGAATTATGAAGACGGGATTCTGGAAGATCAGCACATTGTTGAATTGATCACAATCTTCATTTATAATAAAAAGTTCAATATTGTTGAGTTTCTTTCAAGGGATATTTTAAAATACGGAGAAAACAAAGATGCGCTTAATGCACTCGCACAGTGTTTAGAAAAAGACAAAAGAGAAAAAGAGCTCATCTCTGTATGGGAAAGGCTTGTAAAGATAGATTATGACGAAACTCACTTAGTAAAAAAGCTCGCCACCATAAAAGAGGAGAGGGGAAATATAGAGGAAGCTGTAAACTATTATAAAAAGGCGCTCTGGAGGTTTATCAAAAAGAGGATTTATAGCCAAATAGAGGAAATCTGGATAAAGCTCATAGAGCTCGTACCTGAGGATCTGGACTTCTACCTGAATACTGAAAAAAGAATAACTAAGGTAATAGGAAGAGAAAGAACTGCCTCTCTCCTCTCCTTTATCTTGCCTTATTACATAGAAAAGGACGAATTCGACACAGCAATTGATCTTTTGAAGCAAATCCTTGCATACGATTCTAATAATAAGAAAGCTCAGAAAGAGATTATTGAATGTTATTGTGAAAAGTACAAAAAACACTCTAAATTGAATGAATACCTTGAAACATCCGGTCTTCTCAAAATTAACGCTGATGATATACATACCGCAATTAATAAATTTGAAAAACATATTGTCTTTGATGTGGAAAATTATGTTTATCACAGAAAATGGGGTATAGGGAAATGTAAAAAGATAGAGGGAGACTCACTGATTATTGATTTCACAGGTAAACCAAACCACAGTATGAAGCTTCAGATGGCTTTCTCCAGCCTTCAAAAACTTCCCAATGATCACATTCTGCTTAGAAAAGAAAAGAATTTAAATGAACTGAAAGAGAAGATTCTTAATGATGCTGAAGAGGGTCTTAAAATCATTATAAAAAGTTACGGCAATAGAGCAACGTTGGAAGATATTAAGAGTGAATTAATTAATGGAGTTTTTACAAAAAGCGAATGGAACAGATGGTGGAATAATGCAAAAATTACTCTTAAAAAAAATCCAAATTTTGGAACAATGTCTGGAAAGAACAATGTGTATTTCATACGAAAGCAGCCTCTATCTTTCGATGAAGATATCTTTAACAGATTTAAAGAGGAAAAGGACTTTGATAAAAAATTGAAGCTCTTTCATGAATTCACTACCAATGGAGAGATAGATTCTGAGTATTTTACAGAGATGCTTAATTATTTTAAAGGTTTTATATCTTCTACAATTAATATGAATGAAAATACTCTGAAGAGTTTTCTCCTTTTAAAAAACCTTAAAAAATCTCAGCCGTACATTCCGATCGAATTCTCTTTTAATTTCAATGATATTCTTGAGAATATTGATGAGATATATACTATGTTTCCTCTTATACAGGAAAGTGAACTTAAAAAGAGTTTTTTATTTAATATAAAAAATACAATGAAAAATTGGCCAGATATATTTTCGAAGTGTTTTTATGAATATCCCATGATTTTCATTATTGACGAACTAAGTGAGTCTGGACTTAATAACATCGCAGAAAAAAATATAAATAACATACTGGTTCATTATAGAGAACTCAGAGACCTTTTTTTGTGGGTATGTAAAAACTTGATTGTAAAACGAACTGATTTAAAGGTTAATATTGATTTAGATCAGTCTGTAATGGGACTTATCCATCTTCTGGAAATTTCAAACAGAGAACTTATAAATGAGAAAAATGTCGTTTCAAACAGGAAGCTATTCAATACAGTTGTAAACATACTATTTAAGAACAACCTCCTGGTTGAATACATACAATCATCCGATGAATCAAAAGTAAAAAGAATTATACCCACAATTTTCAAAATAGATGATATTAAGGATGAATACATTGTAAAAGCAAGAGTTACTATTAAAAAAAGCCACCCAAACATTGTATTTGAAGATGAGATTGAGAGTTTTGATAATACTGAGCAGCTTGTTGTAACGCAGAGATCATATGAGTTAAGGCAGAAGGAACTGAAATATCTTAATGAAGAAGAAATCCCTTCTATAAGTAAAGAAATAGGGACTGCAATAAAAAAGGGAGCCCTTCGAGAGAATGCAGAGTATAAAATTGCTCTTGAGAGGCAGGAATTATTAAAACAGAGGATAAAAGCACTCAGTGGCGATCTAAAACGGGTAAAGGTTCTAAATCCAGATAAGATAGACACAGATATGGTTTCAATAGGTACGAAGGTTGCAGTGATTAGTGTTGATGGTACAAAAACCGAAAAATTTACCATACTCGGACCGTGGGAATCAGAGCCCTCAGAGAAGATTATTTCATACACATCACCAGTTGGAAAAGTTTTAATGAACAAAGCGTTAGGGGATGTTATTGACCTCAGCATGAAAGATAATAAGAAACTGTATAAAATCCTTAAGATTGAAAAGGCAGTATTTAAATAGAGCGAATATCGAGTTTTAGAAAAGTAGTAAATTATTTCTTTTTAAAGAAATAATTTTTGAGTTGGTGACTCCGTCACCAATGACTAATAAAAGGTGGTCATACAGAAAAAATACCGGAGTGCTGACAACCTTTGGTTGTAGCGAAAATTCGACTAATAGATCATTGAAAATTTTAAATATTTAAGAAAATAATATGATTAAGTTTGTTAAATTTGAAAACTCGAAGTTCGCCTTAAATAATTAACCTGAAAATAGAGAAAAATGAGTCTCCTAAATAGCATTGGATTTCAAATTGGTGTAAGGCTCTGTGTTTTTATTACATCACTGATTTTTATCAATATTATGGAACGAAATTTCTATAGAGCTGGTGTCAGAGGAGGCCTTGAGAGAATTTTCGAATTGATAGCTGCATTTGTAATGGGAATAGTCCTCAGAGGTATAATAATACTAATTAGGAACATTTAGGAAAGTACGGTTACAGAAGTATAAATATTACAGGTATGACTCATACACAAGTAAATAAAAGCGATAAGAAATATAATATAAAACTGTCATTCATATCTGTGATGTTTTTTATAAAAGTAAGATGCCTGTGTATTCTATATCGAGATTACGAGGTTTATTGATAATATATGAGAGTTGAAACTCTCCAGCAATTTTATGATTTGATGAACACAACAAGAAACATTCGTAAACGTATTGTTGAGCTCTCTCTAAAAAACCAGGATATACCTCCCTCTTTAATTCACAAACTTTATCATCTTCTGGATAATCTCGAAAGCATACCCAGAATCAATGGGAGACAGAGCCTTTCCACAGGCAGGAAAAAAATCATCTATCTAGATTTAACATATGAGATCGAAGAGTTAAAAAAGGATATCTATTTTATCGAGAATAGCGAGGATGAATTCTACTCCTATCTTGAGGGATTACATACCAATTTCACTAGTGAGGTGATGTCAGGATTCGATTTTCTCAAGGATATACAGTTCAGAAACTTTATAACAGATAGAGACGGAACAGTAAACAACTACTGTGGAAGATACCGATCCTCAATACAATCTATATACAATGCATTGTTTCTCACACAGTTTGTGGAAAACAGTGTAAAAAATGCAATTATTCTTACATCTGCTCCACTTGAAAATGGTGGTCTTTTGAATATCAGTATTGATCCAGAAAACCTATTTATCCTTGCTGGTTCAAAGGGAAGAGAATATATCGACACAGCCGGTGTTCGTGGACAGTTCTCTATTGAAGAGGAGAAACAGAGATTGTTAAACATACTCAATAATAAACTGTCCGATCTCGTAAAAAAGGAGGAATATGAAATCTTCTCACTCATAGGTTCGGGATTGCAGTTTAAGTTTGGACAAACAACAATTGCCAGGCAGGATATCTATAATTCCATATCTAAAAAGGAATCTGAGAATTTTTTGCGCACGGTTGTCACAATCGTTCACGAAATCGATCCTGAAGGGAAATATTTCAGGATTGAGGACACTGGCAAAGATATTGAAATTGTCATGACTGTGGAATCTAGTGATACTTTCGGTATTTTAAAGGAATTCGATAAGGGGGATGGTATAAAATATTTAGACAGTACGCTTGGTCTTCACTTAAATAATGGTCCGAATTTAATCTGTGGTGATACTAGATCAGATATCCCAATGGTCGCCACTTCGGTGGAAAAAACACAGAGCACGTGGGCGTTCTTTGTAACAGATGATCAAGACCTGAGAAAGGACATACGAAATGTATGCAAACACTCATTTTTTGTACAGTCACCGGATGCTCTGGTCTCTATCTTAAATCTTTTAGGAAAAAGAGGGAAGGTATGAATTCTTTAGTTTGTAAAGGAGCAGTATTTGATCTGGATGGCGTTATCACACAGACCGCAAGGATTCATGCAAAGGCATGGAAAAAGACATTTGATCAGTTCCTTCAGTATAGATCACAGAAAACAGGAAAGAATTATAAATACTTTACTTATGATGATGATTACCTGTCCTATGTAGACGGGAAACCCAGATATCAGGGTGTAAAGTCATTTCTTGATTCGAGAGACATCAACATTCCATATGGAGAACCGACAGATACACCAGAAATGGAAACTATCTGCGGGATAGGGAACCATAAAAATGAATTGTTCCGCACTATTATCGCTAAAGATGGCGCGGTTATTTACGAAACAACTGTTGCATTTATAAAGGATCTATTAAAGAGGGGTGTAAAAGTTGGCATTGCCTCATCCAGCATGAACTGTAGATTCGTTCTCGAAACATCTGGCTTGATCGGCCTCTTTGAAACAATTGTTGACGGTATCATATCTAAAGAGTTCGGTCTGAGTGGAAAACCAGCACCCGATATCTTTCTGGTTGCGGCTAATAATATGGGTCTTCACCCTAATGAATGCCTTATGGTTGAAGATGCTATTATTGGTGTTCAGGCGGGAAAGAATGGAAATTTTGCTCTAGTTCTCGGTGTCTCAAGAAACGGGAATGAAGAGGCATTAAAGGATCATGGAGCTGATATCGTAGTCAAAGACATGCATGAAATAAAATATTCTGATATTGAAAAATGGTTTAGGGAGGGAATAAGGGAGGATAGCTGGAACCTTACATACTGGAGCTTTGATCCTGGGAATGAAAAACTGCGTGAAACTCTCACCACAATCGGAAACGGCTATTTCGGTACCCGGGGCTGTTTTGCAGGAGCCAGAGCTGATGAGGCCATTCACTATCCGGGTACCTATATTGCCGGTGTCTTCAATAAACTTCCAAGTAGTGTCTATCGAAGAACTGTATATAACAATGACCTCGTGAACTGCCCTAACTGGACCTTAATTGAGATAAAAATAGGGAACTCGGATTTCATCAATCCCCTTGAAAAGGAGATACATGACTACAGGCACAGTTTAAACATGAAAGACGCTCTCATGAGCAGGTCTATTACCTTTCAGGATGAAAATGGGCGTATAACTACGATTGAGAGCAGAAGAATTGCAAGCATGAGTAACCACCACTGCGGGGCGATACAATATACAATCAAACCTCATAATTATTCAGAAAAAATTACCCTGCGGTCAGCTCTGGACGGAACTGTTATCAACTACGGTGTTGCCAGATATCGTGAACTGAATGCTAAGCATCTACTCCCTATTTCAGTGGTAAGGGAAAATGGCGGAATCAGCCTCTACGTAAGAACCACTAGCTCGAAAGTAGACATATGCATGCACGCAAAAACATCTCTCTACTGTGATGAAACATTAATGGATGTAGAAAAAGTCGTGTATAAGGATATGGGATATATTTCAGAAAACCTCTCATTTGATGCACGACAGGGTACTCACTATGTGCTTGATAAGATAGTGAGTATCTATACCACCAACGACATGGATATTACAGATGATCCAGAGGAAGAATGCAGATCAGCGATGTTAGAGATTCGTTCCTTTAACGATGCCTTCAAGAGGCACAGAGAGGTGTGGCATAAGATGTGGGAGAAAGCTGAGTATCAGATAGAGGGTGACAGGTTTGCTCAAAAAGTTATCCATCTCCAAATCTACCATCTGCTGGTCACCGCATCAGTTCATAATAGTGGGATCGACGCAGGTATGCCGGCGCGTGGGCTCCATGGAGAGGCATACAGAGGACATATCTTTTGGGATGAGCTGTTCATTCTGCCCTTTTATAATCTTCATTTCCCTGAAATTTCAAAAGCACTGCTCATGTACAGATACAGAAGGCTCGATGCGGCACGGGAATATGCCAGGGAGAATGGATACAGAGGGGCAATGTACCCATGGCAATCTGCAGACGAAGGAAAGGAGGAAACACAAACTGTACACTTCAATCCTGTATCGGGGAAATGGGGACCAGATCTGAGCAGCAGACAGCGACATGTATCACTTGCAGTGGCCTACAATATCTGGGAGTACTATTACTGTACCAATGACCTTGAATTTCTCCACAACTATGGCGCTGAGATGATGCTGGAGATTGCCAGATTCTGGGCAAGTATTGCAAGGTATGACAGAAAAGACGGTAGATATCATATAGCCGGTGTCATGGGCCCTGATGAGTTTCATGAGAGGTATCCTGGCACAAAAAAGGGTGGCCTCAGGGACAATGCCTATACGAATATCATGGTATGCTGGATAATGCATAAAGCCATTGAAACAATTGAATATTTACCTGAAGAGGTTCTAACACATCTCTCAGAGAGGATAGGATTTCAAATTTCTGAGGTTGAGAAGTGGAAAGAGATCGTGAATAAGATGAATGTTGTTATTACTGATGATTATATCATCTCTCAATTCGATGGCTACATGGATCTGATGGAACTCGATTGGGACCACTACCGGGAAAGGTACGGTGATATTCACAGGCTGGACAGGATTTTAAAGACAGAGGGGGATTCTACTGACAGGTACAAGGTCACGAAACAGGGCGATGTATTAATGACCTTCTATGTTCTATCCCCGGGACAGGTAAAAAATATTCTGGAAATCATGGGGTTTGAAGTGTGTGATGAGCTTAAACTCATTGAAAAGAATTATGAATACTACATTGTTAGAACAAGCCATGGCTCAACGCTCAGTCATGTTGTTCACTGTGCTATCCTAAAGTATCTGGATGGACATAAAAAGGATATGTGGGGAAGTTTTTTAAGTGCTCTGAAAAGCGACATCTATGATACACAGGGAGGCACAACTGCAGAATCCATCCACTGCGGTGTTATGGGGGGAACGCTGGATATTCTATTTAAAGCTTTTGCTGGTATAAATATATACAAGGACTATCTACTGATTAAACCAGCTCTTCCGCCACACTGGCATAGGCTTTCGTTTAAAATTTTTCTCAGAGATAACTGGATTGACATTGACATCAACAGGGATACTGTAAAAGCCAGACACGAGGGGGATCAACAAATCAAGGTAAAGGTTGGTGAACAGTTTTATAAATTAACAAAAAAGCGTAAAGTGGCAATCCAGTATGAAAAAGAGATATTTTAAGTAAAAATATATCTTTCGTGCAGTTATAGTGAGTTAGAAAATCGAACCATATACACTACATCTTTTAAAGAGGATTTTTAATGGAAGGAAAGCTTCACTTTGTTTCTAATAGACTTCCGGTTACTCTTGAGAAAAAAATGGGAAACATTAAATATAAGCAGAGCATGGGGGGGCTTGCAACTGGATTAGGTTCATTTTATCAGTCCTATGATAGCTTATGGACAGGATGGTGCGGAATACCTCAGGAAAATATTTCCCATGATGAGAGAAAGGATATTAAAACTACCCTAATGAATGAGTATAAGTGCTATCCTGTTTTTCTCACCCGTTCAGATGTGAAGATGTTCTATCATGGATTCTGCAATAAAACCATCTGGCCTCTTTTTCATTATTTTCCAAACTATACAGTATATGAAAAAGATCTGTGGGAGTCGTATAAAAGGGTAAACAGAAAGTTCTGTGATGCGGTTCTTCAAAAAGCTGAGCCAGAGGGCACAATATGGGTTCACGATTATCAATTGCTGCTTCTTCCTGGACTGCTGCGGGAGAAACTACCAAAAGCAAAGATTGGTTTTTTTCTTCATATCCCTTTCCCTTCGTTTGAAATATTCCGCCTTCTTCCCTGGAGAAGAGAGATCCTTGAGGGACTGCTCGGTGCCGACCTCGTTGGTTTTCATACGTATGACTATGTTCGTCATTTCCTGAGCAGTGTAAGGCGTCTTCTTGGGTTTGAACATACGCTCGGGCAGATAACTACTGAGAACCGTGTTATAAGGGCAGAGGTTTTCCCTATGGGTATAGATTTTGAAAAATATAGAAACGCATATAACGATGAAAAGGTTCAAAAAGAAATTAAGAGAATTCAAAAAAAGCTTGGCGGAAGGAGAGCAATACTCTCAGTTGACCGGCTGGATTATTCAAAGGGAATTCTTCAGCGGCTGAAAGCATTTGATCATTTCCTGCGTACAAACCCGGGTTATCAGGATAAAGTCACTCTTATTCTTGTTGCCGTTCCATCGAGGACAGGCGTAGATACCTACATGCAGCTGAAGAGAGAGATCGATGAGCATATAGGAAGGATTAACGGTAAATATGGCAATATAGGCTGGATGCCTGTCTGGTATCTCTACCGCTCTCTACCATTTCATACACTTACTGCACTTTACAATCTTGCAGATGTGGCTCTTGTAACTCCACTTAGGGATGGCATGAACCTTATAGCAAAGGAGTATATTGCTTCAAGAGGCAATAAAGGAGGCTCTCTTATTCTCAGCGGTATGGCAGGGGCTGTCCATGAGTTGAGCGAAGCAGTTATTGTAAATCCTCATAATATGGAACAGGTTTCGTCAGCTCTGAAGGAGACCCTTGAAATGCCTGTACAGGAACAGATAAAGATTAATACAGAGATGCAGGCCCGCCTAATGCGTTACAATGTTGTTCGATGGGCGCATGATTTCATTGAGAGTCTTGATTCAGTCCATGAATATCAGGAACAGCTTTATGAAAGAAAGATGACTCTTACAATAAAAAATAAATTAATTGAAGATTACAACAAAGCCTCAAGAAGGCTTTTGTTTCTTGATTATGATGGAACTCTTGTTCCCTTTTCAGGAAAACCAGAAAAGGCAAAGCCGGATGAAGAAATAATGTCATTACTTGGCAATATTGTGAATGAAGATAAAAACGAAGTTGTAATTGTAAGTGGAAGAGACAAGGAAACATTGATGAACTGGTTCGGACACATGAGTGTTGGCCTTGTTTCCGAGCATGGTATATGGATAAAGGATAAAAACAGTGATTGGAGCGAAATAGAGCCTTTGAGAGAAGAATGGAAAGAGGCGATACGCCCTGTTTTTGAAATATATATGGACAGAACACCAGGATCTCTTATTGAGGAAAAAAATTACTCTATTGTATGGCATTATCGAATGGCAGACCCTGATCTTGCAGCTGTGAGAGTTAATGAGATGAGGGAGGTGCTTCTTAATCTAACTGAAAATCTTAACCTTGGAATAATCGAAGGCAATAAGGTCATTGAAGTAAAAACAGCAGGGATTAATAAGGGAAGTGCAGCTTTGCATTGGCTGTTAAAAGCAAACTGGGATTTTATTCTCGCTATAGGCGATGATGTAACGGATGAGGATGCCTTTGATGTTCTTCCTCCAGATGCTTATTCTATCAAAGTAGGACTTGGAATGACAAAGGCCCGTTTTAATGTTTTGGACGTGAAAATCGCACGGACCCTGCTGAATGATATAGCGTGCAGGTAGGGAATGTAATTTTCAATCACTTTTCATTTTAATAATTGGTTTGTTCGTTTCACTAAGTCATGAAGTACAGATTCTAAAGATGGCATTGTGTAAAGAGAGAATGCTTTGAAAATCACTGATGTAAAAATGGAGTTTTAATGGATTATATAGTAAATTACTGGAGGGAAATTTTATTTACAGCCAGTATAATAATTATTAGCCTCGGACTGGGATATGTCATTTACTATATTTTGTCATTAGTCCTTAAAAATTTGGGAAGAGGAGCCCAGAAAATATTTTTTCAATCTATGAGAAAGAATTTGGATACTCCTCTCAGGATCTTAATTCCTCTTATCACAGTCATTCTCTTTCTTTCTCTTACAAACCTTTCACCAGAAGCAATTGCTATTACAAGGCAGATTATCGAAATACTCATGACAATTACAGTTGCCTGGTTAATTATCAAGCTCTCATTTGTAATTGAGGATCTCATCCTTGCTCATTATAAGATTGACGTGAAAGATAATATCAAAGCCCGAAAAATTTATACCCAGTTACAATATTTTAAAAGAGTCTTTACTATCGGTATCAGTGTGATTGCATTAGCAGTGATCTTGATGAATTTCAAAGAGGTACGGCAGTTAGGAACAACGATTCTTGCGTCAGCAGGGGTTATCGGTATTGTACTGGGATTTGCTGCTCAGAGAACAATAGCAGGTTTAATAGCCGGCATTCAGATAGCGATTACTCAGCCGATTCGTATTGATGATGTGGTGATTGTTGAAAATGAATGGGGTAGAATTGAAGAAATCACACTTACGTATGTGGTAGTTAAGATATGGGATCTCCGGAGATTGGTCGTGCCGATCACCTATTTTTTAGAAAAGCCCTTTCAAAACTGGACACGAACTTCAGCTCATATACTTGGGACGGTGTTCTTATATGTCGACTATACCGTACCTGTGCAGCAGGTAAGGCAGAAGCTGCATCGTTTGCTGCAGAGCAGTAAACTGTGGGATGGAGAGGTGTGGAATTTACAGGTAACTAATCTCACTGAAAAAACTGTCGAGTTGCGAGCTTTGATGAGTGCTCAAAATTCAGCAGATGCCTGGAATCTTCGATGTGAAATCAGAGAGGGGCTTCTTGATTTTATACAAACGTTGTACCCTCAGAGTCTTCCGAAGATACGTGCGGAGGTTCTCGATAATGAAGAAAACCGAAGTTGAACAGGAAACTGTGTTTATATTATGAGTATATCATAATTTATAGAGTAAGAAGCTTTCTTGTTCAAGATTAAAGGATTGAGCTATGCCTCTTTTTTGTGATATAGATAGCAATCTAAATTTTACTATTGAAATAATGATAGATACTGATATTGAAGAACAGGATTTATCTCAATTATTTAAGAATACAATTGTGTCCGCAACGAAGATAAATAAACGGTATGATCATCTTATAGATAAAGAGGGGAGAATATTGGGACAGGAGAGGATTCAGCTGATTGAAGCTCTTGATAATCTATTTGTTCTTTTGGTAATACTGCGTATCCGCTTGGAGAAAAGTCTGCCTGCGGATATCTCATTAAAAGATGAAATGTATTATAAAGTTCCTATTAAAATTAAAGTTAACAAGTTTGCTATTCATGGGAAATTGAAAAAAGATGATCCTTTTAAGATAGAGAACTTCAGTGAGGGATACGAAGGTCTGATCTTTAATAAGATTAAAGAGATGCTTATGAAATATCAAGATGCTGTAAAAGATGAACACTTGCAAATAAATAAATTTGCAGAACTGTATCTCATTTTTGATGATATTCTTTATAATTCTATTGTTATGAGGTACAATCTGGAAATTTGTCTGATAGACAGATAAACAAGAGGTAAGTCGAATATTTAAATCAGCTTACAAATGTACAGCAAGATGGAATGACGATTCTCATTATAGTGGTATTATTGATATCATACTTGCCAAGTAATGAAACATTAAAGTATTAAAAGGGGAATAATTTTGTCTGTTAACAAAAAATATTCTAATCTTATATCCAGCTTGGACACAGGTTCGTTATCATTATATCTAAGAGAAATAAACAAGATAGCGCTCTTAACGAAGGAAGAAGAGGTTCAGCTCGCCAGAGAAGTAAAAAAGGGCTCGAAGGAAGCGAAGGAAAAACTCATAGAGGCAAATCTTAGATTCGTCGTCAATGTGGCAAAGCATTACCAGAATAAGGGGCTCTCGCTCAGCGATCTGATAAGTGAGGGAAATCTCGGTCTCATAACTGCTGTTGACAAGTTCGATGTTGATAGGGGCTATCATTTTATCTCATACGCTGTATGGTGGATCAAGCAGTCCATTCTCAAGGCTATCTGTGAGAAATCGAGAATGATCCGACTGCCTCTTAACAGGGCGAATGAGCTTTTACAGATTGAAAAGGCGAGGAAAGAAATTGAAAGATATAAAGAAGGTGAAGCTGATATTGGGGAAATAGCAGATTATCTGGGTATCGATAAGAGCAGGATAACCGACCTGATCAACGCTTCAAAGGAGCTTGTGTCACTTGAGACTCCTCTTTCCTCAGATAAAAATGCGAATATTGTCTCGGATTTGATTAAAGATAGCAGGGGAGAAAATCCTGATCGGTTGATATTAAATAGGAAACTCCAAGAGTCAATCGCCGAGGTACTATCAACACTCAGTGAAAAAGAATCTAATGTTATCAAATATCGGTTCGGACTGGAAGGTGGAAGACCTCACTCCCTCAAAGAGATAGGTGATAAGTACAATCTAACGAAAGAACGGATCAGACAGATCGAGAAAAAGGCCATAAACAGGCTGAGACATCCGACTCGAAGACGGAGACTGGAAAGCTACATCAATGAGTAAGTTATTGCCAAGAGTCAGGAAAAAGTTACTTTTTAGATATTTAACGACCCACATTTCGAGAAAGGGAGAGTATTCGTTGCTGAATCTGAAAGAAATTCTAGAAGAGTTTATCAATATTGAATAGATCGTTGATCATCATCTCACCAAGGAATACATAAGCCTTCAATCTGATGTTGTTATTTAGCTAAAATTAATATATTTTTTATTTATGCCAACGAATGTGCCACCAGAATACCGTAAGGCAGAAGATGCCTTTCGAAAAGCTAAGGCAATCGATGAGAAGATAGAGCGTCTCGAGGATATGATTGCCCTCCTGCCCAAGCACAAGGGTACAGATCATCTTTATGCCGATCTCAAACGGCGGATGTCAACACTACGGAGACAGCTCGAGATTTCAGATAAAAAGACCAGGCGTGGCTCCTCTGTGGAGTTTGTCCGTGAAGGCTCTGCTCAGGTAATTCTTGTCGGCCCTCCAAATAGCGGAAAATCATCTATTCTCAAAATGCTCACCAATGCTCATCCAGCAATTGGAGATTACCCGTTCACCACAAATCGTATGCAACCCGGGATGGTTACCTATGAGGATATTCAAATCCAGCTGGTAGACACTCCACCCGTGACAGCTGATTTTATGCCCAGGCATTTGCTGAGCCTTGTGAGGGGTGCAGATGGTGTACTCCTGGTTGCGGATATGTCAAAAGATTCACTCCTTGATGATATTGATGCAATATTTAATGCTTTCGAAGCGAGGCATGTACAATTTGTACGGGAAAAGGAATCTGGCAATAGGGACACGATCCTATGTCGGGTTATTGCAAATAAGATAGATGCCCCTGATTCCAGTGAGCGGTTGGAACTTCTACTCCAGATGCTTGGACAAAAGCTTGACGTATTCCCTATATCGTGCGTTAAGGAAGAAAAGGTGTCAAAAGTGACGGTGAGTGAGCTAACGGAGGATAAAATATCCTCAAGTAAACTTCCCAGCCTGCTATTTCATTGGCTTAAAATTGTACGTGTCTACACAAAGGTACCGGGACAGAAGGCGGACAGAGAGCGTCCCTATACGGTCTTTGCCGGACAGTCGGTGAACGATATCTGTGCCCTTATTCACAAGGACTTTTTCGAAAAGCTTCGCTTCGCCAGGCTCTGGCGTGGAAATGCAGATCCAGTCACAGTATCCCGTAACGAGTTGGTTCAGGACGGTGATATACTTGAGCTGCATATTTAATTACAGTTATGTGTATTTCATGTGCTTAATTGAGTAATACTTTTCCGCATGCTAATAGAAAGACAATATTTTTCCGCAGGTCAATAGTATCCAGAGAAGTATACTTTGTATCCGTAAGGTTATTTTTGTCAGGTTTACATAACAATATTATTTTAATGCCCTTTTTATACGTACCAATACATCTTTAATCACATTGCTATCATGATGACGGTTGACTACCAATCGTATATGTGTTGGTGGCCTGCTACTTGCAATGACATCGAAGCCTTTTAATCTCTGGATAACATCTCCTGTCTGTAAACCAGAATCTGAATGATCAACATATACCATATTTGTTTCAACAGAATCCATATCAACATGGAGACCTTGAATTTCATTTACTCCTTGAGCAAGTGCCTTTGCATTTCTATGATCATCCGCCAATCGATCTATCATCTGTTCCAGTGCCACAATCCCACAGGCTGCTATAATCCCCGCCTGCCTCATTCCCCCTCCCAATCTTTTCATGTAACGTTTGCCCTTCTCTATAAAATCCTTACTACCAACAACTACAGAACCAAGAGGACAGCTCAGTCCCTTGGAAAGGCAGAACATTACAGAATCTACATCCTCTGCATATTTTGAAGCAGGAACATGAGCAGCAATGGCAGCATTAAAAATCCGCGCACCATCTAAGTGGACGTATAAGCCATTTTTTTTCGCTACCTCGCATAGCTCTTTATGTACATTTAAGGGCATAACCCTTCCACCGCTTCTATTATGGGTATTCTCAAGGCACAGTAGACGAGGAACAGGGTAATCCAGGCTCTTCTCACGGATAGCATTAGAAACTTCCTCAGGGTCTAGAATACCATTATTACTGTATACTGGTATAGGAATGAGAGCAGCAATATTGGCAAGACCACCCCCCTCATAATAGTAGATATGTGAATCAGGATCTACAATCACCTCATCCCCGGGCTTAGTATGAGCCATTATACTTACAAGATTCCCCATAGTACCGCTTATTACCAGCATAGCCTCCTCTTTACCAAGCTTTTCAGCAGCCATTTTTTCCAGCTTATCTACGGTTGGGTCCTCACCATAGCTGCTATCACCTAGTTCCGCTCTATACATCGCTTCACGCATCGATTGTGTTGGAAGCGTCTGTGTGTCGCTGCGCATATTAATTATATCCATTTATACCTCCCATAGAAGGCTATTGAATTCTCTTTTATTAAAAAAGCGAGGAATCTAACCGGGAAAATATCATTATAAAATCGTGAAATATTTTTAAAAGTAAGATATTCACAAACTCTGTGTTGTAATATTGTGCTTATTATATTATACTAATTAAATTGTTACGATATTAATAATTTTGGGTTGAGGTGATTTGTATTATGAAAATAGACGATATTGATATGAAAATAATAGATATACTTGAAGAAAACGGCAGAACTCCTAACAATGAAATTGCATCAAGGCTCTCCGTTTCTGAAGGAACGGTCAGGAATAGAATAAAAAAACTCACAGAGAGTCAATTTCTTAAAGTAAAAGGTCTTACAAACCCAAATAAAAGAACAGATAAACAGCTTATTTTTATTCTGGTAAATTTGGAGTCTACTAAAAAATGGGAAGAAGTAGCACAAAAGGTATCAGAACTTACAAACGTTAAATCTGTATCCATGATTACAGGAAGGTTCGACCTTATTATAAAACTCTTTATTGAACCTCACAACCTCATCAACTTTCTAGGTCATGATCTTGCAGGTATTGAATCCATTGCATCAACAGAAAGTCTTGTTACAATCAAAAACTTTAATACACTGATTTAAATGATATTTGCACTTTGCTCATATACAATCTCTCCATCTATGACTGTATGCAATACCTCTGTATTCATAAGATTTTCTATTTCACTTCTAAATAAATCACTCGAAATATGAATAAAATCAGCATACTTGCCCACTTCAATACTTCCAATCTCCTTTTCCATGCCACATGCCAGTGCACCACCCATAGTGTAAGCGTAAACGGCATCATTCAATGATATGCGCTCTTTTGGATAAAACCGGAACTCAGGGCCATCCTCATAATCTTTTCTTTCAACAGCACAATATATCGTACGAAAAGGATCTATCAAACCAAGGGGCGCATCTGATCCTATTGCAATAACCGCTCCAGAAGAAACAAGTCCGCCAAATCTGTATAAAAGTCCTGCTTTGGGACCTAAGGCCTTTACAGCACGCTCTCTATCAAATGGAATACGAATTGGATTTATGCAAGCAACCACTCCTAAGGTAGAAAACCTCTCCAAATCTTCATCTCTCAATGATACTGCATGCTCTATCCTCTTAAGCAGATTGGGAAGCCCTCTTTCCTTTGATATTCTTTCAAAGCAGTCTAATGCGATAGTATTCGCCTTATCTCCAACTGCATGAACATCAGCCCAGATATAATGAGAGTATGAATTTCGTAACAATGTATAAAGTTCCTCCTCCTCCATTAACAGAATACCATAACTATCACTTCCTTTGTATGGCTCACTCATGTACCCTGTTAATGATGAGAAGGAGCCATCAATAACTATTTTTATCCCTCCCAGCCTTATATTACTATTCCCAAACATTGAAGATATGCCTAATTCACTAAGTGCTGACGCATCTCTTTCACTAAACAGTATAAGAGCCCGCGTTTTCAAATTTTTTATTCTATACAATTTTAAAAGATTTTTAAGTAAGACATTTAAGGGACCCCCTGAACAATCACAAAATCCTGTTATTCCGTTTGAAAAAAGCCTTTTTATCCCCGTCTCAAGGGCAGTTTCTACCGTATGAGCATTTGCTTCTGGAATTTTTTTCCTTACAAGATCAACTGCTCTTTCCCTCAAAATACCAGTGGGCTTATTATCCTCATCCATTTCAATTTTTCCTCCTAGAGGATCCTGCCGTGATCTATCTATTCCTACCTGTAAAAGAGCTTTCGAGTTTATGAGAACTGAGTTCATATCGTTCGAGTATAAAACAAGGGGATTATTTCCTGAAACGGGATCAATATCTTCTCTCGTAAATTCCTCCAGAATTGAAAAATTACATCCTCCTGCCAGAACCCACTCATCCTCTTCGCTCTTTGAGACTACAGCTTCAATCATATCAATGATCTCCTTCTTATCCCTTACATTTGATAAATCCAAATCTCTAAAAAGAAGAGAAAACTCATTGAGATGGATATGGGAATCTATAAATCCGGGCAGAATACATCCCCCTTCAAAACTTACCCTTTCTCCTTCAGGGTAGATTCTAAAAGCCTCGCCTGTATCTCCTACAAAGTCTATTTTACCATTTACAACAACCAAAGCTTCCTGCACACTTTTTTGAGAATCCATTGTGTAGATTGGTATATCGCAAAATATCTTTTCATTCATCTTCATACCCTCTCGTTAACCAGTTAAGATCTCTTTTTTCTCAAGTTAAAATCCTATCCATCGAAAATTATAAATGATTATCACAAAATTGTGGAGTAAAAATTGTACCAAAAAAAGAAACAACAGGCCTCTCCTCTCATTATGAGCTTGAGAAATATCGATTTCTGGTACTGGAGCAGATACTTTATCGACCTCTATAAGGACTGCCCCTACTCATGCATCTACTGCAGTACTCGAAAAGATGCCTCTTTCACAGGAATCACCTTCATTCCAGGACTTCCAGAAGAGAAAGAGGTAATTGGGCTTGGTCTTCTAAGCGATATCTACCATCCAGATTCCCAGCAAAACATCTCTCTATCAAATATCCTTGAACTGTTGAATAAAAGAGGCTACCCTGTAAATATACTCACAAAGTCGGATAAAATCTTAAGCAATTGTGATGAGCTAAAGAAATTTTCTGAAAAGGCCCGGTTACGAGTTACATTCACCATTTTAACCCTCGATGATGAACTCTCTACAAAGCTTGAAGGAAGAGCTCCAAAACCTTCTGAAAGGCTTGAGACATTAAGAATGTTAAGAAAAGCAGATATACCAGCCGGAGTAGCAATAACCCCAATAATCCCTCATATAAACGATGATGAGACCTCCTTATCGAAACTTGTAAGGGAATCAAAAAGGATGGGGGCAAGCTGGGTTCTGTTTTCAGGATTTAATCCCAATGCCTCATTCTTAGAATATCCCCTATTCAATAAATTATCCTCCATCTACACTGATGAAGAGAAGCTTAATAAGAGGTATAAAAAGATTAAAAGCTTTATGGTAAAGATATTAAAAGAAGAAAATTTGCCAATACGTATCCCTAGGATTACCTTAGGGCTATCAAGTAAAAAATATTATAGCCATTCTATAAGCGAGTATCTCTTTAATATTTCATACCTTCATGAACTTCTAGGGCATGAATTGGAAATGAAAAGGTACAGAAGAGTAGCATATGATATCAATAATATGAACATGCCACTTAAATCTTTAGCTGCCAAGAAGAAACTTGGATATATTAAAGGTGTAAATCCAGAGATAGAAAAGGTTATTGAAGAAGTGGTATACAGTGGGGTATCTAACTTTTATACATACCTTTTCAAAAAGGTGACTTCAGAGGTATGAAATGAGCGTAACTATTCCCAAGGACAGCTTACGAAATATTGGTATTATTGCCCATATTGATGCTGGAAAAACTACCACAACCGAAAGGATACTTTATTATACCGGTCTCTCTCACAAAATTGGAGAGGTCGATAATGGCCAAGCTACCATGGACTGGATGGAACAGGAACAGGAGAGAGGGATAACAATAACAGCTGCTTCGATTACCTGCAAGTGGAAAGGTTGTACAATAAACATTATTGACACACCGGGCCATGTAGACTTTACTGCTGAGGTTGAGAGATCTTTAAGGGTACTAGACGGTGCTATTGTAATCTTTGATGCTGTCAATGGTGTTGAGCCACAGAGTGAAACAGTGTGGCATCAAGCTGATCGGTATAAGATACCCCGCCTTGCATATATAAACAAAATGGACAGGATCGGTGCTGACTTCTGGGAATCTGTACGTATGATGAAAAAAAAACTGGGAACAAATCCTCTTGTCCTTCAAATCCCCATAGGTTCTGAAGACAACTTCGAAGGTATTATTGATCTTATTAGAATGAAATCAATATACTGGAATCCTGAAGACCTTGGAGTAACTTATGAATACAGAGAAATACCAGGGGAATTAATAGAAGAAGCTGAGAAACAGAGGCATGGGCTTCTTGATAAGATTCTAGAAGAGGATGATGAAATCCTTGCTAAATATCTCGAAAACGGGGATCTTGAAGAATCCGATATACAGAATCTCATAAAACTCATGACAATCCGGTATAAAGGAGTTCCTGTATACTGCGGTTCTTCCCTTAAAAACATGGGAGTACAGCCATTGATCGATGCAGTTAAATATTTTCTTCCATCCCCTGTTGAGATTCCACCTGTTGAGGGAATAAATCCTAAAAGCGGTAAAAAAGAGAAAAGAATATGCAGTGATGATGAGCCACTTTCTGCTCTCGCCTTTAAGCTTCAGAACGATCCTCAGGCAGGCATTTTAACATATATCAGAGTATATTCAGGATCATTGAATAACGGTAATGTTGTCTACAATGTTAACAAGAAAAAACGGGAGAGGATAAACAGGATTATAAGAATGTATGCAAACAGAATGGTGAACGAAAACACCATCTCCTCTGGGGATATTGGTGTTGCAGTGGGATTGAAAATCACCCATACTGGCGATAGCCTTGTAACTGAAGGAAAGCAAATACTATTGGAAAAGCCTGTTTTTCCAAATCCCGTAATTTCTATAGCAATAGAACCGAAATCTTCAGGAAGTCAGGACAAATTGGAAAATGCACTTGAGAGGTTATCTAAGGAGGATCCTACCTTCACTGTAAAGACAGATGAGGAAACCGGGCAAATAATAATATCAGGAATGGGAGAGCTCCACCTGGAGGTTCTCACCCAAAGACTTCTGAAGTATTTTAAAGTAGAGGCTAATGTTGGAAAACCTCAGGTGGCATACAGAGAAACAATCACCTCAGATGCAGATGCTGAAATCAAGTTCCAGAGGCAGATTGCAGGCAAGGAGCATACAGGCCATGTAATACTTTCAGTACATCCTCTGGAGAGGGGGAAAGGAAATCAGTTTGAGAACAGGGCTAAAGAGGAAGCCATACCGCAGGAATTCGTAGAAAGTATAAAAAAGGGAGTGTTCTATGCAATGGAAAGAGGAGTGAAGGCAGGTTATCCTGTCATAGACGTACTTGCAATTTTAGAAGGGGGCTCATTCAACCCATCAAGCTCATCTGAGATTGGATTTACTGCTGCAGCATCTCATGCCTTTGATGAAGCCTGTTCAAAAGCTGGTGGAATCCTTCTTGAGCCCTATATGTTTGTTGAGGTTACAACCCCAAAGGATTTTGTTGGAGATATAATCGGAGACCTTAACTCAAGAGGTGGGCACATTAACAGTATAGAGAGCAAACAGATCGTTGAGAAGATCGATGTTATAGTGCCCCTCTCAAAGATGTTTGGCTATACCACTGATCTTAGATCGATGAGTCAGGGAAGGGCATCATTTACCATGGAATTCTATCACTTTGCTCCAGTTGAATAAAGAAAAGCCCTATATAAGGGGTTGCCCTTTTTGCTAAAAATCTGAACTAATCTTCTCCATCACATTGAGGCATCATCCCTGTTTTCACAAAAGTAGAAAAGTTTTTTAGACATACATCATTTTTCTTTTGACATAGATCTATAAACTCCATAAACCTTACAATATTATATATGGTACTTTTCGATATATGATGTTCCATTCCACAGGAGTCTTTTTCTGCATTTTTTTCATCCACAGCTAAAACTTCCACTAAAAACTTTTTAAGGGTATCATGTCTCCTTCTTATACTATTCGCTACTCTCTGACCTGTATCTGTTAACTCAACATAATCATACTTCTCATATTTCACCAGACCTTTTCTATCGAGAACGCCTAAAGCAGATGAAACGCTGGGCATCTTTACCTGCATAATCTTGGCAATGTGCTTAACCCTTACTACTTTTAACTTCTCTTCTAACTGGCTAATAGCCTCAATATAGTCCTCCATACTCTCGGAAAGATTGTTCTGATCATCCTTCCTTTTGGCTTTATGATTCTTCATTGTTCTCATTTCAGCCATATTTTCCTCCAATTTATTTATCCTTACAATACCTAAAGGGATCTTGGCCTTATAAAACAGGAGTAACCAGCAGTCCGCCAATCCTAACAATCAAAAAAGCTAAAAGCCACGCAAGCGAAATTTGATACCCAATACTAAAGATTGTCCATTTCCAGCCACCTGTCTCCTGCTTAATGACAGCAATTGTTGCAAGACACGGTGTATAGATAAGCACAAATACTAGAAATGCAAATGCAGTGATTGGTGTTAAACCCGATCCTTCCTTTAAAACGGAACCCAGCTCCTTCACACCTTCTTCTCCACCCGCATATAATACACCTAATGTTGAAACAACCACCTCTTTTGCTACAAAACCTGTTATGAGTGCAATCCCTTCTTTCCAGCTAAAACCAAGAGGTTGAAAGAAAGGTTCAATCCCTCTTCCCAATTTCCCTATATATGAATTATAAACCTCCTCCTGTTTCTTCTCCTTATTAAGTTTTGTAATTGAAGTGCCTCTTTTCGCTTCAAGTCTTTCTTTCTCCAGGTTATACTTTTCTGTTCCAGGTACAAGTACACTAACTGCCTGTTCGAACTGCTTCTCAATGGTTAACTTTTCAAACTCATAATTCCTTGAGTACTCTTTCATGATTGGAAATGAACTTAGAAACCAAATAATAATAGAACCTACCAGGATAACGGTTCCCATCTTCTTTAAAAAAAGAACAGCTTTTTCCCACATATGGATAATCACAGACTTAACTGTTGGAATCCTGTATGGAGGAAGCTCCATTACAAAGGGCTCAGATAGGCCACGAAACAGTGTTTTTCGAAAAAGTCTGCCAATGAGAATTGCAAGTATTACACCAAGTGCATAGAGCAAGAATATGACATTCCCTGCCTTTCTTCCAAAAAAAGCCCCAGCAATCAGTACGTACACAGGAAGCCGTGCGCTACAGCTCATCAGAGGGTTAATAAGTATTGTCAGGATTCTATCCTTCTCATTTTCAAGAGTCCGGGTGGCCATAATAGCTGGTACATTACATCCAAATCCCATGATCATCGATATAAAGGACTTTCCATGTAGTCCTATTAAGTGCATTACCCTATCCATAACAAATGCAGCCCGCGCCATATACCCTGTATCCTCAAAGATCGATATCATAAGAAAGAGGAGTAGAATGTTTGGAAGAAAAACAACAACCCCACCAACACCACTGATAATCCCATCTATAAGTAGACTCCTAAAGAACCCATCAGGAATGAGAAATGAAATACCACGACTTATAAGGGCAATCCCGGATTCAATCAAGTTCACTGGATAGGACCCGATATTAAAGGTTACCTGGAACATGAGCCATATAAAAAATATTAGTATCGGGATTCCTATAAATTTATTCGTTAGTATCTTATCAATCTTTTGAGAAAAATCTACCCTCTCCTTTTGACTCAGACTAATGCATTCCTGAAGAAGGCCACTGATAAATCCATACCTCTGATCTGTAATAATGTCTTCAGGTTCCTCATGAAAGATACCGCTCAAATGCGATCTCGATAATTCAACCTGTTCCATTATTGCAGAGCATCTGTTGGAGCTCCCCTTCAATTTTTCCTTTACGTCATTATCGTTTTCCAAAAGCTTTACTGAAAACCATCTCGGGGGGTAGGCTTCAGAAAGATCACCATCGGAGTGTATCTTTTCCATAATACCCTTAATCTCTTCTTCAAGCTCATTTCCATATGAGATATTGATAGCTCTTGTCTTTCTCTCCCTCTTTTCGTATACCTCAATAACCTTATCGAGGATAGATTTTACACCGATACCCCTGTTTCCCACTGTAAATACTACAGGACCTCCCAGAAGGGATCCTAGTTTATCAGCATCAATTACCAATCCCTGTTTATCAGCCATATCTGCCATATTGAGAACAAAAATAAAATTCCCTCCCATCTCAATCATCTGAATAGCAAGATAGAGGTTCCTCTCAAGATTGCCTGCATCGATGATATCTATTACTACATCTGGCCTTCCATCTACAATAAAGTTCCGTGCTATTATTTCCTCAAGAGAATAAGCAGTTAAGCTATACGTACCGGGTAGATCTATGAAGATAATCTGATACCCATTGTATTTAACACTGCCCTCTTTCTTTTCGACTGTTACACCACCCCAGTTCCCAACCTTCTGCCTCGATCCAGTTAGCTCGTTAAATATTGTTGTTTTACCCGAGTTTGGATTACCGCCTATGGCAACAACAATCTTTTTGTCCTTACCCTCTTTTACCCTTTCCCGCATAAAATACCCTCTACATCATTACATCTAGCTTCAAAATATTTGCAAATAAAAAATCATTATATCTATACTTAGCAGGGTTTATAAAAGATCTATTAACACCATTTCAAAACGGTTCTGTCATAATAATCTTTTCCGCTTCATCCCGTCTTAAGCCCACATGATAGCCTTTAACAATAAATTCAATAGGATCTCGCAATGGTGCGTACTTTTCAACATACACAAGAGTTCCCCTTACAAACCCCATCTCAAGTATCCTTTTTTTAAACCTTCCTTCACCCTTTATCTCAACAATCCTGCCTCTCTGTCCTTCTCTGTAATCTCTCAATGTGAATACCTTTTCCTTTTTGGTTACCTCTCTTACAATGATCCTAGAGGCTATCCCCCTTCCTAAACCAAAATGACTTCCTTTAACAGATACCCTAATTGGTCCCCTTATTGCTGGAGAAAGAACCTTTAATTCTACATCAGGATAAACACCTAAATCTGCAAGCTTTTTCAAAAAGCCCCTGCCTCCATGTAAAGAGACAACCCTATATAATCCCTCCTTTACACTATTTAATGAAAAAGTATCGTTCATATTATTCATCTGGACAGCACCAAATATATAAAAATTAGACGTACCTAATATAATAATAAATATCTAATTTTTAGGCAATTATTATTTGCAATTCAAGCATTCTTACTTTAAAATCAATAAAAAGGAAGGTATAACCCGCGTTTCTCAAAGATATCTGTATATACAGCAAACAGCGGGTTGCCGTCCCTTCGGGGCGGTAGCGGTTTTCTCACACTTAAATACATACTGTGCTTAATATTGTATTGCTATATCATTAATAAAATATTCTTTCTTGCAATTTGTGAGAAAACCGCATTATCCCAATCTGGAGATTATTTTGTGCATAATAACATTATCTACATACTATGGATTGTTGTCGATCTAACTCTGCTTATCATTGGTTTTATCCTCTGGGGCAGGATCGGTATTATTGCTATAATAGCATTTAATGTTGTAATCATGAACATCTTTGTACTGAAGGGAATTATACTCTTTGGCCTTGATGCAACAGGGGGAAATGTTTTATATGCATCAATCTTTTTAGGAACTGATATAATTTCTGAATACTACGGTGCAAGAGAGGCACGAAAGGCTGTTTTCATAGGTTTCTTTATTTCTCTCTTTTTTCTTATTGCATCCCGGTTTATCCTTATATTTACACCAGCCAGCTGGGATCTCTATCATGATTCGATGAAACATCTATTTACACCAGTATGGCGTATTGTTGCTGCTTCAATGGTGGCCTATATTATTTCACAAAACCTCGATGTTGTAAGCTATAACTGGCTTAAAAAGAGGCTTCCGAAGCATCTCTGGATAAGAAACAACGGTTCAACATGGACATCCCAGCTTGTCGATACAGTTGTGTTCTGCCTTTTTGCCTTTGCCTATGTTTATGAAACCAGGGTGCTACTGGGGATTATTCTCTCCACATATATTCTCAAGATTATCGTTGCTGCTATAGACACTCCCTTTATCTATCTGACAAAGATTATTGTTCGTTTGAAGCCAAATATCCTCAATACTTAACAGGGTTTTAGATTTATTGGTATTCTTCTGTAAGATTAAAAGAAGAACTATATATTGATTTTATTACAAATTATTGCTATACTTCGGATGGAATTTTGTCTTTGACATAAAATTCTCAGAAGATAATATGCTATAGAGTAGGAAAATCTTAATTTGCCTAAAAAGTGATCAAACGAGGTGACTTAAGATGATTGAAAGAAGAAAAGCTCCCAGGTATGAAATAAATCAGACGATTAAAGTTTCATTCGGCAAAGAGAGATATATTCAGACATTAGGTATTAATATCAGTGAAATCGGTCTCCTCTGTAAAACTCATGAATCTGTCGATCCTCTTACAAAGCTCTATCTTATGTTAAAAGTTCAGGTAAACGGGGAGAACAAGGAAATTCAGTGTGAGGGGATTGTTATTAGAGTGGAAAAGCTAAAGAACGAATATTATTTGGGGATTGCGTTTACAAGCATGGCAGATAATTACCGTGAGAATCTGAAATCATTTCTTAAAAGTATTGGCAAAAAGAATTAATAAACTGATTATTTTAATTAGATGCTTGAATTATTTAAAAAACTCATTAGTGAATTGGCTACTCTGACAGTAATGACTATTTGACAACTCGAAGTTCACATTTCTATAAATACCCTCTCTTGTATGCAAGCTCAGCATTAAGCACAGAACCGGCTGCAGCCCCTCTTCTTGTATTATGGGAAATAAGCATAAAACGCACAAACTGTCCAATAACTCGAACTCTTCCAACACTCACTGCCATACCCCACGCTCTTTCTACAGGCTCTCCTGCATTCACATCATAGCGGTGTTGTGGCCTGTCAGGCTCTCTCCTGTAAATTATGGCTTTGATTGGTGCGGTTGGAAGATCCTTTACTATTTCAGGAGATTCAAATCGTTCAAAAAGCTCTACTATATCCTCTTCATTTATATGCTCTACAACCTCCACCTCAACATTTTCAAAATGTCCATCTACCACTGGTATTCTGACACAGCTTGCATGTACTTCAAAACTAGCGTCTTCCACACTTTTTAAAGAGGTATTAAAATTTCCAAGCATCTTCTTGGCTTCCATCCTTACCTTTTCTTCCTCATTCTTAATGTAAGGAATCGCATTGGCAAGAATATCCAGAGATGGCACACCAGGGTAGCCGGCACCAGATACTGCCTGGTATGTTGATACAAAGACCCTCTTGATACCAAGAGGAAGCAATACCTTCAGTGGTAAGACCAGGCCTGTTGCACTGCAGTTCGCATTGGTAATTATATAGCCCTTTCTTCCACTAACCATGTCGATTACCTCTGCATTAACCTCTGGAATTAAAAGAGGAACATTACTGTCCATCCTGTGGCTTGCTGTATTAGAAAATACAGCTATACCACTATTAGAAAGCTCACTTTCAAGTTCAGTTGCAACATCAGATGGAAGGGCAGAAAATGCAATTCTTACGGCACTTGATTTTATCTTATCCAAATCTGGAGAAATAAGCCTCATCTGTCCAATCTTATCAGGAAGTTGCGTTGCTAATTTCCACCGTTCTGTATCGCTGTATTTACCTCCCTCTCTTTTTTTCGATGCCACAAGAGCGCCCACTTCAAAATATGGATGATCAATGAGAGCTTCAATAAACCTCTGTCCGACCATTCCAGTTGCACCAAGTATTGCCGCTTTAATTTTAGCCATATAATCCTCCAAATAAACATAAGGTTTCAAAAAAAGCCCACCAGAATATGGTGGGCTTTCGTTATCGATTAGAACTTATCCCACCGTCTTCCTTTTTTTAACCTGTTTTTTTGTATACATGAACTATCGTGCTCTTCCTTAAAAATTTTACATCAATAATCTATTTCCATAACCATGTGCCTTATGTTAAAACCAGACACACGTAATTGTCAAGAAGTTTTAAATCTTTTCTTTCGGTAAAAATTAAAAAGCCTTCCCTGAAGACCTAAACAACTTTATGAATGATCGAACCCTTAACTTAACAGCATCCTTTGCAGGACGCATAATATCTTCTATCTTCTTTATATCTTCATCCTTCTCCAAAACTTTCCGTACTGCATTCAGGAAGGTAATGTGGATGTCAGTTGAAACATTAATCTTAGATATTCCATGCTCCAGAGTATCCTCTATACTTCCTTCATCCCTTTCAAGTTTTATTCCCTTTTCCCTGGCATCTTTTTTTGTCTTAATCACACCTGAGGAACCGTGAAGTACTAGCGGTATATTTGTTTTCGATACTATTTCATCCAAAAGCCCAATGTTAATCGGCTGAACTGCTTTTTTCATCCCATGTACACTGCCGCAGGCAACAGCAAGGGAATCACATCCAGTCAGGTGCACAAACTCCTCTGCCATTTTAGGTGATGCAAAGAGTCTTTCCACCATCTTCTGAACAGTTTCAGGAAATCGTGAAGAATAATCAAAACCATCTGGAATACTATAACGAAAATCATCCAATCTCGGTATTCTGCCAAGTTCTGCCTCAACAGGTACGTTGCATGCATGAGCAGCATCCACAACCATCTTGGTTGTACGGACGTTATCCTCAAAAGCTGATATTGATTGAACTTTTTCATATATCACTTTAAAAGATGGAAACTCTTCTCCTGTTTCTTTTTTATATGCCTCAAGAGGCTTCATGGTTCCATCGTACATGAGTGATGTAAAACCTGCTCTTAGACATCTTATATTGTAAGAAAAATCTGGACCATGATCTAGATGAAGCACAACAGGCACAGTTGCCCTCTGGGCGGCATTTTTTATCAGAACTGTCATATACTCAAGACCAGCATAATCCATAATCCTTCGACCCGCCTGAATTATTATAGGGGCTTTTTCCTCCTCTGCAGCCTCAATTACCGCCAGCACCATCTCCATATTATTTGCATTAAATGCTCCTACAGCATAGTGGTTTTTCATAGCCTTTATAAGCATCTCCTTACTTGTCACAAGCGCCATATTAACAATCCTCTCACTGCTATTTTTTAAAACGAAATTTCGCTGACAGCATATATAGTAACACCATTAAAAGCGCTATTATAAAAATCATAGCGATATTTTAACTTGGCTCCTAGAGTTAAATACTGATAAAACTCTTTTATAAATATTAACGATCCTGTAATTCCATGTCCTCCTATAGAACTGGGCATAAAGCTCCAGCCCGCAAATGACCGATCATAGGGATAGATGTATGCAAATTTATCATCGTCCGTATAGTAATAGGTCAACTGAAAAGATGTTTTAAGATCTTCGCTGTTGTAAATGGCTTCTGTTGAGATTCCTGTTCCAGCCCTGAGCCATTCATCCTCTGGTTTCCCAATTCTATTTTCAATTGAAAATATAAGACTAAAAAGATCTACAATAGGGTATTTAATAGAAATTTTGGATGCTATCTTGTATAATCTTAGAGTTGGAGCCAGATAATAGTTATCAATAGCCTCATAATTCTGCTGTATTAATAATGAAAACAATTTATCGATTGGGAGTTCCAGTTTGTAATGATAGGATAATCCTACTTCAGGATGATGAGGATAATCTTTGTTATAAATCTCCCTATACATATAGATCCAGTTGCTGAACCGTCTTTTCCTTTCCGAAAAATTAAACCCCAGAAGTCCGCAGAGGAGATTGTTCCGACCATCTGGTAGCTCAAGAGCGTGAGGATTAACAAGATTAGCTGGTAGATAGGCTCCCCAGGCGATAATCCCTACCCCACCTAACTTTTTTCTTATCCCTCCAGAAAAACCCAAGGTAGATGTATAACCACCATTGAACTCTGGATAGTAAGAAAGTTTACCATAGTAAGAGCCCACTATCTCTCCAAAAATCTCGATAGGATTATAAAGTTTAAAGTACAGATTAGAAGAAATAAAATCCTTGCCCCTGAAATAGTATCCTGTTTTATCTCCCTCATCCGGATCAAAATTATAGTAAGGATCTATGAGCCTGTTAAAAATTGCATAGACTAAAGTTGAACCTAACTTTAAATTGTCCCAATGAGAAGATATATTGATCCCCAGCATATACTCTGTAAGATTGTTTCTTTTCTTGCGGTCACTTTCATTCTCATAATCTGGCTCATCGCCAATGCAGGAAAAGATAGTATTCTTGCATGAATAGTTTTTCGGAAAATTATCACCTATGGCTGAAAAGTCATCATCATCTTCATCATTCGGAATACCATCATAATCGTTGTCGTTGTACTTGTAATAGCTGCTCTCGCCTGCTGTACAATCGTAACTGTTCCATGAAAGAAAGGGTCTTAGATAAATGTTGCTAAAATGATATTCAAGAGCTATTCCTTCAAGAAGAACTGTCTTCGAAACTGTACCTGTAGCTGAGATACCATCCCTAAACCGAGCTAAATCGTAATAGGGATTACTTATTATAATAGGAAATACACCACCAAATAACAACCCCTGTCCAAAAAGAGGTATATAGTTGCCTGCTATTATCTTTTTAAAATGAAAATAATCCTTTAGGAATATATAATAACTTCCCTTTTCATAAAGGCCACCCGAAGCATCTTTAACATAACCCAGAGGATAATATCCCTGTTCTCTACATCCCTTTACAAGAGAAATGTTAATAATAATGTTTTCCATGGGGTTGTAATGAAATCTGTAATAGAGATATATATTTTGATAGCTCAAAGTTTCATTAAAGGGATAATAGCTTCTCACAGTTACATAATTATTGTCCTGTTCGCCATATAACATTATCGTATTCAGTGATAACAGCATAACAGAGGTAAATACCCAATGTTTTTGTTTCACCTTCAAGCCTCGAAAATAATACTTGCAAATAATTATTAATATTGTATGGTATAATACTGTTGTAATCAATATTAATTTCAAATGGTTTAATTATTGACCTGTCATAAATCGGATCTTTAGAAAGGCAGGATACTCGTTTAATTTAAAGCACTCTTGACATTTTTGTTTATTTTTGTATAATAATCTTAGGATTATTTGTGGAGGAAAATAAAATGAAGAAAAGCTATTTAAAATTATTCTCATTTCTAGTTACCATTCTTTTTTTCCTGTTTATCCCATCTATTGTAATCTATGCAGGTGGCGTTAAACAAGAAGTTCTCGATGAGTGCAATAAAAAGAATGCAAAACTCGAATCTGAAAACTCTGAGCTTAAATCGCAAAACAGTACATTAGAATCGAAAATCAGTACACTTCAAGAACAAAAAGCAGAACTAGAAAAGAAAATCTCTGATCTTGAAGGAAAGATCGTAAAGAAAGAGGAGGAGGTAAAAGCTAAAGAGGAAGAGGCAGCAGACCTGACAATTGTTTCCAAGCAAGTGGAGGAGAGAATACAAGAAAAGGAAACTATAATAGCTGAACTTGAGATGAAAAAAGAAACCGAAATGGCTGAACTCAGGAATGAAAAGGAAGCTGAGATTGCTGCCATGAGGAGGAAAGGGGAGGCTATGATTGCTGACCTAAGGAAGGAAAGAGAAGAATTGGAAACCCAGGCAAGGAAGATAAAGATAGAGCTAACGAAGCTGGAAGCTGAAAATCATAAACTGAAAAAAGAGAAGGAAGCGACTGAAAGGGTATTGGAAGAGTATGAAAAGGTCCAGAAGGAAAGTATGGAATTGATGGATTTAGCTCTAAAACGGATAAATAAGATACTTCGTGAAGAGATCGAGACTGGAAAAGTCAGGGTTTATAAAGGCACTATGGGGATTGTGCTGGATGTTCTGGGTGAATATATGTTTGATGTTGGCAGTGTAGAGATAAATCCAGGAGGCAAGGAGATCTTAGGAAAAATAGCCGTGCTTCTGGATGAACTTGAGGGTTACTTTGTGGGTATAATTGGAAATGCTGATAGCAAACCGATAGTTACACCTTCACTCAAAAAGAGGTTTCCAACAAACTGGGAGCTTTCTGCATATAGAGGTTCAGTCATTGTGAGATATTTACTGAGTAATTCAGATATCAGCCCGAGAAGAATGGTTGTAATGGGCCTTGGTGAATTCCAACCTATTGATGACAATTTTACAGTTGAAGGAAGGGGCAACAACAGGAGGGCTGATATTATCCTACTGCCTATTGATGTAATAGCAGCTGTTGTAGTGGGTGGTGAAATTAAATAACCTTTTACGATTATATAATTTTTTCAGTGTGCAGGAGGGGGAAACTATTTTCCCCCTACCTTTCACTGAAATTCAGGCATGGTATAAACCTCTAATAAAAACCATACCTGCACGAGTGTTTACATAAATCCAAACAACTACAATGAATGAGAGAAGGATAATTGCTTTTGATCTGGAGACCACAGGGCTTTACCCAGAATCGGGGGATATGATATTAGAAATTGCAGCACTCCCCATCATCAACGATAAAATAATAGAAGCTGAAGCTTTTAACAGCCTGGTAAATCCAGAAAAAGAAATACTTCCTCACATTACAATGATCAACCATATAACTAACGAGATGGTTAAAGACGCTCCCCTTATTGAGGAGGTTCTTCCTAGTTTTCTTAATTATTTACAGAACTACACTCTCGTTGCCCATAATGCACCTTTTGACATTGGCTTTTTACAGTACTTCATTAAAAAACTCGGGTTAAGGGAGTTACAAAATAGAATCATTGATACTGTCATCCTTTCAAAAAAGCTCTTTTCTGGGAGTAAATACCATAACATGGATGCAGTTTTAAAAAGACTCGGTATATCCTATGATAAAGAGAAAAGACACAGGTCAATAGGAGACGCTTATCTAACTGCACTCTCCTTTATTAAGATGAAAAGGATCGCGAATTTCGAGTTTTAGAAAATTATATAAAATAAGGCATACACCTATAATAGATACAGCAATGCAGGACAACCTTCAGTTGTATAACCGAAGGTTGTCCGGAATATGTTTTAAAATATTTTCAGCATATATCTATACTCTGATAGTTTATTCATAAATTTCATAGTTTATTGACACAGTAAAAATATTTATTATTATATATATCATATAATTTTACTATAATTATATTTATACAGAGGCGAAAGAATGATAAGAATTTCAACAAAAGGACGATATGGAACAAGATTCATGCTAGAACTTGCTATGAATTTCGAAAAGGGACCCATTTTACTAAAGGATATTGCGAAGAATGAAGAAATATCTGAGGGCTATCTTCAGCATATTGTTGATGCCCTGAAAGGTGGTGGGCTCATACATACAAACCGTATTGGGCATGGGGGTTACACTCTTGCTAAAAAGCCTGAAGAGATAACCCTCCGTGAGATCCTGAGTACTCTAGAGGGAACGATAAGTCTTGTTGAATGTGTTGATAATCCTAATGTATGCAACAGATCTCAAAACTGTGTTACAAGAGGCGTATGGAGTGAGCTCAGTGAGAAGTTTACTCAATCTCTTAATGCCATAACTCTGAAAGATATGACTGAAAAGAAAGAGAGCATGGTAAAAAATCATCTTCTGTATGATATATAATTCGAATATCTTATTTTATCAAATAGAAAATAAGTAATAAACTATTATAAACTAATATAAATCCTGAAAGAGATTTATATTATTGAGCGGCCGTTAGGACGCGATATATTGCGGCGCCTGACAACCTTTGGTTGTAACGAAATTCATATGTAGAATTACTGAAAAAATTAAAGTTTTCAATGATTGTATAGATCTTTTTACTAATATTTAAAACTCAAAGTTCGTCAATATAGATGGTACTGCTTTCAATTTAATTACATTACCCCAATAGGCTATATGCTAAAAATCTCTACAGGAGAATCAGATGGGGAAAATTATAGCGAATTTCGAGTTTCAGAAAAGTAGTAAATTAGTTCTTCTTAAAGAATTAATTATTGAGTTGGTGACTTTGTCACCAACGACTATTTGAAAACTTGAAGTTCGCCATATTAAAAGTAATATCACTGAAACTTTTGTAAATACCCCTTAAAGAGGAGAGTGAGAGATTGAAAAAGATATACCTTGATTATGCTGCTACCACACCAACTGATAGAGCTGTTGTAGACGAGATGCTTCCCTATTTCTCTCTTGTATTTGGAAATCCTATGAGTTTCCATTCTTACGGTCAGGAGGCAAAGAAGGCAGTTGAAGTTGCAAGGAGAGAAATAGCCCTTTTAATAGGGGCAATGCCTGACGAGATAATCTTCACAGGCGGTGGAACGGAGAGTAATAACTTTGCTCTGAAGGGCATAGCTTACAAAAATAGAAAGAGGGGAAACCACATCATTACCACATCAATAGAGCACCATGCGGTAATTAATACTTGCAGGTATTTAGAAAAACAGGGCTTTCATGTTACCTATCTCCCAGTAGATGGGTATGGACTTATCAACCCTGATGATGTGAAAAGGGCTATAACAGATCAAACTATTCTCATCTCTATTATGCATGCAAATAATGAAATTGGTACAGTTGAGCCTTTGGAAGAAATAGGAAAGATTGCAAATGAAAAAGAAATTTACTTTCATACCGATGCAGTACAAACAGTTGGTCACCTCCCAGTAAATGTTGATCGTCTTCATGTAGATCTGCTCAGTGCATCGGCTCACAAGCTCTATGGGCCAAAGGGTGTTGGTATTATTTACATAAGAAGAGGAACAAAAATAGCCTCGTTTATACATGGCGGAGATCAGGAAAACGGACGCCGTGCATCTACTCATAATGTACCAGGTATAGTGGGATTTGGAAAGGCAGTACAAATTGCTGCAAAAGGATTGGAGGAGGAAAAGAAAGAATTAACCATTCTAAGGGACAGACTTATCTATGGTATAACCAGGACCATCGAGTATACAAAGCTGAACGGTCACCCAACAATGAGGCTCCCCAACAATGCAAATATCACAGTTCAGTATATAGAAGGAGAATCGATGCTCCTCAGTCTCGATATGTCGGGAATCTGCTGTTCAACAGGCTCTGCCTGCAGCTCTTTATCGCTGGAACCATCCCATGTCCTTCTAGCACTGGGACTGAGTCATGAGAATGCTCATGGTTCATTACGTTTTTCACTTGGAAGATATACCAAGGAGGATGATATTGATACTGTTTTAGAGGTTTTGCCGCGGATTGTAAAAAGGCTCAGGTCAATATCTCCACTTTATAGTGCTTCTAAATTCGATTGATGGTGCATTCGGTGAGCGTACCCAACCAAAATAATGATTTTAAAAGTGGCAATCCCTTACTTAAAGAAAGAGAAATGAAGAGGTCGGAGACCAGAAAACGAGCCCTTGTTGCGATGAGCGGCGGTGTTGATTCATCTGTAACTGCCCTACTTTTAAAAGAAGAGGGTTATCAGGTTACAGGTATCACAATGCAGCTTTTGCCAAAATATTATGATGAAGAAGAGGGTACAAAAAGCTGCTGTGGCTTAAGTAATATCATGGATGCTAAGTATGTTGCTTCACTTATTGGTATTCCGCACTATGTCCTAAATATGAGAAAACAATTTCAGGAAATGGTTATTAACAACTTTTCTAATGAATATAAGAGGGGAAGAACTCCAAACCCCTGTATTCGATGCAATCAGTTTATCAAGTTTGATATCTTGCTCAAAAAAGCTCTTGCACTGGAAATAGATAATATTGCAACCGGCCACTATGCCCGTATTGAGTATGACAAGGTGACTGGAACCTACTATTTGAAAAGGGCTATTGACATGCAAAAAGATCAATCCTATTTCTTATATGTAATAACCCAGAATCAGTTAAAGCACACATTAATGCCTCTGGGTTACTTCAAAAAGGATTCTGTAAGAGCTATTGCTAAAGAGAACGGTCTGCCTGTATCAGGAAAAGAGGAATCTCAGGAGATCTGTTTTGTACAGGGGAAGGATTACAGATCATTCCTGAAGGAAAATATCCCGGACTCAAGACAACCTGGTCCCATTATCGATAAAGAGGGAAAGGTGCTTGGCTATCACAAAGGGATAATTGAGTATACCATTGGACAGAGGAAAGGCCTGGGAATCTCAGACGGAAAACCGCTATACGTCATTGAAATTGACAGGAAAAACAACACACTTGTTGTTGGCAGAGAGGTTGACGTTTATCATAATGAACTTATTGCATATGATGTAAACTGGATCACTGAACCTGTTACTAGCTCAATAGAAATACAGGCAAAGATTCGTTCCCTTCACAAGCCTTCAAAAGCTACTCTAATACCGGCTGGGAATGGTACAGTGCGGATAACCTTTTCCAGACCTCAGTGGGCCATAACACCAGGGCAGGCAGTTGTGTTTTATAAAGGGGATAGAGTAATAGGAGGCGGGACAATTGCCAATGAAAAACACTGAAATTCTCCCTATAAGCAGAATCACAGAGAATAGGCGTGAAACAAGAAACGATCTCGTTGCTACAGAAATGCCCCTCACTATTTTCTACAATGAAAAAGAGCTGGTTACCATACTCTGCATTCCAGAGGATACACTGTTCCTTGCTGTGGGATACCTATTTTCAGAAAGCTTTATCCAGAGAAAAGAGGATATTCTTTCAATAAAAAACGATGAAAAAAGGGGGATTGTATTTGTTAATACGAATAGTAAGCATGACCCGATCAATGATCTACGTCACACCCGATTCATTAAACCAGATTGTTTTAATGAAACCCCCTTTTACAATGCAGCAGACGCTGCTCTGTGCAAGAAGATAGAATCTAATATACAAATTAGCTCTACAGAGATTATCAAACTATTGAAAAGGTCCCAAAATTCTTCGAGTCTATTCCAAAAAACCGGCGGTGTTCATTCGGCAGCTCTTTTTGATAACAGTGATCTTTTCATATTTAGTGAGGATCTTGGGAGGCATAATGCCATAGATAAAATTTTTGGAAAATGCTTAATGAAAGGCATACCACTTGAAGATAAGATTATGTTTACAAGTGGAAGGATCTCTTCAGCTATCTTATTAAAAATCATAAGAGCCCGTATACCTATTATCATATCAAGATCTGCATCTACATCTGAAGCTGTAAAGCTTGCAAAAAAGTTCGGGGTAACCCTTATAGGATTTGCGCGGGGAAAGAAGATGAATATCTACAGCAATGAATGGAGGATAGTTTGATAATATCTTTTAGATCAAAAAAGGCCTCTTTTTCTGCATTCTGAGATAAATCTCTCGTAAATTTCATCATACAGAGCACATATCTTTCCGTCAGGCTCAAAAAAGCAGTCTATCTTCACCATATTTTCAATAGCCTCGGTAAGGCTTTTGTAATAAACAGCGCCCGCTGCAATCAAAGCAGCTCCAAATGCTGTCTCAACTACTTTTGTACGGTAAACAATCTTTTTAAGAATGTTAGCCCGTATTCTCATCCAGGGCTTGCTCAAGGCCCCACCACCCATGGAAAAGATCTTGTTCCCCACTTTATATCCAATATTTTCTATCTTTTCATAAATCATCCTCTCAACAAAGGAGAGCCCCTCTAAAAATCCCTTAAACATGTACAGAGGATTACATACAGGCATATTAATAAAACCAAAGGCATCTGGATTCAAAAAGGGCAATTTTTCGCTTTTTCTCACAAGAGGATAAACCAGGCCGCCCGTTGGTGGCATATCCTCTATCCTTTTATCATATTTATCTAAATCTTTCCCAAAAAATAGCCTTAGAGATTCCCCACCGGTATTGCTTGCTGCTCCTGGGAGCCAGAACCCTTCAGGATGCCTGTGTGCATAGAGAAGATTATCTGGATCCTCAATGAATTTCCCAGCAATACCTTTCATAGCCAGTACTGTACCCAGAGTTGTATTCCAGTCGCCAATCATACGGGCTCCGCTTGAATAAAAACTGGTAGTGGAATCTGTAGCTCCGGCAACAATTCTTACCTTATTCTTTATACAAAACTCCTCCCTGATACTCTTTTTCAACTCCGCAACAACCTCTCCTGTTTTTACTACTGCGGGAAGCTTCCCGCATGATATTCCCAAAACCTCGTCCATTGAATCAGGCCACTTATATGTATTAAGATCATATCCAGTCTTTACAGCATTTGAAAAATCAGTTGTATCGAAGTCACCGGATATAAGACCCTTTATATAATCAGCTGCATGAATGAACTTATACGTTTTATCATATAGTTCTCTCCTGTTGTTTTTTATCCAGAGTATCTTTGAAAGTGCAAAAGATGGCTTAACTGCGAGTTTTGTATTCTTACAGATAAATGAGGCTTCATTCTGTGCTCTTGCATCATTATGAAGGATTGCATTGTAAAGTGGCTTATAAGTGCTGTCTATGGGTATTATTGTTCCTGACGTGGAATCGCACGTTATGGCCTTTATATAGTACTGTTCATTGGATGAAAGGATCTTTCCCAAAACCTGAAACAGGGGAGACTCCCAGAAGTGCGGATCTTGCTCAGAACATACGGGATCTCTGCTTTTTACAAAGCTTTTCTCAACTCCTGCAGATTGAGCCTCTAAGACATTACCACTTTCATCGGACATTAAAGCCCTGATACCTGTAGTTCCGAGGTCTATTCCTAAAAAAGCTGTTTTTTTTGGCATTACGTATCCTCAAATGCGAACATGCCGCCTTCTCGATTATATAGCTTCCGCTCAAATTGAGGCCTACGGCCTCACGTCGCTTCCGCTCAAATTGAGGCCTACGGCCTCACGTCACTTCCGCTCAAATTGAGGCCTACGGCCTCAATGGGGGGGGGAGATTTACATATTAATATATTATAATCTTTACATAAATAAGGATAAAAATATTGGTTTAAACTTGACTTTCCTGGACATTTAAATCATTGATATTCTTAACATATTTCCTAGGAATAATCGGGTATGAAAAGGTTAGGAATAGATATTGGATCGCTCTATTTGGGGAGTGTCATTCTAGAAGATGGAGAAATCGTAGATTCACATTACATCGATCATAGGGGAGATATTGAAGGGGCTTTAGAGGCTCTCTTCAATAAACAGGAATATAGATTTTATGATTCCATTGGTGTTACAGGTAACCTCAGAAGCAGTGGAAACAGAATAATAGACAATACGCTATCAACTATTGAAGGTTCAAAATATCTACTTCCAGGGTGCAGAAATATATTTTCAATAGGTGGTGAATCCTTTTCTCTTATCCTCTTCGATCGGAATGGCAAATACAGCGAACACTCGATCAATTCTCCATGTGCTGCTGGCACTGGCTCATTCATCGAACAGCAGGCAGAACGTCTGAATCTTACTGCAGCAGAGCTTGCATCTAGTGCTTTCAGCTATACAGGCAAAACACCAGTTATTGCAACAAGGTGTGCTGTTTTTGCAAAAACAGATATTATTCACGCAATGCAGGAGGGTTACTCATTAGATGGTATATGTGCAGGTCTATGTCAGGGGATTGCGCGAAATATTTTGGATGTTCTTGTGAAGGGGCGAGAAATCTTTGCACCTGTAGGTGTTGTTGGAGGATTATCACTAAACCCGAAGATCGTAGGAGAGATTCAAGATATTTTGGCTAAACCAGTAACCGTACCTCGAAATTCACAGGTTACTGGAGCTGTTGGCGCAGCCCTCCTTGGGGATGATTCTGGCTTTGATTTTCACAGTATAATAAACAGGAATAAATCCAGCAGAAATACTCGGATACCGCTGGAAATGAAGTTAACCAGCTATCCAGATTTCAGTGAATTTAAAATTTATAATGATGAAGATGTAGAGGTATTCCTTCCCAAAGAAGGTGCCAGTAATATAAGCGGTGTTTACATTGGAGTTGACATTGGCTCCACAAGTACAAAAGCTCTGGTTATGAATTCCAAAAAGGAGATCCTTGGAGGATTCTATACAAATACACAGGGTCAGCCAATTTCTGCTGTACAGAAGCTTATCGAGACAATCAATTCCACTTTCAAGGAAGAAGACCTTTTTATACTGGGAGTTGGGACAACCGGGTCGGGAAGGAAAATGATAAAGGAGCTCTTTTCAGCAGATCTTGAGATAAATGAAATCACCGCTCATGCAAAGGCCTCGATATTTCTGAATCCAGAGGTCGATACGATTATTGAAATTGGGGGTCAGGATTCAAAGTTTACCCGGTTACGGGGAAGAGAGGTTTACTATTCAATTATGAATTATATCTGCGCAGCTGGAACCGGGAGCTTTATAGAAGAACAGGCAAAGAGACTTGGTGTAAGCCTCAAGAATTTCTCCGACTTAGCATTTGGGGCCAGAGCTCCATATACCAGTGACCGTTGTACAGTTTACATGGAAAGGGATTTAACTATTCTCCTAAGTGAAGGATGGTCTAAAGAGGCTTTAGCTCATGCTGTGCTCAATTCAGTGAGGGACAACTATATAGCCAAGGTAGTGAACAGATCACCTTTTGGCAATTATATCGCATTCCAGGGGGCAACTGCGAGAAATAAAGCGCTCGTTGCCTCCTTTGAGCAACTTTTAAAAAGGCCTATTCATGTTTCCCCATACTGCCATCTCACCGGAGCTCTAGGTGTGGCGTTACTTTTAAAGGAATCCGGTATAAATTACTCTCGTTTTATCTGGGATACGCAGAATGTCAAAGTCGAAAAAGAAAATTGCAATCTTTGTGCCAATAAGTGTGTGCTCACAATTATAAAGAAAAATGGAAAAAAAACCGGCTGGGGAATGAAGTGTGGGAGAGAATACGAAGCAAAAAGTGTAAAAAAATCTGTAAAAAGTGGACCTGAAAAGCGGTTCAAGGAGGTAATGAAGCCTCTCTTTAAAACTTCCATGCCTGAACTATCAAGAGATAAAACGTTAATTGGACTTCCTCCCCTACTCTACAATACAGGATACCTCCCACTCTGGTACAGCCTTTTCAAAAGACTGGGCTTCAAAGTGTCTGTAAAAAGACCATCAAGGAAAGCACTTGCAGAAGGCAAGAAGATTGTCAACTCAGATTTCTGCGCACCAATGGTAATCTCCCATGGATATGTGAAACAGCTTCTGGATAAAGATGTCGATTATATCTTCTGTCCTGCAATTGTTAATGAAAAAGATAGAGAATACAGAGGCGAGTTCCTTTTTAAAAAGAAAACAAACGATGCATACTTCTGCTACTACTCTCAGTACCTGCCGACCATCGTAAGTAGATTAACAGCCATAGATATAGAAAAAAGGCTTATCTCACCTCTCATCAATTTTAATCAAAAGAGTATAGAGGATATAGTCTTTGATATTTATGAAGAGATGAATGCTAAAATCACAAATCTCACTTTCGATGAAGTAAGAGTAGCTTTTGATGCTGCGTATAGGGAGTATACACAGGCAAGGAAAAACTGGGAAAAGACATATTCAAAGCTAAATATACATGCAGATAGAAAAGGCAATGTCAAAATTGTTTTGATGGGAAGACCCTATGTGATGTTTGATCCAGCTCTGAACCTCAATATTCCAAGGAGGCTTGAACAACTGGGAGCGGATATCTTCTGGCAGGACGAGTTTGAAATTGATGAATATAAACCCACCTATGGCAACAAATACTATGAACGCATGCACTGGCATTATGGAAAGAGGATTATTAAGCTCTCGGAGCTTTGTGCCAGCTCTAATGATCTCTTCGTTATCTACCTAACATGCTTCAGATGCAGTCCTGATTCCTTTCTGATCAGTTATGTTAAAGATATTATGACCTATTATGAAAAGCCGTTTTTGATCCTTCAGCTTGATGAGCACACATCTGACGTTGGTTATACCACACGCATAGAAGCCGGCATGAGATCATTCGAAAACTTTATGAAGAAAAAAAGAAAAGCCAAGCCCTCTTCTGTGCTTACAGCACAGGACCAGAACCTTGAAAAGAAGGACACAGTACTCATACCATGCATCGATCAGCTCATCGGTCAGTTCTGGGCAGCCTGCTTCAGGCATGCTGGATACAGAGCTTTTTTGCTGTACCCCGATGAGAAGGCCTTAAACACCGGATATCAGTATGCCAGTGGAGGAGAGTGCATGCCCCTGATATCTCTTATGGGAGGCGTTGTTGAAAAGGTGAGAAATGAAAAACTCAACCCAAAGAGAACCTATTTTTACATGCCCACTGTATGTATGGCATGCAACTTTCCGCAGTTCCCCATACTTTCAGACCTGGTTTTTCATTCTGCTGGGCTTGAAGGGTTAAAGATAGGCCTCGTTAACAATCTCTCCCCTGGAAAGATCATATCAAACGCCCTTTCCATAAAAATACTCGAATCCTATATTGCAGGGTGCATAATATACAAGATGTATAACAGGATAAAACCCTATGAAATAGAAATCGGCAAAACTGACAGGGTGTTTAGCATGGTAAAAAAGAATATCTGTGAGGCAATACTGATTGGTATGGATTTTCGCTCAGCCCTGAATGATGCTTCTGAAATGTTCAGAGGTATTCGCAAGGATGAGTCAGATGGAAGGAAACCGAGAATAGGGTTACTTGGCGATCTCTATGTAAAGTATAATGAACTGGTAAATATGAAGGTACAGTCTCTCGTTCAGGAGCTTGGCGGGGAATTGATTGTCCCTTCTATGACTGATTTTCCTTTCCATTTTTTTGATGCTGATATAAGACTTCACGGAGATGACCCCAGACACTATAAATTGCTTAAATCGATAGAGCACAGGTATGAAAAGATGGCTTTGGATATTATCGGTGATCAGCTGGAGCCAGACTTTGCAGAATGCGTTGCTTTAATGAATGAGTATAAGATAAAGCACTATATAGTAGGGGAGACTTCAATCAGTGTCGGAAGGGCCCTATACTATATTAAAAACAGTATTGTCGATGCCATCATTCACATTAACCCGATTTTCTGCTGTCCTGGTGTTGTTACATCCTCGATATTCCGCAAGATCCAGGAGGATTTTAATATACCAATTATCGATATATTCTACGACGGAACCGGAAATCCCAACAGGGTTCTTATCCCTCATCTCCACTATCTTCGTAAAAAAAGTAAATAACTTATTAGGGGCTCCTCTTTAATACTTTGGCTAATATATCTCAGTATAAATATTGAAGCAGAAGTTGATACCCAACCTTCAAAAAGGTGATCATCTGAGGCGAAAGACAATATGAAATGTTCTGATTAACATCTGAATAGTTCTTTATCACTACCACCATCATAGACCCGTTCCAATAAAGCTTCTCTTCCAATGCCATCCAATCCAAATTTCCGAAGATCCCTGGCATTCATCCTAAGATCCTTATTCGTTAAAATACAACCTAGATTAATAATAGACGAAATTATCGGCGTTCTCTGCCCTAAAATCTCTCCCAGTGTTTCCATAGGAATCATTCCATAAGGGATATCCTCTAATAAAAATCTATGCTCTAATGTTTTGGGAGCATAATCCCATTCGTATGCAGGATTGGTTCTCAATATATCTGAAAGTGTTTTCCCATGAGCACCCTGATGTCCGTACCATTTAATAAGGATATCTCGTGAAGAAGTAAGATTCACACCAAGCGCCTTGCCAAGAGCCATCCTTTCCTCCTCCACAGTTTCCACAACTCGCCCCACAGATTGAGTAACACCCTCCCAGTAAAAGAGAAATCCACCCTTTGTATGCTCAGTCCAACCGACGTTCAATGTAAGAATCGGTGCATGAACAACTGTGTTCAGATTACTCAACCCAGTTTCAAAAACGTTGTTTGCACGCTCTAACATAGGATATATTTTTAATAGAACATCCAGGACGCTATCCGTTAAACACCCGGGATATGCAGCTACTTTCAATCCATTCTTATATCCGCTAACCCAAACAGAACCACTGTCATTTTTAAAACCTGAATATATCATACATTCAAACTCAACCAGTACAGGTAACTCCTTCATACCTTTTGCCTTTAAGACTTCAGCAAACTCGAGAGAACCACCAAAATTTCCAGGTTCTAAAACTACAATCTGATCAGGATTAAATGCGTCACTTGCAAGTTCGGCAAATATGCTTTGCGCGAAAGCAGGCACTATAACAAAAATAACATCCCGATCATATAAAGCCTCTTTGAAGTTAGTAGTAACCAGATTTAGTTCTGCAAATCCTCCCTCAAGCCCTGGATTTCCCCTGATCTCAAGATCAATTCCACTCTTCTCTTTCGCCAGTTTTATATTCTCTTCGAAATCTGGTAGCTCACATATATTTACATTAAAATCACGGAGAGTAAGATCAGCAGCAGTAATAAATGCTCCATTCCCTCCACCAAGGACTCCAATCTTAAGCATATCTATTACCCCTTTATTTATTCAATTACCGGCAGCTCATGGGACTGAGGACCGCCGGTTAAAAGTCTATACCCATCTGAAGTAACAAGAATTTCATCTTCAAGCTGGAAGCCCATTACATTAGGAACCACATGTATAGGTTCAACGCACAACACCATCCCGGTTTCAAGAATTGTCCCACCGTATCTACCAATATACGGTTCCTCATGTAAACCTAACCCTAACCCATGACCCACAAAATTTATTGGAGTAAGATTCTTCTTAACAACAAAATCCCTGTATTTGGTGTAGATCTTTCTACTGTCCATTCCCGGCCTTATATCATTTAAAACAAGCTCTCGTGCCTCAACAATTGTTCTCCATATATCCATTTGTTTTTGGCTGGGTTTTCCAACGACTGCAGTCCTGCACACGTCTGAATAATATCCCTGCTTTGAACCTATAAGATCTACTCTAATCATGTCTCCTTTCTTAATTACCCTAGCTGATGCGGAAGCATTCAAAAAACTGCTTCTTTCACCTGTGGCAACCACAAGAATCTGAGTCTTCTCACCCCCCCTGCTATAGTACTCAGCAACCAAAAGTCTAGCAAGATCCTTTTCTGACATCCCAGCATGCAACTGTTTAAATGCACTGGCTATCGATTCTTCGGCAGCCCTGCCAATCTCTTCTATTAAACCAAGCTCATCTTTCGTTTTCAGCTTACGGAGTTCTAGAAAATGATCCTCACAGGTAATAAATTCCGTGTCTGGCATCTCATTCCTAAGAATGTCAAACCTTTTTGCCGGTAGAAAATCCAATTCAATCCCTATCTTTTGGTTCTCCAAGCCTAATTCTTTCAGTACATTCGCCAGCATGATAATAGGATCTTCTGTAAATTCATTGTAGCTTCTGATGTCACCTAAAAAACTCTCACTTCTCACCAGATCCTCTTCGATATTAACAACGATAGCTACTGGCGAACCCTGTGCAGGTGTAACACAGATAGCGTGTCTCTCCCTTATAATCGATTGGGTTGGAACCATTACCCCGGTCGTATAGCGTATCATTTCCGGTGAAACTGCTATCAATGCCCCAATGCCCCTCTTTTGCATCAAGTTTTGCTGTTTGATAATTACTTCGTTGCTCATCAGTTAAATCCCTTCTATAGTTATCTTTTTACCAGTCCTTTGTTCACGTATAACTGTAGCTCTTCAGGTCTCATCCCGGCTAAACCTAATTTATTGATGTTTAATCCCTCCTCTCGATAATCTTTTCCATTTATTGCCCCTGCAACCGCTATCAAAGCATCGATGAGTGGAGTATCTATTCCGAACAGTGATCCAAGTTCAGCCATAGGAACTAAACCACAGCTTATATCCTCTTCTAAATAACGATGTCTCAGATCTTGTGGTGACCTAATCTTTACATTGGGTGGACTCTCCTTCACTATCCTATAATATGAACCCGATTCATATGCATCTCGAGTAGTATACCCCCCATTATAAAAATGGTCCATAAATGATATTGACCGTAAACCCGCTGCCTTAAGAATATCCATCCTTTCCTTATCAATTCCTTCCATCACACTGCCAACTGCAGGGGTTGTACCCTCAGAGTAAAAATAAAAATCTCCGCGGCTTCTCTCAATCATACCTGCATTTAATAACATTCCTGGAGGGTGCAAAACTGCATTTAGATTTGTCAATGAAGTTTCCAGAACATTTTTAGCAGGTTTAAGACAGGGATAGAGTTTATTAAGCTTTTTAAAAGCGCTTGCCGTTTCGATGGCCGGTAAAGCAGACATTATGATACTGCTTGCCAATTTGTAAATCGTTACTTCTCCGTAACCCGTTTTCCGTGTTATATAGGTAAGAGTATTTGATTCTACAACGACGATCTTGACGCTAAGACCATATTTTTTAAGAACATGTGTCATATGCAGAGAACCCCCGGTATGTCCAGGGTTTAAAAAGAGTAACTGCCCCTCCTTCAGGACTGAGGCCAATACCTCTCCATAGTGCGTATGCGCAGTTGCCGGCACAACAACCATAACAATATCGCTTCCCTCAACAGCATCATCAATAGCATTAAAAACCTCAATACCCTTAACAAAAGTATTACCCATACTCCCTTTCAGATCTATACCTCCATTTTGAATAATCGGCTCAAGCTCCTCTCTGTAGCTGCTGAATAACTTCACCTTATGCCCCTTCAGCCTAAGATGAGCCGCTGAAGCATATGCACCATTCCCTCCGCCTAAAACACTAACTTTCATAAATATTACCTCTATTCAAGTATTATAATATTTTTATCAATAAAAATATTTGATCAAAAACGGGATTATTAATTAAGTCTTTTTCTTTCTTTTGGCCTCTACATAAAATACTGATACTACTTTTACTCTATGCCTCAAAATGATACTATCTTTAGGGAATCTTCAAAAATTGACAGCCCGGTGTCTATCTCTTCTTTAGAAATAACGAGAGGGGGGGCAAGTCTTAGTGATGAATCACCTGCTCCTAAAAGAAGTAATCCTCTTTTGAAAGCTTCATTAATAAGCTTATCTCTCTTTTGAGTAGCAGGTGTTTTCTTGCTGTCCTCAATAAGTTCAACTCCTATCATTAACCCTAAACCCCTTATATCACCAATAATAGGATACTTCCCTTTAAGATATTCGAGTTTTTCCTTTATATAATTGCCATGAACACGTGCTTTATCAACAAGACTATTCTTCTTGATATAACGTAGTACTGCTTTTGCAGCCTCCATTATTACGGGACTCCCGTTTAGAGTTCCTTCATGGGCGCCTTTTTCCCAATTCATTACATCGGCTCTTGCAACAGCTGCTCCAGCGGGAAGTCCATGCGCAAGGGCCTTCGATACAGTAATTATATCTGGTTCTATTCCAAAATGTTCCGATGCAAACATTTTCCCTGTTCTTCCGAAACCTGTTTGTACCTCATCGATGATCAGAACAATCCCATGCTCTCTTGCTATTTCAACTAGAATATTGAAAAACTCTTTTGGAGGGACAATATAACCACCTGCACCCTGAATTGGCTCAACAATTATGAATGCTGTTTCATCGGGAGGAACAACTCTTTTTAGAATTATATCGGTAAGGTAATCCATGCAATACATTCCACATGATGGATATTCCTTATTGAAAAGGCACCGATAACAGTACGGATAGGGTACAAAATGACCAATAGGGTAGAGAGGTGAAAATCCTCTTCTTGCCGATACATTTGTAGTGGTAAATGAAACAGCTCCCATTGTCCGGCCATGGAATCCATTCAAGAACCCTATTCCATATGTCCTTCTTGTATGCCACTTTGCTATTTTTATGGCAGTATCAATAGCCTCACTTCCACTATTGGTAAAAAAGACCCTTTTTTTAAAGTTACCAGGTGTAACAGCCAGAAGCATTTCGGCATACTCAACCTGAGGAATGCTGTAATAATCAAGGCTGTTCACGAAAATCAATCTGTCAAGCTGTTTTTTAATAGCTGCAATGACCTCAGTATTCCTGTGGCCAACACCAACAACCGCAACCCCGGAACCGAAATCAAGAAATATATTCCCATCCGGATCCTCAACGTACACTCCTGAAGCTCTATATCCTACTAATTTTGCAGTCCTTGTAAGAGAAGGGGAAAGCATACTCTCATCTCTTTCAATAATCTCTCTTGCTTTTGGTCCCGGTGGCTCTACTATAATCCTCGGAGCATCATAGCCCATGGTTCCCTCCTGTATAATTTTGAAAATTATTGCCTGATTCCCCTTCACAAATTAGTATTTCTCTTTTCTTAATCCATGATAATCTCATAAAACTGCTTTTCAATACCATCTGGTATTTTTAGAAAAGTTGGATTGGCAAGAGTTCTTCTTACAAAATCTCTTGCCTGATTACGTAGCGATTTTGAGCCTTGTTCTTGCCAACTTGAATAGCTTGACCTGATACTAAGAGATGGCACCCATAGTTCATTTCGAAAATGTTTTAAAGTATGATCACCAGAAAGGAATTCTCCTGCAGGACCAATATTCATTATAGTTTGCTCAGCAAGACTTTCTTCATCAATGTTAAAACCGCGAACAATCCTTGAAATAAAACCCACAACCTCATGATGTATAGCTAAAGCCTCTAAACTAAGAATAGACTCAGCATCTATACATGCAGCGCCAACAATAAGATTCATCCCTGCAATTGCTGCTAAAAGTCCTGTAGACATACATTCCCAGCCCATCTGTGCATCTGGAGCCTTAGCATCACAGATAATTCCAGAACCGCCCACCGGAAGTTGATAAAACTTACCCAATTGCAGACAAGCAAGTTGCTGTAATACTACTTCTGGTCCGGAAGTAACCAAATTCGTTACACTCATATCGAATGTTTTTGGTATAGGGCAATAGATTAGTGGAACTTCAGGATTTGCAACCTTCGCAAGTACTATGCATGCCAGCATTTCAGCATTCAGCTGTGCAATGTTTCCAGCAAGGGTTACCGGACCTGTAGCACCTGCCATAGGTCCGCCCATTAATATGAGCGGAATTCCCTGTTTAGCTGCACCCACTATAACATCACAATCGTTTTCTGGTATCATTAATGGACTGAAAGCACCCGCAACAATCGCCAGGTATGGCTTGGACCTAAATGTATCCATATCACCTGAAATTGCACAAATCATTTTGACAAGACCTTCTAATCCATCTTTGCCATAACACAGATTAAATACAGGCTTCCGGCTCCTTAGCAGGCACGCTCTCCACATATATCGGTCAGCTCTGCTCTGGTCAACATCTGTTGGACAGCATCCAGGCATAATAAAATCCATAGTTGATAATGATTCGGCCATGGAAACAGCATCGTCTAAATCGCTTAAGAGAGATGGCCTGTATTCCCCAGTTTTCCAATCAAGAACTACTGTTGGGTAAGCCATTGTGCCAAAATGTACTCTGTTCCCTCCTATGACTATATGAGGGTACCCAAAACGACCATACAATAGAACTTCTGGAGAACAGTACGAAAGGGCCCTCTTTACCAGTACAGTTGGAATTCGTATAGTTCCGTCATGGTTCATTTCGGCTCCAGCTTTGCAAATAAGATCTCTTGCCTCATCCACCTGTACCTTTATTCCTGTATCTGATAATATTCGCAAGCTTGTAGCATGAATATCTAATAATTGATTCTTATTTAAAATTGAGAACTTCATTGACCTCGCCATCTATTAATTTCTATCAAATTAGAATACTTCCTTGAAAACTCTTAAAAAATTCAATCCGAGAATTTTCTGTATATCTTCATCAGAAAATCCCCGTACAATAAGTCCTCTTGTAACATTAATAATTTTAGATGGGCCTTCTAATCCCGCAGGAAAATCGACTGATGGACCAAATACATCCGGAAATTTGTCTCTCATCGCCTTTGCATATGGAAGGATATTCTCCTTTTCCCAATCAAGAAAATCGAACCCTAATCCTACATGATCAACACCAACAAGTTTTACCATATAATCAATATGATCTAGAAAATCATTTACAGTGCATGTTGGCCTGGCTACGAATCCAGGGTAAGCGCTAATACCGATTACTCCTCCTCTTTCAGCTATACCCTTTATCTGCTCATCAGTTAGGTTCCTTGTTGTTTCCACTAAGGAATTTGCATTTGAATGTGTAGCAACAACTGTTTTCTTCGAAAATTTAAGTACATCCATAAACGTTGCTCTTCCTAGATGAGATAAGTCAATTAGAATGTTTAATCTATTCATCTCTTCTATTAGCTCTACTCCAAAATTACTTAGGCCACAGTTTGTACGCTCACTGCATCCATCTCCTGCTATCGTTCTTCGTCCATAACAGGGTATTATTATTCTAACACCGAGTTTGTAGAATATTTTTAGTATTCTCAAATCTGCCTCTATAGGTTCGGCACTCTGGAGGCTTAAGATAACAGCAACCTTGTTCTGCTTTCTTGCTTCTTCAATATCCCGAGCACTTGTTACAATTCTAAACTTATCACTCGATTCTTCGAGGTCTGAATGGTAATCAGCTATGCTCTGTAGAGCATGGAAAGCATACCTCTCATTAGGGTTTACAACCGTTACACTTACAGCATTCATCTGACCGGCGAGTAGCTTTGGTAAATATCTTGTTTCAAATATCCTCTTTTCCCCATTTGACCGTCTCAAGGGTACATTATCCATAATACAAGCAACTCCATCTATCACAGTTGCCTTTTGATGAAGCTGTAATGCCCTTTCTTCTTCTTCCTTGCTAAGTTTAAACATTTCATACCTCCGTTATTTCATATATAAAAATCTAGATCTCTCCACAATATATTGATCAATCTTAGTTTAAAAACTATCACATTTATTGATTTATTATCAAAAGTTCATCAATATTGAATGAAATTCCAAAATCTTTTTTCCAGAACGTGTGGTCTTCTATAGGCAGGATGAAACCCGGTTTATACTTCTTTCATTGAATTTATATATACTATGCTAATCAGGGACTTACTTTTAAACCATTAGATTTATAATATGCAAATAGATGAATCTAGCACTAAAAGGATGATTTACAACTTAGCATCCAATTAGCTTTTTATAAGAATATGCAACTCGATAATCGATATCTCCTGTAACAGCATTAATAGCAAAAACTTTTGCTCTATCCAGCTGTTCTTTAGTTCTTACAATCCAGTACGGATAGTATAATAATCTACCCTCTTTAATTGTATGATATATGTCCTCTATTAAAAAAGCTCTCCGTATTATGGTATCAGTTACAAGTCTCCTTGAACTCTCTAATGCCTTTTGTCTAGATATTTCTACACTAAAGACCTCTTTTAATGTTTTGCGAGAAACTTCCGTATACTCAGGAACCCTAATAACAATAATTGCTTTCCCTTCAATTCCATCTACCATCACCTTAAGATTCATTACCCGCTCATTTCCAATTAAACGGGTAACTTTTGTTACCATCGATATATACCAATAAGGATAGAAAAATAGGCTGGATTTTTGAATTGCGGGGGGAGGTTGTTGAAAAAGAATAAAGCCTCTTCTCTTTCTTGTCATTAAATCTGAAATATCATCTTCATTAAAACAATGATCTAAAACAATTACCAAGTCATCGATCATATAGTTTACCATTTACATCACTATCAATCAAAATCCCCCATCAATCAAGGTCCCCCCGCAAAATATACCTATGCTCTTCCTATTCTTGCCATAAATGCTTCTACTCTTTCAGGTTCAGGTTTTGTTGCCAAACTCACTACAATGTAAACAACAGCTGAGATCGCAATTCCTACTATAATTGGATGTACAGGAAATACTTTAAACATAGTGAATATGAAGGTTCCAACAAATCCACAGATCATTGAAGATATTCCCCCTATAGAGTTTGCCCTTCGCCAGAATAGACCTATATACAAGGGAACAAAGATACCTGCTGCTACAGTTCCAAAAACATATGCTCCCAAAAATAGTACCGATTCTGGGTATATGAGAGCGACTCCAAGACCCACCAATCCTACAATAAGAGTAACGATACGACTTATCGTAATAAGCTGTCGATCAGTAGCATCTGGGTTAATGAAGCGTTGATAAAAATCTCTTCCTATTGTCACTCCTGCAACGAGAAGGAATGAATCTGCAGTAGACATAATTGCGGCAACAATTCCAGCAATAATCAAACCTCCTAGCAATGGATGAAAAAGTTTGAGAACAACCAGTGGATATACTATATCTGTACGGGCAATCTCACCACCAAGCATAATCCTTCCACCAAGCCCAATGACAATACCGCCACCCATACAGAATAGGGTAATAAGGGTTGCTATTCCAAGAGCTAAACGGATCGATGCAGCATTTTTTGCAGCAAATGCTCTTGCAAGATAAGATGGCTGTGAAGGATTACCTAATCCAAATGCCACTGCCATACCTATAAGAACGTATGCATTTCCAAAAGGACCTAATGGTGACACTAATTTCGGATCTATATTTGCTACTTCAGAGTTCAGACCCGATAAACCTCCCTGAAGATGGAGAACAGTTAAAGCAGTTACAAATGTACCTAAAACCAGTACAATAAACTGGATAACATCAGTCCATGATACAGCAATCATTCCTCCTAAAACAGTATATATAATCACGATAACTGTACCAATAGCCAAGGAAACGTTGAACGGCAAACCCATAATCGCACTTATAACAGTTCCCATTGCCATAATCTGAGCGGCTGCATATCCAAAAGAACCAAAAAGCACAACAACAGCAGCAACAGGTCTGGATTTTGGTCCATAACGTGCTTCTATTATGTCAGGTACTGTGTAGCCGATAAACCTCACAAAATAGTGAATTGTCACTACCATAATAAGTGGTCCGATCCAAGTACCATGTCCAACATTCCAGAAGCACCACCCAAAGCGGTAACTATTCGAAGGAATTCCTAAATTCGCAACAGCACTTATGAGAGTAGCTCCAAATGTCCCCACAAGCACCCCTGTACCCAGCCTTCTTCCAGCTACCCAATAGTCATCCGCTGTTTTTGTAACCCTCGAAGCAATAAAACCGATTACCAACATAATTAACATATATACAGCGATTACTGTTATATATATCCATCTTCCTTCAACAATAACTTCCTCCATTCTACTTCACCCCCTTTCTAAATTGTACCTGGTAGCTACCCACTATTAAGGGAATTCCTGCCCCGAAGCTAACCCCAAGCAAGGTAATCTTTGTCCAAGTAGGAAATAGCTCTTGATTGAAGATTGGCCTTGCAATAAAGATAAACCAAAGAATACAGAAAAGAATGGAGATCCAAAACCACAAATCAATCCCGAGAAACTTAACCCCTTTGTAGGGTTCCTGTTTCCACTCCTTCGGTTCCAAAACTTTCTTAACCTTCTCTTCTAGCATAAATACCTCCTTTAATATAGATATTTAATTACTTGTAGTTTAATGCCCTGTTGCTACTCTATAAATGGGTCTCTAAACTAATTTATTTATTCTTACACTGTATATTTCTTTTAACTATTATGATTTTCCTGTTTATCGGAAGATTGAGTAAAGGGTTTGTTTTTATACATGCTTTTTAAAGAAAATTAATATTTTTCATAAAAAATATTATTATTCCAAACTTTTTATTGTAAATACATTTTTGTTAATTATGTATATTTCACTTAATTTGTCAAGAAAAAAATAAAATAATATCTTTTAATTTATTATTAATTTTTAAAAAATGTTAATAATTATAATATATTAATCTTATTCAGCACCACAGGCATAGCATGATTCTACAAATTACCTATGTTTAGCTTTGCCGTTTGTTACGCTTGAGTTATAGGAAAGGCCCGCTACATAACCGGAGGATTTGAAACAAATGAAGAAACAATGTCTTTAGATCTTATAGATGGGATCTTAAAAAAACTGAAGCCTGAGCTAAGAAATATTGTTACCTCAATTAACAAATAGAGTTCTCGTATAGCGGCATTTCGAATATATAGAGTATCACCAGCGTTTATAAGAGCATACAGATGATTATAAAGATTGAACTCTCAACTCTTGAATCAGTAAACTTTATACCTTTTGTATCTATCCCTTTTCTCAAATATTTTAACTGTAAGAAGCCCGAAGATAAAGCCACCAATATGAGCAAACCAGGCCACATTGCTTCCAGCTCTCATTATACTGTAGAGCAACTGCATAAAAATCCATATCCCGATGAATGCTACAGCAGGAACATTTATAAGGGTAATAAAGATAAAGATAAACAGGAGGGTTTTTATTCGGGCCCTGGGAAACTTTAATATATACGCTCCAAGAACCGCTGAAACTGCACCACTAGCCCCAATAACTGGAATGGTTGATGAAGTATCTCTAATGATTTGAAGGAAAGAAGCAGCTATCCCACCAAGTAAATAGAAGATTAAAAACTTGAAGTGTCCTTCAATATCCTCTATGTTATTTCCGAATATCCATAAAAACCACATGTTCATGAGGAGGTGCCAGAATGAGCCGTGTAGGAAGAGAGAGGTTATGAGAGTAATGTATGGACCAAGTGGAACTGTTGGATTAATATCATGAGCATGCATGATTTCATAGGGGACAACTCCATAGCCTGCAACAAAATAATCTCTATATCTTCCCATCGAGACTTCAATAAAAAAAACAATGCAGTTCACTATTATAAGCATAATTGTCATATAGGGAAAGGTCTTTATTGGGTTATCATCCTTCAGTGGAAAGAACATGATATCTCCTCAAGAAATCTTAACCAATGCTCAAAAAAATTAAGAATTAAATAAAGCAGTAAAACTTACCGTTGCATAAAAAGAGTTTGCTTAATCAAAGGTCTCTTTTTTCCCTGGATCCCGTATCCTATCTTACTCTCTTTAAAAAATAAATACTCAAACACCTCTTCTAATATTACTTTTTTATACGTCTATTTATAACCTATTTCCCTGTATTAATCAATGGTATTTCACATTTTCTATAAATCCAAGTTTCTTTATCTTTTTTTGTAGATTCCGTAATAACTTAATTATTGACTTACTTTGACCGAAAATATTTATTGAATTATTATAATATTTAAAATATAATTTGTTTTAGTATACAGGATATTATACAATCATTAATTGAAAAATAATTCCACGGATAATCCAGTTATCTAAAAAAAGATTGTAATCTCAGTTTAAAGATTGTATTATTCCTGAAGGAGGATATGGATGAACTCAGAAAATGATATCAGGAATATAGCAGATTCGAGCAAGCCAAATGCAGGACGTATATATGATTATTTTTTAGGTGGTAATCATAACTTTGAAATTGATCGTCAGGCAGCTCAGCCAGTACTGAAAACAGCTCCTTGGTTGCCGAAGCTATTAAGGCTAATTCGCTGGTTTCTGGGAGAGGCCACGAGACGCCTCTGCGATGAAGGGTTTGATAAATTCTTGGATTTTGCATCAGGTTTGCCCACTGTAGATCACATCCATCAGGTTGCTCCCAAGGGAACAAAAGTTATTTATTCGGATATCGATCCCGTTACTGTCGCTTATGCGCATGACATTATTGGGAAAGATCCCAATGTACGATATGTACACTGTGACGCTGGAAAACCTGAAGAGCTTTTAAACTCTGGTGTGGTTGAAGAGGTTTTTGGTTCTGAACGAAAAATTGTGATCGGTTTTAACGGGATTGCATGGTTCTTACTAGATGATAATATTGAACATAGTATGAAAATACTCTATGATTGGGCAGATAAGGGTTCAAAACTATTCTTGTGTGATGCTGATTCAACTGGAATATCAGATGAGTCAAAAGAGATACAAGAAATTTATAAAAATTTCGGACAGCCATTTCATCCCCGGACACTAAACAAATTGCGCGAATTATTCAAACCATGGTCTGTGGTAGACCCGGGATTTATGCATTTGGAAGAATGGGTAGGTATGGAAAAAACAGTAACTGAAGAGACAAAGGAAGCTTGGTCATGGGGCGGAATTTATGGCGTTATTTTAGAGAAATAAATAAATAGTACCTTAATTATAATTTTCTTGGCAAAATGGCAAGAAAATATTTAAATCAAGAATGCGGCTTGTCCGCATTAGTATCCTAATTCCGATTTTCTTGCCAAAATGGCAAGAAAATATTTAAATCAAGAATGCGGCTTGTCCGCATTAGGGATCCTCAGGAACAATATGCATGATCAAATAAAGCTTTCAGATCATGAAAAAGATCAACTCAAAAATATTATTAACTATTTAACTAAAGACCAATCTGAATTAGTTAAACAAATCAGCCAAACCTTCCTATCTTTGGCCTTTGAAAATCGCTTTACCTTACACCCAAGACGATTAAAAGAGTTAGGTACAGAAGAAGTAGAGAGTTTCAAAATATTTCTTCAATATCTGGATATATCAAAAGTAGAGGAGCAGGGTAAAGAGCACGCTAAGGAAGGATTGGGCGAGCGGTCTTTACTCTCACTTGGAATCCTCCTTAGACAGTTTTTCTTTGAAAGAATAAAAGTTCAGAATTCTGACAACCTCAGAACAGCTATAAAAGCAGTTGATACATACATGTCTGCCTATCTTCAGGGATTTATAGCTGAACGTGAGAATCAAACGTTGAAAGAACAGGAAGAGCTAAGGAAGGCCCTATCCACTGCACTTGACAGACAGAGGCGTGAACTCTTTATCAAAAATCATGCAATACATACTTATATTAATGGAATCATGCTCACTGATTTAGAAGGTACCGTAACCTATGTTAATCCAGCATTCCTTAAAATGTGGAGATATGAGAGTGATGAAGAAGTATTAAATCTACAGAGCACTCAATTCTGGGGCGATACAAGTTTCAACATGATCATGAGGATACTGAAGAACACAGGAGGTTGGCAAAGTGAGTCTGTAGCAAACCGCAGAGATGATTCATCCTTTGATTTAGTCATATCTGCATCCTTGATTAGGGACGATACTGATCAACCAGTTGGTATTATGGCCTCCTTTGTAGATGCTACAGAAAAAAAACGTTTAGAGTCCCAATTCAGACAGGCACAAAAAATGGAAGCTCTGGGACAGCTGGCCGGAGGCATAATCCATGATTTTAATAACCTTCTGCAGGTAATCAGTGGCTATACACAACTTGAGTTGATGAATATATCAAAGGACAGTGATCGATACAACAACCTTATGCAAATTAAGATAGCCACAGATCGTGGGAAAGGCCTTACCGAACAGCTTCGTTTCTTCACACGTCAGGATACTGGAAAGAGCCAGCCCTTATACTTGAACGATGTGGTAAATGAGACCTATAATCTTCTGAAACGCACCTTTCAACCTGAAATTACAATCAGGCTCATGCTTGATCCACATCTGAGGACTATTAAAGCTGATCCGTCTCAGATGAGCCAACTTTTGATGAATTTATGTGTAAATGCCCGCGATGCTATGATGACCGGTAAAGCTACTGGTAAGACGGATTCTTACAGGGGAACCTCCAATAATATGCTTACTTTGGAGACATATAACTTTGATTTAGACAAAAAAAGAGCATCCCAGTTCCTTAATGCAAAACCGGGGCAGTATGTTTGTGTTAAGGTAAGTGATACAGGGATCGGTATGCCACCTGAGTTAATTGAAAGATTATTCGAACCCTTCTTTACCACAAAAAGTGACAAGTCAGGAATAGGATTGGGTCTAGCTGTGGTATACGGCATTGTCAGGAATCATAATGGCTTTTTCGATGTACACAGCAAATTGGGGGAAGGCAGTAACTTTGAGATTTACCTGCCAGTATTAGAAGAAGAAGTAAAAGAGCCAGTTTTGGAAGAGCTCAGATCATCCTTAATTCATGGTAGAGGGGCTGTCCTTGTTGTAGATGATGAGTTACAGGTGCGGGAACTAGCAGTACAAACACTAAAAAAGTGTGGATACAACGTTTTACTTGCAGAGAACGGTGTCGAGGCTCTATCCTTGTATGAGGACAGAAGGGATGAAATAGACCTGGTTGTTCTTGATGTAATAATGCCAAAGATGGGGGGTTGGGAATGTTTTCATCGATTAAAAGAAATCGATCCTTCCATTAAGATTCTGATTATGACAGGGTACACCGCAAATGGCTCTGCGCAAGATTTTATCCAAGAGGGAGCAGATGGTGTCATTATAAAACCTTTTGATCTTGACTCCTTTACAAATTCAGTAAACAAGGTTCTCAATATCCGATCCTCTTCTAAATGATTTCTTCACCTCACTCGAATGTAAAATCTCCTCTTTTTAAAATTTTCACACATGCATCTACAACTTCAGGGGCATAGAGAATATCCCTATTCTTTGAGATTTCCTCTAATGCTCTTTCTATACCAAGGGCTGGCCGATAAGGCCTGTGCGATGCCATAGCCTCAACAACATCCGCTACTGATATAATTTTTGCTTCAATGAGAATGTCTTTACCGTATAAACCCTGAGGATATCCAGAGCCATTAACTCTCTCATGATGCTGAAGTACTATCTGATCTACAGGCCAAGGAAACTCTATTGTCTTTAATATATCATAACCAACCTTAGGATGAGTCTTGATGATCCCGAATTCGAATTCGGTTAGTTGACCGGGCTTACTGAGAATTTCTCCTGGCACGGATATCTTACCATGATCGTGAATAACCCCTGCCATACTGATCCCATCAATCCTGTCTTTAGAAAGACCCAATTCCTTGGCTATAGCACATGCCAGATTGGCCACTCGTCGTTGATGTCCAGCTGTATAAGGATCCCGCGTTTCAACTGTAACAGCTATAACGTGAACAACTCCTTCAATGGCTCTCCGCAACTTCTCCAGGCTTTGTTGAAGCTCTTCCTGTGCCCGGTTTCGCTCAGTAAGAAGTGTACGTTCTTTTATAACACGCTTTAATCTTACAATTAGTTCTTCAATACTAACTGGTTTTTGTATGAAATCGCTGGCCCCTTTTTCTATAACCTTTTCATATGTAAAGTCTTCTATAAAGCCAGTGAGAACAATAACGTCAGAATTATATTTTTCTCTTACTATCTCCGTCAATTGAATCCCATTCATACCAGGCATTTGAATGTCTGCTATAACCACATCTACATTTTTTGCTTTTAATACTTTTATGGCCTCTCCTCCATCCGAGGCTATCGAACATTTAAAGCCAGCCTGTCTGAGCACATCCCTGATCATAATCCTAAAGGGCTCTTCGTCATCTACAACCAGAATATGAACGGGATTAAAATCACCGTGGTCAAGGCCACTGCGGTCTTGACCACTGTGGTTAAAACCACTGCGGTTAAAACCACTTGAGTCTTTTTTATCCACTCATCTCTCCAAAAATATTTAAAGACCTCCATATTACATTATTATCCAGGCTCTGAATGTTTTAATTCATAGTGGATAATCGGCGTTACTATCTAAAGGTGAACTCTTCCGCCTTCTAGAAGCCTAATGTTGATATAATCCATATCTGCATTAATCTCCTTCGCCAGATACCTCATCTGCTCTAAACTGAGCAAATTGTCCTCTATATAGAGGTATATAAGCGCCTTCTCAGCTATTAATTTGACCTTAAGTGCATTCATCATAATTGGATTCGGATCTTTACCTTTTATAAACCTCTCAGTAAACTGCTTGTGTATTTCAGACTTTTTAATTGAAAATTTAATATTGTTCAATTCCTTTAAGAGAGGTTTGATATTTCCGCTATAGGCAAGTTCTCCCAGAGGCTTTAGAGTCAGAAAAGTATATTCCTTCCCCGGTAGATAGTGGTGCTCATCACATCTTGTAGAGTAGTTTGGAATTTTTGGATCATCGGATATCTTATCCCCTCCTACAATAATAAGGGGATCAAAATATAGGGCAGGGCATTCAACTCCATCTACTGTATAATACCTGTATGTATAGTATGAATCTTTTATGCAATCTGCATGTTCACAGTATGCTGTGAGAGGGAAAACATCGGTTGCAATCTCCATGAGCAGTCGTGATGTTCTATTGAAAATATCTTTCCTGAAATTAAGGATAAGCATTGGAAAGATAAAGTTTATCCTATTTTTGCTTGAAAATCGTCTGATGACATAGGCTATCCTTTCATCAAAAAAACCAGCTTCATCAATAATCCATGTTCCTACTTCCCTGTGCTTCTCAATAATCTCCTCTAACTTGAAAGAATCCTCTATACTTGCAACATAGTTTCCCAATCGTTCATAACCGCTTCTATAGGCCAACGCATCCTCCGGATAATCCTTAAACCTCTTCTTATCTATTTTAGATCGAATATAGAATATGATTCTCCTATCAGCACCATTCTCCATGGTAAGTTCTCTTACCCTTTCAGATTTCCTTAAGGCCACCTGAGAATCCCTATAAATGCGGGCAGAAAACTCTGTTTTTCCCGAACCCATTGGACCAATTATCAGTATTCTCCTGTTAACTTTTGTAAAGTCATAATGGTTTATTGAATGATGAATTTTAAGATCAGGAAAACCGAGGCTTTTAAGAAAGCTCTTGGTTTGTTGTTCATTTTCTACACTTGCCAAAAATTATATCCCCTCATTAGACTTTTTTCATTAAAGAATTATTTACTTTTCATTTCATATGCCTTTTTCTCAACCTCTTCCATCTCCTCAAGGGTTTCAATAACTTCAAAGCCAATTGTTATCGAGTATTCTTCCTGCGGATTGAGCAGTGGAAGTTCATTCATTTCTCTCAACCTTCCCCGTCCAAAGGGTTTGGCTGTTCCAGGCTCAAGACCAAGCACATAAAACCCCTTTTTTGGCATTTTCCACTCTGTGAGGGTAGGAACCTCTTTCTTATTGAATTTGAGAACTATACCCAAAGGAGTCCCATTACCTATATCACGGTTTAAAAGAGCAATAAAGGAATCTTCATTGGAATCGGCTTCGAGTTCGTGGAAAAATACCTTTTCCCTGTATCCATCCTGAGGATAGGGGAAAGTTAAACATTCTTCAACTCCACTATCCTTTTCAGCTTCCTCATCCCTTGGCTCTGTTTGAACAATAGGACCAGTAATTTTTGCATTGGGACCCAGGAGAGGAAATCCAAAGTTGAAATGGTAAAGCATCAAAAGAGGCTGGGGCTCAAATCCATTATTTTCAATGACATCATTAAGTGTGAATCTTTTCCATCCTAATCCAGTTTCGATCGTTCGAGATAAGGTCATGTTTTCAAACATAGCCTTTGATTCTCTTATCATTCCTCTTAGAGATATGATAAACTCATCGCCATCCCATCCTTGCTCAACACAGAGATTCTCTGCCCCTGTATTTGATGCCCTTCCATGTAGACCAAATGGCTCTCCCATATCAATACTTGGCGCCCCTGAGTTTGTTATGCCGCATGTGGTTAGCAATCCTACAAAAAAGCTCCTGAGCCATCCAAGACCGGGCTCCTCATAGTAAGCTGGGGAGGTAACTCCAGTACCTGAACAGAAGTTCAGTGTAATCCCTCGAAAATATGCTTCAGGAATATCCATTCCCCTTCCAGGCAGTACGGTAAACTGAAAGCCGCTTCCTGTGTTGATCCCCACTCCCCTTACTCCCTGCGCTTTCCCTTCAGTATAGATAAATGGCCTTGCCCCTGCAACCTGAAGAGGATCTCCGATAATCGAAAGCAACTCACTCTTTTTCCAGTTCTTTCCAAGAAAATATGCCATATTTCCCTCCAATTATGGTCTATGTGAAGAATGGAATTACGATCACTCCGAATAAATGCTCGATGGCCTTGTAATAAACTCCTTGCTGAATGCACTCTCCTGGTCTTCGTTGTCCACTGCAGTTATACTTATAAAGTAGACCTTTTCATTTTCTAACCCTTGAAGGTCAAAACTCGATATATCATTGACAAAAATAGGTGAATCTCCCTTATCCGCTCCTTTGCCAAAATAGTATCTCGATGATGTACCATAATACACCTTGTAACCCTTTATGTCACTTTCTTTATTTTTTACCCATATAAGCCTTACAGCTCCATTCATTGGGAGGGCACGGAGCAGGGTTGGTGCAGTGGGAGGATGATCAAGCTCCAGGGCGATATCCAGCGAAAGAAAATAAGGTGTATATATACCCTCTGTTCCAAGAAGCTCTGCCTTCCATTGCAGATATTTCCCTTCGGAATACTCTTTATCAAAGGCTACATTATTTATAACCTGAAGCCATGCTGGCTCCCCTGCCGATTCATATGGTAAAAAATAAGAATCTGACATACGACAGTAAACCCTTATAGCTGTACCATGTTTTTCAATACTTTCCCATGAAACCTTCACAAGCTTTGTAGCCTTACTTGGCATGCTCATTACATCGCTTCTGATTTCTCCATTCTCCCTATAGTTACCAAGGTAAAAATGTGCTCTTCCTCTTGATATTCTGAACTCGTCAATGTATCCCAGGTATTCCTCACCGATAATCATTGGTGCTACAAGATAGGGAGAAATGACTCCATTAAGAATTGTACCCTCCTCTTTACCATTTTCTGTAAGCCATACCAGATTACTCTCCTGTCCATTAAAATAAACGCTTAAAAGTCCATTTTCTGAGTTATAATGAACTGCATGATGGTGCCACTCATTTATCGGCGTCTTCTCTCTTTCTCCAATTAAAACCTGTACATGGTCTCCGTTACTCTTTTGAAATACCTTTTCAAATATCCAAAAAAGTTTCCCATCTTTAAAATAGACCTTAAAACCGTTAAACCCTCCAAGATCTACAGACGGTGCATACCAGGAAAATACAGTTTTGCCTTCTTGAACAGAGGTCGGGAAAAGAAAAAAGTCTATTGTAAAACTCCCAAGCGTTCCATCTTTCAAAAAAACGGAACCTTTAAGGGGTTTGATTGCAATTATATTATGGTAGTGTAAAAATCCTGCTGAAGCCTGCCCAAACTTCTTTATATCCTGTGATGGAAATATATCTACTTCCTGAACTCTGTAATTTTGTGATGCGAATACTATTGAGTCTTTCTTGCATCTATCAAAATGTAAAAGAAGTTCAGTATTTTCTTCCTCCCTGGGACTATTATCATCGAGGATGATATCAAGTCTTCCCATAGGTCCTCTACTGATATTCAGATCTCTCAAAGAGTATAAATTATTCCATTTATGTTGTGTCCCACCCCAATTGAAGTGCTGAATCTCAGATCTTCCTATAAACTCTGTCTGCGAGAATAAACTGTACGGAAAAAGAATGATAAAGAGTATAATTAGCAATTTCATAAGATCTATCCTGAATTCATACATTTTTGTGAGAAAACCGCACTAAAGCCTCTTTTTCTGAATGTAGTAGAAAACAAGCATGGTCTCCATTAATGTCACATCACTGCTAATAATAGGCACTATATCGACCTTTGTTTTATAGACAACTTTACCGGCTTTTATTCTCAAATCATCCAGCAGATGGTTTTTCGGCTTCTGCTGAAGTTCTTCAAGTAAAGCTTCAAGTTCTTCATTTTCAATCACTTTATTTATCGGAAGACCTACAATGGTTTTATCGCCAATATTCAACAACTTTAAAAAATGAGAGTTTGTATAGGTTATCCTGTTTTCTGTTGATAAAATTACAAGCCCTTTTTCAACTGACTCTGAAAGAAAAGTTACCTTCTGCTGAAATCCACGTAATCTTTCCACCTTTATTCTGTCAAACTCCCTCATCTGGCCAATAAACTTATTCAGCCATCTACCAAGATCACCAAATTCATCCTGCTCAGGAAAGTTTATGTTGAGATTAAAGCTCATACTCCTCTCGCTTGAGAGCCTTTCTATGATTCTCTTATAAGAAGAAAATCCTCTTCTTCTAGTAAGTAGAAAAAATATGGAACTGATTACAAACCCAGATCCAAAAAGAAAAACTATGATTATTCGAAAAATGAACACAAATGACTCTACATCAGGATCACTCCATTTATAACTTACAAAAAGAGTTGGCCCTCCTACAACAATAGCTAGAGCACCAAAAATAAAGAAGAGTATTGAAAAAAAGCTGTATGCTCTCATAAAAACACTGAAAGTTAATCTCATTTTCACATCCTCCAATCGGCAGCCTAAATGCAACATGCTTGGATAAATAACCAAAACATTACAATATAATCAGTACATACCGATTATCCTTGAAGTTATGACTGATCCTATTCCTTCCTCTCTATATATCGTTCGACTTCTGATATAGCCCTTTCACTCCCAACCATAACGAGAACATCCTCCTCTTCTATTACATCATCGGGCGAAGGAAAATCTACATACTTTTCGACAAAGACATTTTCTCCACTTTCAGTGACATGTGAAATCTTCTTTTTAATTCCAACGATATTCACTCCAAACCTTGATCTAAGGTTCAGGTCACGTATTGTCTTTCCAATAAAACTTTCACCTGTAATAATCTCAGCTATTGTATGCTCCTCAGATATATCAAGATGATGTAATATATGTGTGGAACTCAATCTGCGTGCAAGCCTTAATCCCATATCTTCCTCTGGAGATACGATCTCGTCAACACCAATCAACGAAAGAATCTGTCGGTGCGCCGGTGAGTTTGCCCTTGCAATGATTTTAGGGACCTCAAGCTTTTTCAGTAAAAGGGCGGTCATAATACTCGACTCCATATCCTCTCCAATACAGACTATCGCACAATCTATTTTCCCTATATCAATTGCCAGAAGAGTCTCTTCTTTTGTACTGTCAAGAATCACAGCTTCTGTGACATCATTCTTTATTGCTTCTATATTATTCTCGTCACTATCGATTGCTACTACCTCCATCCCCTCTTTCATTAGGTTTTTAGCAACAGATGTGCCAAAAACACCGAGTCCAAATACAGCAAATTGCTTCATATTCCTCCTCCTCTATCAGCCGACCATGATTCTCTCTTCTGGATAGTTTACAAGTTTGGTCCTCTGTATATTCCTCGTTGCTATTACCAAAGTGAGAGGACCTATTCTTCCAGCAAACATGCATATTACAATAACAATCTTGCCAAAATCACTTAAATGGGGTGTAATGCCCGTAGATAATCCAACTGTCCCAAATGCAGATATTGTTTCAAAAAATATCTGATTTAGGGAAAAGTTCTCTGAAAAACCAAGAAGCAGTATTCCCGTTATTACCAAACTAAAAGCACAGATCAAGATTGCGAAGGATCTATTTACAATCTGATATGGAATTCTTCTATTGCATATAGTATTAAATCTCTGCTCCCTCAATATAGTAAAAATGGATAAAACAAGAATAAAAAAAGTTGTTGTTTTAATCCCCCCACCTGTAGAGCCAGGTGAGGCGCCAATAAACATCAGGATGCTCATCATAAACAGTGTTATTGGTCTTACAGCAGAAATATCAACAGTATTGAAACCTGCTGTACGTGTTGTTACAGATTGAAAAATTGATGCTAAAAACTTCTCTCGAGGTCTTAAGCCATTAAGAATATTATCCTTCTCAAAAAGATAAAAGCATATAGCGCCAAAGAATATAAGAAAAAGTGTTGTAAGGAGGACAATTCTTGTTTGAACAGTAATTCTCTCTTTACTGCCCATTATCATCCTCCTGGAAAGATTCAGTAGGACAGTAAACCCAAGTCCTCCTGAAACTATCAACAAAACGAGGACAAAGTTTACCCATATATTCGATGTGCTTCCCATAAAACTCTCTGAGTATAGCGAAAAACCAGCATTACAGAATGCAGAAATAGAGTGGAAGGTTGTATAAAAAAATGCCTCCCAGCCATTCTCTATCCTCTTTGTAAAAAATGGAAAAAATAAAAGCATTCCCAAAGCTTCTGCAATGAAAGTAATTGCCACAATAGCCTTAATAATGGTGTAGAAATTTTTGAGGTTTGCCTGGTCCAAAACAGTTGCTGTCTGGAAGCGTCCATACAAACTCATCGTGCTCCCTAAAGAAACCTGAATAAAGGCCGCAATGGTCATTATTCCTAATCCACCTGCCTGAATTAATAAAAGAAGAAAAATATGTCCTAATCGTGAAAACGCTGTACCTGTATCAATAACGATAAGACCCGTAACACAGACAGCCGAAGTAGAGGTAAAGAGTGCATCTATATACCGCATTTCTAGACCATGGGGCCGAGAGTATGGGAGGTAAAGGAGAAATGATCCAATAATAATAATTGTAGCAAAGCTTACAATAATGAGCTGTGCAGGCTTTACTTTAAAAGAACTAACAATTTCTCTCAAACGGCTTAACTGCAGGACAAACTTTATAAACAGGAGTATCTCAACTGTTCCTAAAAAAAGCTTTGAGTAGATAAAAAAAAGCTTACTCTCCTGTGACGCCCCTTTAAATCTGTAGTAGGTATAGAAAAGAATGATTAAAATCAGGTACTGGGGCCAGTGCCTTAGAATATATGATTTTGGCTTGGCTTTCAACAGGAATTGTACTATCAGTTCAAAAACAAAAAGAGCAATTATTATTCTTCCCAATTGATATACAAAAGGTCTGAACTCATAGCTTAATTCAAAGAGAATATCTATAAAAATATAAAGCTCTATGAAAATAACAAACAGATCGATATAATGAGATAACTTCTCTCTATTACTATATCTCATAGGTTATAAGCTCTTTTTCCCGTGCGGTGAGAACTTCACATCCAGCTTTCTTTACAACAATATCGTCTTCCAATCGTACTCCATACAATCCTGGAAGATATATACCTGGCTCTACAGTAAGGACCATATTTTCAGCGAACTTTCCGTTAAAACTATATGACGGATAGCCATCATCATGAACATCAAGCCCCAGACTATGGCCCAGTCCATGAATAAATCTACCCCTGTATCTTTCATGATTGTCAATATATTTCTTTACTCGATCCTCCACATATTCAACCCTAACCCCTTCCTGTATCAACTCTATAGCAATTTTTTGAGCTTCATAAACTGTACTGTAGAGATCCAATAGATCATTATCTGGCTTCCCTGTAAGATATGTATGCGTTATATCAGAGGTATAACCCATATATTCAGCCCCAAAATCAACAAGTACAACATCACCTTCCCTTAGAGGAATTGAATCTCCGCTGTAGTGCGGCTTGCTCGTATTTTCAGCAAAGGCTACGATTGTTTTAAAGGCAGCACCATGTGCTCCCTTCTTCCGTACCAGATAATCTATCTCTGCACCAAGCTCGAGCTCTGTAATTCCCCTTTTTAAAACTGCAGGGATACTGCAAGCTACGTCACTAGCTATAGAACATGCTCTTCTTATGCTTTCAATCTCATCCTCAGATTTTACCATTCGTGCCATTTTAAAGGCTTCTGTTACATCAACCAATTTAGTTCCATTCAAAAGTTTCTGCAATTGACTGTAAAATAAGTAAGAGATTGTCTCGTAACATATTCCTATCTCTTTATAACCTGATAGGATCTTTTTAAGCTGAAAGGACCTTTCATGTTCATCCTTATAGACAATCAGATCAGCATATTTCTCTGCTGCACTGGACATCTCTTCTTCAAGTGTTGTTGTAAACAGATACATCTTTCCACTTTCTTCAAATAATACTCCACAATTCTCAAATACACCTTTATTCAACCCGGTTACATATAAAAAGTTTTTGTCCATACTATTACGGTTAAAAATAAATATCGCTTCTGGATTCTGAATTGCTGAAGCCCGTTTATAAATCGCATCAATTCTATTTTTAATATATTCCATATTCTAATTGTACTATAAAGATAAAAGTTTTGCTATTCTTATCAAATCTGAATCAACACCCTTCTTCCTTGTCCAGGTTTTTTCTAGCCTTGTAGACACGACCTCTCCTGATATAATCCCCACCATAATATCAGTCTGGCCTGCTATAAGCATATCCACAGCAGCAACTCCAAGACGAGAGGCATTGATTCTATCTAAGGCTGTTGGTCTTCCTCCCCTCTGAATATGACCGAGGATCGTAACACGTATATCTTTCCTAATCTTCTCCTTTATTTTTTCAGAAAGCTTAAAAGCTCCACCAGCATCATCCCCTTCAGCTACAACCACAATTGCCGAGCGCCATCCCTTTTCAATTCCTGTAAGAAGTTTATTAGCAACCATATTAACATCTGTTGTAATCTCAGGGATAAGGATATCCTCCGCACCTGCTGCAATTCCGGTATCAATAGCTATATATCCTGCATGTTTCCCCATAACCTCAACAAGAAATACCCTTCCATGAGACTGAGCAGTATCCCTGATCTTGTCAATTGCCTCCAAAGCTATGTTGCATGCTGTATCATAACCAATTGTATAATCAGTTCCTCCAATATCATTATCAATTGTTCCAGGAATTCCCACAATAGGAAGCTGAAACTCATTGTAAAATATGTGCGCCCCTTGAAAAGAACCATCGCCTCCAATAACAACAAGAGCTTCAATCCCATTTTTTCTTAAATTCTCGATTGCTGTCTTCCTGCCTTCAGGTTTATAGAAAGCTTTTGATCTTGCTGAGAAAAGTATGGTACCTCCCAGCGAGAGAATACCAGAAACAGTATGGTAATCCATCTCATAAATATCGCCTTCAATAAGTCCCTCGTACCCTCTTCGTATTCCAAAAACCTTTAGATTATAGCTCAATGCTGTTTTTACAACAGCCCTTATAGCAGCATTCATTCCAGCGCTATCACCACCACTTGTCAATAACCCAACTGTCTTCATAATATTCAACCTCTTTTTTATTATATCTGAGCTTGCCGATTGCTCTAATAAGTTCGCTGGTATTAGCCAGCAGTATCCTATTAGCTATTATTAGCCTTAATATTTTAATATACTTCCAACTATTTTCAAATGGAATATTGATATTGAGATATGTAGATTCCCACTTTCGCGGGAATGAAAGTGGTTATAGAAATGGTGATCTAAAACTGGGTAGTATACCCTATTCGGAGCAGTCTCACTATCCTGTTAATGCTAGGCGAATACTTCAACTCTAAACCAAGTGTTACAAGGTCAACAACATTTAATTCAACCCCAAGGTTATAGAAAATCTCAGAGCCTCTGTATTCAGAAAGATATATATTTTCAATTTCAGCCTTCATAGAAAACTCCGGAGTAAATTCCACATCTGTCCCGACGAAAAGATTGGTGTTACTTGGATGTGAGAAGCTTAAAGGTATAATAGGGTATCGGATACCAAAAAAAACATACTGTTCATTTCCAAAAAGAAAATAACTCTGTGATGCTACGATGTATACACCACTTACAATTGAGCCATCTACCTTATGCACATCACCTTTATTAAAATAAGAATATCCGACTGCTATTGCGGGAATAAGACCAGAGCCATCAGATACAAGGATCCTTGCAAGCACTCCTGGCTGGTAAAACTTAATCTCTTCACTGCCAATAAGCATCCCAACATCAAAATAGAGCCCTAAAAAAATAAAATCTGTTATTGAAAGTACTGCACTACCAAGAATCCCACCCTTGTCATACATTGTAAAATCAAAGTTCAGGTCTCCCTTGTATGAAATAAAGGTTGTTGGTGTATCAATAACATTTAGACTATACGGCCCTGAATGTAGAATTACAGGAGCCATGAACAAGAAAAGAAAAAAACAGATGAGTAATCGTCCTTTTTTGCACATTTTCTCCCTCAAAATCCTTTTTCTTAGTATCGGATAAATAAAGATCTACTTAAATAAAGCATGCATTAAAAAAGCCACCCATTACGGGTGGCAAAAATCTCATTAAAAGTCTCATTATAAGATTGATCTTACCAGATCATACTGGTATAGCATGCCTATTCTTTAACTTTCTGTCCTTTCTACCCTCCATCAACTCCTTTATTAACGGAAGATGTGCCTTATAGGTTTTGTTTACATATTCATCCTTCCATGCCCTATCAGCAATCTCACCATATCTTTTTGCATAATCGTCAATATCATTAGCGAGTGTTGTAACAATCGATTCGGCACCCCTATGTGTAGGATGTGCTCCTGCCTCTGCTACAATATCCCTTAAAATAGAAGGATTATCAATTATAGTGCATGGTAACAAGAGATTCTCATTGTACGGTCTTCTCTTTCTAAAGGCTTGAAAGAATTTTGATTCCATAACCTCCTTCAGGCTCTTATTCTTAATGTTATCTGCCGCAAAGTGGCAGAATACACAGGGCTCAACATCACCATTCGAAATAATATGAAAATATTCCCAGCTGCCAGCCAGGCATCCATTTGTCAGTATACCATCATTCCAGAAATCGGCTAGAACTGCCTTTTTTGTATCTCTCAATTCAATTATCCTCTTTCTTCGAAAATCTCTCTGTTCAGGCGTGGGCATTAAATCCAGGTTTGGTTCTCTGCCTATTGGAATATAATTAAAATACCAACCAATATAGATTCCCTTTTCTATGTAGTAATCTACAAACTCATCACTCACAATAAACTCATTATTTTCTCTTGTTGCCGTTGCAGAAAATCCAAATATCACTCCCTCCTCTCTTAATCTATCCATAGCATCAGAAATCTTTCTGAATGCACCTTTCCCCCTTCTTTCATCAGTTTCCCTTTCAAATCCCTCAACACTGATGCATGGAAGCACATTTCCAAGACGAGCAAACTCAAAGGCCCTTTTATCGTCGATAAGAGTGCCATTCGTATATATTTGAAAAATTGCATCATCGTGTGTTTCAAGTACCTCTATTAAGTGTGGCCAGTAAACTGGCTCTCCACCCGATATAACAAAGAAGAATATTCCCATCTTCTTCGCTTCATAAATAATCCTATTTACAATCTCCAGGTCAAGGTCCTTTGCCTTTTTATAGTCCCATGCATAGCACCCATAGCAGTTTAAATTGCATTTCATGCTTGGGCTTATAACAATAAGTGAAGGAACTTCATACCCATTCTCTTCAAAGAAAGCCCTTCTCCTTGGACCGTATACAGTATACGGTTTAACGATAAAGTTCTGTACGAACTTTTCCTTAACATTCTTTGAAAGTGTGGGAAAGCCTCTATGAAGCCTCCTAAGCATGAGGTCTAGCATAACTGCCGCCTCTGGCATTTTCTGACGGGCAATAATTGGGTGAACAAGCTTCATCCATTTTTCTTCAGAAACAGTGGACATGAGTTTCAAGGCTGCTTTTGCACCTACTGTTACAGTTGTTGTTTTCAACATACCTTTTAAAGACATATAATCCTCCTTCTTAAAAAGTTATCTACATATTACCTTAATAGCGATTTTCTGGCCTTTTAGGCAAGAAAATCCTTTCTTGAGGCCGTAGGCCTCAATTCGAGCGAAAGCGACATAATCAAAAATGTGGCTTGCCACATTAGGGGCCTTATCCCAAATTAAAGTAATAACATCTTCCTATAGATCTCCTAAATATTCTTTCGATAGAATTTCTAAAAATCTATCCCCACCTTTAATCCGTCTTAGAGTTTTTTGGATAAAGGCTCTCAAGCTTCCAGAGTCTTTTCTGTAGTTTTTTATAAGCTCCTCTGCCTCTTTTCTCTCTGATAAAAGGTGATTTATGTATGTGGAAAGAGGAACCATATCTCTCTCTTCATTTACCCAGTTGTATACATCTTCATCGACAGTTATATTGATTTTTATCTTGTTCATGTACTACTCCTCGCATTAGTATGATAAATACTACTATGAAAGTTTTAATGCTGTCAATCTTTTTTATTTAGATAATGAAGTAAAACTATCTATTTTATAGAGAATGGCTGAGGTTTTAGAGGAAGGTGTTAAAATATGCTATTTTCTTTTTCCCTTTCGTGCAAATCTGAAAATAATTTCCCCCTCATTTTTATACCCTAATTCCCTGGCAAAACTTTCAATATACTTCTTGTTATTTTTCAGATTTTGAATTTGAAGATCAACTCTTTTTATTTGAAGCTCAAGCTCCCTTATTTCTTTTTCTAAAAGATCGAGTGCTTTTTGTGTCTCCCTTCTTTCAATAATACCGCCGTTACCATAGATAATTATATATCCCAGCCATATGGCAAAGGAAAACATAATAATATAGATGATGATGTTTAATATTTTCTTCCCGCTTCTTACCATTCTATGAAAAACTAACGACAAAAAACCCTATTTACTTTAACACAACTTCTTATTTTTTCCCAGATCTGATACTACTTTCTCACATCACCATCCCCTCTAACAACCCACTTGTAGGTAGTAAGCTCTCTAATTC
>CAYRKG010000012.1:0-14988 GCA_964424795.1 uncultured Spirochaetota bacterium
CCCTCAAGACCGAAAGCAGCAGGATGCAGCTCCCCATCTGCAGAACGCTCAGCCTTATCCTTGCGACCTGGAAGCTTCGGAGCGGTTCCCCTCTCTGGGTGTTTCCCGGGAAAAGCGGGAAACCTCTTTATCCTGACACCTGGGTTGCGAAGCATTTCAGAAAGATAATAAAAGATAACGATCTACCATCAATGAGGTTTCATGATCTGAGGCACTCCTTTGTGAGCATCTTGATCGGGGAGGGAGTGCCCACAGCTGACGTACAGAAGCTTGCACGCCACGCCTCATATCAAACGACTATCGATATTTATCATCATCTACTGCCAGATGAGTTGAGGAAGAAATTAAAGAGAATAGATGTACTGCTCCAATCCATAGAACAATCCATAGAAATAAAAGTGGGTGTTTAGTGCAGGATAATATAAAAACCCCCTAACTCATTACAAGTTAGGGAGTTAGCCTTGAGCGGGAAACGGGAATTGAACCCGCGACATTCAGCTTGGGAAGCTGACGTTCTACCTCTGAACTATTCCCGCATGATATATAAACTATAATTAGCAGGAATTGCAATTTATGTCAATAAAAAATTTTTCTTTAATTTCTTGTTGATAATTAATATATATATGTTATTCTATGGGATAGAATTGTGGGGGGTTTTTATGAAACGGATTATCCTTTTTACTTCAATAATCTCTTTAATGATCATTTCTATTTTTATACTCGGCTGTGCCCAAGCCGCAGTTGAAAGTGCAATAACGGACTTTAAAAACGCGGTTAATAATGATAGTGTTAGTGAAATACAAAGCGCTCTGAGCCCTGAAAGCGACTTTTACATTACAGCTACCTTTAGTGAGTTTCTGGATCATTTTGATGGTAACAGGAATGTTCATTACAGTAACTTGCAAAGTACCATTGAAGGTGCCAATGCCAATACATATGCCAATGCTACATACAAATACGGCGATCCTGGTGCAATATCAGATGATGTCTGGTTTTGGCTTAAAAGGCAAAACACCCTTTTTGCCTTCTTATTCCCGGACTATAAGGTATACAGGTATTATGATAGTGCTGATTTTACCGATCCTGTCTGGAGAAAAATACAGGACAAATTAGAATAATTTTCTAAAGCACTCCTACATAACTCACCAATAATAATATATTTAATAAAACCGGGATACTAATATTAAAAAATTATCCCTGTACTATCAATCTCAGAAACAAGTGCGGAAAAGAGAGTAACCACATCCTCGTTGGTTTTAGTGAGCCTTCCTGCCAGTATATGGGCAATCTTACGAACAATCATGAGAGCTATATAGGGCTCCTTCTCTCCAAACTCGAGGAACTTTTTCTGGTTCGTAATCAAAAAGGTAGAATCAACCTCTGCAACAACTGTTGCAGAACGCTTGTCATTTAAAAGAAGACCGATTTCTCCAAAGAAAATATGCTGCTCAGCACTCAATATCACTACGGTATATTGCTCATTCTGTAGGGTATTTTTAAGAATTCTCACACACCCACTTTTTATAATGAATAGTTCATCGCCTTCCTTCCCCTCTCTTATAATAACCTCTCCCTTCTTTGCCTTTCTTTCTGTAAAAAGCTCATTAATCTTCTTTAGAACATCTTTATTATCCTTGAAATCTTCGAACAGTACTATATTCTCTAGAATCGAGATATTATCTTTCATTTACGATGCTCTCCTCACTTGGTAAGGTTGCATGATCTTTTCCTGTTACAACAATAGCTCTTGAGTTTTTCTTAACAATATAATCATCTCCAGGATTCAGAACGGGATGGTTTGGTATTATTGTCTTAACATTCTGAAGGTTTTCAATGAGCTTCGATATATCAGGTGTTTTCTGTGCCTCTGCTAAAGCTTCCTTCTTCCTTTTGTATATATTGCCTGTATTTTCCAATAGCCCAATGACTATATCTCCATATAAATCTTTGAAGTATATTTGAAGGTCTTTAAAAGATTTTCCTATAAAATTTTTAGGAATGTCTTCAGTTAAAAGACCACCATGTTGAGGCCATAGGAGTTCAGCGGCTATATGAGCAATTCCAGATGCACTTGCAGCATTGGCAATGAGTATCCTCGAGTGCTCTCTTGATAATATAACCTCATCACAGTTTGCAAGCTTGAGATACTTATTAAACTTCTCATCTATAAGTTCAGCACATGTATAGATATTTTTATTCATCGAATCAATTGTAATCACTGCCATAACTGTCCTTGAATCCACCTCCTGAACAGAAAACTTTCGGTTCGCATCGGCAAGAATCAAGGCTGTGCTTGCATTTCTGATGTTTGCCCTATGTAGCACTTTCTCATCAATATAATCGCCTTTTATATACTTAATTGTTCTGAACTTTGGAATCGACCTAATATGATCAATCTCATCAGGATCAGCATCATTTATCAAAACAATATTTGATGGTCTTAATTGTGGATTAACCTTTAGAACATTCTCCAGAATATTCTCTAACTCAGTCTTCCAGCCACAGATGACAAAGTGTCCCTTTTTCCTTTCAACCACGATAAGGCCTCCTCTTGCTTTGATCTGTTTATTTACAAGAAAAGATGCGATTCTACCTGTAACAATACCAACAGTAGCCACTCCCAATACCATCATCACAATTCCAATAATCTTCCCACCAATGGTAACAGGATACTTGTCACCATATCCTACTGTAGTAATGGTAACAATTGTCCACCATAGGGCATCCCAGAGGGATCTGAAACCCTGATTGCTTTTAACTTCAAAAATGTAAGCTCCAAATGAACTCAGCGCTAAAAGACCAATTATAATAACAACTAAAATCAGGCTGTTATTTGAATTGATTACTTCCCAAAACTCAGACAGAGTTAACCTGTCCTTTTTTACCTTTTTCCCCTCTTTTTTTTCAATCCTTTCTGCAGTAGTTTTTTTACCCTCTAAGATTTTTAATTCTTTAAAAATTAAATCTTCTTTTTCTCCCAGGGCTATTTCTTGAGATTCTTCTTCTTTCTTAAATAATCTAGGAACCCTTGAGATAGATCCCTGTAACCTCTTCTTTAATTTGCTTTTTTCCCCATTTATTACATTTTTCATCAAGAACCTGCTTTTTGTTTCATTTAGTATATTTCTCATCTTGAGTCTGCTTTTTTCCAAATCTGGCATTTTTTTCATCATTAATCTGATTTTCCCCAGATCTATTATTTTTTTCATCTTGAGTCCGCTTTTTCCCCAATCTAGCATTTTTTTCATCGTTGATCTGCCTTTTTTCAAATCCATATCTATCTCTCAAGAAAATCTACGATTTGCTATTAAAATAACTACTATGTTTATACCAGAAAATGATATTTTTATAAAATAAAAGTTTTTTAAAAGGCTCGAAAAATAGTCTTAGCGATAATAAAAGTGCTCTTTATTATGATTACAGATTTAAGAACTAATTAGTACTTTAATATTACTTTTCTTGACTCTAAGCAAGAAAATTTGTCCCTATTGAGGCCGCAGGTCTCAATTTGAGCGAAAGCGACGTGAGGCCGAAGGCCTCAATTTGAGCGAAAGCAACATAATCGATAATGCGGCTTATCCACATTAGGTGCTCTTTGAAATGATCTCTCTATGGAGTTCAAAAACTCCTTTCAATGAACTACTTACCTCTTTTTGTAACTCAAAAAGCTCACTATATCTTTGGACTGATTCCTTATCAGGATCTTTCCTTGTATCCTCATTCAGCTTAACAAAAGAATCGGTCAGTTGAGAAATAGAAAGTCTTTCACCACTGAAATTTACATAACACCACATTGCCTGTAATGCAGCGCCAAAGCTTGCTGCCTCATCTATAGCCATGGTCACAGTTGGTGCATTAAAAATGTCAGAAGCTATCCTGCACCACATATCACTCTTGCTTCCCCCACCTGTAAGTCTAATATCTTCAGGTTCAATACCTTGAAGCTTCATATTCTCAAGTCCGTATCTAATCCCGAGCGTAACCCCCTCCATAGCAGAACGGGCAAGATATCCCTTTTTCAGTGTAAACTCGTTTACTCCAAAATAAACCCCCGTCCCTGAAGGAATATTAGGTGTTCTCTCCCCATTAAAATATGGTAAAAGTATCAATCCCCCAGCTCCAACAGGAGCATTTTTAACAATGGCTTCAAGCTCCTCATTATTCATCAGAAAGAGTCTCTTTATCAATTCTGTTGCGACCGTTACATTCATTGTACATGCAAGAGGAAGCCAGCCACCTGTGCTAGAGCAAAAGGCCGCAAACTCCCCCAGAGAATCTATAACTGGAAAATCAGAATATGCATACACCGTTCCAGATGTTCCAAGGCTTACTGTTACCACCCCCTTCTTAGTATTCCCGGTACCTATTGCTCCCATCATATTATCACCACCACCAGAACTCACAATAACCTTGAGATCAAACGGTAGATCGAGCTCCTTTAAAACCTCTTTTCTCAAGAAGCCTACAGGATTAATGCTATCCATTATTTGTGGAAGATTTTCTGTAAGGTCCCTTCCATCATCAATTGCATTTAATACTTTTTTAGACCATCTTCTCTCCTTCACATTGAAAAAAGCCGTTCCAGATGCATCCCCTGCCTCCATCTTTTTTTCACCTGTGAGGTAAAGATTTATATAATCATGGGGCAGGAGAATGGTTTTGAGCATCTTGTAGTTCTGAGGCTCATTTTCCTTTAACCACAACACCTTTGATGCTGTATAACCGGGAAGGATACAATTGCCAGTGAGCTCGATAACCCTTTTTTCTCCTCCAAGTTTCCTGGTTAGAGTTATACACTGCTTTTCTGTTGATGTATCATTCCAGAGTTTCGCATTTCTTATTACAGAATCACTTTTATCAAGAGGAACAAAGCCATGCTGTTGACCTGAAACTCCAATCCCCTTAATATGCCTTTTCTCAATATCTGTAACCCTCAATACCTCTCTAATGGTATTCGTTACCGCATTGATCCAGTCTTCTGGATTCTGCTCCCTTGTACCATCAGTCTTTTCAATTAAAGGATAATTGTGACGCGCACTTCCAATAACCTCTCCTGTTTTACCATTACATATCACAGTCTTTGTTCCCTGAGTCCCCACATCGATTCCTAAAAAGTATCCTTCAAGATTAGATAGAGTCATATTCAAACTCCCCTGGCAAACTAGCCCCCGATGCTTCATCACCTATTATATGGGTACTGAAAGTCTGTATAGCATAACCCAATTCACTAATATGTAACATCTTTTTTATTATTTTCAGCAGTTAAACTTGAATTTCACTTATATTTTTACTATAATTTTAAATAATTTCAACTAATAATTAGCCGTTAATTAATAAAAACCAGCTTTGTATGAGAAAGAACTAATTATATCTTTAAGTATCTATAAAAGTAGAACTTAATGCTGGAATCTATATATTAATCGCTAAGAACTAATTAAAATATAAAATGGAAACTTACAATTATTACGATTCAAAAGAAGACTTTAAAAAGCAGCTTCTTGATCTCAATACAATGCTTGAGATCGGAAAAACTCTAAATGCTGCCAGTTTATCGCTTAAAAATGTCTTGGATATCGTTATCCTGACCTGTTACGGGCATTTTCACTCATCTGATGCAATCATACTTCTCTCCATAGATAAGGGGGACAAGACATTTTTTATAGGTCAGTCAGAAGATCAAAAGATTTCCATTGAATCATCTAATCCTCTGATAAAATATATCAAAGAAAACGAAAAGGTTATACAGATTGATGAAATAAGGGATATATCCATCCTTAGCAAGGTATACGATCTTTTTAAGCAAAATAATATAGAATTAATAATAGCTTTAAAATTTAAGGATAGAATAAATGGAATCCTCTGTTTAAAGAAAAAGGAAGAAGATTTTGGATCAGGATATACAGAGAATGAAAAACGGTATATAAATATAATGGCAGGGTTTGCATCTGTAGCCATCGAAAACGCACGGCTTTATGAAATGGCAACACTTGATAGAAAAACCAAGCTCTATAACCACGGATACTTTCAAAACAGACTCAGCCAAGAGATTGAACGGGCAGAGAGATATAAAACAGATCTTACTTTAATGCTTCTGGATCTCGATCATTTCAAAGAGGTAAATGATACATACGGCCATATGATCGGCGATGAGGTATTAATAAAGGTGGCAGAAACTATAAAAAATCATGTCCGAACCTTTGACGTTCCAGCCCGATTTGGTGGAGAAGAGTTCACCATCATACTTCCTGAGACTGATATTAAGATGTCCTACTCTGTTGCAGAAAGACTTCGAAAAGGAATTAAAAAGCTTCTATTTACAACACAGAAAGGAAATTTTAGCATTGCAGTGAGTATTGGTATTGCCGGTTTTGTACATGGAGTAGAGATGACAGAAGACATACTCATAGAACATGCAGATAATGCACTCTATTATGCCAAAGAGCATGGTCGAGATCAGGTAATACAATATAGAGACATTGAGGAAAAGGTAAAGAACACGAATGTCTAGTTTTAGCTAATAGGGGTTATTGATGAGTTAAAACCGCCCTTACAAAGAAAAATGCTATAACACCGCTCACGCTCAATTTTACAACAATCCCAAGCATTGTACCCATAAAAATACCCAAGCCTGCATTGGCTGCCCTCCTATTATCTTTGTTAAATATTAGCTCTCCAAACAGTGCTCCCAAAAAAGCCCCTATAATCAAACCATAGGGAGGAAAGATTACAATCCCAATGATCATTCCGATTATGGAGCCCCATATACCAAACTTAGAAGCTCCATATCTTTTAGCAGTAAGTATTGGCAATAAATAATCCATTACCGTTGCAATAGCAGTAATAATTCCTAATACTGTTAAAAATAAAGGGGAGAATGGCCTCCATTTATATGCAATTGATAGAAGGATGAGAGCAACAAAACTCAACGGCGGTCCGGGAATAACAGGCAGGATACATCCAACAATTCCTGCAAAAATGAGGAGAAATCCTACTATTATCAAAACAATCGTAAAAAATATTCCTTTTAAATTCAACAATCCAGGCAAAAAGATTGAAAAAACATATTTTACCAAAGTAAAGAAAAAAAAACAAAGGATTGATTATATAACTCTTAAATAGAGGTAGAGTTATTAGTTCATGATGTAATCAAGGGAGGCCAAAAGACTCTTGAAATGATTATGGCATACGGGAAAAATGATTCCTTCACTTCGTATCACAATCTACGAACGAGTATTTCTATTAAACTTCCAGATTAATTTGAATAAAGATTACCTCAATCGACTATTTGATAGCTCTCCAGGGTCGAAATCGATTAAAGAAGATGCTGTTATCTTTAAAAAATAATATAAAATAAAAACTAATAATCCCTCTCAACTAATAGTTGAGCTTGACCTAAATAACTTAGAATTATTCTTCATCCTCCCAGAAGATGCAAGTTACTGGACAAGCATCCATTGCATCCTGAATCTCTTCTTCTGACGCACCATCCATATTTTGAATTTCTGCCAGATTATCATCTGTCATAATAAAAACATCGGGACAACTGTCCACACACGCAGCACAGCCTATACACTCATCCACATCAATATAAAATTTTCTTACCATTACTTATCTCCTTTTCAATACCTACTTTTCCCGAATAATAAAAATACTGAAAAAAAAAGTCAATATATCTATGTTAAATCATGAAAATATTTTTTAAAAAGAGAGAAAAGGCTCAGCTTCGAATTAGCAACGATCACTGCAAAAATCAATACAGGTGTTACTATAAAACCAATTAAAGGATAGCGGATAAAAAAGGCACCGTATAAGATGATAAAAGCAACTATAAAAAGGATAATCACAATTTTAGACAAAACTTTTGTAATCTTTAAAAGAACCTTGGTAAATCTCTTTTTTCGAATACTTCTACATACATAATAAATAAATAAACCGGATAGCGCTATATAAAATACTATTGAATATAATGATCTGCTGTATACAGCAATTCTATAAAAACCATAGATCAAAATTGCCACTACTGCAATAATTGATACTACAAGCAGTATGATTATAAGAAATCGTTTCAATATTTTTGTAATGGTAGACATACTTTGATTTTCAAATTTCATAATTTTGATATTTATTTAATAAAAGAAATACAATATATCAGGATTTCTCAAGAGTATCAAGTCAAGAAAAAATGTTATATTCTATTCTTTGTTGTGTCAATTCTACTTTCAAAAAGATTGAAACGCCCTATCGATAATGTTTCAATTTGTTTAAAAAACTTGAAGCTAACCATATTTATCTAAAAACATCTTAAGTTCATCCATTGTTGGGATTCCCCTGCGACCCCCTATTTTTGTGCATTTTAAAGCTGAGCACGCTGATGAATACCGTAAGATTTCATCAATAGAATAGCCCTTTGATAGAAAAAATGAATATGCCCCATGGAAAACATCACCCGCACCTGTTGTGTCTGCGACATCAACATCATAAGCTTCCTGAAAAATCACTCTATCCTTTTCTCTATCAAAAAAGATGGCCCCCCTCTTACCCAGGGTAATACACACAAACGGACTAACAGTTTTTTTCAATAACTTTCCAAGAATAGTTTTTATATCAGTATCCAAACTATCACCTGTAAACTCCGTGGCAAAGTTCAATGAAGCAATGATATGTGTTGCCTTTCTCATGATATCATGAGAAAGGGATGTTACTCTTTCCGCATCAACAACAACAGGAATTCCACTCTCTCTAGCAACTATCGATGCCTTGAGTGAGGCTTCCTCATGGTAGAAATCGATTAAAAGAACCTTGCAAGACATGACAAGCTCGCAATTTAGGTCACTCGGGTTAAAAGGAGGAATCTGCCTCTGTGAATACACAATGGTCCTTGAAGAGTTTTCTCTATTTATGATGATGAAAGAAAGAGGAGTTTTCCCCTCTTTGATATCTATATATTGTATATCAACCCCATCTTTATCCAATTCATCAAGGATTGTATCTGTATTTTCATCCTTCCCTATAACTCCATGATAACAGGCCTTGCCTCCCAAACGAGAAACACAAACGCACGCTGTTGCTACATTACCTCCGCCCTGCACCTCAATCTGAAGAGCTTCCCTTTTCTCATCCTCTAAAGGATATCCTTCAACCAAACACAGATAATCTATGCAATAGGCTCCAATCCCAAGAACGTCAAACAACTTCTCCTCCATATACTGTTATTCCTCTTTTATTGATAGTGTGTCTTTAGAGTCTAATAAATCATTGAACTTCAAATTTTTATAATCTGATAAAATGATTATAACTTCGGATTAATGCTCATTTCCTTATAAAAGTATTCTCAGGATAAATAAAGTTTTTTAGCCATCTTTTTACCTGTTGGAGTAAGAAAAAGACTATCTATCCTTTTCTGCAACTTTGCCTTATCCATGTTCTTTATCTCATCCTTCAGGTTAACCAGGCAGTCAGCATCGTACAGAATCTTAAAATTATTCGTATTAATTATACCTGGTGAATGATGATGTGCTATTATTTCACAAATTTCATCAATATACTCCATTTTTATTCCTAAACGAAGAAGGAACTTTCTCGCAACACCCGGCCCTTCCTTCTCCTGTAAGTGACCTGCGATTGAACCATATTTCTCTTCAGCTACCTTTATCCCCACATCATGCAAAATACTTGCTGGCATAAGTATGTGCCAATCCCCATCTTCCTTTTTTAATAGCTCTTCCACATACCCCATAACCTTCTTGGCATGGTCAACTCGCTCTCTATCATTTCCGAAAAAAACCTCGATATCCTCAATCAGTTTTGCTTTGATCGTTTGAGCTCTGTTTTGCATAAAGTTCTTATAAGCCTCATCTCCCACACAGTCTTTTGCCAATTTACACCATTCAAGACAGCTCTGGTCCTGATAACGCATCACTACTGTTTTACATTTTCGACAGGTTGCTTTCACCTCGTCAGTCCAGATCTCCACTTCCTCACCACAGGAAGGGCAGTCAAACATCTCCGGTTTTGGTTGTCTTATTATCTTTGCACCAGGACATATCGTATGCATTCTAATCCAACACCTCTCGTTTGCTCTAAAGTGTTTAAGCAACATTCATAAATATATCATTCCCTTAATGTGGACAAGCCACATTCACTATTAGTCGCTTTAGCTCAAATTGAGGCCTGCGGCCTCAATGAAAAAATATTCTTGCCCAAAAGGCAAGAAAATCACTATTAAGGTACTGATAGTGATTTTATGGCAATAGATTTTAGTTCCGATACAACATATTTCATCCTTTTCTCTTTAACACCAGTAACATATACCTTCTATTCTGTGAAAAAACAGTTGGATTAACATAGTCCGCTCGTTTTAACAGGCCTGTTTTTACTGGCTCAGCTATATCCTCAAGTAAATAATGGATGCCAGGTTTTGTAATTCGAATATTCTCTATAATATGCTCCATAAGAGGCAAAAACAGTCTCTTCACCCACATGTAACAGTATTCCAGAAATGGAAGAACGTTTAATGTAATATCTTCCTGTTTAATAATCTCCCATCCAGATTCATCAATCGTTTTACAGAATTCATCCCAAAATATGCCCGAACTTATCGAAGAGGATTTTATTTCAAAGTAATCACCAATGATCCAGTTACCTCCCCGCTTCAAAATAAAATCCAAAACAGGAAGGGAGCTCTTTAATTCTAAGTATTGTATAGATTCAGCGGTTATTACTGTACCAAAGTGATTTTTATATGTTTTAAAAGGCATGTGTTCAAATGAACTTTCAATGACTTCAATATCAGGATACTTGTTACTGACATAATCAACCTGAAAATGATCGGGGGAAAGGGCAACTGGAGAGTACCCTTCTTTTAAAAGTAAACTGATTAAACCTCCCATCCCGCAACCAACATCAAGGATCTGGGATTTCTTATCTTTAATCTCATTTATTAATAATTCAGCATAACTATGCTGTGCCTTTTCTATATCTTTTAAGCTCATCTCCTCCGGGGAACACTGGTCATTTTCAAAATATCCAAAATGTAAAAAATCGCCAGGAAATATTTTTGAGTACAGCTGCAATGTAGTATCCACCTCAATTTTGGTACCTCTTTTCTTCTTTTTTGAAATCTCTATCAGTCTCCAGTAAGTTTTGGGAGATATCAATTTAATTAAGATTTTCTTTATCGCAAGTCTAATTGAAAAATCTGCCATGTTCTTCACCATTCGAAAATTATTATCCTGGATAATAGTTATGAACCAGGGTAATGTCAAGTGTCCAATCCAACAGGGTCAATAAACTTTGCGTTTACGAATAACCCTTCATCAATATAACATTTATCACTTTCGGAAGGGCCCTCTTCATCTTTTACCGGAGAAAAGAGTATCATTTAATTCTTTACCTGTCTAGATCTACCTATATTTCTCTAGCCTACTACCTCGTTTCCTTCTATAATAAAAAGAATATACTAAGATAATGCATATAGGATATTTCCTATAATCTATCAAAATCATAGAAAAATAATGTTGTTTGCAAGTCTCCTTTTACATTTAAAGTAGAAGGTGTGCAAACCTTGGGAAAATAACCCGTACAGTAGGAGGAACAAGATGAGGTTGAAAGATAAAGTTGCTGTTATCACCGGAGCTGGTTCCGGAATTGGGAGGGCAACTGCGGTTCTTTTTGCAGACGAAGGGGCAAAGGTGGTTATTGTGGACATAGATAAGAAAGGAGGACAGGATACGCTTAATATGCTGTCAGGAAAAGAAAAGGCAGCACTTTTTGTTCCAACCGATATAACTGACGTCGCTCAGGTTAAGTCCATGGTGGGTAAGGTGGTAGAAACCTATGGCAAGCTGAATATTCTCATCAATAATGCTGGAGTATATGCCAAAGGGGATGTCATTAACACTGATGAGGAACAATGGGACAAAATTATGAATGTAAACCTCCGGGCAGCGTTTCTCTGTTGTAAATATTGTATCCCTCAAATGATTAAACAGGGAGGCGGGGTAGTAATAAATATTTCATCAGAGGCCGGGATTGATGCCTGGAAGAATCAGGTGGCCTACAATGTCTCCAAGGCTGGATTGATCTCCTTGGCCAAAAGCATAGCAGTAAACTTTGCTTCGCAAAACATAAGAGCCAACTCTGTTTGCCCTGGAACAATAGAAACAGCCCTGTTTAAATCATATCTGGCTAAACTACCTGACCCTGAAGGTGCTCGTCGGGAGTTTGAAGTAATCCGTCCTGCCAATAGAGTGGGAAAGCCGGAAGAAATTGCCTACGGAATCCTGTACCTGGCCTCAGATGAGTCTCCATATGCTACTGGGAGTATATTAACGATCGATGGTGGTGCCACAGCGAAATAAAGAACGATCATCGAAAGAATCAGATTTCATCATGACGGGCAGCCCACGGAATAATCTCTTTTACTACAACCCTATCACTCTGTTTGAGTAAAAAAGAAGACATCCAGATATATCTTCTGGAAGCATCCAGTCGCCCGGGTCAACGGGTAGATCGATCTCTCTGAGCATTTCTGTATCAGTTATTCCAGGGTAGATAACACTAACTTTTACACCGTACTTTTTTGCTTCCTCATAAAGAGCCTGTGATAAACATTGAACACCAAGCTTGGAAATACCATAAACAGATGCTCTTGCTGGGACCTGCAGAGCTGCAGTAGATGAAAGATTTATAATACATCCTTATGTATGTGTTATATTTATTCTGATATTTTTAAACCTTTTATCAAATCACACTGTATTAGTTTCAAAAAGAAATTATTATTAGATTGATATAAAGAATAATGAGGTTCAATAGGATTTCTTAATTCAATCTCTAAAAGTTATCTATTTGTCGTAAAAATCCTTAATTTTTAATAGAATTAGTGATTTTTTTATATTTCTTGCCAAAAATGAATATAGCGTATATTTTTAAGAGATTGGATAAGGGTTGCGAGAAATGTCCAATACATATCTTATTGGCGTTGATCTTGGAACGACAGGTACAAAAACAGCTATCTTTGATAGCAATGGTAATCTGATTACAAAAGCCTATGAGGAATCCAAGCTATATTGCCCCAAGCCAGGCTGGGTTGAACAGAATCCTGATGAGATTTATGGCTCTGCAATACGCACGATAAGACAATGCATCGAAGAGAGCAGTGTTGACCCCTCTGCAGTAGCCAGTATCGCATTCGATGGCCAAATGGCCGGGGTCTGCAGTGTTGATGATGATTGGGGCACACCAACAGCCTACGATTCCTGGCTAGATACACGCTGTAGCGCCTATATTCTCCGCCTTAAGGAACACGAAGATAAGATCATTACCCTGAGCGGAGGATCTCCAACCTTTACCCATGGTGCGAAAATCCTCTGGTGGATGCACGAACATCCTGATGTATTTAAGAAGATTACCAAATTTCTAATGCCAGGTGGTTATGTCGCTGGCCGTATGGCAGGACTCCGAGGGGAGAAAGCCTTCATTGATCGGACCTATCTTCATTTTACCTGTTTTAGTGATGCAGAAGCAGGTGAATGGTCGGATGATCTGATTGAACTGTTTAACTTGTCGAGGAACAAGCTACCCCGAATTGTAGCTCCGTGGGAAGTGATTGGATATGTGACCGAAAAGGCGGCTTCTGAAACAGGATTGAAATCCGGAACACCTATCGCTGCGGGGTGTGGTGATCAGGCAGCTAACATGCTGGGGGCTGCAATGGTTAATCCTGGATTAGTCTTTGACGTCGCAGGAACAGCCTCAGTCTGCGCTGTTTGTGTCGACCATTTTGTAACAGACACACAGTTCAAGACTCTCTTTACAGCCCCTCTTGTTATTCCTGGTCTATATTACTTTCTCGCTTACATAAACGGTGGTGGCCTTAACTTACGTTGGTTCCGTGACGAGCTGGCTAGCTATGAAAAAGCACAGGCAGAGGCAAATGGCGATAATATCTACCAAAACTTAGATCAAATGGCAGCTGAGGTTCCACCTGGATCCGATAAGCTGCTCTTTATACCCCATCTGGGTGGGCGTGTATGCCCGAATGACCCTAACACACGGGGCATATTTTTTGGCTTGAGCTGGTCTCACAAAAAGAGTCACATGTATCGAGCATTAATGGAAGGAGTGGCATATGAATATGCTTACTATTTGAATATTGTACGCGGGTTGCTCCCAAGCCTAGATGTTCGCGAAACAAGAGTAATAGGTGGTGGGGCGCGTAGTCGTCTCTGGAATCAGATTAAAGCAGATGTTTTAAGTGTACCGTATGTTATACTCAACCGCGAAGAGTTCGGTGTACTAGGTTCTGCCATTCTGGCCGGCTACGCTGTGGGTGTATTTGATGATCTTGCTAAAACTGCCAAGAGTTTTATTGAAGAAACCGATCGAGTTGAACCTAACAAAGAAAATCATGTTCTCTATCAACCACTAGTAGAGGAATACATAAAACTCCTGAACGTGACTAAACCAGTATTTGACGCTCTAGCTGTTTCGCCAGAGTTACAAACTTAACTATAATGCGAATTTGGATTTAATTTTTTACTCGATAATACTTGTAACTCCTATAAACACTAAGAACGATGATTGGTGTCAAAGTGTTTATCAGGAAAGGTGTTAAATTAACAGTTTTTTTCTTGACAAAAATCTTATAAAGTGTATTCTTTCTAGAATAATAAAACAAAAAGGAAGTGTTAAAAATAAAATGCATAATTCAGTGAACAATATTTTAGGAGACATTATCATTATTGTATTACTATTATTTAAGCTATAAGGCGGCGGAGAATATTTATATATGTAAAGCCCGCTGCCTGCAGCGGGTTTTTTTCGTTATATATTAATATATTATCTATACTTTAAGGCGGCGGAGAATATTTATATATGTAAGGCCCGCTGCCTGCAGCGGGTTTTTTTCATTATATATTAATATATTATCTATACTATAAGGCGGCGGAGAATATTTATATATGTAAAGCCCGCTGCCTGCAGCGGGTT
>CAYRKG010000012.1:15088-80156 GCA_964424795.1 uncultured Spirochaetota bacterium
AGCCCGCTGCCTGCAGCGGGTTTTTTTCGTTATATATTAATATATTATCTATACTATAAGGCGGCGGAGAATATTTATATATGTAAGGCCCGCTGCCTTGCAGCGGGTTTTTTTCATAATATATATTGGAGGATATATGCGAAGTGATGCAATGAAAAAAGGCATTGCCAGGTCACCCCATCGTTCACTTCTTTTTGCACTCGGATTAACAGAAGATGAGATAGAAAGACCAATTATAGGGGTTGTCAACTCTGCGAATGAGATAATACCTGGTCATCTCCACCTTAAACAGATAGCAGAAGCTGTGAAAGCAGGAATCAGAAGTGAAGGTGGTACACCTCTAGAGTTTGGCACGATAGGCGTCTGCGATGGTATCGCAATGAACCATATTGGAATGAAATATTCCTTGGGGAGCAGAGAGTTGATTGCTGATTCAATAGAAACAGTGGCTATGGCGATGCCTTTTGATGGTCTTGTCATGATCCCAAACTGTGACAAGATTGTTCCAGGCATGCTTATTGCCGCAATCAGACTGAACATTCCATCAGTGATAATATCCGGAGGACCAATGCTGGCAGGTGATTATAGAGGAGCCAAGATTGGTGTGGACAAATGTTTCGAAGCAGTTGGAAGTTTTCAATCCGGAAAAATATCAGAAGAGGAGCTTCATCTTATTGAGCTCTGCGCATGCCCTGGTGTAGGGAGCTGTTCAGGTTTATATACTGCAAACACAATGAACTGTCTAACAGAGGCTCTTGGTATGGGGCTTCCTGGAAATGGCACCATACCTGCAGTATATGCAGATCGGATCAGGCTTGCTAAAAAAGCAGGACAAGCTGTAATGGAAAGGGTTAGGGACAACCTCTGTCCAAGGTATATTATGAAAAAAGAAGCATTCTTTAATGCAGTTGCTGTAGATATGGCAGTGGGTGGATCAACAAATACAGCCTTACACCTCCCTGCAATAGCACACTATGGTGAGGTAGGATTGGATCTTGATGATTTTGATCGGATAAGCGAGAATGTCCCCCATCTCTGCAATCTGGCTCCCTCAGGACCTGATCATATGGAGGATTTAAACAGGGCCGGAGGGATCTCTGCTTTGATGAATGAACTATCGAAAAAGAACCTGATCAATACAGATCCCATCACAGTTTCTGGAAAAACTATAGGAGAGCTGATAAAAGACACAGAGGTTAAAGATTACTCTGTTATTGCTCCAATCGATAAGCCGCGTCATAAAACTGGAGGACTTACTGTTCTTAAAGGCAACCTTGCGCCAGAGGGCTCTATAGTGAAGAGTGCCGCCGTAATTACCGAAATGATGGTTCATGAGGGGCCTGCAAGGGTATTTGAATCAGAAGAGGATGCTATCTCTGCAATAATGAATAATAAGATTAACAAAGGGGATGTAATTGTTATACGATATGAAGGTCCCAAGGGAGGTCCTGGAATGAGGGAGATGTTAACTCCTACTTCTGCCATTGCCGGTATTGGCCTTGACAGTTCAGTCGCACTCATAACAGATGGCAGGTTTTCTGGTGCCACAAGGGGTTCATCAGTGGGGCACATCTCTCCGGAAGCCGCAGCGTTTGGCCCGATTGCCGCAGTTAAAGAGGGGGAGAGGATAGAAATAAATATTCCAGAAAAAAAGATATCTTTAAAGATAAACAAAGATGAACTTGAAAAAAGGCTTAATGAAATCAGATCAAAAGGTGAAAAAAGACCCAATATCGATCAAGGATATATGTACAGATACTCAAAGATTGTATCATCTGCGGCAAGAGGTGCTGTTTTTCCACTGTAACAGGGGAAACTGTACGTTTAGCAATGAGCTCAAGGATTCGACTGGAAAATATATTTTGATAATGTAAACTTCTTACTGTTTTGACATTAAAAGCAAGGATCATCAGAAAAATAGATCAGGTTTGGGGTAAAAAGAGAGGGCTCTAAGGTACTTATTGTTTTATTCATCAGATATTTTAAATTTTTTGTTTCGAAATAGCCTATATGTATGGGTTATTAGAAATCTTTTATACCTGAAAAAATAAAATTTTTTTCAAAGGCAGGAGTAACCTATGAAAATGACAGGAGCGCAGGCAATTGTAGAAGTTCTCCATAGAGAAAAGGTTACTACAATATTCGGAATTCCAGGAGGAGTGGTAATCCCTCTCTTTGATGCAATCTATGGAGATAAAGAGATCAACTTCGTCGTTACCAAACATGAACAGGGAGCAATTCATGCAGCAGATGGATATGCGAGATCTTCAGGGAAAATCGGAGTCTGTATTGTAACAAGCGGACCAGGAGCAACAAATATAGTTACTGGGCTTGCAACAGCATACATGGATTCAATACCTATTGTAGCCATTACAGGCCAGGTCCCTACAGCGAGTATCGGCAACGATGCCTTTCAGGAAGCTGACACCACAGGTATTACAAGGCCGATTACCAAGCACAACTTTATTGTGAAAAAACCCTCAGAACTTCCCATTGTTATGAAAAAGGCATTCTACATCGCAAACACAGGAAGACCAGGACCCGTGGTTATAGATATACCCAAGGATATTACCACTGCAAAGATTGATTTTGAATATCCTGAGAAGGTGAATATTCCTGGCTACAATGTTACTATACATGGTCATACAAGGCAGATTAAAAGGGTAATGGAGGCTATAGAAGGAGCAAAAAGACCCTTGATCTATGCTGGCGGGGGCATAATTTCTTCTGGAGCTTCCGAGGAGCTTAAAAAATTCGTAAAAACTACCGGCCTACCAGTCACACTCACACTCATGGGATTGGGAGCATTTCCAGGAACAGCAGCTGAGTTTCTTGGGATGCTTGGAATGCACGGAACAAAAACAGCAAATTATGCAGTTGACAGAAGTGATCTTATCATTGCGATTGGTGCTCGATTCGACGATAGGGTTACCGGGAAACTATCGATGTTTGCTCCCAATGCCCAGTTCATCCATATAGATATTGACCCAGCATCAATTGGAAAAAACGTTGTCATCGATATCCCAATTGTTGGGGATGCAAGACACATCTTACGAGAAATGAATAAATATGCAAAAAAACTGAATATAAATAAATGGCTCAGTGAAATCAAACAGTGGAAAAAGAATCATCCTTTAACATATAAGAATGATGATGATATTTTAAGACCCCAGTTTATTATTGAACAGATATACAGGATAACCCATGGTGATGCAATTATTACAACTGAAGTGGGGCAGAACCAGATGTGGACAGCCCAGTTTTACAAGTTCGACAAACCACGAAGATTGATCTCATCAGGTGGCCTGGGCACCATGGGGTATGGTCTTCCCGCAGCGATCGGTGCACAGTTTGCGAATCCAGAAGCAACTGTCATTGATATTGCAGGCGATGGCAGTATCCAAATGAATATTCAGGAGATGGCAACAGTATCTCAATGTATGCTTCCGGTAAAAATTGCAATTCTCAATAATGGATACCTGGGGATGGTCAGACAGTGGCAGGAGTTCTTCTTTAATAAACGTTATTCAGCATCATGTATCAGACGTAATAGTAGCTGCCCCGATATATGCTCAGGTCCGAGCCCTGAGTGTCCTCAATATGTTCCAGACTTTGTAAAACTTGCTGAAGCATACTCTGCTGTGGGAATGCGTATACAAAAAAAGAGTGATGTTGAGGGTGCACTGATTGAGGCTATTAAAGTCGATAAACCTGTATTGATGGATTTTATCGTTAATCCAGAGGAAAATGTAACTCCCATGGTTCCAGCTGGTGCACCGATTAATAAAATGATAAGTAGCAAGGAAGATGCTGACGCATTTTTGCTTGCTTGATATAATTAGTTTCTGGTGAATAAATAGCTAAACTGCTTAAAAATGTATTGAGAAAAGGAAGTGTTTATTTTTTAAATAATTGATTAAAAACTAATTAGTAGTTGGTGACAGAAGCACCAACTACAGAATTGGTTCTTCTATTTATTATTTGTAAATTAATAATTCTTAAAAAAAGCTACTGTAAATATAAAATCTAATTATTATCAAGAACCAATTCGTGAGCTGGTGGTTATTGATTCATCGCTAAATATTGCATTATTCACCAGCGACTAATTAAAATAACTGTATTATCGGGGGTCTGTATGGAAAAAGAGTATACACTTGCAGTATTGGTCGAAAACAAGAGTGGAGTACTTGCTCATATAGCAGGGCTATTCAGTGGAAGAGGGTTTAATATATCTGGACTATCTGTTGGAGAAACAGAAAACCCGGAATATTCAAGAATCACTATAGTTGTAAAGGGTGATGACCAGATTGTCGAACAGATAAAAAAACAGCTTAACAAGTTTATCGATGTGATAAAGATTATCGATCTTTCCACTGTACCAGCGGTTCATAGAGAAATCATCCTTATTAAAATTAAATCACCACCAAATAGAAGGCAGGATATCTTTCAAATAGCAGAAGTATTCAAGAGCAAGGTCGTTGACATCAGCCATGATACTATCACTCTTGAGGTAACAGGTATAACGGAAAAGATTGAAGCGCTCATTGCAATCTTAAGACCCTATGGAATCCTTGAGATTGCACGCACAGGGAGAGTATCTATAAGCAGAGGAATTCCCAAAGAAGGGAGGCGCTAGTAATGGATAAGGTCTACATCTTTGACACAACCTTGAGAGATGGAGAACAGTCACCGGGGGCAAGTATGACTGTTGAACAGAAATTAGAGGTTGCAAGACTTCTTGCTAAAATAGGTGTTGATATAATAGAAGCAGGTTTTCCAATATCATCGCCAAAACAGTTTGATGCGGTAAAGCGAATTGCAGAATCTGTTGAGGGTTCAACAATTGCAGGACTTGCAAGAACTCTTGAAAAGGATATAACATCCTGCTATGAGGCTCTGAAGCCTGCTAAAAAGAGAAGAATACATACCTTTATTGCAACTTCAGATATACATATGACCCACAAGCTTAAAAAATCAAAGGATGAAGTTTTGAAGCTCGCCTGTGATGCAGTTCGTCTTGCAAAATCTATGGTTGATGAGGTCGAATTTTCCGCAGAAGATGCTACGCGGAGCGAATGGGGGTTCTTAAGAGATATTTACTCGGCTGTAATTGAAGCAGGTGCAACCATAATTAATGTTCCAGATACAGTTGGTTATATAGTTCCTGTGGAATATTCTCGGTTGATTCAATTCCTTCGGGAGAATGTACCAAATATTGAAGATGTTACAATCAGCGTACACTGCCATAATGACCTTGGACTGGCAACAGCAAACACTCTTGAAGCATTAAAGGCAGGCGCAAGGCAAGCAGAGGTATCTGTAAATGGAATTGGCGAAAGAGCAGGTAATGCTTCTTTTGAAGAGGTTGTAATGGCCCTAAAAACCAGAGAAGATTCTTTTGGGCTGATATCAGATATAAATACCGAACATATATACCATCTGAGCAAGATAATTGTAAGCTTTACTGGAATACCTGTACAACCAAATAAAGCTATAGTTGGCGAAAATGCCTTTGCCCATGAAGCTGGAATACATCAGGATGGGATGATCAAGCATAAGATGACCTATGAGATAATGACCCCAGAATCGATCGGAAGACAAAAATCAACTCTTGTTCTCGGAAGGCATTCAGGACAGCACGGATTAAGAGTACGGTTAAAAGAACTCGGGTATAATCTTCAGGACTATGAGTTTGAGAAGATCCATACAAAGTTCCTTGAGATAGCCGATAAGAAGAAAGAGGTATTTAATGAAGATCTAATAGCACTAATAGAGGGAGAGCTGAATATCCTGCCTGAGATATTCTCACTCGTCTATTTCAGTGTTATTACTGGAAATAATGTAATACCAACTGCTACTGTAAAATTAAGAAAAAACAAATCAGTAATTCAGGAAGCAGCGACAGGAGATGGACCTGTTGATGCTGTGTACAGAGCCATTGAAAAGATTACTGATACACCTATTAAGCTCATAAGTTATTCAATAAATGCTGTGACTCACGGTAAAGATGCCATGGGAAGTGTAACAATTACTGTTGAAAGAAACAATGAGATATACAGAGGATATGGAGTAGCTACAGATGTTATCGAAGCAAGTGTTAATGCTCTGCTAAATGCAATAAACAGAATACTACATAACAGTATGAGATAACGACAAGAACAAGTTCCTTGTTACTAAGGAGAATATTTCTATGGTTAAAATTCTCGATACTACCCTAAGGGATGGCAGTCAGGCAGAAGGTGTTACTTTCTCAAGTGAGGATAAGATAAAAGTAGCAAAAGCTTTGGATGCCTTTGGTATTCATTATATAGAGGGTGGTTGGCCGGGTTCAAATCCAAAAGACATGGCCTTTTTTGAAAAGATTAAAACCATCGATATCAGGAATGCAAAAATAGCTGCTTTTGGGAGCACAAGAAGAGTAAACAATAAACCAGATGAAGACAAGAATCTCCTTGCAATTATTGAAACCAGTGCCCCAGTCTCAACTATCTTTGGGAAGTCCTGGGAGCTTCATGTAAAAGAGGCACTGAGAATTTCACTTAACCAGAATCTTGAAATAATTGAGGATTCCTGTGCATTTCTAAAATCAAAAGGAAAAGAGGTTATTTATGATGCCGAGCACTTCTTTGATGGTTTCAAGACAAATCCATCATATGCTATTGAAACTCTTGAAGCAGCGCAGAGAGGCGGGGCAGATATTATTGTTTTAGCAGATACAAATGGCGGGACTTTGCCACATGAAATAAGTTCAATATTTAAAAAAGTACAGAAAAGAATAACAATACCCCTTGGTATTCATGCTCACAATGACTCAGATCTTGCCGTTGCAGTTTCAATAGAAGCTGTAAAGTGCGGAGCAGTACAGGTTCATGGTACAATTAATGGATATGGAGAAAGATGTGGTAATGCAAACCTATGTTCAATCATTCCCATTATGAAAATCAAGATGGGAATTGACTGCATCAGGGATGAGAATTTAAAAAAGCTCTCCGAACTTTCAAGGTATGTATGTGAGCTTGCCAATATGACTCATGTAATGAAGATGCCCTTTGTAGGTGAAAGTGCATTTGCTCATAAGGGTGGTATTCATGTAAGTGCTGTTATGAAAAATCCGAAAACCTACGAACATATTGATCCTGAAACTGTGGGCAATATAAGGAGAGTTTTAGTCTCCGATCTTTCAGGAAGCGGAAACATCTACTATAAGGCTTCACAGTTTGGCATCGATCTCTCAAGCCTTGAAGATCATTCAAAGAAAACCAGAGAAATATTAAAAAAACTAAAGGAATTGGAGGATTCAGGATATCAGTTTGAAGGTGCAGAAGGCTCATTTGAAATTCTTTTAAAGAAGTTAATCAACAAATTTAACGACTATTTTTCTCTTGAAGGATTCAGGGTAATCACTGAAAAGAGAGGCCCGAAACATAATGTTTTATCGGAAGCAACAATAAAGGTCACCGTTGATGGTGAAAAAGAGCTTACAGCCAGTGAGGGTGTAGGACCCGTCAATGCACTTGATAGAGCCTTAAGAAAGGCTCTCACTATATTCTATCCCACACTCAAGGAGATGAGGCTTGTTGACTACAAGGTACGTGTGTTTGAAACAAATCAAGCAACAGAGGCAAGTGTGAGGGTTCTTATACAGAGCACAGATGGAGCAGATATATGGGGGACTGTAGGGGTTTCACAAAACCTCATAGAGGCAAGCTGGATTGCCCTGGTAGATTCAATCTCATATAAACTAATGAAGGATGAAAAGGCAGATCGTAAAATTAAGAGGTAATAAATATACAAGAGTTTTTATCAATACTACATTATATATTTTATTATATTACTCGCTTCAGAAAAACTCTTAATCATCCCACAGGCAACAGCTCCATTAAGTGCAGCTCCTATCGCAGCCTCTTCCTCAAAAAGAGGGATTATTAGCTCTTTTTGAAAAATCTTCGATACAGCCTTTCTCAGGACTGCATTTTTTCTCAATCCATTTCCACTGCCAACCAGATAACTCTTCTCTTTAATAATTGTATCACTAACCATATCCTTCAATATCTCTACTATTCCTTCTAATGTTCCATAGATCATTTTTGAAGGGGAAAAGTTAGTATCACTCAATCCTTCTATCTTACCCCTTGCTTTAGGGTCACTTCTCTTTCCATTAAAAAGTGGATATACTGTTAAACCACCAGCGCTTTCTTCACTGGATGCCAATTTATCCATCTGATTCCATATGTTTTTGAAATTTGTTATTCCAAACAGCTCCTTACCCACTTCTATAAAAAAATCTCTAAGAGTTTTATATGAGCATCCTCCAGAGAGTGCATTTCCAGCAATTAAAAAGGTGTTTTCTACAAATGGCCTCATAACAACATCATAGCCGTCAATATTGCAGGTATTCTTTATCTCACTAGGATTTTTTATCCCAAAAGATATTTGCGAAGCAGTGCCTATATTTATCAGAATTGTATTCAGATATTCTTTTACACTCCCAATAAAACTTGCCTGATTATCTCCAATAGAAACGGATACAGGGATTCTGTATCGAACACTCCAATACTGTCTGCCATTGTATAATCGATTACTGGATATTTTTTTCCTGTAAGACACATTCCAAAATAATCTGGAAGTGTGCATATCTTTTCTATTGTCTGAAGCTGGCACTTTTTTATCCAGTCGTATAAGGTGATAATACCGTAACCAGAAGCTATCGGATTTTTCCCACCCTTCTCTTCCATCTCTTCTAGAAGGGTTTTACCGGATGGGCCATATAGATTACCCCTTTCATCCTGCCATGTAACAAAATTGGTTACAGGATTTCCTTCTGCGTCCAATCCCACTATACCATGCATCTGTCCAGTTAAGCCAATGGATAAAATATCTTGTTCAACATTCTCTACAATTTTAGCAAAACTTTTAAAGAAGGCATCGTGAATCTTTTCTATATCCTGTTCTCTTTTATATGGATCGTTAAGATGTATATATGCATTCGTTTCCTGGGAAAGAGAATCAAGAATTTCTTTAGTTTCCGGGTCAATTGACACTAAAGCAATTTTTGAGGTGCCAAAGTCTACTCCCAAAATGCATCCTTTCACATCCCTTCCCATATCTATATACCTTTATAAAAAACCTCTTCAACTTATATATAAAGCCTAACCTAACTATCATAGTGTTTGGCAAAAACCGCAGAGTATCGTTTAATCCATTCACTTGCTACATAGGTAAAATCGAGCTTCACATTATACCTTCTTTCTATCCTTTCTTTAAAAAGTTCAATTCTTACAACCTGTTCCATCATTCTTGCCTTTAGTACCTCATCCGGGTTATTAAAAGAGATAGCGATGCTGAACTGCCCCTCATTTATTCTTTCACATCTGACAACAGTGCCATCTAACAAAAATTTTCTCCCCTGTACCTTTAAGTTTATTTCAACTTCAGTGTTTTTTAAGATTTCCAGATTACTCCTGAAGAGAAGCCCCCCGGCGCCAATATTTTCCGATTTACTGTGGACCAAATTTTCCTTCTTTTCCGGATGAAGAACCCTGGTTTCTACAGGATAATTGAATGGATGTCGTATAAACTTTCTCTTCTCTATGTCCATAAAATATCTACCCGATAAACATGTTTTATATTATTGTTAGGCCTACTATAATATTTTACTTCTATTAATATTACAATATTTAATTCATGCCTCCTTGAAACTAGCTGATAAGAAAAATCCCATATATTATTTTTATCTTGGATTCCTGCTTCCGAAGGAATAACAAAAAAGGTAACTGGAATGACAAAAAGGTTAACATAGATGACGAAAGAGTAAATAATATTAAAATTCACAATCAGGAAAGATAAATGAAAAGCTCTCTATTTTTCAGGAAGGAGATAAGTATAGTTTTTTTCTTCTGCAAGTTCTCTAAACTGTCCTGTAAGTTCCTGAATATCAAGTACTCTTCTAAATGTCCCACCTGTAATTGCTGCAATCCTCTTTAAAAGCAATTCATCGTAACCCATAAAGTCAAAGGGGGAACCAACACCAATCGTGTCTATAACTATATGCTTTGAGGCTGCCCGTTTGGCAACTGAGATAATAGAAAACCTTCCTGTAGTAGTTGGAACTCCATCAGTTAGTAGTACAATTCTCTTAACACCTCCGGCCTTTGGCAGAATATCCATAGCAAGACTGATCCCTTCATACATAGCAGTTGCCCCATTAGCGGTTAGGGTTTGTGCTCTGTTTTCCAGAAATTCATAATTACGATTTAGCCTTTCAACAACTGAAGCAAACTCACCAAAGCTTATAATCCCAATCCTGTCCCCCTCCCCCATGAGAAACTTGCTTCTAATAAACTCCCTTACTGCATTCTTTGTTGCATCCATCTTCATGATACCTGATATATAATCTGCCATACTACCGGATGTATCAATGAGAAGAACACAGGATTCAGGTGGTATTATTTCTATTTCATCACCTATACCTGCATTCAGTAATTCTCTCGACATTCTGTTCAGCCTGGCTATCCTTTCTTCACCATCCAAAGCCGATGATACTTCGACCCTTGCCTTCACGAGTTTATTATCCTTCTTCAGGATTACATAATCTCCCTTTTTTAAACTGAATATCTCTCTTAAGTATTTTGTCAATCTCACAATGGCTTCAGTTCTTTCACTATCAGCCTTAAATCCTTCTAAAACACGTAATCCAGGGTTTTGAAATATGGTTGAAGGGAGGTTTTGTGAATCCTGTTTTTTATCCTTCCCGAATATCCCCATCTGTGAAAATCCTGACTACTCCTATGATTAAAGGTTTTTCTTACCAAAAAGATCCAGAAATCTGTCCTCATATTCCTGAAATAATCCCCACTTATCCAGCTCCCTCTTGAGCTCTCCTGCCTTTGATATATCTTTAGATGCGAGCTCAAACATATATTCAATCTTATCCCTTATACCATGAGGTATGGTTTTGTAATCTCCCTCTACACTTTCATCATTTATCTCACTTTCTGCAGCCGCTTCTTTGGAAACCTCCTCCCCAAAAAGTGTTTGCTTTGTCGTCTTGCTCACCCTATCAATCTCCTCCTCCACATATTTTGCCATCTGATTAAGCCCGTTTAGATCAATTTCAACACCTGTATACTTTACAAAGACTTTCAGTACTGCTAGAGATGACTTAGGATTTTCTATCTTTGCTGTGTAAAATGGTATTTCTCCTAAAAAACATACACCTTTTATACCTGAATCTTTACCTACTCCTAAGAGCAAACCATTTAATCCCCCTATATGCCCTGAATTCATTATCTTCACTCCAAAGTTCGGAAGTTTCTGTAGTACATCCCTATCAGTAGCCACAGCCCAAACTTCTGGCGAAGCACGATGCGTAATATTTACAGGAGTTGCAGCAAAGGTAATAATCTCGGTAACTCTATATATAAGGGCAACCTCCACAATCTTCATTGCTAGTTCATATTCATTCTCCATTACAGGTTGTGATTCACCAATGAATATCAGTAAATCATTCTCTCCATTGGAATTCTTATAGTAATAAAAATCACTCTGTGGTAGTTCGGGAATATCGGCAATTCCATCCTTTATCTGAACACCAGTTTTGTAGAATATATCCTCAGGCTGAATTTCAGCAAACTTATCTGCCTTTAAACTTTCTCTCAGGAATACAGCTGCCCCATACGCAACATTACCCATTCCAGGCCATGCAGCTACGAGAATTGGATCTTTCGGCTCTATCCGGTTCAGTATCCGAATAGATGCATCCATAACTTCCTCCATAAGTTACAGTTTTATTATTGCATTTTTTATAATTTAATCATTTTAACTACTTCATTCAATTACTTTTCAATCTTGGAGATTAGCTTATTAATGTGTTATAATATCTCCTGCTAAACAACTGAATATTAAAAGGGGGTGAGTACCATGCAGAATGCAGAATTACTAACATCGCGAGAAGTTGAAAGGATTCATGAAGCCTCCCTTGAGATACTGGAAAGCGTTGGCATTCTTGTTCGGAATGAAAAAGCACGGGAAATTTACGCAAAAAATGGCTGCAATGTCGATTCAGAAACCATAGTCACAAAATTTCCCAAAAGCGTAATCGAAGAACAGCGCAAGTTTTTCGTGCCCACCTTCACATTTAGAGGTCGTGATCCAGATTTTGATCGTACTCTACCCAATGATCGGCCAGTAATTATCACAGGGAGCTCAGCACCCAATATAATCGATCCTGAAACTGGAAGGGATAGAAGGGCGACCTCTTCCGACATCGCTAACATTGCCTTTCTTATCAATGAATTGCCGGGCTTTGATGTCTTTTCAATTTCAACCCTTGCCGATGATGCCCCTCAAGGTCAGTTCAGCATCTACAGGTTCTACCCTGCCCTAAAAAATTGCTTGAAGCCTGTGCGGAGCAACACACCGAACATGGATGATCTCATACATGTGTTGGAACTCGGAAGCATTATTGCAGGCGGTGAAGAAGCATACAAAGAGCGTCCTCTCATTAATCATCACTACTGCCCAGTCATCTCTCCCCTTACTATGGATGTGGAATCCACCGAAGCGGTGATTTATCTTACTCAGAAAAAACTACCAGTATACGGTACCATCGTACCAACTGCAGGAGTTTCAGCACCTATGACGTTAACAGGTACTCTTGCACTCGGCAATGCTGAATTCCTCGCATTGAGCGTGCTGCAGCAAATGATAGAACCCGAAACACCTATCATTTATTCAGTACTGTCTACAGTCACTGACATACGAACCGGGAGTTATGCCCCGGGCGCAATCGAGACCGGAATTCTGCAAATGGCGCACAGCCAGATGGCACATTTTTATAATGTTCCATCAGGTGGATACATCGGTTTGACAAATGCTCATAGCAACGATGCACAATCAGGTTACGAGACTGGTATGAATACAACAGCCGCATTGCTATCAGGATCGGATATGTTCAATATGGGAGGACTACTGGGAGGCCTGATGACCTTTGATTATGCAAAGACAATCATTGATAATGAAATTGCCCTGATGCTCAAACGGATTATAAGAGGCGTTGAGTTTAGCGAAAAAAATCTTGCCCTAGACCTTATTGCGGAAATCGGACCAGGTGGCAATTATATGGACAGCATGCATACCATCGAGCATATGCGTGAAGTAGCCCTTCTGCCTACTGTTGCAACTCGTGAAACACGGGAAACATGGGAAAGAGCCGATGCAGGAACCGTTGCAATGAAAGAGGCGAGGAAAATTCTCAGAAGGGAGAATCCTGCAGTATTTTCAAAAGAGGTTGATGAGAAGATTCGTTTACGTTTTAAAGATCTGTCAGCTGGTAATGCTGGCTTTAGGAACAAAATATAAACCACAATATCGGTGAAGAGATTTTCTAGGGAGCTGATTGTGGTTAAAACACTCTACTAATAGTGTTAACCAAATTCTTCCAATTATTTTCAATCCAGCGCATTGTTCTCACATTATGCTGGAGATAGATAAGATACTCATAAGGATTCAGTTTCTTTATATAGTAGTCGTCTACATCCCAGTTCAATACATAGATGTTGCTTGCCTTTACCATCAGGGGAAGATATTGAACTTCCAGTCTGTTCAGAGGACCTAATCCCTCGAGCTTTTCTGCTTCCTCCTGATAAGCTTTAAGGAAGAGCGCCATGCGATCCAGGAGTAGATCACCATCTTCTTTACCCTCCCAAGTAGTACAAGCGTAGATAATGGCTAGTGCCACGTCAAAACAGCGTATGTCAATTTTGGACCAGTCAAAATCAAAAAGACCGACTATACAACCTCTTCTGAATTTCAGATTTCCGGGATGGAAATCTGCATGAATTGCAAGCTGTGGCATTCTGTTATAATCGTTCCTCTTGATATTACGAACCATACTATCGATCACATTAAGAATATGGTCAAGGTTTTTCAAAAAATAATTATCGAACTTCGTAGTACCAGTACGTTTTGCATACTTCATAAGATTACCTGCTATTGTAGGCAAAAGATCAATAATTTTTGCTTCATATCTCTTCCCCTCATGCTGTAAATCGTAAACTGCACTGTGATACTGTGAAAGAACCTGCGCTGCATTCTCAAGCTCTTTGTCGGTGCATCCAGGATCATCCCATGTATACTTATCTTCGCCTTTTAGGAACTTAAATATGGCGTAGTAAACTTCACTTTTTTGATCTCCCCTCTCCTCTATCTCCTTTACGTAGGTAGTTCCATCTTTTTTAAATATAAGTCCTGCTGAGAGAAAGAACTGCTTTTTCATGAGATGCTTCACAATAGAATGTTCAAATCTTACCTCCTCTTCTCTTATTCCCCTCTTATACCTTCTGAGAAAGTATTTCTGTCTCTTATCATCCTTTATCGTCTCAATTTCATAGCTTACATTTATATATCCTCTATCAAGCTTTTTAATATCACTCAGCCCACCGATATCGTAATGTGATGCCATAATTTTTCTTAAATGTTCAGTTACATATTGTCTATCGATTGCCTCCTGAAGAATCTGGGCACTCGATACTAGGTTTTCTACAAGTATTCTGAGCTCACTTAAATCCATGGATTTCAACATAATTACCTCTAATATGGCTAAGCCACATTCTCGATTATTCGCTTTCGCTCAAGTTAGGCCTACGGCCTCACGTCGCTTTCGCTCAAGTTAGGCCTACGGCCTCACATCGCTCTCGCTCAAATTGAGGCCTATGGCCTCACGTCGCTTTCGCTCAAATTGAGGCCTACGGCCTCACGTCGCTTTCGCTCAAATTGAGGCCTACGGCCTCAATAAGAAATAGTGTAAATTAAAAAACTCGCAATTTCTGCATTAAAACGACACTGAAGGCTAATGAAATTAGTAAACAAATTCCACAGAAAAATATGCCTTTTAGCTAATCTATTGTCAATTCATCCACTTCCTGATACCATTTGACCTTTGTACCTATCTTGCTTCTAAGCTTCCACTTTAAGGATTTTGGTGCCTTTTCAATTGCCTTCATTATTTTATCGATTCTTTCCCTCACAATTTTCTTATCTTCCGATTTGAGCTGGTGATACCTATCAATATAGCTCGTCAATGTCATTAAATTATCAGTAACTGTTTTCCAGAAACCCCAATCCGTGGAAAGGATATCCAGGATTATATTCATATTTATATAATTCTCATCTTTATCAGCAAAGTCATACTCTCTCAGCAGCATGATAGTATCGATCAGATCTTTTTCATTAATCTTTGCAATCTGCATTTTCTCTAAAAACAACTCTGCGAGTGGGACGGTTAGATTATCCTTTTCCAGCCTCCCTTTCAAATTGATTGTATGAGAAAAGCGAAGCTCATCAAAGAATATATCTATATGCCTTTTATTATCAAAATCGTGAAATAACAGTCTTGATTCTCCAAAAAGCTGAGATACCTGCAGATCCTTCTCATATCCACAGGATTTTAAAAAATCTATAACTCTTTTTGAAAATATACGGTAGGAAGCGAAATCAATATCCGTAAATTCTCTTCCCAGGCTCGCCTGAAGGTAGTTGAATTTATTACATTTGGTATAAAAAGCGAGCGCACCTATCAACCTCATTATGATGTCTTTATTCTCATCCCGTGCCAATAATAAGAGTAATCTCTCTTTTTCTTCATTAAAATCCTTTTTGGGCTTCCCATAATTCTCCATGTTTGGTCTCCAAAGAGTTCTACCTCAATCGTATTAAAAATTACTCTTTTAATCAATAGCTAAATACATTGTTAACCTTTTAATCTAATAAGATAATAGATAAAAAATAAAGTATAAAAAACCGATAAAAAAGAAAAGTCGAGGTAGTACTTTATGCCTTAAAACTTTAAAACCTACAGTGATCAATACAGATACATTCACCGAGTAGAGAAAAAGATGATGAAGTTGTAAAAATTGTTGTCTGTTAGAAGAAAACGATACAGAGGATTCAAAATATTGTGGCGCACAAAGATCGGGGTTTAATAAAAGATGAAGGCCACCTGAGAAAACCAGATGACCTTCTTCTCCTTTTAAACCTGGATCCAGCATAAGAAGAGTAAATTGAATATTTTTCAAAGACACTCTTTTGTGTGCTGTTTCCTTCTGCCGGATTACTCGACCGGAATCTCCTTGTATACCTTCTCAATGTCAATACCCTGTTTGCGCCGGTAAGCATTGAAGCTATAGAATATTACAGCCGCCAGAACGTACATAACCAGCATAAATATCATTGAGCTTACGTTTGCCCACCCAATGCCATAGTATGCAAAATCAAAGGGCGAAACATGAGGATCCCATATCCATTCAATGAGCAGCCAGTCGAGGAAGACCGTGAAAATCAGACCAGCAAAGGATATTAAAGGCATTTTCACTCCAGTCACGACTCTTCTTCCCGCATAGTAAAGAACGAAAAGCAAAACTGCGGCATTAGCAACTGTAAATGCCCAAACTAGAACCACCATGATCCAGGTGAGGGCTCCAACACCAACTCCCGGAAGGCCACGAACTACATCTACACCATAACCAACAGATGTGATGATCAGGTATATGGCAGATACTGCATATACAACGGCCACGATCCAGCCCAACCAGAGTGGCACCCTATACTTGGCAATAGGTGACCCCTGATAAAGCTCCTTCTGGCGCCAGGGCATGATGACTCCAGCTACAGTGGAACCTAGAAAGGTCACCGCGATGACCAGAGTGGCATCGAGCACGATACTTTGAAAACTGAAGATGTTGTACGCATAGAGAGCTGAAACGATCACCGAAGGGATAACCATCAACAACAGTGCATTGATCGGTGTTCGTGTTCGAGGTTCTACCTTGCTCACCCATTCAGGCAGCATTCGGTCGAAGGAGGCTGCAAAAATTACCCGTGTCGAACTCAAAAAAACTGTGCCTGACCAGCCAAACCACCACATGCTCATGAGCAGAATGACTATTAGCTGTAAAAATGGAATCTTTGTCATAAAGGCTGCAAAGAAGGCTGGGTACGGCCAGAATGGCAGTGGAGGTTGTTCTGTGGTGTAACCCCAGGTATAGTTCCAAAATGCCCCGTTGGCTTTATTGTAAAAGTCCCATCCCAGGGTTTTGGCAATCAAACCAAAAAAGATCAATGCAAGTACAGTTGTCACAATAATTGCCATAACCATACCCAATAGGTTGCGTTTAAAATCACTTGCACCACGTACCTCACCATAAAGAGTAGCACCCCAGTTTGGCCACAGATTAAAGAACACGATCATCGGGATCAATGCTATACTTGCTCCAAGCTGCAGCTCGCTTAGGGGAGCTGCTACTGTCCCTGCAGCCTCACCTGCTTTCAAGGTCTCCTGATAAAGGTCCATGGCCTTTGCACCGAACATCTTGGGGACAATACTGTTAAGGTTGCTGACAAATGTCTGGTTGTTGCCTGAAAGCAGCAAGACAAATACCATGATAAGGCCTATCATACCGCCAAAAAAGCAGAATTTCTGTACTTTCGCATACCATTTCATACCAACCGCTATGTAGATGAACACTATAACGCAGACCGCTAACATCCCGACCAGTAGGCCATTGCTCGTGCCGGTGAACCATAGAGCTGCATTCTGGGCACCCAGTATGGCAAGGATCGGAGTAAAGAACTCATATACGAGCATTTGACCGTATAAAGGAACCCATAACCAGAGAATGAACCACCAACCGGTCACCGCCAGTATAAACCCCATACCTCTGCCAAGAATTCTACTCTGCCATACATAATCACCACCTGCGCGCGGCATGGTTGAGATCAGGCTCGCATAGACGATTACCTCAAAGACCGTAAGGACCGCACCAATAATTACTGCAGTGGCCAGGTTTCCCTCAAAATAATAACAGTAAGAAAAGATATACAAACCAAGGGTAATGAGGTTAATGGAGAATGTAGCATAGATGAAAGCATCAAAGACCGACCAAGCACGAACCAAGCCGCTCGCCTTGCGAACAAATAATGTTGTATCGCTCATTAGGCTCCTCCTTTTCATATTATTTTTTAACTATTTCAGCTCATCTTCTAGCCACAAAAACCTCCTGTAAAAAAACTTCCTTGTCTGATATACCTTGCTATTACCAGTGTATGCTTTTACTATCACCTCCCTTCCAATATAGCCACTCAGTATTCATCCTGTAGTGAGAATATAAGTGCCCACCTTTTTTGGCTTTAGCTCGATCACTGCACCGGCTAATATGCCCTGTTCATACATACTACCAGGATTTACACATAGTGTCCTGCCGAGTATGCGTGTGCCCTTGCCTTCGTGGATATGTCCAAAAAGGCCTAAAAGAGGTTGGTATTTTTCAATGATTTTAAGAACAGCCTTACTTCCAACTGAAACCAGGGCACGTCCGGCATGAGTAGGCCGCAGGTCCTTTGTTAATTCTGGCGCTTCATCAAGCCCACTACCATAGGGTGGTGCATGCAAATTAAACACTGCATTTGGAATGTCGTCAACTTGATTTATAAGAGCTTCTATGCGCTGTCCAAGAGATTCTTCCGATTCTTCTCGAGGAGTGTTCCATGGAGTGGGGGTTGACCATCCAGTGCTGATCATTAAATGATGCTCATCAAGATCGATTATTTTTCCCTCAATCGATTCAACACTCTTCGATGCAAAAATAACAGGATCTATCTCAAACATGTCATCATTGCCAGGACAGACATAACAGCGAATGCCTGTTCCTGTTAACTTTTCGTCTGCATATTCCATCCATCTAGAGATAGTCTTTATGATCTGATCAAGGAATAATTTTTCAGTTCCTTCCGGAGTATTCGATATCTCATCTATTTCATCTGGATCAGTAACATAAGGATAATAACCGCGGTCCTGAATGGTTTTAACCATCTCTGCAACCTCATCCTCACCATTGAGAATAGTTTCCTGTTCAAGTAAGGTCACTTTATATTGATTTTTACCATGAGCAATGATAGGGACAATAGCCTTTCCAGTCATATCTCCACCTAAAATGATTACTTCGGCTCCATAGAACTCAGCTGCGTTTATAAACTTCTTCCAGCATTTTTCTGATCCATGTACATCACTGGCAAAAAAAAGTTTCATAATTATCACCCGCTAAATAAATGTTCGATAACTACAAGACTCTATAGTGAATAAAGGTTTAAGTTTGCTTAAAAGATATAGACAGGTATATACAAAAATTATTGATAGTGAAAATTATATACTAAGCTTGCTGAAAGTACACAATTAGAGATAATTTTGTGTAAGAAGTATTTTTTATCTACAATTCTCTTTCCTTTAATCGATTATACACTTATAAATAAAATTACGTCAAGAAAATTATGAATGATCTCTTCCATAGGCTACAGCAAGAGAATCAAAACCAGTCCAATGCACAAAATCCTCAACCATTTTTAGTAATTGATCCGATGCAGAAAAAGATTCGAGTATAGAGGTCGTTCTAAAATCAACTTTATTTTTTAATGAAGCCATCATGTGCTTTTAGCTACTGGTAAACCTATATCCTGTAGTTCTTTCCTTATCCTATCAACATTTTTAATGTATTCAACGTTTTTAAGTTTTCCTGTTATAACATCATAGCAATCCTGATAGGTCAAACCTTTTGGAGGATTCTTTAATTGATCTTCATACCTTTCAAGTAACTTCAATACAATAGGATTTGCTTCCTTCCTTGTTAATTTTGATGAAGCTTCGGCAACTTCAACGTTCAGTACATGGTCAAGAGGTATGATACTGTCAGGAGCAACAGCCATTGATGGATGTCCCGAGAGCATATTCCCCCCTGATGTTATCACACAGCTATGATAGGCAGCCATCTCATAGTAGTAACAATCTGTACCTGCACCACCTCCAAGATAGGGTAAATTCACTGTCGGGTATGGAGCATTTCTGTGGAGAGCCTGGTTAGCCAAGGAAATTATCCATAGAAGAGGTCTCGTTGAGGATACCCGTAATTTTGCATGGAGTGGCGCATTATAGTGATAGGTCCCCCTGAAAACAAGGATACCCAAAAGGTTATAAACGACAGCAACTATAACATTCCCTTCAGCCCCACCATTATACCCGCCATAGAGAGGGGTTGACGTTGAACCGATATTTGCACCAATACTTGTATAGAATGCAACTTTATCCAGTGCTTCAAAATCAACAATGAGTTCAGCAAGAGAGTCAACCAAAAAACCATCAGATGGTCGTAAACCGAAGTTTGGATATGAGCCTGCGAACATTGATATAGGTCCTGTTGCAGTAGAAATACAGTTGAGAATTGGGAGACCCGGTCTTCCTGATCTTCTCATGGCTTCTCTTGCCATTGATACGGTTTTGATTGTTGCCAGCACTTCATGCGGTGATCTTACCCGAGCATCTGTACCCTTTAGATTAATGGATGAAGGTATTGAGAGAGAGTTTGCCTTTTTTATGTTTGCAAGCCCTTCAACCTGATTCATGAAGATAGTTTCAGAAGTAGTATATATTCCACCACCACAGTGGTACCACGGCTCTGATCCATCATCCGGTTTTCTTGATTTCATTATTTTTCTGTCTGGGCCTTCACCAAAGGTAGATTCTGATGGAGCCTCATCTGCTGCCTGAAGGATTTCTTCTTTAGAAAACTGCATAACCCGTGAAGTATCTGGACAGTAGGCGCCGACTTTTGAAAAGAAATCTATTGCTGCATCAAAAATGGTATCTGCCAATCCATCATCAGAAGGAAGTGGCGTTAAAGGGTTATATTTGATTTTATATTTTTGAATAGTATTGTTCAGCTCTGGGACAAACATTTTCAGGTAATAATCCTGATCAGAAATAAGTGGTCCTATTGTGGCTCTATCTATCACCTCTAAAAAGCTTAGCATTAGCTTATGCCCCTTTTACTTTCCTTTTTTCTCCATTATGTTAGTGAGTTTGCGTACGGCAACCTGAGCATTTTCCGCATAGAGGTCTGCACCAATTCTTACTGCCCATTCAGAAGTAACAGCACCGCCACCAACCATTACTATATAGTTATCCCTCAGTCTATTCTGGATAAGAGCATCAATGAAGTCTTTCTGACCAGAAAGTGTAGAGGTAAGCAGGGCTGACAAGCCTATCGCATCTGCATTAATCTTTTTGGCTGTTTCAATAAATGTAAATAGATCAACATCTACTCCAAGATCATGGACTTTGTAGCCTGCATTTCTGAGAAGCAAAATTACTATATCCTTGCCAATCTTATGGATGTCGCCTTTTACAGTGCCGAATACAACAATCCCTTTTTGAGTCCTCCGAGCCCCCATCTCCTTTATTTTAGGCTCAAAAACCTTCATTGCGGTCTGGAAAGTCTTTGCCGCCATCATAAGCTCAGGTAAGAATATCTCATCGTTCTCATATTTTTCACCTATTATATCTAGACCCTTAACCAATCCATTATCAATGGCCTTTAAAGGGTCGAGATTGTCTTTTAAAACTATCTGTGTCATCTTTTCAGCAATCTGTTCATCGAAGTTTAAAATTGCATCCCTGAGATTTTCAAAAATTTCATCTTCTGTCATTTTTATCTCCAGCTATTGTAACCTTAAATTTATAATTAGACAAAACTTTGTCAATAATTTTATTGATGCTCCTTGTGAAAGAAGATATCATAAAATATAATATGGTCATTTCGTTCGAATATTAAAATAAGGAGTCCATAATGGATATTCTTGTGCTTAACAGTGGTAGTTCATCTCTAAAATACATACTGTATAGATGGGAAAAAAAGACTGTTCTTGCAAAAGGTATAGTTGAAAGGGTGACTATGAAAAACTCCTTTATCACTCATGAAGTGATTGGAAGGAAAAAGGTAAAAGTAGAAAGAGAATGCCCAACTCACAATGAAGCAGTTGATCTTATAATGGAGATGCTTACAGGATCGGATCATGGTGTAATAAAGGATATTAAACAGATTAAAGCCGTTGGCCACAGAGTAGTTCATGGAGGAGAGAAATTTAATAAATCTGTCATTATCGATGATGATGCTCTCAGAACTTTTAACGAGCTTTCAGGGCTTGCACCTCTTCATAATCCTCCAAACATAGTGGGGATCAAAGCAGCAAAGAAGGTTTTGCCCAATATAACTCATGTAGCAATCATGGATACAGCATGGCATCAAACCATGCCCGATTACGCATATATCTATGCCCTGCCTTACAACTGGTACGAAGACTACTCTATTCGTAAATACGGCTTCCATGGAACTTCCCTGTTATATGTTGCAAAGAGGGCAGCTGTCCTTCTTGGGAAAAATCCATTTGAAATAAACCTTGTTTTGGCACATATTGGTAATGGTGTAAGCTTTAATGCAGTAAAACAGGGTGTATCTTTTGATACAAGCATGGGATTTACACCGCTTGAGGGAGCTGTAATGGGAACAAGAGCTGGAGATCATGATGCTGCAATCGATCTTTATATGATGGAGAAGCTGGAGATCTCAACGAAGAATATGAACACAATTCTCAATAAAAAAAGTGGCCTTTTAGGAATTACAGGTAAATATATTGACAGGAGGGATATTCAACAGGCAGCAAAAGATGGGGACAGTCAAGCTAAACTTGCAATCGAGATCGAGGCCTATAGAGGTAAAAAGTATATTGGCTCATATATTGCAGCTTTGGGGAATGTGCACGCTATTGTTTTTACTGCAGGTGTCGGAGAAATGAGCCCCCTTTTCAGGAGAAAGATGATTGAGGGTCTTGAAAGTTTTGGTATTATCCTGGATACAGAGAAAAATAGCATCTCTAAAACGAGAAACTGTGAAACCGATATTTCAAATAGAAATTCAAGAATGAAGATATTTGTTATACCCACAGATGAAGAGCTGGTTATGGTAGAAGACACTGTTGCGCTCCTTGAAGGAAGGTATGACGTTCATACAAACTTCACCTATTCATTTCAGTACCCTGACTACATCAATAAATTGAGAGAAGAGGCTTTTAAACAGGAAGCAGAAAAAAATCCTGAGCTTCACAAAATAGTGGCTCAGATACCTGAGAGGAATTAAAAATTAATTGATTCGATAGATATATCTTTAAATCAGAAATTATTTACAGTTTTTGCTATTTCTTCGTTTTCAACTTTCTCGATTTCTGCCTTGTAAAACTCTAGATAACCGGTATATCTATCAAGATATTTGAAAGAAACATTTGCAGTAGTTGAAGCAGGTTGATTAGGCATTAAAAATATTTCATATTGATTTTCCACTATTCTATAATATGGAACAGATTCTCTTTCATTGGATCCATACTTTTCAATAAATTTTTCCCCTATTGAAGTAACAAGCTTTTCTATTATCTGTTTTGAATAATTTTCGTTGAGCTTGAACCTTATGGTGAAAAAAATTAATTCCTTTTTTTCGTTGAAGAAAAGATAAACATTCTCAGCATAGAGCTTTTGAGCTTTTTCCAAAAAGATAGAATACTTACCAAAGGCCGAATTTATCTCTTCTTCCTTTATCTGATAACCTTCTGATCGTGCAGAGTTTAGAATTCTGTTATAGTTTTGCTCAAAGGAGACAAATGCATATGAAGGGGTCTCTTCTGCAAATGAATTCTGAAATACAATAATTATGGCAATCATAACGATTGAAATTAAAGAAATCCTCTTAGAATTAATTTTACATATAAACATTTTTTCCATCCTTGTTTAAACTTATCTCTTAATCATCCAACTAAAGCCTGTATTCGTCTCCATATTAGCTAAACTCAAAAGTATCAAGAAAAGTTTTGGCGAGGTTAGATAGTATAGCACCTTTCTTTGTTACCAGGTAGTAATTACGGTAGGCTGAAAAATTTTTAATTTCAATTATCTTTAAATCACCTTCTTCCATAAACCGTTCAAGAATAATCGATGGTATAAAGGCACATCCCATTCCCATACGAACAACGCTCAGTAATGCCTCTGGAAGACCAATCTCTGAAACAATCTTTAATTCTGAAAAGTAGATGCCGTAATCCTCCAACTTTTTCTCAAGGAATTTACGAACACCCGATTCTTTTTGGTTAATGATCAGAGGGATCTCTTTTAACTGAGAAAGGTTTATCTTTGAAGGGATGTCAAAATCTTTTTGAGATACAAGTTTTAACTCATCACCTGAAAAGCTCTTGTAGTTTAAGCCATTGTCCATCACAGCTCCAATAAAGCCCATATCGAGAATTTCATTCTCTACCATATATGAAATATTTTCCGTATCGTTGAGCTCATATATAATATAGGCATTTGGATACCGCTTTTTAAATTCAACTATCTTTTCATATAACATATGAGAAGTGGGAATATGAGATGAACCAATCTTTAAAATACCTTCATTTTTAGAATCTATTACCCTGAGTTCCTTTTCAAGACTGTCCAACATAGTGAGCATATTTTTAGCAAATTTATAAAACAGCTTCCCCTTTTTTGTCAATTCTATACGCCTGTGTTTTCTTTTAAAAAGGACAGAGTCAATCTCACGCTCTAAACGACCAATCTGCTGGGTTACAGCAGGCTGTGTAAGGGCTTCCAATTCCGCAGCTTTGGAGAAGCTTTTTATATCTGCTATGAGAATAAATAGCCTTAACTGTTTTGTATTCATAGTATTTAAGAATAAAAAATGACTTTACTTTTTAAAACCTAATTAGTTTCTGGTGAATAATTAGTTAAATTGCCTAATAATGTATTTATAAAAGAAAGTGGTTACTTTGCAACTCATTAATTAGAAACTAATTAGTAGTTGGTGACAGGAGCACTAACTACAGAAATTGGTTCTTCTTTTTATTTGCAAATGTTTAATTTTTACTAAAATGGTTACTTCAACTATAAAATCTAATTATTATCAAGAACCAATTCGTGAGCTGGTGGTGATTGCTGCATCGTTAAATATTGTATTATTCACCAGCGACTAATTACTGTTAGAAACGATGGTTTTCTAATATCCATATTTAGAATAATAATAGTATGTTACTAATTTATGTCAAGATTAATACTAATAAAATTATAACAGAACGCTCTAAATTTTATGATTAAATATCACCATCATTGGATTTACATTTTGGAATGATAATATAGCTTTTGCAGAAACAAATAGCTTCTAATTTTTATACAGCAGCAAATATATCTTCTAATTCTTTATCTATTTTACCACTATTGATCTCTTCATCAGTAAATCTTCTAAATGGCTCTAAGTAGTATATATCATGATCTCTTTTTACCATCTTTTCTCCGCCACCTGTAATATTTACTGCGATGCAATCATCATTAGCAATTGTTTTCTTCCGCAGAGCCTGTATAAGGGAGGCTACAGCAACACCGGCAGCTGGACATATATCGATATTCTCATACTCTTCAAACAAACGTATAGCTTCAAAAGCCTCTTTGTTGGTTACAGAATACATGAGCCCGGATGAATCCTTGAGTACTTCGTATACTCCACCTTTTATTGAATATGGAGGCTTTCTATTGGAAAGAACTTTTGCATAAATTTCATTAATCTCTTTTTTAGCCTTACTTTCATTTACGAGAGGGATATCCTTCATACCTCTATTCCATGCCTCAACCATTGGGATAAATGGATAGTTTTGAGATAGGTGTAGCTTCATTATATTATTTCCATAACTTCCATCTTCAAGTAGCCTGATACTGGATTCCCAGGCAGCTATCCCACCAGTCCCAGATCCAACAGCCTGAAAATAGTGATCGGGTATTCTGCCTATTATGAGTGCTGCATTAAGAACAGTTGTTGCCATTCCGTCTCTTCGGGCAACATTACGTGCTCCTCCTTCTGGGAAAAGACCTTCGATATTTGTGAGCTTTGCAGCAAGTGTTATAGCATCGAAGTAATCACTATTGCCACCTACACTTAAAAGTTTTACGTTGTTACTAAAAGGTGTGGTTGACCATATTTCATTAATTCCTGACTCTGGAACAACCAGTATCAGGGAGATACGATTCTTTGAGCAAATATCTGCGAATGCCCTTCCTGTATTTCCAGCTGAAGCAACAACTATAGTTCCATTGTGATTTTCAGGTATCCTTGCTAAAACAGAAGGAGCTTCAAGTTCCTTAAAAGAAGCTGTTTCCATAAAGGCATCTCTCTCTGGCCAGTAACCGTTGAAAATAATGTATAAATTTTTTACGCCAAGATAACGTGCAAATCCCTCGCTTTTGTACGTAACAGGAGATCCATCCCCTTTGAGTATTCTTTCAACAGGAAGAAAATCATAGAATTTAAACATCCCGGGCATATTCGCCTTCAGAGAAAATTTCTTTTTTTCATATACTGTCCTCAAAAGCGAGGGCTCATGATTAGCATCACAACACAACCTGAACTTATCATCCTCGTACTCTCTTCCACATAAGATACATTTTAATATATATTTACCCATAACAATCTTTCCTTTCCAACTTTCGAATGTACAATTTTTTACAAATGGTTGTTGAATTGTTAAAATATTAAATTCCATTGTGAAAAAAGGATATAGCTTTTATGAGGAAATTGATAAAATATTGTTATATACATATTTAATTTATAAAAAAAATTTATAAATCTTATATATGGATTTACGGGTTAATGCGATTTTATCACAAATTGAAAGATAAAAAATTTTATTAAATATATATTAAGCACAGAATACATTTAGTTGTGAGAAAACCGCCACCTCTCCGAAGGAGAGGCGCTCTCCGAAGGAGAGGCGCTCTCCGAAGGAGAGGCGCTCTCCGAAGGAGAGGCGCTTTCCGAAGGAGAGGCAATCTCCGAAGGGGAGGCAATCTGCCATTTGATTTGTGAGCAATACGGGTTAGTGTGGCATCTCTCTAATGTAGATGTCGCGTTGTGGAAAAGGTATCTTTATACCTCTTTTATTAAACTGTCTTACAATTTCAAAGTGGAGGTCACTTTCCGTGTCAAATCTTTTTTTAGGATTATCAATCCATGTAAATAGCTCAAAATTGAGGGAAGAATCGCCAAACTCTTTAAACAAAACATTCGGTTCAGGAGATTCCATTACATTATCTGTAGAACGGGCAGCTTCAAGGAGCGCCTCTTTTACCAAAAAAGGATCAGTTCCATAAGCCACCCCAACACTTACCTTAATACGTAACCTCAAATCTTCAGACGACATATTCTCAACAACAGAGTTAATAAACTCAGAATTGGGCACTATAAGGTGTTCATTATAAATTGTTCTTATGATAGTAGCACGTAAATTAATCTTGAGCACTTCCCCAATTGTATTGCTCACCCTTACCATATCACCCTCTTTTATGGGCCTTTCAAAAAGTATCACAATACCGGAAACGATATTTGCCGTTATACTCTGCATTCCGAAACCGATACCAACTCCAAGAACACCAGCAAACACAGTAAGAGCAGAAAGCCTTATGCCCAGACCCTGAAGTGCAATGAGAATTCCTATTACAATTATCAAATAGCCGATAAGCTTGGAAAGAGAAAGCCGTAAGCCCTCTTCAATCTTGAATCGTGGGAATATTCTGTTATTAAAGTAATTTCTTGCAATTCTGGCGAGTTTTGTCGATACAAATATGACAATGGCCATTACAATAATGGTCATGAGGCTGATATCAGTATCCGCTATAGTGAATAGTTTGAAGTTTAAAACAGCACCGATGAAATCAAAAATATCTAAAAGCCTAACACCTAAGACACGTACTATTAAAATAAAGGCTAGAAAATGAATGATCCCTTTTATTATGCGGGATATGGTTTTAATATAGCCCTTTTTCAATAAATCTCTCTTTTTGATAAATCTGTTAAAGATCCTGATAAGGATTATGTCTATAAATATTATTGGAACTATCAAAAAGAGATTTAAAATACTGATAGTATAAGCACCAAAGGTTATAATCTCATAATTTAACAATAGCTTCAAAAAGTCTATCATTTCGTACTCGTCAATTCAATGAATCTATTTAAAAATGTAATTCTTTCTTTAAAATCTGTCTACTTTGATATCACTGTATATTATCGGCAGGGAATCTGTGCATCGGTTAGAATTCAGATCTCATATATAGGGCTATCTCGAGACTGAACAGTGTGGTTTTGATGGTTGGTTTAGAGTTTATCATTCAAGCATGGCATTAATTTCCTCCTCAGTTTTTTTTAATTCGAGGACAGGATCAGATTCTTCTAAAAATATACGCTGAAGCATTTCACGTAGTTTTTCATTAACTTTAAGAAATTCAGGGTGGTTTGGAAGGGGCCTTGAGTATTTAAGCCCATCTATTGGTACCTTATAATTTGGATTCTTTCTATTAAATGCCCTCAATTCCAAAGAGCTCAATGCAGATCTTCTTACAGGTACATAACCGACCTTTTCATGAATCTTAATAGTATTTTTTTTGTTGACAAGCCAGAATATAAAATCGTTCACAGTCTCCCTCTTCTTCCTATTGTTTGAAAAATTAACCAGAGCAGATCCCCCAAGAACAGAATACCTCTTACCATCTATCAAAGGGATTTGAATAACCCTTAATTTCCATGGAAGGTTCTGCTCTCCATAGTAGATAGCGGCACTGGTAAACGGGCCCATAGCAAGGTTACCTGCAAGAAAAGCCTGTCCACCTTCCCAGTCGGTCCAGTTGTGAGGCATAATCTTATGAGTAAAAGCAAGATCACGCAACATAAATATTGTTGTAACCATCTCCCTGGAGGTTAATTCAATCCGTTTACCATCCTCTGAGAAGAAACGTCCACCGTTGGCCCATAAAAACGGCGCAAGACCATAAAAACCATCCATCCAAAAGAGTATGGCATACTTATCTATTACACCATCTCCATCCGTATCCTCTGTAAGTCTTTTTCCAATACGAATCATTTCCTCCCATGTGGCAGGCGGTTGATCAGGGTCAATCCCTGCATTTACAAAAGCATTCTCATTGTAAAAGAAGATAGTTACACTTATACAGAATGGAACTCCATAAATTCTACCATCCCGAGCAACAAGCGCCCACATTGATTCTAAAATATCACTTCTTTGTTCTTCAGGTATTATGTCATTGATCGGTTCAATGAGACCATTCTCAATATACTGCTCCATATATTCTAGCTGTATCTGAGCAACATCAGGAAGGTCATGTGTTACTGCAGCTGCAAGCATCTTGACCTGCATATCCTCAAAAAGGCCCTGAAAAACAGGATTTACCTTTATACCAGGATGATTGGCACTGTATTCATCTGCCATTTCCTCAATTATCTCTTTTACATGAAAACCAAGACTGTGCCAGAAGGTAATTTCGACCTCCTTTGGGAATAGTGCTACTGGCAGAAAATAAAATAAAAGTAAAAGCAGAGCCTTTTTCATATATATGCTTCCCTTTTCTTTGTATTTAAAAGGATACTATAATATATTATTAAAACAATTGAAAGATACAATTTCTTTAATGTCAGGGAGAAAATATGAAAATTCTTCAGTATAAAATCGGTAATACAGTATCACATGGTATTCTTAAAAACAGAACTGTTTTTAATATTGAAGGTAATATCTTTACAGATTACACCATCCATGAAGATTATAGCTATGATCTTGAAAAGGCCGTGATTCTTCCTCCTGTCTATCCTTCTAAAATTATTGCTGTGGGCCTAAACTATCGAGACCATGCAGAAGAGTTTAATCAGCCAATACCTGATGAGCCTGTAATTTTTATGAAGCCGCCCACATCTGTTATAGGACATGGCGATTCAATCATCTATCCAGATTCGTCTGAAAGAGTGGATTTTGAAGCAGAAATCGCCGCAGTTGTAAAGAAGAGAGCTTTCCAAATAAAAGAAGAGAATGCACAAGACTATATCCTGGGCTACACATGTCTCAATGATGTCACTGCGAGAGATCTTCAAAAAAGAGATGGACAATGGACACGCTCTAAATCGTTTAATACATTCTGTCCAATTGGACCTGTAATTGAAACAGAGATTGACCCAAACAGGGTTAACATCTTTTCAAGATTAAACGGAGAAGTAAAACAATCATCAAATACAAAAAATTTTATCTTTCCCCTTTTTCAACTGTTCTCATTTGTTTCAAAAATTATGACTCTTTTACCGGGAGATATAATTACCACGGGAACACCCTCGGGAGTGGGACCGATGAAACCTGGTGACATCATAGAGATAGAGGTGGAAGGAATCGGAGTTCTCCAGAATCGTGTAATAAGTGACAATTAAATGCTATGGCTATCCACCACAGATAGGGGGTAACAGAAGGATAACATCTCCTCCTTTAATTTCTGTAGATAGGCTTGATGGAAGTTGCTCCCATCCTCTGCCATTGAGAATACCCATTACTTGCGAGTTTGGTAAATTGAGAGTATAACAGTTATTCAACCACTCAATAACGTCCTTAAGGATTGTACCCTGAGGAAAATTGACTTCCTCCTCTCTGCGTCCAGTTTTATCTCTAATTAGAGCAATATACTTTATCTGTACTTTAATACTATCATTCATACTAGGAGTGCCTTTAGGCCCAACTTTTTAATTGTTTCCTCTGTGGGTACACCATCCCTATCCCATCCTCTCACATCGTAGTATTCATCAAGCATAAACTCGTACATCTCTCTAGTTAGCACCTTTCCCTTAGCCGGACCAGATGGGATAGCCTCTTTTAGAATACGCTCAGGCATCATATCATCCTCTCGTCTGATGCCTTCACGGTTAAGAATCATCCTCTCAAGGGTATAGATTCGCGCTCCAATCTCTAAAAGTTCAGGTGTGAAATTATACCCGGTTACAGCCGTTATCGCATCACCTTTTGGATCAGCAGAGAAACCCATAGAGCCTCTGACGACAGTACAAATACCCAAACTATCTACATATGCTCTATTGTCCTGTATCTCTTTTACCAGAGCACCTTTACCTTTCAGTTCATATCTGTCATATTCGCCACTTAAAAGTTCTGCTCTTATGGTCCAGCCTCCCACATTGTGGCAAGCCCCCCTCGATGAGGTTCCATAGGTAAGGGCGTTACCATAAAAGCTCCTGGGATCGTAAGCTGCAAAGGGAAGACCTTTCACTGTCAGTATATAGGGATTCCACTCTGGTCGCCTGCGAGCTACCTCAGCCATGCCTTCTGCCAGGAGGTCACCAATCCCACGCCTTTCCCCGATGAGTCTGACCATATCTACAAGAGCCTGAGCATTGCCAAAGCAGGCATCGATTCCTTCAGTGTCATCTCTTGTAATCAGGCCTCGTTCATAAAGCTCCATTGTCAGAGCGATGATGTTAGCAGTTGACATAGTATCCATACCCAATTCATCACAGAGCTCATTTGCTTTCACAATAGCTCCAAAGTCGTCCACACCGCAATCAGGTCCCAGTAGAGCTATCGATTCATATTCGGTTCGGGCTTTTGCCCCGCTAAAAGGCCCTTCTTTTACTTCACAAACCTTACCACATGCCACAGGACATCGATAACATGCATAGTGTCTTACCCAGTAGTTCTCACGCATTATGTGTGCGTCCACATTCTTCGCGCCTTCGAAATATGTGGTCTGAAAATTCCGGGTGGGTAGGCATCCCAGTTCATTAACTGGCTCTATATACTGTGCAGTGCCATATTCAGTGTGGTTGGCACGTGACTCGTGCAGCTCTTTAATAGCTGCCCGTCTAATCTCATCTATTTTAGCCCGGTCAGCTACAGGAATCTTTCCGCTTCCGTGTATGACAATACCTTTCAATCTCTTGGAGCCCAGTACAGCTCCTGGCCCTCCCCGTCCAAAAGCCCGGTTATCTACATTTATGTAGGATACACAAACCAAACGTTCCGCGGCCGGACCGATAGAAAGAGCCGCCGCTCTTTTGTCTTTTATTGCTTCCCGCATAACTTCTAGAGTCTCAGGTGAAGACATACCCTTCCAGGAACTGGCATCACCAAATCTAACAATACCATCTTCGATTATCAAATATGTCCATTCAGAAGCTTTTCCTTCGACTATTAAACCGTCATGGCCGCACTGCTTGAGCCATGGGCCAAAATCCCCACCGCAGTTAGAGCATAGGTATATACCAGTTTCAGGTGACCTGGTACTGAGCTGGAACTTTGTAGTAGATGGTAAAGCTACGCCTGTCATAGGGCCTGTAAAAAAGAAGATCTTGTTTTCAGGATCCAGAGGTTTTACTTCGGGGCCGATCTCGTCGTAGTACATTTTAGCTGCCAGCCCCCGACCACCAAGCAATCTCAAAATTTCATTCTCTTTCAGATTCTCAACCCGGTAATCCTTCTTTGAAAGATTAACTCGAAGGAACTTTCCCAGATAACCACCTCTTAGCATTCATGCATCCTCCCGTATTTCGGATTTTCAACTACTAGTGGTTTGCCGTTCCTCTCCACAACAATATGTTTGAATCCACTATCCTCTATACTTCCATAGTCATGCCCGGCATCTCCTGGATATACAGGCAGGGATATTAATGGTTCATCACCGATATTGATTGATCTATGGGCATAATCACCAGGAACATATACAGCACTGCCTGGATACATCTCTTCTAAAGTATATTCTCCATCCTTCCTCTCCATAAGCATATAACCTCTCCCCCTGATACAGTAATAAAGTTCTGCAGTATCAGGTCGTGCGTGAAAATGTCCCTTGGTCATAAAGTACTCCTCCCCAACCTTGCCCGGATATGTAATACTCGAACAGTATCTTATCTCTCCATTGACCTCAGGGATATCCTTTTCATATACTTCATAGATCAATGTCTCGCCATTCCTTATCAGAAAGGCTTCTGCTGCTTCTGAATCGACAAACATATTTAAGAGCTTGCTTAGATATCTTTTTATATGTGTATCATAATCTGTCATCTTCCCATTATCTGGATCAATCCTAATAGAAAATGGAATAAATACCCTCCCATTTTTAATTTTCAAAGCCACTATCCCTCCCATATTCACAAATATTAGAGGTGCGTTCAGGAAACGCACCCTACATTATCACAATCATAATTGTAAGAAATACAATAATCAAATTAACTCGGGAAACTCACCCTAAATTATCACAATCCTAATTGTAAGAACCCCAATCGTCCAATTAAAGGTGCGCTCGAGAAACGCAGTAAACATAACGTTATGGGTTTACTTACCACCTCGAATCCGGGATACAAGATCGATCACCCTGCGTGCATTCTCAGTAATTGTCTCCCATTCCTCTCGCGAAATTGTATCCTTCTTTGCAACCCAGCTCCCTCCAACTGCGAGCACCAGATCTAATTTGAGATATTCCTCAAGGTTATTAATACTGATCCCGCCTGTTGGTATGTATTTTATTCCGAGATGCGCATACGGTGCTGATACTGCTTTGAGCATTGAGATTCCCCCGCTCGCTTCAGATGGAAAATATTTCACTATCTTAATACCAGCGGAAACAGCCCTATCGATCTCTGAAGGAGTCATAACACCTGGAAAAAATGTAAATCCCAATTCCTGCGCCTTTTCTACAATTTCCGGATTAAAGCCAGGCGCCACTCCAAATTCCGCTCCAAAATCATAAGCCTGTACCAGATTATCTTTTGATAGTATAGTCCCGGCACCAAGCATGATTTCCGGCTTTTCCTTTTTAAGTATCTTAATTACCTCTCCACCTGCCTTTGTTCTAAAAGTGATCTCAGCGGCAGGCAAGCCTCCTTTAATTAAAGCATCGGCCAGTGGTAATGCAAGTTTTGGAGACTCAATTGCAATAACAGGGATAACGCCATATTTTCCCATTTTTTCAAATAGTTCTTTCTTTTCCATAAATAATCCTTTCTATTATTTAATTTACAATGAATCGATCAGATTTTCTACTGCTACTCTGGTAGCTCGATCTACACTCTCAGCCGTAAATCCACCAAGGTGAGGAGTAGCGATAACCCGATCATGTTTTACCAGATTGAAATCTTCTGGAGGTTCTTTATCATAAACATCTGTAGCAAAACCTGCGATCTGGTTATTGCTAAGTCCCTCCAGTACCGCTTCTTCATCAATAAGGTTTGCACGGGCAGTGTTAATTATGTATACTCCCTTTTTCATCTTAGCTATTACCTGTGCATTGATTACAGGTTCACCTGACAGCGAGGCAGGCCTGTGAAGGCTTATAATATCGGAACGTTCAATAAGTCCATCAAAGGACACCCAGCTAAACTTATCTGAAGGAGAGAAAGCGGGATCTGGATTGCGTCTGTAAGCAATAACCTCCATACCGAGCCCCAGCGCAAGAGTAGCTACCTCCTGGCCGATCTGGCCACAGCCAATCAGACCGAGAGTACGGCTTTGAAGCTCTACACCCTTTCTTCTCTCCCAAGCCTCATTCTTCATTCTTGCATTATGAAATGGTATAGATCTAAGAAGTGAAAATATTAACGCAATTGTCAATTCTGCCACACCCTTTGTATTAGCACCTTCTGCACGGCAAATACGAATATTCAACCTTTCTGCAGCACGTGAATCAATATTGTCTATTCCAGTTCCGTTCCTGCTGATTACTTTTAAATCTTCTGCCGATTCTAAAACTCTTCCAGTAATCTTTTCAACGCCAGCCAGATAACCAACACAGCCCTGTAATAGTCTGATGAGTTCATCTTCAGATGGCTGTTTGCCAGGCGTCGAAAATATAATCTCATAACCAGCATCTTTCAACATATTCAATGCAGGATGACCTCCCAGCGTTAATGACCGCGGTGTAATAAGAATTTTGCTCATTTAAAAATCTCCATAAAGAATATTATTAATACTAAACTTTCTTAACTCAGTAAATTAATTAGTTCTTGATGATTAATTCGAATAAATCTTATGCAATTAGAAAATGCATTTTGTAAATCATTGTATTATCTGTATATAATGAAGCCACCAATGAACTTGTCAAGTTCAAGAACTTGGTACGTTCGAAGAACGCAGGTTCTGATGTATCTTCGCCAATTTATTAGCGCTAATTCACCAATTTATTGGTGAATCATTTACCAGAAACTAATTATATACTCTTTCCACTCCCTGTACTCTGTTACTACTATTCTACTATATAAAATAGCCAATATTTTCACATTCAATTTTCCTTAAATTAATAGTTACTAGATATTAATAAATGCTGTAATACAAATATAGTAAATGGCTTACAAATAATTTTATATTCGATATAAAAAATGTTTAATTAACCAAATCTAGAGCTCCACAGGCATTCCAGTCTTAATAGACTCATTTGTAGCAACAACCGCCCTAACCGCAGCAAGGCCATCATAACCACCTACAAGAGGAGTTTCATCCTCAATTATACATTGGATAAAATGTCTCAACTCATTTATATATGCATCTTTAAACCTGTTCCTCCAACTCTTAAATACATTTTCTTTAATTACTCCATTGACATCGCACGTTAAAAGTGCTTCTCCCCTCATTTCACCGATTGAAATAAGGCCTTTTGTCATTACAATTTCTGCCCTTGCATCATAGCCGTAATCCACGGGGCATGTCCCGTCAATAGTACCGATAACGTCATTTTTAAACCTGACAGTACAAACAGCATTATCATAAAAATCCGGATAATCTCTTTTAAGATTCAAAACCTTCCTGTTTACTGCTTCTGCATAAACCCTCTTATACTCACTCCCTGAAAGCCATCTTGTTGAATCAAAATCATGACTGTTTACTTCCCCGAGAAGACCATTGCTTTCAGATACATTGTATGCCCAGGGGGGAGGTAACCCTGGGCCTCTTCCAATTGATTTAATTATCATTACTTCTCCTAAATCTCCACTGTCTATCACCTTTTTTGCATTCACAAAAGGAGGGTCAAACCTTCTCATAAATCCAATTTGCAGTTTCACCCCGCTTTTCTCACAAGCATCAATCATATCCTGGGCTTCATCAGTCCGTACAGACATTGGCTTTTCACAGAAGATATGCCTTTTTGCCTCTGCGCATTTTACGGCTATTTCTCTATGGGTAAATGTTGGTGTTACTATTAATACTGCATCAAATAAATTACTGGAGAGCGCATCATCTAAGGTGATAAAAAGATTATCCACACCAAGTTCCTTCCCTCTCTGTTCAAGCACTTTCTTATCACTGTCAACAATAGCAGTAAGCTCAGTATTCTTTATATTATAAACAACATTATTTGCATGAACCATCCCTGCCCTGCCAGCTCCAATGAGACAAAATCTTATCTTCTGCATTCTTAAATACTCCATAAATGAAAAAATATTTTTATATTTTTATATAGAATTAAATTTTATTTCTTTATATATTAAAAAAAGAAACTTATTTGGTCAATATAAATACTTTAGGAATCATATTTAAAAACGATTAACCTACAAATATGAAATAACTCCCTTTCTAGATATATAAGGCGTTTGTGTGTGCTTTTTTACATTTACAAATATTCTCCCCTTTCCTATCATTGCAATTCTTTTCCTTATTTCATGAGCTCTTCCCTTGTTTCAGGAAAGCTCGATACAAAATCCCCTGATGTGTAGTAAACTGTATCACCATTATCAGGTGTTAGCCAGAGTTTCCCGGTTTTGGCATCCCTTGCTGTTAACTTTACAGTAATGGGCGGACTATCATCACGAAAATGAAGTGTTACTACATATTCTGGTTTCTCAATACCTGTTTCTCTATAATCACTGTTTGCTCTTGTAATAGGTTCTCTCTCCTCATATTCAGCATTTGATATACCGCGTACAATTGTATCTATCTTATACCCCCTTTTCAGTTCTTTTCCGGTATCCTGAAACTTCCATATCCCATCATCTCTGACAAAAGAAATAATCCCATCCCCTTTCAGTGTTAAAGTCCGTATATCATTATCTTCGAAATCAAATATTCTTCTGTCCTTCAATTCAAATACCGTTTTCACAAGACTGTATATAAAATCTGATTTTATTTTAAAAATCATTGTATCGGGCAATCTCGTGGCATAAAAAAGCTCTTCGTCATTCTCCTTTACATAATTTCCGGCAATAAAACTAAATCTTGAATCATCCTTCAATTCTAAATTTAAAACCAATCTGGGCTTATCGAGTCCATATTTTGAAAAATTCTTTCCCTTCTCCTCAATAACTTCTGCAAAGGTACCCCATCTAATGCTTCCAATATAACTATCCACATGCCTTTTTGATGCCTTAATCCTGTCCGGCATAAAGTACCATTCGTCTCCTTCTTTATTTAAAATAAATGAACTACTTGATGATACTAGTGTTACGCCAACAATATCTTCACTCTTATATTCGCATAGATACTTATCCCGCACATCAAAGAGGCTCAGCTTTATAGAATTCCTTATATTAACAGGAACAGAAAATATCTTATTCTTTCCTACTACCTTGGCAAATACCTTTTCCCCATCTAAGCTCTCAATACCAAAATCTATACCATGTTCTTCGGTTTCATCTTTATAATAAAACCTCAAAGAAAATGAAGGAGTTATAAGGCCATACTCGCGCTCTTTTTCAAGGCTTTCATATACATACTCTTTCATCTTTATTTTTTCTATATTCTGGATAATCAATTGAATTGTATACCTATCCCCCTTTGTCTCTACAGGTGATAGTATGATCCATTCCCAATCTTTCTCTTCTTCACCTCCTTCCTCCTCTTTTATTTCCTTCCATCTTTTTTCAATTATTATAGGAGGTTTATCCCCCTCTCTTAACATGAGCCTGACAATCTCCTTATCGGATCGCTCAAAAAAAAGAGCCTCTCTCTCTTCCTCTTCCTCCTTCTCCTTACTACTCTTGATCTTAAAATACCAATATGCGAAACAAGCAATGAACAGTATAATCCCAAAGATTATGGCCTTTCTGAAGAACTTCATCTTCCTATATTCCTTTTATTACTTTATGAATCTTTCTTGAATCTGAAACAAACTGCTGATCGGGAAACTCTTTCATTAACTTGTCAACATCCTGTTGCTCCATTTCAAAACCAAGAGCACCAAGATTCTCCTTTAGATGTTCAATACCTCTGGTTTTTGATAGGGTAACAACATTGTCAATTGAAATTAACCAGTTAATGGCAATCTGTGCAGGAGTTTTTCGATATTTCTTACACATTTTATCAACTAATTCTACACCTTTCTTAGTTAAAATACCCTTCTGTACAGGTCTATATGCTATGAGCATGATATCATTATGCTGACAGTAATCAAGAATCCCAATCTTTACAGGTTCCCTGTAAACGAGGTTCATGTGGAGCTGAGTTGCAACAATCCTATTTTTAGCACAGGATTGAGCTTCTTCCATCTGTTGAACTGAAAAATTGCTAACTCCAATATTCTTCACCAGCCCATTCTCAACAAGGGAATCCATTGCTTCCATGGTTTCTCTGATTGGAATATTTTTGTTTGGAAAATGAATAAGATAGAGATCCAAATAATCTATCTTTATTCTACAGAGGCTTTGCTTAGCTGAATCGATAAGCTTGTCATAACTTAAATTCAATGGTGACACTTTAGTAACGATGAAAAGTTTTTCCCTTTCATGCCCTTTGATTGCCCCTCCAACTAATTTTTCAGCATGTCCTTCTGCATACATCTCTGCCGTATCAATATGTGTTATTCCCAAATCAATAGCTTTTCTTATTGCACAAATGTCTGCTTCATCATTATTGTCAGGATCGTATTTCATATTACCACCCATTCTCCATGTCCCCAATCCATACACAGGCATCTCAAAGCCATTTTTCAATGTTTTCGTCGCTATTCTCATGTTGTATGCATCTCCTATAAAAATGATCACAATCATTGCTAAAGGGATTACAATTTATAGATAAATAAGGAAGACTTTCAAGATTCTTATAGTTACGTAAAACAATATATAAAGGGGGGCAAAACTATACTCTTACCTGTAACCTCCTGAAGCCACTATCGTTTCTCCTGTGATATATCCCGAATCCTCAGATGCAAGAAAAAGGGCAAGACTTGCAATCTCATCCGGTTTTCCGAATCTTCTTACCGGGATCTTCTTTAATAATATCTCTTTCCCCTTTTCATCCAGAGAATCCAATAACATGTCTGTCTCTATCTTGCTGGGAACGATTGCATTAACGGTAATACCACGTTCTGCCAATTCGCTACTTAATGCCTTGGTAAATGCTATCACACCTCCCTTGGCTGCAGCATAGTGGGCACCTGAGGTTCCTCCAGTCATACCAGATGTGGAGGCTATATTTATGATTCTTCCCCATCCCTGTTTTAATATGTGTGGGAGGGCTATTCTAGAACATATAAAAACACTGGTCAAATCGTTATTTATAATCCAGTTCCATTCCTTTAATGTCATATCCAAAAAGCGGCATCTGTGGAATATCCCTACATTATTCACTAAAATATCTATCTTTCCAAACTTTTCTATAGTCTTATCAACCATTTTTTGTACCTCACCCTCCTTTGAAACATCCGCCTTTACAACAAGACTTCCATTACGTATCTCTTTCTCGATTCCCTTTGCGACCTCCAGTGCATTGTCTTTGGAGTGGCAATAATTTACCGCCACCCTACACCCTGACCCAGCAAAGCAGAGAGCTATTGCTCTCCCTATTCCTCTTGATGATCCAGTAACAATGGCAACCTTATCCTTTAGAATTTGCACTAAAGTCTCCTCAATATTAATAATACTTACTTCTTTTCAAAATAAACTGTATTTGTTGACAGATCTACAAATTGAAGCTTCAATTCATTCACACCCGCAGTCATCTACGGCTTCAAGCCGCTTTCACTCCAATTGATGCTTTAGTATTAAGTGACTCAACCTACAAGAAGCAGGATCAAAAATTTTTTTATTGTAGATGGAAAAAGAATTTAGACTAAGGAGAATCCAGGAAAAGAGAATAAATAATAATATTACATTTTAAACATACATAACAAAAAACCAAGAAGTTACTACCTATTAAAACCTTCAAGAATAGGGGATCTCAGGTGATTTTAACTCTCATTGTAGCACGGGTCATTACCTCTTCAGGTGTAGCCTTATCTCCCTCGAATTCTCCAGTTAATCTTCCTAAAGACATGACCAAGATTCTATCACTCAACCCCAAAATTTCATCAAGCTCTGAATTTATCATAAGCACAGCTACTCCCTCATCAGCCAACCTTCTGATTAAATTAAATATCTCAGTCTTTGCCCCAACATCTATACCTCTGGTAGGTTCATCCAATATAAGAACCTTCGGACTAATCTGAAGCCACCTTGCCAGTATCACCTTCTGCTGATTTCCACCGCTTATACTCATTACTGGAGTCTCGATGCCTGGTGCTCTGATATCAAGCTGGTTGAAAGCCTTTGAGGCTCTCTCTGCCTCAAGTCCTTTCATAATAACATTAAACTTGCACATATCATCCAAAATTACTAAACTTATGTTCTCCCTTATAACCATAGAAAGAATCAATCCAGCTCTATGTCGATCCTCCGGAACCATTCCAATTCCCAGCTTTATTGCTTCCATTGAATTATGAATACTAACCTTTTCACCCATGAAAATTATTTCACCGGATTCTGGAGGTGATACACCAAAGATAGCTTCTGCCAGCTCGCTCCTGCCTGCACCTACAAGACCAGCTAATCCAAGAATTTCACCTCTATGAAGCTCAAAGGAAATATCGTAGAACTGCCCTAAAGTCGTAATATTATTAACTTTCATAACTACAGAACCAACAGTTTTACTCCTGGATGGAAATATATCCTTGATTTCTCGTCCAACCATCATCCTGATAATCTTATCGATCTTAGCGTCCTTAATATCCATCTCACCTGCATTTTTCCCATCTCTGAGCACCATCACTCTATCTGCAATTTCAAATATCTCCTCAAGCCTGTGTGAAATGTAAATTATGGAAACGCCTTTATCACGAAGAGATCTTATGAGTTCGAAGAGCCTCCCTGTCTCTTTAAAGCTAAGAGCGGATGTGGGCTCATCCATAATAATGATCTTGGATTCATAAGCTAAAGCCTTTAGTATCTCAACCACCTGCTGTTCTGCAACGCTTAAACTTGAAACCAGATCCCGAGGGCTCAGGTGTAAACCGAATATATTGATAATCTCTTTTGTCTTGGAGTAGAGTTCTGCAGATTTTACAAAACCCAGTTTATTTTGTGGAAGACGACCGATAAATATATTCTCTGCTATATTGCCTGTGGGCACAAGATTGAACTCCTGATAGATACTCGATATACCCAGGTTTTGAGCTACAGCCGGATCTGTAATGTTGACTTCCTCTCTGTCAAAATAGACACTACCACTATCCTTCTCATAGACACCATTCAGTATCTTCATTAATGTGGATTTACCAGCACCATTTTCTCCAACTACCGCCAGTATCTCCCCTTTATAAAGATCCAAATCAACATTATCAAGTGCCTGAACTCCCGGAAAGGCTTTTGATATTCCTTTCATTCTCAATATAAGCTCTTTGTTCATTATCTACCTCTCAATTTCTTTGTATATCATAATATTAAATTCCCCTAGCAAACAGGCGTCTAAATTGACTGTCCATCCAAATAGCGAAGATGATTATAGCCCCCTTTACGACTAATTGGGCAAAGTATTGCATCTCGAGGATTAACATACCATTTGTGGCAATTCCCATGAGCAAAACCCCTATCACTGTACCAACAACACTTCCCCTGCCACCGGTCAAACTCGTTCCCCCTATAACTACAGCTCCAATAGCATCAAACTCCCACCCTATGCCCGCAAGAGAATATGCTGCATAGGATCTCCCGGCCAGAACCAGACCCGCAAACCCTGACATAGAGGAGCAGAGCATATAGATAACTATCCGAAACCTGTCAACCCGAATTCCACACAGTTTTGATGCAACAGGATTGGCCCCTGATGCATACATAAATCTCCCTATTTTCGTGCTTGATTGAATCAAATACATAACTACAAATATTATAACAGAAATAATAAATGGAACCGAAAATGGGCCAAACTTGCCCGATCCTAAAAAGATGATAACTGGGTCAAAAACATTGATTTGAATGTAATTACCAACATAATTGGTCAATCCCCTTAATAATGACATCATTCCTAGAGTAACTATGAGAGGATTCACGCCAGCTTTTGTATGTAAGATTCCTATGAGCCATCCAACAATCAAACCCAAAAAGATACAGACTACAATAGCAAGAGCTGGAGATATATACCAGTGTTCCATCATCCATGCTGGCAACATTGCCCCAAAGGCTGCCATGGAGCCGACTGAAATATCAAGGCCTCCTACAAGAAATACAAAAGTGACACCAAAAGCTACAATATAAGCCATTCCTAATTGAGTAAGCAACGATTCAATATTCGCAGAGGTTGCAAAACTTGGACTTATGTATGAGAATACAGCAAACATGATTATTATTGCACAGAGCAGGGCAATCCACTGGACGACCATTGGTTTAGATTTGAGAAATGACCCTATACTCTTCTTCGGGCTTTTTCTTAGTTCCGCAGTATCCGAACTGTCCTGAACAATACGCTTTTTACCTTCCAACATCTCTCCACCTTCTTTACTGTTCTTAATTCTACTGATAAAAATTTTCTGGTTAAGCAGGTCGTCTTGCTCTGACCATTACCTTGGCAAACCGCTTCTGCATTTGAGTATCCAGTAATACAGCAAGAATAATAATAGCTCCTTCAATTACTGGAGTTACAAAGAAAGGCAGATTGCAAATTACTGCAAAGTTGAATACTATACCAACAAGCATGGCCCCAAAAACGGTACCTATAATACTACCACGTCCCCCGAATAGACTTGTCCCTCCTACCAGTATTGCTGTAATTGCCTTGAATTCCATACCAGTACCGATAACTGGCTGAGCCGACTGTAGAATTCCGGCAAGAATTATGCCAGAAACTCCAGCTGAAAATCCAGTAAAGATGTAAAAAATTATCCGTGTTTTATCTACTTTTATTCCAGATAAACGAGCTGTCTCTTCTTTTCCTCCAATGGCATAGAGATTTTTTCCTATTATAGTCCTTGACTGAATAATGAGAAGAATAATAAAAAATATAATTGCTACAAATATAGGAAAGGGAATACTCAGTACTTTTCCTATTCCCAGCCAGATAATCAAACTCCCTGCAAACTCCTCTGTGAGCTGTATGGTAAAGTACCGCGTTGCCACATAACATAGCCCCCTGACCAGAATCAACATTCCGAGGGTAACCAGAAGTGGAGGTAATTTAAGTTTTGTAGCAAACACACCATTGAATATTCCAACAAGCACAGCTGCCAGAAGACCAATGATAATACCGACAACAGGGGGCATATTGTATTGCACTATTGCTGCAGCCATAGTACATGCTGCCAGACCCATTACTGATCCAACTGATAAATCGATTCCCCCCGATATCATCAACAGATTCAGAGAAAAGGCTACAATCAAGGTAAAGGAAATATTCACCGAAACATTTTGTAGATTGGTGAAATCACGAAAGGCAGGGCTTATAATTGCAAATGTTCCACCAAAAATCAGTAAGGCAACAAAAATCCCTACCTGTTGAAGTACAATCTGTCTCCGAACTCTAAAATATTCCACTACTCTACCAATAATTGTCCTTTTTGTCTCATCTCTAACAGGGGCCATTTTATCCCTCAAAACCTCTTAGTCTATGATTTTTCTCAAAAACAGTATGAACGATTTGATCATGATACCATTAAAGTAACATTAATTTATTTTTAATGGTATTAAATTAATATAGCTAACGGGATGTGATCCATCCCGTTAGCTTTTAAATACAGTTAGAGGCTATCAATAATAGATTTTACTCTTTTTCCAGCAACTTAATCATTTCAACAGCCTTTGCTGCCTTTTCGTAGTAGGGATCCATATTGTCAAGGGTAACAAGAGAACATACATTGACCAGCATGTGCCTTGGGAAATCACCAAAGGTCTTTTCACCTCTAGCTATCTGGACTGAAACAACCCCTCCATTATATCCAGCCCCTTCAGGGTCCTGGGCGACATCTGCCCTAAGTATTGTTCCCCTCTTAATAGCGTCATATGATGCAATTGTTCCATCGAATCCAATGAGGCAGAAATTATCTGGGGTCTTGCCTGCTGCTTCCAAAGCAGCCATGAATCCCAGAGTCGAATCGTCGTTGCATCCAAAGGCAATCTGCATCTTCGGATTAGCCTGTATTAAAGCCTCGCCTGCCTGCCTGCCTGCATCCCTCATACCCTTACCATCAGCTATAAACCACTCTACATTTGAATGTGCCTCCTCAAATCCCTTCATAAATAATTCAATACGCATAGTACAGTTTCGAAATGCAGGTGAGTCGAGAACACCTCCTATTACTTTTGCATCTTTGCCATATTTTTTATCAAACCAGTTCGCAGCATATACACCTCCTGTGGAAGCGTTGTTGTCGCTGGTTATTATTGAAACCACAGGCCATGGATACTCGACTGTTTCAAAGTCTTCCCACTGGAGCACCGAGGCTACGCCATTTTGAGCGAGATATTCACTTTGTGCCTTGGAAGTAGCTGGATCAAGACCATAATAATTGACCGCCTGTACCCCCTGTGCCACCATGCTTTCCAGGATCTTCCTCTGTCTCTCTGGATCGAATTCACCAGCCTCCTGAATTACTCGTGCACCCTCCTGATCACAGTATCGCTTAAATGCCGCCCTCTGTCTTATCTGAAACTCATGGGCAGTAACAATGATTATGTCCCCAACCAATACTTCATCCGGTGGTACAGTTTTGAAGCCATAATCGTTCGGTTTAGGCGTATACGTAACACCACTTTTTGTAGTATACGTTACCTCCTCTACTGGTACCTCCTCTACAGCCTTCTTTTTCTCTCTTCTCCCTTTCGCCTCTAGAGTAAAGGGCGCTGCCATTAAAACAACCAATAGCATTACGATAAAAATTAATACTGTTTTTTTCACCTTTCCCTCCTTAAATAATTAGTTTTAATTTTTAAAGATTATTAATATTTTTGAATCACCTCCTTACATATTTTATTTTCTAACTTTCAAGCACACTTAATATTTTATTCAATAAATACTACTTACAAGTTATATCGAATAAAATTATTTTTTAGATTAAATAAGACTATAAAATTTAATTCTCTATTGTATACCATAGTTTTTATTTTTATCAAGAGAAATTTTATTATTTTTATAAATTTTTTTCAGAATGGGATTTGAATGATTGTCCTTTTTTAAAGGCTTTTAATATTTTAGGATTGAAATTCACCTTTTGACTAAATTAAAGGAATACCTTTATCCATCCCGATTTCTTCTATTCAAGCATCTGATCAACATTATCCTTTGTAACCAAAATTGTTAAAACCCAATGAGACTGGAGCTGGTATTCCCTCAGCTCTCTATTACCAGTAGCAAGGTCAGTGGCAGCAAGTACCATTACCCTGGCTATCTCATCCGGTTGATCTACAACAACTGCCCTGACGAAACCACCCACCTTTATTGATTCAAAGATCTCCTCGGTTGCGTCGTATCCTGTGATAACAAACTTGCCCGGATCCTTCCCGGCTGCTTTGCAAGCCTTCAAAGCCCCAAGAGTCGATTCTTTACAAACACTGAAAATAGCATTTACTTCTGGATACTCTTTCAGCAGATCCTCAACAATTTGCTGCGACTCTTCCACTGATTCTGAACCCTGTACTGTGGCTACAATCTTAGCTTCTGAGGCATACTGGTTAAGACCGTTTTTAAAACTACTTGCCCTGTCTCTGTACTTTATATTTTCTTCAGGCATATCAATTATAATAACATTTCCCTGACCACTAAGATCTCCGGATATGAACCGACCGGTTGTTGAGCCAATCTTATATCCACCCTCTGTGTTATCCTTTCCCATAAATTGTGCTACAAGGTGCTGTCTTTGAATGGTCTTTTGTGTGCCCGTGTTAATTACATACGTTCCTTTTGTTTTTGCAATTTCTACTGTCTCATTGAAGCTCTCAAGAGTTGGTGAATCAGCTATCAAAACATGTACACCCTCATCGACTATTAGCTTCTGTACGCATTCGATATGTCTTTCAGGGTCTGATCCATTAAAACAGAAAAATACCTCTGAACCATAGTTTTCACATTCCCTCTTAATATTTTCCCTGAGAGCGCTCTCAAAATCGTCGGTTTCTATTAATTGAATTACTCCGATCTTTACCTCGCTGGCTGAAGCAACCTTAACTGGCTCAACCTCTACTTGTTTTTCCGGTCTCCTTTTTGGTTTCTTTTTTTCCTTGCCTTTGCCAGCGCCAATAAGAAAAAAGGCTAATATACCTATTATGATTACGATAACTGAAATCTTATGATATTTAATCATTCCATCCCCCTCTATCAATAGTAAGTATAATGATCAAATCTTATATCATTACTGTAAAGAAATCAACTAATTTTAACATCAATTTCAAAATAATATTTTTTATTTATAAAATTTCCTTAATCAAGAACAATATTGCATGTTCAATTATTCAACTCTGAGTTGCTGAGGTAACGTATATCCAGAAGACAGCTATTTTGTGTATTTTAGTGTATAATTTCATTGGTTCTTTTCAGTCTTATATTATATTCATAACTTAAGTCTAAGGTGATAGGATCAATTTTCATATTTTTCCAATAACGATACATTTCCAGCAGCTGCTGAGCATCCTATACTTAATTACTCGCTGGTGAATAATCCCTTATTTTACATTGTATTAACTCCACCAGCTTACGAATTGGCTCTTGATAGTAATTATATTATAATTGAAGTGGCCATTTTATTAAAAACTAAACATTTACAAGGAAGAAATGGAAATACCAATTAGGTATACTGAGTTTGATATTGAAAGATATATTTTACACCTATAGAAACTGTTAAAAAACATACCAAGATAAGGGAGGTATCAATGCCGAGTGTGAAAGATGGACCAAGTTCACCTAATTTCTCACCTCTATCAATCAAGGGCAACTTACCCCTCTCCAAACTACCTTCTGTGGGCGTCTCTGAAGAAATGACCTCAGCTTTTGAGCAAGCTCCTAGTGGTAATTGCATCTCTTGGGGTATCACCTTTGAGATCAATGATGTCGTAGCCCTTGTCGATCATCCAGTTTTTATACAGTTGCCTCCCATCAGGGCAAGTTGGCTCGTCTTTATGCATACGTCTGACCTGCATCCGGTAGAGTGGAACAATCAAGGGTTTGTCTCTCCTATGCGCGGTCAGGGAAAACTGGGTGAACATGCCTGCAATTATAGGGTACTCTATAAGGATGGTACAGAGGAAAACCTCGCTATTCGTCGTCGTCACCAAATCGGCACCTTCCAGCGTATCTGGGGTGAAAACTGCTTTGAGTCAGTCAGCCACATCAAGCCGCTTCCTGTTCGGGCACATCACGAGCAGGTTAATCCTCAATGGGGACGAAGTCAGAGGCGCTGTGACTCGGTTGATAAAGGTAGTTGGGTAAACTGGTTGTGGGCCTGGAATAATACCCATCCTGATAAGTCAATAGTAGGTCTAAACCTTGTCCCGGTTTCTGGAATTGTTATCCTCTCTGCAATATCCTATGGTGAAGCCTCTTCAATGCCGTTATGCTGGCAACCACGTCATAAGTTGATAATAAGTCTGCCTGAGGGTATGGAGTTTCGTCCTGAGTTGAGCGATATGGGCCTGCTTGAGCAAATGCAGCTGGACATGGGGCAGATAATCTCTGCCACACCACGGCCTATCTATCCCAATAACAACTGGAGTGGGAGCTATAACAATAAACCTCCAGAATTCTCTAATAATGAGGTATTGATCGAATATACAGCTCATCCTGATGCCTCTTTCCATCTTTATGATGGCAGTATCTTACCCCTGAGTTCAATCGGAAAAAATGAGCAAAAAGACCAGATAAGATTGATAGCACCGGCAAGGAAGCGTATTACCCTGCGCACAATAGAGAAAGGTAGTGGAAAAGTCATAGCGGTCAAGTTACATGTACATGGCGAGGCAGGAGAGTACCTTGCGCCGCTGGATCGGCACCGTATACCTAACCCATCATGGTTCGAGGATTACAGTGTTGATTTCACCCATCTTGGCACCCACCATTGTACTTATATTCCTGGCGAAACATGTATTGATCTGCCTTTGGGGCGTGTGTACATCGAAGTATCCAAGGGGTTTGAAATAAAACCTATACACAAAGTGGTCGAAGTGAAACCCGATACTGAGAATATCGAAATCTATATTGAAAAGGTATTACCCTGGCGCGAAAAAGGTTGGGTTAGCGCTGATACACATGTACATTTCCTCTCTCCGATGTCAGCCTTGCTGGAAGGCTCTGCAGAGGGAGTGAATGTGGTGAACCTGTTGGCCAGCCAGTGGGGTGAACTAATGACTAATGTAGGAGATTTTGACGGTAGAACTACCTGGGGGTCAAGGGAAACAGGCGGTGATGGTGAGTATCTTGTGCGTATCGGTACTGAAAATCGCCAGCATGTACTGGGCCATATCTCTCTTCTAGGTTACAAAGGAAACATTATTGTTCCAATGACTACAGGCGGTCCTAATGAGTCGGCTCTTGGTGATCCGATAGATATACTTCTCACAGAGTGGGCAAGACAGTGTAAGAAGCAGGGCGGTCTCGTCATCTTGCCCCATTTCCCGGACCCTCGAGCTGAACATGCAGCTACAGTTGTTAGTGGTGATGTGGATGGAATTGAGATGACCTCCTGGGGAAATCTTTATGGCGGCATAAATCCATATTCTCTTTCAGATTATTATCGTTACCTCAATTGTGGCTATCTTGTTTCTGCTGTGGGTGGTACTGATAAGATGGACGCTGCTACTGCTGTGGGTACTGTACGTACCTATGCATATATAGATCAGGCACAAGAGTTCGATTACGAGTCCTGGATGGAGGCTGTAAAACGAGCTGAAACCTTTGTTACATACGGACCACTTTTGGAATTCGCTGTGGACGGTAAGAGGATGGGTAGTCGCATAAAGATGACAGCCACGGGTGGTACTGTTTCTGTGAGCTGGGAGGTAGCAAGCGTTACATTACCGATGTCAAGAGTTGAGCTGATTGTCAATGGCGAGATTCGTGAAAGTGTATCTGTTAATCCTACCAGAGGCGCAGGCGAATTTTCGGTTAAAATAGACAGGAGCTCTTGGGTTGCATTGTTGGTTCGTGGACACTATCCCGACAAGCCAGAGATCATCGCTGCTCATTCTTCACCGGTAATGGTCGAAGTTGAGGGCTCCGAGTTCCATGCAAAAGCCGATGCTCTGACTATATTGGAGCAGATCGAAGGAGCAATAGCCTATCTTGATACCGTAGGTACTCGTAGTGAGACTGAGAACTATAAACGCATGCGTATGATTCTTGAATCGGCTCACCGCAGAATACACAACCGCATGCACCTTATGGGTCACTATCACAAGCACACACCTGGGGTGGAGCATAAGGAAAATCACTAGGGCTTTTACCACATTTACTGAAATATTTATGTTTTATTTTTAGAAACATTTATTATACTTAATTGTACATCAAGGATTGACTCTATTGGAATAATAGAATAAGTTTGGAAATTATTTACTATATCATTATAATGTAATAGGATGCTATCTCAATCAAAATTAATAGCTCCTCAACTTTAGCAAAAATTCAAAATAAAATCGTCTTTAATTACATAATTAGTTCTTGGTGAATAATTTGGCTTCTTAAAGAGAAAAATAAATGAATATCATATAATTCATTGTGATATAAAAGGTTAAAGAACTAAATTGGTTATTTCATCTCATAATATAAACGTGTGATATTTGATAATGTGACTATTTTAATAACAATATCTAATTACAATTAATAACCAATTCGGGGGCCGGTTATTCTATGAATAAGAATATTGTCAATTATTCACCGGCGACTAATCAAAGGAGGAAAATTTGGCAGTAAAATACATTATTTCCTCTGATCTTGGCTCTCAGAGTATAAAGAGTGCAATTTATGACACCGAAGGCAGCCTGTTAGGTACATCCAACATCGATACAAAAATACATACCCTTGGACCAGGTACCCTTGTTTACCAGGGAGATGAATTCTATCAAAAAACAGCCGAGAACATCAAACGTGTTTTAAAAACATCAAAAATAAATCCCAAGGATGTTGCAGTATTGTCTTTCTCAGGTATGGGGGGTGGAATAATTGGAATTGATGAAAAATGGAGGCCCACATCAGAGTATACCAACCCTCTGGATAGTAGAGATCAGCCATACTTCCAGGAGATTATGGAAAAGCAACGGGATCTTGTCAGGTCAAAGTCTGGAACTGGTTCTCCCATGGGGGCAAACAAGATCGTATGGTTGAAGAAGGTTTATCCTGAGATATACAAGAAAACAAAAAAGTTCTTTATAGTGACTCAATATGTTCAGGGAAAACTTGCTGGTACTAGTTTTCGCGAGGCTTTCTGGGAATATACAAGCCCTGCATTAAGTGGACTGGCTGATACTACAAACTTTTGCTGGTCTGAAGAGATATGCGAGGCTTTCGAGATAGATATTGAAAAGATGCCAAAAATAGTTAATCCCACAGATATCATAGGCAATTTAACAAAAGAAGCAGCTCAAGATTGCGGATTAATAGAGGGCATTCCAATCGCTGCAGGAGCTTTTGATAAACCGTGTGACCAATTAGGGTCAGGCTCCAATGAAGCGGGATCCGTAATTGATAATGTAGCTACCTATCCTGCAATTACAGTCTGTGTAGATAGGTTCAATCCGGATTTAAAATATAGAACCTTAGAATGTGGCCCATCATCTATCAAAGGTCTCTGGATGGTAATGACCTATATTACCGGAGGTGGTTTAACTCATAAATGGTTTAGGGATACCTTTTGTAATGTTGAAAAGGATGATGCTGAAAGGTCTGGTGGTAATGCCTATGAGATTCTAGATAAAAAAGCTTCAAGGCTCCCAGCAGGATCAGAAGGTTTGCTCTTTGTACCACACCTTGCCGGTCGAGCAACCCCCAGTGATCCAGAGGTAAGGGGATTATGGGTTGGATTTACATGGACACATGGCAGAGAACACTTCTACCGCTCTATTCTAGAGGGTATTGCTTACGAGCATGCCTGCTCTCTTAATGCTGTAAAAGAAAACTATGCTCATATAAAGTTTGGTCGTGTTACAGTACTGGGAGGAGGAGCGGTAAGCTCTCTATGGAACCAGATAAAATCTGATGTACTTGGACTGCCCTACATTCGCCTTAACAGGGATGATCTTACGACACTCGGAGCAGCAATAATAGGGGGCAAAGCTGTTGGCCTCTTTGACGATATGAATACTACATCTAAAAAATTCCTCAAAGTACATTATAAAACAGAGCCTCAATCCAAAAATCACGAACAATACAAAAACTATGTGGAAGCTTATATTAAATTATATAAAGACATAAAACCGGTTTACAGTCGACTATCTCACATAAAACAACTACCTGTTCCCTGAATCAAGATGTACAGAAACAGGTTATAAGCTTAAGAGGTTCTTTATAGAAATTATTAAATGATTTCGCGCCTTTAACGGAGGAGATCATAAACTTATATTTATTCTCAAAGAATTAATCACAATTAAAAGGATGTTTAAATGAACAGAAGAGAAAGAGTAGAGACAACTCTGGAACATAAAGAGCCTGACCGAGTCCCGTGGGACTGTTCTCTGTCCTATGAGACGTATGACAATGTAAAGAAGTATCTGGGATTCAAAATTGAGGGGAAAACCCGCTTTAATCTATGGTTAACAGCAGAGCATGAAATTGATGTTATCGAAGCCCTGGATATAGATCTTCTCTATGTAAAGCTTGGAAAGCCAAAGAATGTTCCAAAGTTTGATCCTGATAAGGAGTTCTATACAGATGAATTCGGTATAACGTATCGAAAGAGCTATTCATCTGATGGCCGCTTTTTGTTCGACCCTTACGATGCAAAAGCTCCTCTCAAAGATGCCAAGATTGAAGATCTCGAGGATTATCCATGGCCCGATCCCGATAATCCAGAGCGGGTAAAGGGACTCGAGGATCAAGTAAGGGATCTTTACAATAGTACTGATTTTGCTCTTGTCGGGAAATTCGATATTCCCCCATTTACTCAAGCAATGTTCATGAGAGGTATGCATCAGTGGCTCATGGATCTTGCTCTTAATCCCACCTTTGCTAGCGTACTACTGGATAAACTAGCAGATATCTCAGCATCTCTCAATGAGGCTGGTCTTGAGGCCTGTGGGCGTTACCTGACACTTCTCAGATTCAGTGGAGATGACCTGGGATCTCAGAGGGGGACCCTCATATCACCAGAGACTTTTCGTGAGATTATAAAGCCAGCATTACGAAAGCAGTATACAAGAAGTAAGGAAGCGTTTAGAAAACAGAATCCTAAGGGTAAGATCTTTAATCATTCCTGTGGAGATGTCTTTGAGATTATCCCGGACTACATTGATATTGGATTGGATGTTTTAAACAATCTTCAGCCAGTGGGATCTATGAATCACAAGACTATAAAAAAACTCTATGGGAGAAAGTTAAGTTTTCATGGTGGAATTGATGTCCAAAAGACCCTTCCTTTCAATTCTGCCGATGATGTGTATCAAGAAGCCAAGAAATGCATCCAGACTCTTGGGCCTGGTGGTGGTTACATACTGGCGCCAACAATTCATGTTCAGGGGGATGTGCCACCGGAGAATATAATAGCCATGAGAGATGCAGTAAGGGACTGTGGAAGATACCCTCTTCTTAGTTTATAGTATTTATTAAAATCATTATTACATTTAGAGGCGTAAAGCCGTTTTAAGATTTACAGTCTCAAAGTATCTAATATCGGAGGGATTTTATCCTCCCAATTAATGGTCATAATATGGATTCCATTTGAGAGATCCTTTAAGTTCTCAATTGTACGTACTGCTATCTCAGAACTCTTCTTAACCGGATCATTTGACTCCTCCATCTCGACAATTAATTTCTTCGGAATATTTACGCCTGGAACGTTCCTATTAATATATCGGGCCATCTTATCAGACTTCAGGAGCAAGATGCCTGCCAGAATGGGAGTATCCAAATGACTGACCTTACTCATGAAACAAGCAAATGATTCTACATCGTAAACGGGCTGTGTCTGGAAAAACTCGGCCCCTGCAGATACTTTTCTCTCCATCTTTTCTATTTCAACTTCTAAGGGATCGCCTTTTGGATCTAATGCTGCTCCCAAACAGAAGGTGGGGATACCTCTCAACTCCTTCCCAGCTATGTCATGCCCTTCTTCCAATCCTCTGGCAGCCCTTAAAAGCTTTACAGAGTCAAGATCAAAAACAGGTTTTGTATTGTTATGATCACTTAACTCAATCTTATCTCCTGTTAAAATAAGAAAGTTCTCTATTCCTAAAACTGAGGCCCCTAGAAGTTCGGCTTGCAAACTGAGTCGGTTTCGATCACGACAGGTTATCTGAAGGATTGGTTCAAAACCTTTCTCCTTTAAAAGATGACAGAGTGGTAAAGCACTCATCCTCATAACTGCGCTGGGCATATCAACGACATTTATCCCATCCACCCTTCCTATTAGAGGATTTATCCTCTTGAAAATTCCTGAGATATCTGTACCTTTAGGTGGTATTGTATCCATAGTAACAATAAATTTACCCGATTTTAACATATCTCTAAAACTCATCTCTTATCTTTAATAAGCCTCCTCAACTTTTCAAACTCCTGATCCTATCCTTACACATATTCATCCATTACTCTTCTATTCTTCCCTCTCGATAAGCATTTATATAATTCAAACAATACTCATCCCTATCAAGCAGTGTATCTGCAACCTCTATGTTCATCATTAACTTACTGTCTAAAGGATCTAAAATGATGGCATCTGTACCCTCGTACATAAGAAGAGGTAAATAGACTCTATTTATCAATCTCCTTTTAGGTAAACCGTAAGAGACAGCGCTTAAACAGATTACAGTCTTAATTCCAGGAAGAGCGGACTTGATTCCTTTTATTGTTTGAAGACAAACCAGCCCCCTGTCCGTCTTGATACTTATTGGCTCTACTAAGGGGTCTAAATACAGGTTTTCCAATGGAATACCATAATTGTTTACAATGTCAACTAGTTTTTTAGCAGCCTCAACTCTACCCTCAGCCGTTTTTGGAATATTGTCTTTATCCATGCATAGAGCTACAACTGAACAATTATATTCTTTTACAAGAGGAAGAATACCATCAATTCTACTTTTTTCGAGGGTTATAGAATTAGCCCAGGCTTTCTTTTTATCCTTACAGGCAGCAAGTCCAGCCCTTATCGTCTGAGGATTCGGACTATCAATGCATAGAGGAATATTTACAGCTTCCTGCACAACCTTTACGGCCCATGCCATTTTATCTGGTTCTATATCTATATTAGTGCCTGCATTTATATCTATAATATCTGCACCTGCTTCGGCCTGGTTGATCGCCTCCTCGCGTATATACTCACTATCGTTCTTCCGGTAAGCCTGAAGCACTCTTTTTCTAACCGTATTGATTCTCTCTCCAATTATCAACATAATTAGTTCTTGATTAATAATATACTTATTCAGGGTTTACAAATATATCTATTATAAATAACTATTGATATATCAAGAATTAAAGAACTAATTATTGAGCTGGTGGTTATCGATTTATCGCTGAATATTGAATTATTCACCAGCGACTAATTAGTAAATTCTAACTAAAAGATAATGGTGTGAGCTGGGTTCAGTGATTTGTTTAAAACGAGCATGGTGCTTAGAATCATAAGTATCATAAAGCGTGATATTTTTAACTCCACGTTGCCTGCTCTATCTCTCAAATAAAAGATCCTCCATAATTATTATAAACAAAGATATCCTTTTTTAAAATAGTATAATACTTTTTCTGGATCTTCAAAGATTTCATAATTTAAGAAAATGTTAGATTTAATATATAGCTAGTTTTAACAAAAGCTTACTGTCAGTGATCTGATAGAAAAGTTTATTTAAATAGAAAAAACAGATCATTATATTCTCATATATGGCCATATGGTATATTATAAGATTATGGTTTGGAGTATTGTAACTATTTATTTTATAAAAAAGCACTGGCTAATAAATTAATGAAATATACAAAAGAGATTAATAGCATTTAAAAGGCTATCATTTTACCTATAAAGAGAGGACAATAATGTTATCAAGAGAGAGAGTAGTTTCTGTACTTGCGAGAAAAATCCCAGATAGAGTCCCCACATTTGAGTTTTTAATAGATAGTAAAGTAATAGATGCAATAATTCCTGGAGCAGATTTATATGATTTTGTTGAGAAGGTCGGATTGGATGCTATTGCTTTAAGGCCTGATATGAAAAGAGAAAAGTTAGAAGAAAATCTTTTTAAGGATGAAAGAGGTGTAATAGCAAGAAGATACCCTACGGCAGATTATCTTGAACCTGTTAATAGAGTAATCAAAAATGAGAAGGATTTAAAAAAATTCGAGTTTCCTGACCCTTCTGCTCCATATAGGTTAAATAGCTTAAAAAAAGCTATCGACAGATTTAAAGGAAAGGTTGCTATTATTACTTCATTAAGATATGGATGGTCAGAAGTAAGAGCTTTACACGGGTTATCAGAAACATTGATTGATTTGGTTGATAACCCTAAATTCATAAGGAGATTCCTTGAAAAAGCTGCGGATTATTACTTAGAGTTAGGAAAACTATCAGCAAAACTCGGAGCTGAAATTGTCTGTACTACTGATGATGTTGCAGGAAAAAATGGATTGCTCATGTCTCCAAAACATTTTAAGGAAATAGTTTATCCAGTTATTAAAAGATTATATAAAAGCTGGCGTGGCTATGGACTGTATGTTATAAAACATTGTGATGGAAATATTTATCCTATTATGGATTTATTAATTGAAACCGATCTTGACTGCCTACATCCAATAGAGCCTACAGCTGGAATGAGCCTTGCCAAAGTTAAAAAAGAATATGGGGATAAAATTTGTATAATGGGTAACGTTAATTGTGCAGGCAATCTTGTTTTTGGATCAAAGAGGCAGGTTGTAGAAGAAGTTAAGCGTTGCATTGATGTTGCTGCACCAGGAGGTGGTTATATACTTTCATCGAGCAATTCAATTACAAGGGATGTAAAGCCTGAAAATTACATAGCTATGCTGGATACAGTTAAGAAATACGGAAAATATTATTGAAAATATAATGTAACTTAACAATCTATTTTTGGGGTTGTTGGCTAATTCATATTCAGATAACAATGAGCTTTTGGGGCCATGTACTGAGCCGTTTCAAACCTTCCTTCGTCATCAGATACATGTCCTGAATACATCCAACCGGTGCACCCTCCTTTGTGGGTGTACAGGTATTACCAATCAACGGCTGAAAGCAGATCACAGTGTTCTGTTCAAATTTTATACGCTCATCATGCTGCTCAATGGTCCTCCCAAAGTCCACGTATGGGTCCTCATGTGGTGTTAACCCCACACCATGGATCGTCCCAAAGGCAAAACCGAACTCCTTTTTAAGAGCTTCATGTAAGGCTATATAAACTTCCCCAGTAGTCATACCTGGCTCAATTTCCTCTACAGCGATCTCGAACCATCTTAAGAACATATCATAGCACTCTGCTATCTCCTCTGGGGGCGTACCCAGATAAAATGCACCAGCCATGACTGCCCAGTAGCCTTGATACCTGCAGCCAAGATACATGAAGGCCTCGCTCTCGTCATCTTTCTTTAAAACCCACTCCTTCTTCCACAGGGGTGAAATTGAGGTGGGCATTTCCTTATCGAACCATTCTTTTGCAACATCTATGGGTGTACACCAACCATACTTACATCCATAATCTACAACCACCTTCTGAAACAACCTCCCCAGACTCTGCAGGGTTACACCCTCTCTGGCTTCCTCTAGCATCTTCTGATACCCTGCCTCAAGACCATGTATCGCTGATTTAATAAACCCTATTTCTTTTGGCCTTTTTACCGCACGCAACTGTCTCGCAAGAGTACTGGCGTCTTTAAACTCAGCATTCGGGATCATCTTCTGCAGCATTTTGAACGTATTGACTGGAACGAAATCCAAATCCAAACCTATCTTACCATCAGATAAGCCCCTTTCTTTCATGGCTCTCGCAAGTACCGACAAATTCTGCTCCAGACCATAGAAACCACGTCCCCGGCCCTTATAGTATTCCTTAAACCAAGGTGGCTTAATCTCATCCGGCGGCTCCACACTCATGTATTCGACAATGAAAGGATCGCTGGATAGGGGAAATACAGGCAAGGTCGGATGATCCTCAAACCGCAACGCAGTCATATGATCCTCAAACCACAGATTCTTCAGCAGAGCTGCAGTCACCTGGTCCATGATTACAACCGCATCCAAGTTATTCTCCTTCAAGAAATGCCGGATCTTTAATAGATCTATCATTTTAATACCTTTTCAATATGTTAAAAATCCTTTAAAAGATTATGAAATAATTGACTTAAAAGAATTACCAAGATTAATATAAGAGCATTATTTTATAAAGTCTATTATGAAAAGATAGTGACAATAGAAAATAATTAGATCTTTGTTTATTAAAATATAGGTAAAGGAGAGGGATTAAGTTACAACGGTTCAAAACCAAAGTCTGTCTTATTTTGATAAACCAAACCTTTAATACAATATTTGTAAAGGGCTTTTAAAGATGACTGCAAAAGAGCGTGTTATCACTGCTTTGAAAAGACGCGAACCTGATCGCGTACCTACATTCGAGTGGTCCATCGACCAGAATGTAATCGAGGCTCTATGTCCCGGGGCAAGCTATTTTGATTTTTTGGAAAAAATGGATCATGATGCTGTTGTAGTATCACCAAATTATCAATTGGAAAAAATAGGAGAAGGTCTCTACCGCGACGAATGGGGAGTGGTAAGAAAAAAGGGTTATGAAGTATACCCCATCCCATTGGAAGATGAGGCTCCAATTAGCAGGAAAGGAGATCTCAGACAGTACACACCTCCGAAACCTCTAACCGAAAACCGTTTTGATACTCTAAATAAGGCGCTAGAGCGATTTTTGGGAAGAAAGGCAATTATTTTTAAAATTCGAGATGCGCTCTCAACACCACGAGATCTGAGAGGATACAGTAAATTTCTCATGGATGTTGTATTAAACCCAGATCTCGTGCGAGAACTTGTTACACTTTCAATCGAACACAACGTGGCTGTCGGACTTGAGGCTATCAAGCTAGGCGCGGATATAGTGGTTACTGGAGATGACTATGCTGATAATTCAGGACCTCTAATATCACCAAGGTCTTTTCATAATCTCTTTTTACCGGGCTTTCGCAAACTGGTAAGTTATATCAAGAAATCTGGAGCATATTTCATAAAACACACAGATGGAAACATCATGCTCCTTATTGATGGCTTCATCGATGCTGGTATTGATTGTATTGATCCTATTGATCCAGTAGCAGGTATGGATATCACTGAAATCAAAAAGAAGTACAAAGAAAAAGTTGCTATTAAAGGTAACATTAATTGCGCTGATACCCTCAGTAACAGATCTGTTGCGGATGTAGTTCGAGAGGTAAAGGAGTGCATCCTGAAGGCTTCACCTGGCGGAGGTCATATAATCTCATCGAGCAATTCTATTCACTCAGGTGTAAAGCCTGAGAATTACAGGGCCATGCTTGATACTATACGGGAATATGGAACCTATCCAATTGATACTGAAAGTCTTGAAAGAGAATTGGGTATTTCTTAAATACGAAATTCCGATAAGATTTTATTAATTTCATTATCTTTAGCTACAAGATAACCGGAGACATGGTTATTTTGTAACTATGAAACTCACTAATAGCTTTTATGTAATTTAAAAATGCGCCTTTATCGCTATTTTAGTATAATCGAAAATCATCTACAAAACTCCTCTTTAAACAATCAGTGCCTCTGTTGGATTCCAAAATAGTAACCTCTATTCTATAATTTATCCTTTCACCTGGATTTATAAATCTCAAGTTACCTTTAACCCACATCTTATATGTATCATCAAAAAACAAAAGTTCAATATTGCTATATCTAAAATAATATCTTATTCTATAAATATATAATTTATTGAGTAAAAATATCTTTATCTTATATGTTATATTTACATATTATCAAATATACAGTAGAATTGCATGATTATCTCAATATATTTGAGTGTAAAGCATAAAGAGGAGAAATTTCCATGGCAGATAAAGAAATACTACTTCTAAAAATCAGAGGGTTAATATCGTCGTTTAACCCGGCACTAAAAAAAATTGGGCTCTATATTCTTGATAATCCTGATAAAATTAAACTTTTGAGAATAAAGGAACTCGCAGGTGACTGCGGTGTTGCTGAATCCACAGTTACTCGCTTTGTAAAAACTATTGACCTTACTAACTTTCATGAACTTAAAATAATCATGGCTGAAACAACTTCAAAGAGGGAAGATAAAGATAAAGAGTTTGTATATGATGACGTGACAAAAGGAGATTCTATAAAGAGCATTATAGATAAAATAGTCTTTATAAATCGTGAAGCTCTTCAGGATACTAAAAAAGTAATAAATACAGATGAAATTGAAAGAGCAATATCAGCAATTGATAACGCTGAAAGAATCGATATATATGGTGCTGGAGGCTCTTTTGTTGCGGCTGAAAATGCAAAAATGAGATTCTATAGAATTGGAAAGAGATGCTTGATTTATAATGATCCTAATCAACAGGCGGTCTCAGCATCCCTTTTATCATCAAAGGATGTAGCTATTGGAATTTGCAATTCTGGCAGGACTATTTCTACTGTGAACGCCCTTAAAAGGGCTAAAGAGAGCAGAGCTACAACTATATGTATTACTAACTTTGACCAGACTCCAATTACTCAATATTCTGATATCAAGCTCTTCACATCTACACAGGACTCAGCCTTCTTTCAAGAATCGATGGTCTCAAGAATGTCTCAAATACTAATAATCGATATCCTCTATGCAGGGCTTGCAGTAAAAAACTTTAGCTCTGCAGTAAAAATGATCGAAAAATCATCTGATTCTTTAAGAAGCGCCTTTCTGTAGGTATCGGTATTGATTTTTAAGAATTAGTGCAATATTATTCATCTAAATACCCCAGCTCTTTCCATGCCTTTAACTGAGTAAGCCAGATTGCTTTTTGACTTTCGAATCCTAATGACTCGCTTATTTTATCCCATTCTTCAACAACACTATCCAATGCCTTCTTATTACTTATCTCGCCAAGAAGCGCTCTATGGATACATAGATCCAAAATATCAATATATTCTCTGCACCCCGGTATACTCAAATCAGGAAAACCTCTCTGTAAACTGGCCTTAACTGCATCAAGGTAATCTTTACAATCATCAACTGGAACTTTACCCTCTGAAAAATCAGAAAGGTATTTGGAAAGATGTTCTGGAGAGTTTAAATGAGAATACCTGAATGGGTCTTCACCTGTTCTGGGATCAAATGTAAAATCAATACTAGCATATGTACTCATATATGATGCTACCCAGAATGCTGCTTCCGGATGCTTTGTAGTAGTTGTAACGGCTATAACTCTACCAAAGGGCATGGTCGCCTTATAATGTAATTTTCCATTAATTATTGCACCTGGTATAAGAGATATTCCAACCTTTCCGTCAATAATAGATTTATCTTTGTTATAACTGAACTTATAGAGATCAGACCACAAAATAAGCGATGCCAGCTCTCCACCTAAAAAAGCCTCACTATTCTCACGATATCCCCATGAAAGTATTTCAGGCGGTGCATATAACATTAACCTCTCAAGATCTTCAAGAGCTTTAATCCCTGCTTCGCTGTTTATCGTTGGCTTGAAATTTTCATTAAAATATATACCATTATATGCAACAAAATGGTCCATCCATTCATAATGACTCCACCCCTTTCCAAGGAGCATACCATTACCGTAAAAGTCCTGTTTTAATGTTTTGCCTGCCAGGGTATCACCCTTTTTACGAGTAAAGAATTCAGCAAAATCTATTGCCTTTTTCCATGTATCTGGAACGGCAAGTTCATAGCCGTACTTTGATTTAAAGTTTTCCCGTTCAACTGTGTCTTCCACTAAATCCTTGCGATAGTAGTAAACATGAACATCCCCATCGTAAGGTAAACAGTAGAGTTTACCATCATACATACAGTATAGCTTTAGAAAAGGAGGAATAATATCATCGAGTTTTGGGTCTAAGATCTCGGTAAACTCATTCATTGGCCTTATTGCTTTTAAGCTGATGAACTCAGGAATCCATGCCGGTCGTAAAACTACCAGATCAAATGCTCCTTTTCCATTAACAAGTTCATCCTTTAATTTTGTATACATATTCCCTTCAGAAATAGTGGTTAAATCCAGTTCAATCCCAGACTCATCTTTTATATTTTCAGCAAATAGCTCGAAGGGAAAAGCATTTATACTGCCATAAATAAAGACATTAACTTTTACACCTGATCCTGCAACTTCTTCTTTTTCTTCCTCTACCTCTCCTCTTTCTTCTTCTACATCTACTTTTTCCTTCTCTTCTTTTGCCCCTGACATAATTATTATGGCAAAAGAAAAGATCAGGAGTATCATTATCTTAAGAAGGATGTAATTTCCTCTTTTCACAATATCACCTTTTGATAAGCCTGTATCGTTTTGGTAATGAAAAGCTGATAATTTATCCCTTTCTTTCCTTCCTTTTTTCTACCAATTCGTAATAGAACCCTATTATTTTCTTACCCAGTTTACTCTGAGGCTCAACTTGAGAAATCTCTTTTAAAGTTTCCTCAATACCATTTTTCCTTATCTTTTCTTGAAGTCTTACTGACTCAGGATCATCTGGATCATCGTAACAAAATGCAGCTCCACAGATATATGCTATCTTTTCAGGAAATATCCCCTGCGAAATACATAACTCTGCGCTTCCTATAAGTCTCTCTTCATATCCAAGTTTTCTAATAGGGTCTTTTCCAACCCTTTTTATAGTATCCATGATCATTGGATTCCCGAAACGGACCTTTATATCTCTCCTGACCTCCTTATGCTCCTCCATATCAATATCATCTGGATACATCTTGATAAGCGATGCAGTTGTCTCATCAAGGGCGCTGTCGAATATTAAATCCAGTTCTGCATCATCAAAGGGTTCATGAACATATGTATAGCCTTTTAGTTTTCCAAGGTAGGCCAGAGCAGCATGGCCCAAATTATGAGTAAATAGCTTTCTCATCATCTCTGCTTTGAAATTTTTCACACCCTTGAGGCCTTCAATCATGGGTGCTTTAGCTCGCAAAGCTCTCCCATCGTACGATAGCTTGTGGTGAGAATCTGCAACTACAAAAAGAGGATCATCAACTCCAAAGCGCTTACTCGATGCAGGCACCATCCGTACTACAGCTGTTCCAACAAAACCAATATTCTTTTCCAGCCAACTCTTAACTCTACTATCAATATTTCTCATAACCTCACCTTTCAGTATTTCTGCAGCACTCAGGCTATTCTCACAAAGCAATATATCAACTGTTCCAGATTTATTTTTAAACCGTTTTTCAATACCTCTCGCAAGAAGAGGAGCAACATGAACGAGACTTTTAACACCGACTGCTGTACTGATAACATCTGCTCTAGATACCAATTTCGCAATCTCCTCCCCTTTTTTAGGAGAGATTGCCTCAAATCGGTCAATGGTCATATCGATCTCCTTCCTGCTATAGGCATCAAGAAGGCGAAGAGGATAAGCCCCTCTTCTATTTAGTAAATCTACTAACTCCTCATTCGCTTCTACGAAAATAATCCTATATCCTGCTTCCCAAAAAAGCTGGCCCATAAAACCTCGACCGATATTTCCTGCGCCAAATTGAACAGCTAATTTCATTTTATTAACCAGACCTTAGAATATATCCTTAGCATTTTTTTCACACACAATAGGGTATGATTAGTTTCTGGTGAATAACGCGCCAATAAATTGGCGAAGATACACCAGAACCTGCGTTCTTCGAACGTACCAAGTTCTCTAACTTGGCAAGTTCATTGGTGGCTTCATTATATACAGATAATACAATGATTTACAAAATGCATTTTCTAATTGCATAAGATTTATTCGAATTAATCACCAAGAACTAATTAACATTAAGGATGAAAATAAATTAAAAAGGGGAGCCGGTTCTTCTTCTGATATAAATCTGATCCACCATGGCCTTATCAGAAAGAGAGAGGAAATAGAGTACAGTCTTCGCTATATCTTCAGGAAGAATAAGTATAGATCGATCCAGGTCCGGACGAGCATCAGCTATAAACTCAGTATCAACGCCCCCAGGCAGAATTGCCGAAACACGAATGCCATATTCCTGGGCTTCTACTGCCAGAGATTTTGTAATCCCCATTATTCCGTGCTTACTTGCTGTATAGGCAGATTGGTTAGGATAACCCTTGAAACCCACTACGCTTGAAAGATTTATTATATAGCCTCTTCCTGCAGGAATCATCATTCTCATTGCTTGTTGACAGCAGAGGTATGTCCCTCTCAGGTTGAGGTTCATAATCCTATCAAAATCTTTAATCGGAAAATCAACGAGCTTTCCAAATAGTCCAGTACCGGCATTATTTACCATTATATCGAGCCTATGCAGTTCAGCTTTTATTTTCCCAAAAAGGGATATAATCTCTTCCTCTTTACTGATATCAGCCGGAATAACTGTGGCTCTACCACCTTTTAGAGTGATCTCTTCAGCTGCCTTTTGAAGTTGTTCCATGGTACGGGCTGTAAGGACAACATGAGCTCCTGAATCTGCCAGTGCCATGCTGATGCTTCGGCCAATCCCACGACCAGCTCCTGTAACCAGGGCTACCTGATTTCTAAGGTCAACCTGCATTTTTCTCTACTCCCAGATGGGTTTTTAAAATAACAGTATCTATTTATTATTAAATAAAAAATCAGATAGGGTGAACCTCTACCACCTGTCCTGCGACCATATATACTGATCTGGATGTGCCCGTATCTGTTTTTCAAAAAAGCCCATCACTTTCGCTATATCATTCTTAAGATTTTCACCATTAAGATAAAACGGCTTTTCAAAACAAAGCACAATCTTATTCCTTTCATCTCTAAAGGTATACATGGGAAGCACAGGCTTTTTTGTCTTCTGCCCAAGAATAAAGGGACCACCGAAAATATTAAGCTCTTTCCCAAAGAGCTCTCCCCTATAATTTCCACCCAATGCTTCCTGATCAGCTAAAATATATACTATTTCTCCTCTGTTTAAAAGACCAATCATCTGGAGAAGGCATTTAGCTGAAACCCTTGGATTATAGCTTGTTTCAAGGAAAACAACATTACGCCTCTCTCGAATCCAGTCTAACGCTTTACTGGCCTGAGATTCTTCAACAAAAACAGGTGCATAGATCCTCTTATACTTATACGCAATATAGGCCCCTCCATACTCCCAGTTTCCCAGATGACAGGTTACAATGATAAAACCTGTTCCTGAATCAATTAGCCTCTCTAAATAAACTCTTCCTTCTTTTACATAAACCTTTTTAACACCGAAATAATAAGTTTTAAAACGAGCCTGAAGCATCTCCCCTCCAAACTTCATAAGATGCAGTGCATTTTGTTTAACTATCCTGTTATGCCAATCCTCATTCTCATCAGGAAACACCTTTGGTATAATTCTATTAAATTTCAGTCCCCATTTTCCCCTTTTTACTAAACGCAGGAAAAAAGGGCTAACAATATGTGCCAAAATCATAACAACTGGGTCAGGTATAAAGGCAAAGATGTATGAAAGAAGCTTAACCAAGAACATTGCGGTTATATCCTAATAGAGACATTATAAAAATCATTCAATAAAGTTATTAAAAAACTTACTGCAAGTAAAATAAAACACGAACCCGTATTTATAACAAAGTAAAACAGCTTCTTAGTATTAACGGGTTTTACCGGTTTTCTCACTTTCACCAACATTCCATGCTCTGCATATAATGTGTTGGTATATTAATAATTAACTTATATTTCAATCGATTTGTGAGAAAACCGCACGAACCCGTATTTTCACAAAGTAAAACAGCTTCTTAGTATTAACGGGTTTTACCGGTTTTCTCACTTTCA
>CAYRKG010000012.1:80256-83542 GCA_964424795.1 uncultured Spirochaetota bacterium
AAAACCGCACGAACCCGTATTTTCACAAAGTAAAACAGCTTCTTAGTATTAACGGATTCATGTTACTGTGGAAATGAGTTATGGGTATACCGAGGAAATATAGGGAGGTTATTTCTTCTCCTGGGAAGCAACACTCGCCACTTTTCTCTTTTTATCCTCATCTTTTTCTTCTCTTTCCCCAAATATATTATATACATAGAGGAGAACGTTATTTTTGGAAAATGGGCCAATCTTTACAAACATTACATGGTACTTTTTAACCCTTTCATCTCCTGTGCCAGAAACACTTACAATAGTGCCCAATACAACTATCTTCTTTTTTTCTGTAAGAAAAAATTCAAGTTTCACCCGATCATTTTTATTCAGCATCTTTCCAGCAATCATACAACACCCAGTTTCCGATAGATCTATTATTTTCCCTGTATGTTTTTTTCTTGAAACAAAAGCCTTATTCACTCCCTCTGCTGAAGAGTATTTCACAGGATAAAAGCTTGTCCGTATATTTGACTCTACCCTAACAGACTGTCTCTTCTGGGTCCTCTCTAATTTATTTGAGTGACTCAAATACAGCAGTGGATATTCTTCATGGCTTATCTGCTGCAGAACCTTGGTTTCAAAAAAATATCCTGCATCTTCCGCTCTCCAGAAATATATACCAATCTTCTTTCCAGTCCAGTTTAAAGATTTCCAACTCTTCTGTCCTGCTGGTTGTGTAACAACAAGGTGCTTCCTGCTTACCTCAATCACCCAGCTAACAAAAGTACCGTAGTCACTGTCACGGACCACAAGCTTCTGCCTTGGAAGAAGAGCACTTGTATCTCTTATTCTCTTCTTGTATTTAGGTAGATTAAACTCCGCCTTTTTCCTCAACTCCAGAAGTTTATTTATCATGTAAAGCTTGTATTCAGGGGCCATATCATCATCAGAATTGATTTTCTGAATAGCAGGACGCAGGCACCTATCCAGCTGCCGTGTTGACCAAAAGATAGACTGAGGTTTTTGAAGCTTACTCTGAACGACAATCTTTTTTAAAAACCGTACTTCTTTAAATGAGAATCCCTCTTTTCTTCCCCTGCTAAAAAACTCATACCATGGGAATCTTTTTTTACCGCCTCGAAACCTTAATACAACTACCAGGATTATTACAAATACTACCGCAACTATAATAATAATTCGCAACTTAACTCCCTCTCCTATCTACCCTATCTAGTAATTAATTAAGCTCTATTGTTTACTTGTGATTAATTGTCATAATTTGTAACTTAGTTCTAGATTCTTAGAATGAAACAATGTTTTTTGTAAATCTATATTAAAATAGGTACTAATTAGATGTTCGACAGATAATAATAAATTATTTAACCAAAACACTTAGAGAAAAACAATATAATAAGCCTTTAACTTTCAATAAATAAAAGATATTCTCTCTATTTCTATAAAATAACAATAAAGGCTAAATAATCAATATGAAGATATTCATCATAAGTGTAAAAAATCTTTATCTTTTATGAATATTTGCTATACATTATTAGCTAAAACCTATTAAGGGAAAAAGATATGAATCTGGGTCTTTTAGATAAGGTTGTTCTCGTTACTGGAGCAGGGAGTGGTATTGGCGCTGCAATTGCCCGCGCCTTCTGTACAGAATATGCCAGAACAATCTTTACGGATATTAATAAAGAGGGTTTAAAAAAGGCGGTCAAAGGTTATGAAGAATACGGCAGTTACAAGGAGTGCAATGTATCATATAGAGATAGTGTAAAGCAGATATTTAAAGAAATTAAAGAAGAGTTTGGGGCACTCCATATATTGGTAAATAATGCAGCTGTAAACACTGCCGATTATGTGGAGAATCTTAAGGAAGATGATCTTGAAAATGTAATAAATATAAATATAAAAGGTTATATCCATACAACAATAGAAGCTATTCCACTCATGAAAAAATCAGGTTATGGCAGACTAATATATATTAACTCCGGTTCAGGTCTTAAGGCTTCTGCAGGCTTATCCATCTATTCAGCATCAAAATATTTTAACAGAGGATTTGCAATTGCAACAGCATTGGAGGCAGGAAAATATAATATAACCTCAAACTCAATCTGCCCTTCGGATGTTTACCCAGATGGAGATATGGAGGCAAAAAGCTGGAGAACAGAATCTCTTGTAAAAATCACTCTTGAAAAAGAAGGGGTTGCTTCCTTACAGGAACTCATTAGAAAGAGAAGTCAAAGAAACCCAATGAAACGTTCCTGTAAAAAAGAGGATATTGTAAACCTTGCATTATTTCTTGCAAGCGATAAAGCCGGATTTATAAATGGTCAAAGTATTGGTTTAAATGGAGGAGCTATCCCTTATTGACAATTTTTTACTTGATTGGGTATAGCATCTTTTTAAAAAAATGCTTTAACAAATGGAGATGTTGTATTAATATAATAGTATGTTAAACTCACCGGTACTTACACTGAACTCTGGAATGATTCCTATTGATATTTGTAATGTCAGAGAAGCCATAATCCTTCAGGTCTTAAAAAAGGCCGAAGCGGTAAAGGTTGATCAAAGGCAGAGGATTCGTTCCCAGTACCTCTCTCTTCCACTTCCCAGGGTTATAATGCTTTTCAATTTTCATAATATCCCGAGGAAAAAGGTAGTTTACTCCCGTTTAAATATTATATACAGGGATGATATGAAGTGCCAGTACTGTGGCGGACGATTCAGAATGGATGAGCTCACTGTTGATCATGTTATTCCTGTAAGCAGATGGAATGATATTTCTCCCGGAAAAAGAGCTTCAAACCCCAATTCATGGGAAAATCAGGTATGCGCCTGCAAGAAATGCAATGCTCACAAGGGAAATAAGCTTCCGCAGGAATGCGGACTCAGTTTGATTAAAAGACCTCTTGAGCCAAAGTATATGCCATATCTCATTATATCAAGGGATAAGGCTGACAAATATGGATGGCTTGAATTTCTCAACTACAATGTGAGAATTATTGAGGCAATTGATACAGGTTGAATCAGCGATAGATTTCCTGCTATCGGTATGATAAGAGATCATGCATGATCAGAGATCATGCATGATAAGAGATCATGTCCTACAACATTATTTCAAAACAGTATGATGGTGCAGGAGGCGTTCCCCGAACGCGGTGCATTCGGAATGATCGATGATCATGCCCTACAACATTATTTCAAAACAGTATGATTGTGCAGGAGGCGTTCCCCGAACGCGGTGCGTTCGGAATGATCGATGATCATGCCCTACAACATTATTTCAAAACAGTATGATTGT
>CAYRKG010000012.1:83642-84672 GCA_964424795.1 uncultured Spirochaetota bacterium
GCAGGAGGTGTTCACCGAACGCACCTCTTAAGAAGACAAAATTTTAAGGAGATTTTATATGGAAGTAACCATTGGAAATACAACACTAAAAACCATAGTTGCTGATATAACAACCCTTCATGTAAATGCTGTTGTTAATGCCGCAAACTCAAGCCTTATGGGAGGAGGTGGGGTGGACGGCGCAATCCACAGAGCCGGAGGGGAAGAAATTCTGAATGAATGCAAGAAGATTGTAGCAAAGATCGGAATACTGCCTACTGGAGAGGCTGTGATCACAACTGCTGGGAAAATGCCATCAAGGTATGTTATTCATACAGTTGGCCCTGTATGGCATGGTGGAATGAGAAACGAACCTGATCTTTTAAAAAATTGTTATAAAAATAGTCTCAGAGTAGGAATCGAAAATGAGGTGAAAACAATTGCCTTCCCATCTATCAGTACAGGTGTATATGGATATCCTGTAGCAGAGGCATCTGGGATTGCTGTTAATGCAGTTATGGACTTTGTAAAAAAGAATCCTGATGGATTTAAAGAGATCATTTTTTGCGGATTTGATACATCTACAGAGAGGGAATATGCAAGAGCGCTGGAGGCTATTGTTTGATACAAGGATTCTTATAAAATTCCCTAACCTCTTCCTATTTTTTATGTAATACCTGGATTTGATAACACAATAATAATAAAGTTTAAAGATAAGAGTTAATGCTTGAATATATTTTCTTAACCAGATTTAAAATGTATATTTTTCTAAAAAATAGATATTGCAGAAATATTTTTACATTATACATTGTAACTTTTACGTTATGTGATATATTGGAATTTATATTACTTGGAAAATACAGATTTTGTAATGGAAATAGAAAGCAATCTTTAAAAATTTCATTATCTTTTTGATTTAAAGCAGTCTGAACTTTCATGATATTGCTCAATACAAAAACTTGAAGGAGGGGATTAGAAAATGATTAAGAAAGTCTATTACCTCTGTTTTGCTATACTGTTTGCTATTATTCTCACGCTTGCAGGATGTGGT
>CAYRKG010000013.1:0-83395 GCA_964424795.1 uncultured Spirochaetota bacterium
TTTCTATTTGCTTTTTCCCTCCATAACTATTATCAAAAGTCAGTCAACTTGAGTATATAAGATATCGTTGAATTTGCCAGGAGTAGGGTTCTTATGGTCCAGATTGTGGTAACAGAAAAGCGATGCAGGTGGTCCTCCAAGATACCTTGATGAAAATACGAGACCTCAAGTATGGATTATTATAGATCTTTGAGAATGTCTAAAAAGTCATTAAAGATGTAGTGTAGGACAAATTAATGGACAAACGGTTGGTCTTAAAGTCTTTTACTAGAAGTTATGGTAATAAGTATGATATATATTCACATTCCCTTAAACAGTGGAAAAACAGTATTTTCTTTTTAATTAAAGATGTCCAGAATAAGTATCTAGTGGTTGTTGGGGATCGTAATGTCATACAGAAGTTCGAAAAAAAATATTTAAAGAAATTGAAAGTAGATGAAAATAATCTCCTGCTAAAGATCGCCTGTATTAATCACCATAACCTTGCCTTGTTAAGAGAAATATTTCCCTGGCTTTCTCCCTCAGTTAGTGGAGGTAAAGCCTCTTTCGGTACAGCAGATCGTTTAGGAATAGTTACTCCTGCTCATACAGAGGCCTTTGAAAATAAACATATCTTTCCCATATTAGCACAGCAATCTGTTCGTGAATTGAAAAGAACAGAGAGGGATTGGAGAGAGGTTCTTGATGATACAATCTGGGGTTGCTTTGAGGCCGGATACGAGGGGCCTTTTGGTGCCGATGCGGATCATGTAAAAGAAATAGATGATATTCAGAAAGGAATTGATTTCGGATATACTTTATTCACCATAGATCCTTCAGATCATGTGATGCGAGATATTTCAGTTCTCGATCAAAAGAAGATCTATGAATTATATAATAAAATTCCGGAGAGGAGAATCCTTGAAAAGATATATTTGGGAAAGGAATATACTTTCAGTGGAATTACACAGAAGTTTACAGAGGAGAGTTTAGCTCTAGCAGCTGTGTTTTATGGCAGAGCGCTCTCTCATGTCATAAGATGCTCTCAGTATCTGAAAGAACATGCAAGAAATGAATTTGATTTAGAGGTCTCAGTGGACGAGACCTCATTCCCGACCAGTCCTCTCTCGCACATTTTCATAACCGAAGAATTACATCGTAAGGGTATTGATTTCCAGAACCTCGCACTTCATTATATAGGAACCTTTCAGAAGGCCATTGATTATATTGGCAATTTAGATAGCTTTACCCGGGAGATGAAAATTCAAGCTGAGATTGCAAAGAGGCTGGGAGGATATAAATTGAGCTTACATTCAGGAGGTCTCAAATATTCTGTTTATACTGCCTTTGCAGAACAAACTGAGGGATTGTTTCATATAAAAATAAGTACCAGTTGGCTTGAATCGATGAGGATAGTAATGAGAAAGAATCCCGATTTATATAGACAAATACATCCATACATTTTAGAAAAATTTAATCGTGATAAAGCATCTTACGAACTTACAACAGATCTCTCTTTAATACCTGACATAGATAGAATTTCTGACAGTGATTTAGAAAGTTTATTATATCAGGATGAAACACGACAGGTAATTCATACTACTTATGGTTCTATTCTGAGCGGTAAAAATGAAGGGGGAGCATATCTCTTCAGAGATAAGGTTTATCAGACGCTCTATGATAATGAAAAGGAGCATTATAAGGCTGTTTATGAGCATGTAAAAAAGCACCTGGATTTACTGCAATATTAACTGGAGGTTTAAATGGTTTCTTCAATCTCTTCCGAAATCATTCGAGGTCTAGAAGAGAGGGCAAAAAGAGTCAGAATTGAAATCATTAAAATGATTTATCAAGCACAATCGGGGCATCCAGGTGGCTCTCTTTCTGCTGTTGATATTCTAGTCTGTCTCTATTTCGAACACATGAATATAAAACATGGGGACCCCAAATGGACTGAGAGAGACCGGTTTATTCTATCAAAGGGACATGCTGCTCCGGCTCTATATGTTATTTTAGCTGAATTGGGTTACTTTCCAAAGAAATACCTCTACAACCTGAGACAGGTCGGCTCTATCCTGCAGGGGCATCCAGATATGAGAAAGACTCCTGGCGTTGAGTTTTCTACTGGATCACTTGGTAATGGTTTATCAGCAGGAATTGGAATAGCATTAAGTGCCCGATTATCGAAAAAGGATTATCATATTTATGTACTGATAGGAGATGGAGAGTGTGATGAAGGTGAGATTTGGGAAGCAGCAATGGCATCATCTAAGTATAAGTTGGAAAACTTAACTGCTATCTGTGATTATAATAGAGTACAGTTAGATGGTACAACAGATAAGATAATGCCATTGGGTTCTTTACCTGAAAAGTGGCGAGCATTTAACTGGAATGTTATTGAAATCGATGGTCATAGTATAGAAGACATTTTAGGAGCTTTGAATCAATCTAATCAGGTGAAAGGTAAATCTACTATTATTATTGCTCATACAGTTAAAGGTAAGGGCGTTTCTTTTATGGAGAGTAAATATCAATGGCATGGTAGAGCTCCTAATAAGGATGAATATGAAATCGCGATAAAGGAATTGGAAGGCAAATAGAATGGAGAAACGAGTAGCAATTCGGAATGCTTTTGGTGAAGCATTAGCCGATCTTGGAGAAAAAGATGGGAGGGTGGTAGTGTTAGCTGCTGATGTTTCACATTCAACGAAAACTACCATATTTGCAGAAAGATTTCCAGATCGGTTTTTCAATATTGGAGTTGCTGAAGCAAACATGATGAATATCGCTGCCGGTTTTGCAACATGTGATTTTATTCCCTTTGTCAGTACATTCAGCTTTTTAACATGTTTGAGAGCAGGGGAACAGCTGAGAAGCTCAATAGCATACCCTAAATTAAATGTCAAAATAGCAGCTGGATATGGTGGTTTATCAGATTCCTATGATGGAGCAACACACCAATCGGTTTGCGATATTGCAATTGCCCGTAGTATGCCCAATATGACAGTAATTGTTGTGGCGGATGCGGTGGAGACAAAGATATCAGTACCAACGATTGCAAAATATAAAGGGCCAGTTTATTACCGTCTCAGCAGGGCGGAAGTTCCTGTAATATTTGATGAAGATCATATATTTGAGATTGGGAAGGGTAACCTTTTAAAAGATGGATACGATGTTACTCTTATTGTAACAGGGATTATGGTAGGACGTTCCCTTAAGGCAGCCTATCAACTGGAAGAAGAGGAAAGAATAAGCACTAGGGTCATTGAAATACATACTATTAAACCTATTGATGAAAAATTAATCACTATAGCGGCTCAAGAAACAGGGGCTATAGTAACTATAGAGGAGCACAGTATATTGGGTGGATTGGGAGGTACAGTTGCAGAACTGCTTGCAAAAAAGCTGCCTGTTCCCCTTGAGATGGTAGGATTAAAAGATACCTTTGCAGAATCTGGGGGTTACGATGAACTTTTAGACAGGTATGGAATGGGAGTTTCTGACATTATTGCTGCTGTGAAAAGAGTCTTAAAGAGAAAAGATGATAGTAGATAAGGAGGATGATATGGATTATAAAAACAAGGCCAAAAGTATGCTGAAAGATTGGAAAAAGGAGAGCTATGCATTTGGGATGGGAGTTTTAAAAAAGATAGGAGATTTTTCAAAAAAAGCAGGAAAAACCACGATGCTGGTGGTGACTGGATGGGGCACTGAGGAATGGGTTGAACCTTTGATAAAGGATATGAAATCATATATAAAAGAAAGGGATATTACTGTTTTAGATGTTATTATGGGAGCACGGTCGAATGCTCCTCGAGAGGATGTTTATAGGATTGCCAACCAGATAGGAAAGAAGAAACCTGATAGTATAATTGCTGTAGGAGGAGGTAGTACAATTGATGCTGTAAAGGCTTCTACTGTTTTAGCTACCCTAGAATCTGATGATGTAGAGAAATATTTTGGTATGGGGCTTGTAACAGAGAGTTTGGAGGAAGAAGGTAAGAAACTACCTATAATCATAGCAGTTCAAACTGCATCAAGTTCCGGGGCTCATCTTACCAAGTATTCAAATATTACCGACCCATTAACTGGACAGAAGAAGCTCATAGTAGATAATGCAGTAGTACCACCTTTTGCAGTTTTTGATTACAGAATAACTATAGGAGCACCCTATGCAATCAAAACAGATGGTGCATTGGATGGTATAGCTCATTGTCTAGAAGTAGTGTGTGGAGCTACTGGTAAACCATTTTTTGAAAGGGCAATGGATATTGCAGATGTAGGGATTAGTTTAATTGTGGAGAGCTTACCAGAAGCGATAGATAACACAGGGGATGAGGATGCCGCTCTGGGTTTAGGATTGGGAACAGATCTTGGTGGATATGCCATAATGGTTGGCGGGACAAACTATGGACATCTATTTAGTTTTTCTGTTGTGAACAAGCTCACGCATGGGAGAGCATGTGCAATAGCAAATCCATATGTTCTTGTATTTTTTGCTCCAGCGATTGAAGAACAACTGAAGCTCATAGGAAGGATCTATAATAAAGCAGGTTATATACGTGAAGATGTAGAAAAACTAAGAGGAAGGGAGTTGAGTATTATCGTAGCAAGGGGTATGATAGAGTTTTCAGAAAGAATAAAGTTTCCAACTACTTTTAAGGAAGTTGGTGTGGATGAAGAGGATAAAAACAGGATCTTGACAGCGGCAAAGAATCCCCAGCTATGGAGCAAACTGGAACAGGCCCCAGTTTCTTTAATTGCCAAAGATTCGGCTGGCAAGGTGGATAAGAATCAAACAGAGGATAATATCGATGAATATATGGGAGCTCTAATAGATGGGATTATGAGTGGTGATTTTAAAAGGATAAAGAATATGCCTTAATACCTTAGTAATGATTTTTTCGCCTTTTAGGTAAAAGATATTTCATTGAGGTCATAGGCCTGCATTTGAGCGAAGGCGACATAATCGTGAATGCGGTTTGTCCGCATTATGATATTCTGATAATAGAATAACTCCTCATATCTCTTAATTCCACATAGGATTGGATATTGTAATGACTCTCAACCATGGTCCATCGGGCACATCTTTAAAATCAACAAACTGCCAGTGTGTGAAATCGTTATCGTTCATGCCCAGATACTGAAAGCATGCAGGAGATATATCGAGACCTACACCTCCATTTTTTATATTTTTTGGTTGTTCCTCGCCAAATACATACTGCCAGTTATCAGTTTCAAAAGGACCAACATCCTCCCACTGCGCATAACAGACCCTTTCTCCATATACTATCCTGACCCATCTGTTTTTACAGAAAGATATAAACTCATCATTATTGCCGTTTTGGAGCTTTTCAAACCATGGAATTATTTGTTCTATATCTTTTTTATATCCATTTTTATCGATATCGTTGTAGGGAAGAGCACAGTAGAAAGGATTCTCATTTGGGAAAAAACCTTTTGGAAAGTAACCATCCCTCTTATCAGGATAGTCAATACCTCCGTATACTTCAACCCAATCACTCATCCATGCACTTGAACCATTATCCAGGACTCCAGATTTTACTGCATCTTTCTGTCCGATGTAGAAGCACGTTGTTTTTATATCCCTGTGGAGAAAATACTCCCTCTTTTTCTTGATCTCCTTATGACCAGATGGAGTTTCAATTTCTGTTATCATCCTGGTTTTAGGACCACTTTTACATGATGTAATAAAGATGAGAAGGATCATGAATAAAATTACTTTTCTGATTGATTTTGTTATCATGAGCATATATTCCTGAAAGAAGTCAGATATTAAAGTAGAATAATATAATATTTATTTTTCAAATGTACAAGGCAGTCACGTACTATTTTTTAGATTACGAAAAGACATCTGTTTTTCTGATTTTTACAAAAATGATTGAAACTTTTTGTAATTATTGATAATCTTTCTATTGCTTCGATTTAGAATCTTTGATACTTACCTTTACAGTTTAAATAACATGATCTTGAAAATATACAGATTGAATAAAAAAAATCCCCTTCCTAATTATCTGTCTGATGAGGCAAGTGGAATAGACCTCTATGCCTCTCTTGACAGGCAGATTGATATTAATCCAGGTGAATACAGCTGCATTCCAACTGGTATTAAAATTTCCCTTCCAGAGGAATACGAAGCTCAGATTAGGCCGAGGAGTGGCCTTGCTCTCAAATTTGGAATAACGGTTTTAAACTCTCCAGGTACAGTTGATTCAGATTACAGAGGTGAAATTATGGTTTTGCTCATTAACCATGGGAGAAAGCAGTTTACTGTAAAGAACAGAATGAGAATCGCTCAGATGGTAATTTCAAAGGTTGAAAAAGCTAAAATTGTCGAGGTAGAGAGTTTGGATGAAATTGATAGCACAGCAAGAAAAAACGGAGGCTTCGGGCATACGGGAGAATAGGAATGAAATAGAAAGTGAATAAGTGTGAATAAATATATTGAAAGCCTTTTAGTGTCTTGACAAGCGGTGTTGATTGTAGGATAATTAAATTGATAAAAACTATAGATTATTTTGTTAATTAACACTCTTTAATAAAGATTGATCCATGAACATAAGCAGCTATTACTATGAAGTACTGAGCATTAAACCAGGATCGAATATAGAAGAGGTTAAAAAGGCATACCATAAACTGGTGAAGAAGAATCATCCTGATCTGTTTCCAGATGATCAGAAGCATCTACAGGAATTGAAGATGATTCAGATTATCGAGGCCTATTCGAGATTAACCGATGAGTTTAAGTTCGATTGGAATGAAATAAAAGATGATAGTATGGGTTGGGAATATAAGCCTTCTTCCCCATTCGAAGTTGGATTTCATAGGGATGTGGAATATGCTTACTATAAACAGGGTTTTACTAATTATTCAAAAGCGCTCCATGGGATAAAGGGAATAGAAAAAAGATCTCAGTTGAAGACAGACTGGTATTATTTACGACGTTTCTCAAACTCCCTATGCTATTTGAGAAAAGCAGATGTCTACTTTTCTAAGATCCTCGATGAATATCCTCAAAGCATATGGGCTTATGATGCATACATAAAAGTAAGAAGAATAGAGTACTTCTCAAGGCTCTATCATAAAATTCTGATGAACATAGAAAAGAAGTTAAAAACAAAGAGACAGAAGAGCTTATATGGAAAAATTTAGTTCTCCTTTAGTACATCCTCTAAGTACATCCTCCCTTTCATATATGCTCTTTGATCTTCTTCACAAGCTGATTCTTTGGCAGAGCACCGATAATGCGATCGACCTCCCTTTTATCTTTAAAGAATAGGAGTGTTGGAATATTCATAACGCTAAACTTCATTGGGGTTTGCTGGTTTTGATCGATATTTAGTTTTACAATCTTTACGCTCTCCTTATATTCTTTTGAAATCTCCTCGATGATAGGCTCCATCATCTTACAGGGACTGCACCATTCAGCCCACATATCAACAATCACGAGCTTATCTTTTGCATCTATATCCTTTTCGAAATCTGAATCTGATGTATTAATATAGTCAGCCATTCTTCCCCCCAATTTTTATGGTCTTATAATGCCCGAAAACCGCATTCTCAATTTGAGAAAACCTCACTAATATATTAAAGATCGAATATGTGGGCAATAAAAAGTTCTGTAAAAGATTTTTCTTTTTGGTCGATACTTTATTTAAATTAAATCATCGCATCGGAAGAGGTTTTTATGGTAAGAGGATTATACACCGGAGCTTCAGGAATGATAGCCCAGATGGGAAGAATTAGTGTTCTATCGAATAACCTTGCGAATGTTAATACTCCCTCCTATAAAAAAGATACAACAATAATGAAATCCTTTCCCGAGATGCTCATGAGAAGGATAAATGATGATGGAGTGAGGGTTATTCCTATTGGATCTTACGATCTGATGCCTGTTATAGGGAAAATGGGAACTGGGGTCGAGATCAATGAGGTGTATACACGATTTACACAGGGAGCATTTCAGCAGACTAGAAACGATTTTGATCTAGCTCTGGAAGGCGAAGGATTTTTTGCAGTTGAAACAGCTGACGGCGAGCGATATACGAGGAATGGAAGTTTTTTAATAGATAGAGATGGATTTCTTGTAACAAAGGATGGTTTCAGGGTCCTTGGAGAGAATGGCACAATACAGATCAAGAAGAATAACTTTATCGTAGATGAAGATGGAAATGTCTTTGAAAATAGAGAATACGCTGAAGATCCCATGAGGCTTGTCAGTATGGAGGAAAACGAGTGGAATGATCCAGTTCTTGTAGACAGGTTAAAGATTGTTGATTTTCCGAAATTACGATACATAAAAAAGATAGGTGAAAGTCTCTATACCGATACAGAATATTCCGGCAAGGCTTTTATTATGGAGGTAAACAAACCGAAGGTAAGGCAGGGATTTTTAGAGGCCTCGAATGTGAACCCTGTAATTGAGATGGTCAATCTCATTGAGGTTCACAGAAATTATGAGGCAAACCAGAAGATGATACAGGCTCATGATACAGCTTTAGCAAGGGTAATCAACGATGTAGGCAAGGTTTAGCCTGAACAATTGACAGATTTTTGGAGGAACAAAGATGATGAGATCTCTCTGGACTGCTGCAAGCGGGATGGTTGGACAGCAGTTTAACATCGATACAATAGCTCATAACCTTTCGAATGTAAATACAACAGGATATAAGAAGGGACGTCCTGATTTTGAAGATCTCCTTTACCAGACAATCCGATCGGCAGGTACGCCTGCAACTAGGGATACTCTTGTTCCAACTGGAATTCAGGTTGGCCACGGAGTGAGACCTGCTGCAACCCAGAAGATGTATTCTCAGGGGAGCTTGCAGAATACAGAAAATAAGCTTGACCTTGCAGTTGAAGGAGAGGGCTTCTTCAGGGTACAGCTCTATGATGGAACCTTTGGCTACACGAGGGATGGATCATTTAAGATCGATTCGAATGGTCAGATTGTGAATAGCAATGGATACAAGCTCAGTCCGGAAATAATCATGCCTGAAGGCTTTGTTTTTTCTGATATATCGATCAGCCAGGATGGTCTTGTTACGGTAAAGGTGGCTGGAGACGATACACCAATAGAAGTGGGTCAGATACAGATATACAGATTTGTAAATCCAGCAGGGCTAAAAAATATCGGGCAAAATCTGGTAAAGAACACATCATCTTCAGGTCCGCCTATTGGAGGAAGGCCTGGATATTCAGGTATGGGAAAGGTGCAGCAGGGATTTCTTGAGATGTCCAATGTTCAGGTTGTGGAGGAGATGGTGAATATGATTGTTGCTCAGAGAGCGTATGAACTAAACTCAAAGGCAATTATTACATCGGATTCCATGCTTGCTACAGCAAATGCATTGAAGAGGTAACATAAATAATGCCAGAAGTTAATGCAAATTACAGCCTTTTTTTCAGCGGATATGATACGCTTCTTGATAGTACACGGAATAACCTGACTCTTGAAAAGGCAAAGAGGAGAGGCCAGTATTTTGAGAGAATTCTCCAGGAAAAGGTTGAATCAGGAAAAGGCATGGACAAGAGGCTTTTGGATGCATGTTACGATATGGAGGCTATATTTGTAAGCAATATGCTGAAAACAATGAGGAAAACTATACACGAGACAGATTTTTTCGGTAAAAGTATTGCAAAAGACATTTTTAGTGATATGTTATATAATGAGTATGCAAAAATAATGGCAGAAACTGACCAGTTTGGACTCGCACAAGAGATTTATAACCAGTTACGTGTACAGAAAAGCATTTAGAGTTATATTTTTTGCAGCTACACTTATCCTTTTTTCCTGCCTTCCTCTATATGCCGGTAAATACTACTTATTACAAGACTACTACTCCCTTATATATGGTAAGTATTATCAGTTCTACTATCCTCTCATTTCTTACAAGCCACTTTCATCATCAAAACCTGATACAGACAGCAGCGATATCAATGAAGCAGAAAAAGTAGACATATTTGGAGAAGAAGAAGAGTTACAAGCGGAGTTTAATCTTGAGGGTGAGATTAATCTTGATCTAATCTATGGAGGAGCATTTTCATTGAGAGAGGGTGTGGTTGTCGGTGCAGGTACGGAGGGGATAACGGATGGACTCCGCTACGATTTGATAGAGAGGATAATTCTTGAGGGAAAAGTTGGAGAGCGCCTCTTTTTAGAGTTTAACTACGACTCAGAGAGGAGTGAGAGAGGAATAGGTGAAGAGAAAAATATCTATTCTGTGATGTACAAGGGGAAGAAAGGTGAGTTTTTAAAGGAGGCCACTCTTGGCAATAAGTATCTTTCTATGGAAGATTCAAGATATATACCGATTGATGAGGGAAATCAGGATTCCTTTGCCCTTAGGGCAAAGGCAGGGTGGGACAGATTGTATATGGAAGGGCTGTTCAGGTATAATGTAGCACTTGATGGAAGAAAACAGTTTAAGGGATTCAGAAAGAGTGTTGATATGAAGGTTCTGGATCTGGATTATGTCAAAGGGAGATTCTTCTTTATTCCAGATACTAATATTGATGAAGGCTCACTTCTCTTATATAAAACATCTGTAGGAGGATACGATATCCTTGTTGATGATAAAAAGTTTACCCTATTAAGAAGGGGAGTAGATTATGATTATGATAATACAAACGGAAATATCTACCTGGAAGAGGCCCTTTTTCTGGATGATGAATTAATAATCTATTATGAAAAAGGTGGTATATCTGTCGGGGATACTCTATTGGGAGCGAATGCAATCATCGATAGCGATGGAGTCGATCCTGATGGTGGAAGGGTGGATTTTAATTCAAGTGATTTTCCTGATTATTTTGATAGCACAAAGCTCTACCTCTATCTTAAAAAAAGGGCATTCAACTCTTACTGGGAGTTAAAGAACATATACTATCTTGAAGAGATTGCAGGGCAAAGTATATCTAATCTTACCATTGAGCTTTTATATACTGCAGGTGGAGGTATTAACAGTAATTACGATGAGCTTCTTGGTAATTATGACATAGATACAGGAAGAGGAATAATAAAGTTCAATTTCAGCGACGAGGATTTTAATCCAGGAGGGGGTTTCTATCCGAGACCCTTTCCGGGGGGACAGCCATTTACAGCCACTTATACACCTCCTAACCCCACAAAACCTTTTGACGGGGATAACCCTATTTATGGAGGTATTAATTATCCAACTTCCGATAAGTCAATAAATACACTAAAGATTCAATACAATTACTATGCTGAAAGTCTCTTTTTAGATTTTGAGCTGGTTCCAGAGAGTGTAACTGTTATTGTAAATGGAAATACTTTAGACCCTAAGTATTATGATATCGATTATACTTTTGGAATTATAACTTTTAAAGAGGGGATAATTAACCCTTCAAGTGATATCGATATAACATACAAGTATACACCTTTTGGAGGTGGTGACAAAGACATCTTTACAGCGTTGGGAATCACCTATGAAGGCGATATTCTGCGCGCCAGGAACCTCTTAGCGTACCAGACAGCTCTCAAAGGGAATGAAGCTCCAGAAATAGGGAGCGAGGGAAAAAGTGTCCTGAAAAATAGCACAAAACTATCCCTTAACCTCGGTGCAGAGGAAGGTGAGGAGGGAGCATATGCTGCCCTGAATAGTGAGGTTGCCTTTTCAGTTACTAATAAGAACGTTCATGGAAGTGCAGTCATTGCAGATATGGAGAGAGAGGAGTACATCTTTGCGATTGATCTTCAGGATTCTGACTGGATGATAGCTTCAAAATCGATGGACCTTCCCGATAATCCGTACATGAGTTCAAGAGGTAATGTTTATTATAAAAACTATTGGACAGAGAGTTTTTTTTACGGTGATATCCTACAGAGTATATCCTGGGATATTCCCGGGAGTCAGGTTTTTGACTACAGTGAAAAGGCAGGCCCCTATAACAGTGCAGATAAGCCTCAGGGAGGAGAGGATGTTTCCCTTGTTATTGATTACGAGTTTGGAACAAACAGTACCAATCCTTATGTTACAGTTGTTACCCCATTAGCAACAGAAAATCTTACAGATTATGAACGATTCAATATGCTTATGAAGGCTGATATTACAGGAGATGATGTTCATGTATATGTTGAGGTTCTGAAAAATTATAATGAAGATATTGATGGCGATGGTACTCTTGATGGTGAAGGCTCAATCAACGATTACGGGTTTGAAATTACTCCGGAAGATGGCAGTAGCACAGTAATCGGTACTGACAAGAAAGGTAAGAGTAATGGAAAGATCGATTCTGAAGATTTGAATGGAAGTGGATACCTCGATTATGGGAGCGAAGAGGGAGTTGAAATTCCTCAGTCTGGACTCAACAATTACATCGTATCTATTGCAGAGGGGAGCCATGACTGGCAGTATATCTCTGTTGATATTCTGGGACTTATGAACAGCAATAAAGCTATTTTTCAATACGCAAATGCATTAAGGATAACCGTAACTGCCAACAACTCTTCACCTGCTTACACTGCATCCGGGTCTGGTAAGATTGTTATTAATAAGCTCTGGTTCTCCGGATCAGCTATGGTGAACAATTCAAGTAGAGAGGGGGAAGATTATCTTACGATTTCTGAAGTTTCAGTATATGAGGATCCTGCGGTAGCTGGAAATAGATTTTCAAACACATATCCCGGTATTTACAATGACCTTCATGGCGATATATCCTACAGAACGAGACTTGAATACGAGGAACGAGTATTGAAATGCTTTCTCAATCTTTCTGCATCGAATCCATTGCAGGATGGAGAAATAGCATCTATCTCTAGAAGGTTTGGTACTCCTGCTAATATGATTTCATACAGGGAATTCCTGATGTTTCTCTATCTCCCTTCATCTCAAACAATTCCTTCTTCTTTAAATTTTGTCCTTTCATTTTTAAGCAGTACAAATGAGAAGATGGAGATTACCATACCTGGTGATAATATTCAAAATGGCTGGAATAAAATCACAGTGATGCTTGACTCCCCATACTTGGTACAGGTGAATGATAGTGATATTGGAAATATGGTTCAAACCGGAGATCTCTACATTCTGAAAAGGGTTTCAGAAATCAGGTTTGGATTTAAAGCAGAAGGTGCCGATATTACCTCGCCTCTTGAGATATGGCTTGATGAATGGTACGTTCAACAGAGCAAGGAGTATTCTGATAAGGCCTTCTTTGCAGAGGGGACTGTAGGCTATAATGGAAGCCTTGTTACTCTGTTTGATTTTTCATTTATTACAGACCCTGCCCTTTCCCTCGGTTATGAAAGGAAGGAGGGGAATTATTATGAAGATATCGACTACAAAAGTGATAGATATTTTGGAGAGATTGAATCAAGCCTCTTCCAGTATCTAGGCACTGGCTTCAGTTTAAGTAAAGAGTATATAACTCCATTAAGGAATATAGAACAGCTCGGAGCGCCATTAAACACGGATGATTATCGTGATAACATCTCCCACAGAGCTGAGTTAAATTTGAAGAACAGGTACCTACCAGTTCTTCAGCATAGCTATGATAGAACAGTAATGCATACAAGGGATATACAACTCACAGATACCTCCTATCGCTATGAGAGCGATGAAGAATACAGTGAATCCCTCGGTTTTGGTGAATATATAGATTTTCCATTTGGGCTTTACCATTCCTATTCACTTACCAGAAACTGGCTGTACAGAGATAGCTCTTTTGGCTATCCTGAAACGGGATTCACCCTCAGTAAACGGCAGGAGGCAGACATAAACCAGGTGAGCGATATTCTGCTGTCCTTTAACTGGCAGGAGGGGAGCACATCAATGAGGTTTAAGAGAGACCAGGCCTATACAGGTTCATTTGCGCTATTCTCAGAAGACTATCTCAATTCCTACACCCTCAAGCTCAGCGCCCTTTTTTATCCTCCTTCTGAACTTTTGGAAAATGCAAATCTTTCTCTTAAAACAGATTCATTAATGTATGATATAAGCATACCCCTGAGAGAGGAGTTGGGCTTTTCTGGTGCATTAAATACAAATTTTAACGAATCAAACTTTTATGTTCAAAACTCATACAGAGACACTCTTGCTAAGAGCAGTATCAATCTCTCTTTTCCTTTTCACCCCTTTAATAACGATAAAATAGAAGTAAGACCATCCATGGAAAGAGAGTTAAAGATGGATTACAAAAAGGTCATTTTCAGTGCTTCAGAAGAATACATTTTATTATATAACTATAAATACCTTTTTATGCCTCCATTCTACTATATTCATCCTATAGAAGGTCTTGGGAGGATAAGGGATTACTATGCAGTAGATATTTATAAAGGCTCGGATGAGGTACTTGGGAATACAGCAAACATTCTCTCTAATAGATATTCCCTTGAAACATTTTTACAGTATGATCCCTGGTACATTCCTTCCTCTATAACAATAGCCTTTGGAGGAGAGGCAAAAAGGGAGGGAGAAAGTTACACACAGAAGAGAAATGGTGAGTTCTCCCTGAGCAAATATTTTCTTCTTGGAGAGGCCGAAGGATATTTTGATAAAAGTCTCAACGTTACCCTTGATTATAAGAATGAAATAGATTACGCAACAAAGGTCATTAGCAACACTTTTGGTGTCAGTAATGAGCTACATATTTTGAAATCAAGTTTCAGTGGAATTAAGGTAAATCATACTGCTTCCTATGAGAGAGAGAGACAGAGTATCGGTGATGCAAAGCTCTATCTTTTCCCTGGTCATCCAGAAAGAGAGGTACCCGTATCTTTTTTCCCGTATAAAGATACGATTAGTAATGAAGTTTTTTTTCAATACCTGTGGGAGCTCGATATAAGAAAAACTTTTCTCTCTTTCCTTTTTGGAAGCTTGGATGTTCTGCTTGGTACTATAAAGAATGAGGAAGGTGTAAAGCTTGAAAATATTTACACCTTTACTGACAGGGAGAGGGCAGAAAGCTTCAGTAATATTCCGATCAGGCTAACGCTTGAGCACGATTCATCTTATCATGTCACAGAAAATTTTAGCTTTGGACTTAATCTTAAATCTATGGTGGGGATTGAAGAAAAGGTGATTCCGCCTTCTATTCAGGGAAATATTCTACCCTCTATGGGATTTGAGATCGGCATAAAAATGAAGATTATCTTTTAAATTTGAAAAACGGGATTATATGAGATATAATTATTGTATTGACTAAGTAATTTGAAAGTTCACCCTAATAAAAGTAGGGGGATATTATGGTTAAAAAGTTATTTGGAGTCTTAGTTTTTATAGTTTTGAGCTGTTCAGTAGTGTTTGCACAAAATGCAGGTGAGAAGGAAAAACCGAAGTTAGGATTAAATTTCAATCTCGGAGTGGGATTATCGAGCTATGAGGATAGTACTGGCGTTCAGAGGGCATTCCAGAAGTTTAGCTTTTTACCTGAGCTTACATACGGCAAATTCGGTGTGGGACTCGATTTAACCTTCGAATTTGACTCAGATTTTCGTTTAAGAGACCTTGATAACGATGGGATGGCAGATGGGTGGTCAACCTTCATTGATTATTTGTATAAGATCTATTATGTGAGGTACGGATACAGGGGAGATCCCTTCTATGTTAGAATAGGTGGCTTTGATACCTATACCCTTGGTCATGGAATGATTATGGACAGATTTTCCAATACATTGTTCTATCCACAGGTGCATCAGCTCGGTTTGAATCTGAACATTGATGGACAGATATTTAAGTTTCCGTATATCGGGATGGAATCGGTTGTTGATGATGTTTTTGACTGGGATATTATAGGGATGAGAATTTACACACGCCCATTGATCAATCTACCCCTACCAATTGTCAATAAATTGAAGATTGGAGCAACCGTTGTAACTGATCTGGATACAAAGGAGGTCAATAATCCTGCCGATCCGAATTATACTAATTATAGCTCGCCTATGGATAATCCGGGTAGCGAAAAGGTAATTGAGGTTGGTGTTGATGTTGAAGTTCCACTTATAGAGCAAGAGGATCTCTCTCTTGTTTCCTATACTGACTGGGCATTCATAGGGGGAAAGGGAACTGGTGCTTTTGTTGGCAGTACCTTTACCTACCAGTGGATTAAGCTATTTGGCCAGGTGCGCTTTTTGGGAGAACAGTTTGTTGTAAACTATTTTGATGCTCACTATGAGCGTGATAGAGCAACAAAATATGCCAGTCTGGACGCTATTGATAGATTCACTGTAGGCTATCTCCTTGGTACAGAGTTAGGTTTATTTAAGATTTTAAACTTCTATTTCATATGGTCTGATGTTTTTAGCGGTGTAACGGGGCCTGGGATTCAAACAGGAATATATACTCAGGAGAATGCGCTGCCGAAGATTGATGCGTCCTTCAGTTATGATAAGAAGGATATCTCAAGTTTCAGTGATCTGTTCTCCGGCGAGGATACTCTCTTAGAGCTTCAGTTTGGATATAGAATAAGCAGTGGAGCGAAGATCGTTTTTACATTTCAGCGAACGTATGAACCATCTGGTAGAGCGTCAGATAAGACCTTTGTCGAAACCCAGTTTTCATTCTAGCTGTGATTGCTTTTTTGCAACACTCAGATGCTTATGAAAGCAAGCATTTATTATAACCGGATCTTATATACAGCTGGCAATGCCATATTGATTAGTTACAGAAGATTCTGATGTTCTATTTAGCTTTTTATTAGCCCAAAGGAGTAAGCTATGAGAAAGGTAATACTACTTCTCCTCTCCATACTCTTTGTTTTGGTGGTTGGAATCCTATGGGCTCAGGAGGATATGGAGGAGGAACCTGCATATATATCTTTTATTTCGGGGAATGTTGATGTGGATGTCACCCCTGTAAATGATATAGACGATTTTGAACCAGCAGAGCTTGATATGGAACTGCCCATTGGTACGACTATTCGGACCGGTCAGGATGCAATAGTTGAGATTACAATGCCTGATGAGAGTATAGTAAGATTATCAAGTGGAACAGTTTTTCAGATAGAGGATTCTTCAATCAACAGGGATACAGGAAGGATAAGAGAGCGCTTCAATCTCATTGCAGGCAAGATAAAGGCAACGGTGCAGAAGTTTACGACATCCGGGTCGGAGTTCACAGTTGCATCAGGTACAGCTCTTGCTGGAGTGCGGGGGACAATATTGGGAGGGTCTGCAATGCCTGGACAGGGAGCTGATTTTCTCTGTTTTGTGGGTAAGATTGTTATAGAGAGTGTAACCGGCGCCTTTGAACCAATCGTACTATACGAAGGGCAGATGAGTTTTGTCCCAATTGAGGGAGTACCGGAACCAGTTATAGATATACCTGACGAGGTTTATGAAGAGTGGGAACAAGAGTTTAAGAAGTTTGAAGAGGCAGCCCCTGAAGTTAAAGAGGAGGCGGAAGAAGAAGAGGTAGAAAAAGTAGAAGAAGTAGAAGAGGTAAAAGAAGAGATAGAAAAGCCAAAGGTTGTTGAGAAAAAGGAGAGCGCCCTTCAGAAGATTCTCAAACTGAATGCCTATGTGGGGACAGTAACAATTGATAATAATGTCTATGCCCACTGGGTTTTCACACCTGAGTTCACTATAGGAAAATTGGGCATAGGTTTGTATCTTCCTGCGATATTTGCACCTAATGTTGGAATATTGGGCTTTAATGACTGGTATAACCATGATGAATGGGATTATACCAGCTTACATGATGCCATCCATGATACCCTTTTAAAGTTCTACTATATAAGATGGGGCATTAAAGGAGATCCTTTTTATCTAAAGGTCGGGAGTATCGATGATTTTTCTCTCGGTCACGGCTTTATTGTGGATAACTATTCCAATATGATCCATTTTCCTAAAGAGCGCTCGCTTGGTATGCAGCTTAATGTAGATACAGACATTTTTGGCTTTGAATCAATGGTTGCTGATTTTTCACGGCTCCAGCTTTTTGGGGGCAGATTATATTTGAGACCGATGGGAAGGGCTTTGCCTCTTGCAGTAGGGATATCAGCGGTACGCGATAGACCGGAGCCCTATGCAAGTTCATGGCCCGCTGGAACAACGGGTATAAACCAGCTTCCCAATATATTTGTTTTTGGTGTTGATGCAGAGCTTCCAATAATTAATTTAGATACATTTGCTTTGAAGCTCTATGCTGATGGAGCAAAGGTGGCATATTCATACCCGGAGGTACCAGCAGGAGTTTCTGTAACAGCATTGACCCTGAATTTTATTGATGGCCTTGGCACTGCAGTCGGTTTAATGGGACATATTGCAAAGGTATTCAATTACAGGGCAGAGTACCGGTTCATTATGGGTTATTATGAACCCGGTTTTATAAACTCTATGTGGGAAAACCGAAGGCTCTACTATCAGCAGGAACTCAGGGGTTTAATCATCGAAACAGCATATAGAGATGACATTTCAACAGGATTGCTCATTAGAGGAGGTCTTGTTCTATTTGAGAAGCTTGAGTTTGGTCTTGGATATGAAGACTATAATACAACAAGATACAGTATAGAAGCCGGTGGCAATGTTGCTGATACTGTTCGGAAGGCAGATGTTTATCTTGGAATAAAAGAGGGCCTGATTCCCAAGGTATATGGATCACTATCCTACGATAGAAATGATAATCTGGAGAGTGTATTTCAACAGCCATTTGATGATAGTACGATGCTTGAAGCTCTGGTAGTTTATGAAATTGCACCGGGATTTGCCTTTTCTGTCAATGCCAAAAGGACATTTCAATATAATGACGTAACCAGAGGGTATGACCCGGTAGATTCTTTTGGGATCAGAACGATTTTCAGCTTCTGATTTTGAAATTATCAGTATGAAGGATGAAAAAGCTTCAGCTTTTTTATTTACCCTGGTTTCATTGCTCTTTTAACTGTATTAACGAAGTCTATTATATCCTCTTTCTCTGTATTATAAGAAGTCATGAGACGTACGATTGGTATTTTTTCATCCCATACGTAAAAAAAATACCTATTCCTGATCTCTTCTAAATATTTTTCCGGAATAATTACAAATACACCATTTGCTTCAACCTTCTGAGTGATGGTACAGTCTGGTATTTTTTCTAATTCAGAGGCAAGAAGCCTTGCCATTTTGTTTGCATGGGTGGCATTCAAAAGCCATAGGTCTTCAGATAGAAAGGCCTCAAATTGTGCCGATATAAATCTCATTTTTGAGGCAAGCTGCATTCCCTGTTTTCGGATAAACTTGAAGTTTTCTGAAAGTCTCTTATCAAAAAAGATTACTGCTTCTCCGAGCATCATGCCATTCTTTGTTCCTCCAAAAGAGAGGATATCAACTCCAACATCTCTTGTAATTGCACGGAGGCTTAGCTTTAAACTTGCAGCTGCATTTGAGATGCGGGCACCATCCATATGGAGGAACATTCCATATTGACGGGCAAACTCTGAAAGATCCTTGATCTCCCCGGGCCTGTATACAGTTCCTAACTCAGTTGCCTGAGTTATTGAAATAGCTTTTGGTTGAGAGTGATGCTCGTCACCAAAAACGTTGAGGAGTGGCTTGATTTCTTCAGGAGTTATTTTTCCGTTATCTGTGGCTAAAGTGACCAGTTTGCAACCTGAGAAGTTTTCCGGTGCTCCACATTCATCAAGATTTAGATGAGAAATCTCTGAGCATACAATTGAATGAAAGGAGCTTGTAACTGCTCTTAATCCAAGTACATTGGAAGCAGTACCGTTAAATACAAAGTATATATCAATATCAGTTCCAAAATGCTCTTCAAACTTTTTTAAAGCAGATTGTGTAAATGGGTCGTCTCCATATGCAATACAGTGACCCTTATTGGCGTCTTCAATAGCTTGAATTATCTTTTTATGGATGCCTGAATTATTGTCGCTTGCAAAGCCTCTTTTTACATTCATAGTACAATTCTCCATAAAGAGATGATCGTTGACATTTTTTCTTTTTTATTTAAAGTTCGGCATATATAAAAAAGAGGGTTATATCTTTTTTTTAAAAAGATGAGATGACATCTGGATGCAGCAGTCCTATTGCAGTTTTCTTACAAATTGGGTGAAAGAAAAGTTATTTATCAGTGGGTTCTATAAAAATCCCGCTGCCGGAAAGCTCTCCGAACTTTAGAATAAATGCAAATGTAGATGAAAATAGAAAAGTCTCTATAATTGCCTCGATGGTTCTTTTCCCGTCCAGGATTTTTTCTCCATCTATGTTTTTATCAAAAGAGAGTACTTTATCATAGTTTTGTACAAGGATTCTATCTCCATTGTAATCTTTTATTACAGTTTGGAGGATACTCTCAATTGTTTTCATAACTTCTGCAGTTTTTCTTCTCGATTTATTACTGAGATCTGTGCTTTTTTCCGATAGCTTCTCTATCGCAGCTGATTTCTGGTACGATGTCAACCTGATATCATTTTCAGTTTTTCTTATTTCTTTTACTGTTTCAAGGTAATCTCTTACCTCCCCCTGTGCCTCAGTGAACAGGAGATATGCATGACTTAAGTCTTCTTTTATATCAACCTTTTCCTGCTCCATGTATTCAATGTTAAAGGTTATCTTGCCTCCAGTAAGGATAAAGGAATATTCCCTATCAAAGGTATCGAGAAGTATGAAAGTCCTGTACATCTTATCGATGTTTTCGATGAGTGCTATGGGGCTATGTTCGTCATTTGCATGTACCTTTTCGAACTTCTCTACTGCTTTATTAATAATGGGAAAACCTCTCTCTATATGTTTGGGGACTTTTATCTCTTCCTTCTCTTTTTCAAGAGATGTGGCCAAGCGCTCCCTCCCTTTTTTCGATTCCTCTATTTTTCTCTTCTTTTCCATCTGTGTGATATACCCGATTTTGTCCTTTTCCGTAATTTCTAGAAAATCATCGAGCATTTGAGAATAGAGGGGATAGTAGCTTTTTTCCATCTTACAGAGGATGATATGCAGTTTCATAAGGGAATCAACCAGTATTATATCAATGGCTTTTTTAAGCCTTTTTTTCATTTTTGGAACGATATCACGTTGAATTTTCTTATATTTATCCTGAATATCAACTGCTTTAAAGAGATATTTTTTACATGTGTTAGGGTACTGGCCGAGAATGTAAATCCTTTTGAAGAATTTTTTAAAGAGCTCTTTATGGGATATGTCTGGTATTCGTTTTTCTGAAACTACTCGAAGTATCTCTATGAACTCATTTTCATTATAAAATGCTTTCATTCTCACAATGAATTCATAGAATGTCTTTTCTTGTCCTTCGGATAAAAGGAGGATCTCACCTTTTATCGAAGACTCATCTTTTAACATCTTACTTATTGAATTATCGAGATCTTTAAAACATTCTTCTGTCTGTTTTTTTAAACTGTTCATAAACGTGTCTTTGAATTGGTTTCCGCTTAGGGTGAATACCTTAAGGACCTGTCCTTTTATATAGATCTTTACAAGGTCAAAAATTTTTGCCTTTTTTGCTTCTTTTTTAATGACCTCTTCACTGGCTTTTGGTGCTACTGGAATAGAGGGCCTCTTAGGCTTAAAAGCTTCCTTCCCCTGTATTTTCTGAGGCTCTGGCGTCTCTTTTATCTTCTTTGGTATTACCTGGGGTTTCCTCTTTGCGGTTGTTGCTATCCTTTTCTTTGTATCAGCAACTTTGCCACCGTGATCAACGAAAGTCTTAAATAACTTTTTCCTCTGGTCGTCATCCAGTTTGCCAAAACCTATTCTCTCTCTTGTTTTATCTACCTCTCTATCCATGGTAAACTCTTCTTTCTTCTTATTAAAAGAATATGTCTTTTATCCTAAAAAGAAAAGAATTTTTGACGAAAAGTAGTTTGTAGGGAGAAGTGATGATAAGCAGTAGACTCTTTATAGGCTATCAAAGAAAGATTGAAATCCCCCCCATTGACAGGAAAAGGCATCTTATTGAAAATCAAAAGGTTTTCACAAGGAAGAACCAGAGGAAAAAGGAAATAGAGTATAGGCCTCTATCTCACACGACATTTCTAAAGTCTATGAACACGAAAAAGGGTCTCCTCTTACTTTTAGGGTCATGCATTGTTGTTTTTCTTTTCCTTGCACCACTATTCATTAATATAAAATCTTACTTCTGGGAGAAGCAGAGGGTTCTTTATAGAGAAGATGATGTCATATACAATCTCTTTTTGATGGAAGGTATGGGGAAGAAAGTAGAAGAAACGGTAGAGGATGAAAGTAGGTCTATTATCCTTCCATCCCTCAAGGTTGTGACATACAAGGTAAAAAAAGGGGATTCCCTATTTGGAATTGCCAGAAAGTTTAATGTTTCAGTTGATGCAATCATAACCGCGAATACCTTGAAAAATGCATATTACCTTCCAATAGGCAAACAGTTAAAAATACCAAATATGAGCGGAATATTTTATACAGTAGCTGAAGGTGACAACTTATCAACTATATCGAAGAGGTATGGTGTAGGTGTAAACAAGATTGCAGATATAAATGATCTTTCCTCCTCCATCATTCGTGCACGTCAGAAGATATTTATACCAGGAGGCACTCTATCAGCGTGGGAAAGGGCTTCGGCAATTGGAGAGGTATTTAAGAGCCCGGTAAGGGGAAGATTAACTTCCAAAATGGGTTTCAGAATTGATCCATTTACAAAGAGAAGGGCATATCATTCAGGAATAGATATTGCGAATAAGATTGGAACACCTATCTATGCGTCACAGTACGGAAGGGTTGTTTTTGCTGGCTATAGAGGGAACTTTGGAAAGACAGTAATTATTGTCCATCCGCAGGGATATTCAACGCTCTATGGGCATCTTGACAGGATTACTGTAAAGCGGGGTCAGGCAGTGAGCCAGGGTGAAAGGATAGGTACACTTGGGAACACAGGCAGATCTACAGGTTCCCATCTACACTTTGAAGTTCATCAAAATGGAAAACTTGTTGATCCCCTAAAAGTTATTAGAATGAGATAATAGGGTAAATATCGGCCTTTTAGTAATCAGTTAGTGTCCCTTCCAAGGGCGAAGGAATTTCTTTCCAGACGACCATTAAAATAGAAAAGCTTTGAAAAAATATCTGTATGCTCTATAATTATTATAGAAAGGAAAAGAACGTCTAGGAAGTTATGATAGATTAAGATGATTTACTTAAAGAAGAAATTGTGCCTGTTAAGGCTTACATTTATTAGCAAAACAATAAAAATAAATATAAAGACAGGATTCTTCTTAAGGAGAATAAAGAGACTTATTCTCTGGAAAATCCTATTTCCCTTCTCCAAAGCTCTTTCATCTCTATTCAGTATTTTCTCATGTATAGATGCAAACCTTTTTATTCAAAAGCTGAAGATTGCCTCTTTTTGCCTCCTCGTTGTGGTTTTTATAGCCATGTTTCCCTGCTCCTATACCTTTTATCATGAGGTAAAACCCTTCTTTGGGGATTTTACCTGGAACCCTGTAGATCCTGTAAGAATTTCTGCAGGCAACTTCATAGAAGATGGGAAGGGGGGATTAGAGCATTATGTACCAAAGCTCCGATTGATAGAATATAGGATACAGAGAGGAGATACACTTTGGAGCATCTCAAGTCATTTTGAAGTTGATCCTGATAGTATAATTAGCTGTAATTCGTTTTCCAATGTTCACAGCATCCATGAAGGTGATGTTATCCTCATCCCGAATATCAAAGGGATATTTGTCAGTGTAAGTGATGGGGATACTATCTTCAAATACTCATCAGAGTATAAAATACCACCAGATTTTATAATGGAGGTAAATGACCTTTTTTCAAACTCCCTTGTACCCGGAATGAAGATCTTTCTGCCTGGTGTTCGATTCAGTAACATGGAGAGGGCATATGCTCTTGGTGAGGCCTTTGATAAACCCGCTATGGGAAGATTAACATCCCGTTTCGGTTTCAGAAGGGATCCGTTCACAGGTAAAAGGGCATTTCATACAGGGATTGATATTGCAAACAGAGTTGGTACAAAGGTGTATGCTGCTCGTGAGGGAAAGGTCATTTTCACTGGAGTGAGATACAGATATGGAAAAACTATCATTATAGCTCACAGCTTTGGATACAAGACAGTTTATGGCCACCTTTCATCTATACATGTTCAGAGGGGACAGAGAGTAAGTAAAGGTCAGATTATAGGCTATATGGGAAATACAGGAAGGTCGACTGGATCTCATCTTCATTTTGAAGTCTGGCTGAAAGGGAGACTTATTAATCCACTTACTCAAACAAATATGGCTATACGATAAACCGAGTGTTAGATAAGTTTATTTCACAATTGTAATTTCTATCCTCGAGTTTGATGAGTCGGGTGCTTGAGATCAGTCAAGGTATGGTTTTAGCATATGAAATCTACAAAGATTGTATGTACAATTGGGCCAAAATCTCATGATGAGAAGCTACTAACTGAAATGGTTGAAGCAGGGATGGATATTGTAAGGATGAACCTCTCACACGGCTCGTACGATTTTCACTCAAAAACTGTTGAAAGAACAAGAAAAATATCCCGGAAAATTGGGAAATATATTGGTATCCTGCTTGATCTACAGGGACCAAAGATCCGGACAGGAGAGATGAAGAAGGAGCAGGTTCATCTGAACAGTGGGGAAGTGATTACACTAACTACAGAGGACATACTGGGTGATTGGAAAATATTGAGTGTAAATTATAAGAGGCTTCCGGATGAAGCAAGAATTGGGGAAAAGATACTTCTTGATGATGGAAATATTAAGCTTGAGGTAGTCGGAGTAGAAAAAAAGAGTATTACCTGCAAGGTGATAGATGGCGGGCTTATACGCTCTTACAGAGGGATTAATCTTCCTGATACAAAAATAATGGCACCACCACTTACAAAAAAAGACCTGCAGGATCTTGAATTTGGACTTGGAGAGGGGGTTGATTATGTGGCCCTTTCCTTTGTTCAAAAACCAGAGGATGTTCTGGATTTAAGAAAAAGAATTACAAAAAAAGCGAAATACCTGCCTATTATATCAAAGATAGAGAAGCCTGAAGCTGTAAAAAATATCGATGACCTTATCAGAGTTTCTGATGGAATCATGGTAGCGCGGGGCGATCTGGGGGCTGAGACGTCACCTCAGGATGTTCCAATACTGCAGAAAATGATCATTAAAAAATGTAATCTACAAGGCAAGCCTGTTATTACAGCTACGCAGATGCTTGAATCAATGATAAGCCACCCAAGACCAACAAGGGCTGAAGCAACTGACGTTGCTAATGCCATTTTTGATGGAACGGATGCAGTTATGCTCTCCGAAGAAACTGCTTTGGGAGAATATCCTGTAAGGGCAGTGAGGGTTATGGCAGATATCGCAAAAAGAGCAGAAGCTGAGATGGATAAATCAGATTGCGCTCGTTCCATGCAGCAGGGAGAGGTCCCAGCTTGTTTGTGCTACCATGCCTGTAAGATTACAGACGTGGTAAGGCCAAAGTTTATTGTAGGTTTTACTCTTTCAGGTAAAACTGCGTCTCTTATCAGTAAATACAGGCCTTCTGTTCCAATAATTGCAATGTCACCGGATGAAGACGTGCTCAGAAGGCTATCTCTTTTCTGGGGTGTATACGGGGTACGTATTGATATGGTTACATCGACAGAGGAGTTGATAGACCTTTCAGAAAGAATCATGATTGATAAAAAACTGTGCAAAGAGGGTGATACAGTATTGATGGTTGGTGGAGTTCCTGTTCTTTCAGGTATAACAGCCAATATGATGAAGGTGCACAGAATAAAGATCGGAGACAGGAATATATAGAATTACGCAAAGGATTAAGGCGAACTTCGAGTTTTCAAATTTAAAAAACTTAATCATATTATTTTCTTAAATAGTTAAAATTTTCAATGATCTATTAGTCGAATTTCGCAGGCACTCCGGTATTTTTTCTGTATGACCACCTTTTATTATCTATTTTTCTAAAACTCGAAATTCGCTATATTATTCCAAATTTCTTCAAACAATAGTTAAACTCTATATAACCTTCCTCATTAAGAAAAGAACCTCCCAGAACATTTAATTACAAAACGAACCCTAATGCGAACAAGCTGCATTCACGATTATCGATGTACTAACAGTATTGTAGAAATACTGACTAAAGTCAGATTGACTTTTAAAAGTGCTGTGATCATATTTAAACATATTATTATAGTCGATTCAGGCACAAACCACAGAGGTAAAACTATATGGATATACTTTCTGCCATAGGAAATACAGCACTTGTAGAACTGAACAATGTGAATAGAAAAAAAGAAAAGGTGAGGATTTTTGGAAAGCTTGAAGGTTGTAACCCTGCTGGTTCAGTAAAAGATCGTCCTGCTTATTATATGATAAAAAAGGCAGAAGAATCAGGTGAGCTCAATAAAGAAAAGACAATAATTGAGCCTACATCTGGGAATACTGGAATTGCCATGGCAATGATAGGAGCTGCAAAGGGATATAAGGTGAAACTCTGCATGCCAGAATGTGTCAGCAGCGAGAGGCAGCATATCATTGAAGCCTTTGGTGCTGAGGTGGTGCTTACTCCGGCAAGGGAAGGCACCGATGGTGCTATTAAAAGGGCATATCGATTTCTCTCAGAAGAGCCTGATAAGTATTATATGCCCAATCAATTCGAAAATGAAAATAATATTCTTGCTCACTATGAGACAACAGGACCTGAGATATTTTCACAAACCAAGGGAGAGATTGATGTATTTGTTGCAGGGATGGGGACAACAGGAACACTGATGGGGGCGGGCAGATACCTGAAAGAGAGAAAGCCAGGAGTTAAAATAATTGGAATCGAGCCTACAGAGGGGCATACAATACAGGGACTCAAAAATATGAACGAAGCTATTGTTCCTAAAATCTATAATCCAGAAAAGCTGGACGAAAAGATTACTATTGAGGATGGAGAGGCCTTTGAAACAACAAGGCTGCTTATTACAAAAGAGGGTCTCTTTGTCGGTATGTCAAGCGGTGCTGCTGTTGCCGGGGCTCTACATATAGCAAGGATGATGGATTCTGGGACAATTGTTGTAATTTTACCTGATCGAGGCGACCGTTATTTGAGTACTACATTATTCAGGTCAATATGTGCAAAGTGTCCGCCATAATATTTATCCTTTCTAGTTTTTTAGGTCAGTATGCCTTATGGCTATGAATAAGAATTAAAATATACAAGTTAAAGGATCAGTTAACATATAACATCTCCTCAGAAATAAACGGCCTCCCTTTATTACTGCTGAACACCTCTCGTCAATTATATCTATTTGATTAATTAAATAAACCAAGAAAAAACTCTTTATTTTAAAACAAAATAATAAATACAGGTGATTATTGTATAGAGTTATTATGGTTATGATTATTTGTAATCTGATAGATATTTTGTTGTTTTGTGTTATGTTATGTAACAGGGACATAGAAGTTACAATAGGGTTAATATATGGAAATGAGTGAATTAGAAATTCAAAATATCATCTTTCTCAAGAGACGGGACACTATAATCGAGGAAGTAGAGAAGATAATCTCGCTAATAGACTCTGATATTGATTATGCTCCTTTGGAGGAGATATTTACCGATACGGTTAAGCTCTATAATGGAGAGTACCCTGGCTATCAGGCATGTAATACACGATACCACGATCTCGATCATACAGTCATGGTTTTTCTTGCTACTGCCAGACTCATACATTCGCTTTATCTCACAGGGAAAAGCTTCAAGAAGAACAATATTGTTCTTACTCTCATTGGAGCACTACTTCATGATGCAGGATTTATTCAGACTGAAGATGATAAAGAAGGCACTGGGGCGAAATATACAATTGGTCATGAGACTCGAAGTAACCAATTTGTGCGGCGCTATTTTTTAACTAAGGGGTACAGAGAAGATGATATAATAGACTGTACGCATATAATCCAATGTACCATCCTTGCACTATCACCAAAGGATATACCGTTCAGAACAAGAGAGATAGAACTGCTTGGCAAGATAGTTGGCACAACAGATCTTTTAGCTCAAATTGCTGACAGAATTTATCTTGAAAAGCTCCTGTATCTTTATGAAGAGTTTGAAGAGGCTAATGTGCCTGGATTTGACTCGGAGCTTGAGCTTCTTAAAAAGACAGAGAATTTTTATAAAGTTATTTCAAAGAAGCGTATGGAGGAGGATCTTGGAGGAGTGGCATCATTTATGCACCTTCATTTCAAAAATCGCTGGGGCATAGATAGAGATCTATATCAGGAATATATAGATAAGAATATAGAATATCTGAGGTCAGTACTCGAAAAATATGAAAATAACTACCGCCAGATGCTGAAGCGGGGAGGCATTACTAAAAGCCTTCAGAAATAAACAACCCCTAAAGCTTTAAATCATCAGCTTTTATTGTAAGAGTAAAGACTATTCAGGGATGCAAAATGTCATATTTAGCTACAAGATTTAGAGCAAGAAGAGGATTGTTTGCTATCTTAATATCGCTGCTTTTGACCTTCTCTTTTTCCCTGCCTGTATATGGAGCTTCATACTATGTATCCAAAGCAGGTAAAGATTCAAATCCCGGAACAGAAAAAGCCCCCTATAAGTCGATAAAAAAAGCCTGTGAGAAAGCATCTGCAGGAGATACGGTTTACATTAAAGGAGGTACCTATAGGGAGCGAGTTCTCCCCCGGAATTCTGGAACTCAAGGAAATTATATTACTTATAAGGTTTATCCCGGGGATACTGTTACAATTGATGGAAAAGGTATATCTCTGCCATCTGACTGGGGAGGCCTGTTTGATATATCCGGTAAAAGCTATATTAAGGTTTCAGGACTGCAGGTAATAAATGCAGGTCCGTACAATAACAATGCAGGAATTCTTGTGGATAGATCTAATCATATAGTTATTGAAAAAAATTACACTTACAATACGGTCTCTTCTGGTATAGCCGTATGGAACAGCAGTGATATAGTTATTGATAGCAATGAGGTTGAACTTGCCTGTAATGATGGTGAACAGGAATGCATTACAGTTGCCCGAACGGATAGGTTCGAGGTCATGAATAACCATGTTCATCATGGAGGGCCTGGAACAATTGGAGGAGAGGGGATTGATATAAAGGATGGCTCTTCAAATGGTAAGGTTTACAAAAACTATGTGCATCATGTTGGGAGGTTAGGTATCTATGTGGATGCCTGGGATAAACATACGTATAATATCGAAGTTTTTCAGAACATGGTGCATGACTGTGCTGATGATGGATTTACCTTGGCTTCTGAGGCTGGAGGCCTTCTTGAAAATATTAGTATATACAACAATATTGCCTATAATAGCAGGTACTGTGGTATAACAATAAGTCCTCAGGGCGAGGATGTATCGAAACATCCAATGAAGAATATAAAGGTTATTAATAATACTTTTTATAAAAATGGCAGTAAAGAGTGGGGTGGAGGGATATCGATTGAGAACCCTGATACAGAAGATGTACTAATACGAAACAATATTGTAAGTCAGAATCTTATATTCCAGATACAGGTGGAAGTTTCTGTTAAGGGCCTTACAATAGACCACAATCTGATTGACAGTTACAGAGGATATGATGATGAGATTTATGGTAAAAATTATGTAAAGGGCGATCCTCTTTTTGTAAATCCTTCAATTGGAGATTTTCATCTTAAAAAAGGTTCTCCTGCAATAGGAAGCGGCTCTTCTTTAAGTGCTCCAGGATTTAATTTTGATGGTGATAAAAGTCCTCACGGTACTGGATATAATATTGGTGCCTTTTGAGTATGCTGTTTTTCCAGATTTTAAATGTAGTGTTTATTAAAATCACAATTGGGCAAAAGATCTTTTTATGTACTGGTTTATAAAACCTGATTATAACTTATTATAATCGCAAAGGAGGAACAATGAGTGTGTTACGACAGAGAAAAAATTTATTGAAATGCCTTTTTTACTTAATCATTTTTACTGCCTTCCTGATTGCTGGCTGTACAGCAGGTAGGGAAGGTATTACACAGAACCCTTCAACTGTTACAGCAACAAAAGATATTCCCCCTGGAGATATTTGTCCTTATGAAGGGATACAGGTGGATTCAGGGATCGATGAGAATGGCAACGGAGTACTTGATCCAGGAGAGGTGGATCAGACATAGTATGTTTGCCATGGCTATATCCAAATTGTTCCAGCAGTAATTGCCACAAGCCCGTCTCATGGTGCAACGAATATTGCTGTCAACAGTACTATCAACGCTGTTTTCAACACTGCGATAGATACTGCTACTCTCACAGAGACAACCTTCTTTGTTAATGATGGTGCTGAAAATATCCAGGGTACAATAGGGTACAGCAACAGTATAGCGGTTTTCACACCATCGAGCTATTTGGAAGCATTTAAAAGCTACACGGCCTTTGTTACGACAGGGGTAGCTGATACAAAAGGGAATGCGCTGGTTTCAGGTTATTCGTGGTCATTTGAGACAGGGGGCTTGCTGCCGGATAACATAGCTCCAACGGTTGGTTCCAACACTCCGGCAGATGGGGCAGTTGATGTTGCTCTTTCAATGACCATAACAGCAACGTTTGATGAGCCTATGGCGCTTAACACGATCAACCAGACTACTTTTCTTCTTGAGGACGGAGATGGAACACCGCTTGTAGGTGATGTTACTTACAGCGGCAACACTGCGACTTTCACTCCTTTGACCCCGTTGACCTATGATACTGTTTACACTGCAACGATCAAGGGTGATGTGGGAGGTGTTACTGACCTGTCAGGTAATCCGATGTCTGCTGATCATGTGTGGACATTTACCACTCAGGCACGATCCTGGGGTGCGCCGGTGAAGATCGAGAACCAGACAGGTAACGATGCCATATACCCGAAGGTTGCCATGGACGATGCCGGTAACGCCTGGGTGCTCTGGCGGTACTATGACAACATCCAACTCCAGTATGACATTTGGATGAAACGATATGACGCTACTCTGGGCTGGCAGACAGAAGTAAACCATTACGACTTCACGAGTACACTTGATACTGCCACAAGTCACAGAGTCCTCATGAATTCGAACGGTAAGGCTGTTACCCTTTTTGCCAAGAATGACGCCAACCTCTACAGCCAATTCTATTATCCGCAGACCGACACGTGGGATACTTACTTTGATTTAGGGGGTTATGACGCTGGATATGACTTTACCTTTAACAATGACGGGTACATCTTCGCCGCATTTTCATCCGGGAACAGTACCTTTGCAAGGGGGAGGATAATCCCATCGGGCTGGGATGGAAGTTCGTTTCACCTCGACCAGACTGCAGGGGTGGATAAGTATCCTGCAATCAGCGTTGACGAGAGTAACCGCGCTCTGGCGGTGTATCTGACACCGAATACCTCGGTTACATACAACCGCTACATTGGCAGCTGGGGGAGCAGGACTGTAGCGTACGATGGTGCCAACATGGGCTCAGTTTCCACTTGGAACTATTATAATGTGGAGCTTGACGCCCTCGGCAACGGGATATTTATCTTTGTGGGAAACATCGGCTCCACAGGGACCAACAGTCTCTACGCCATGAAATACGAATTCAGCTCTGACAGCTGGACCGCTCCCCAGCGCATCGATTCGAGGACAGCAAATGTCCTGGAGGCTAAGATGGATATGGACCCGGGCGGTAGTGCTATAATCGTGTGGGTGCAGAACGACGGCACAGCAGACAGCATCTTTGCCAGCCGGTATGACGCCAGTGCCGGCACATGGTCAAGCCCGCAGCAGATCGATACCCTAGATCTCACTGCGCAGGCTCCCCTAGGCGCAGTGGATCTGAGCGGCAATGCATATGCTGTATGGGCTCAGGACAACGGATCGGCAAACGATATCTACGCTGCGCGGTACGATGTCTCCTCCGATACCTGGAGTCTCCCGAAGATGTTCGATAAAGATTTAGATGGGAATGCCAAGAACCCTTACATCGCAGTAAACGAAGCTGGTGACGCAATAGCCGTGTGGTCGCAGGAGGACCCCGACGACAGCAATTACTACAGCATCTATGCCGCAAAGCTGGAATAACTAGAGCGAATTTCGAGTTTTAGAAAAGTAGATACAAATTAGTTCTTGTTAATAATCCAAATGCTTAATGCTAACAATTCTTGTTTAAGTTTATAAATATTTGATAATAACAAGTTGAAGAACTAATTTTTGAGTTGGTGATTTTAATCACCAACGACTAAAAGGTGTTTATACAGAAAAAATGGTAGAATGCCTGCGGACTTCTTTTTATAAATTATTAAAAAAATATAACTATTTACAGAAATATTTTGATTAAGTTTGTTTAATTTGAAAGCTCGAAGTTCGCCTTACCTGAATAGTGCTTGTAGTATGATACAGAAAACAGAGACGGTTCTAGAGTTATGCCAGGTTGATATTTTTTTTGAAAATAGTTGTTTTTCCCAAAGTAATAAAAAGTCGTAAATAAACAGGATACTTGCGGCATCGGCGGGCCCTGTGAAACTTATGGGTTCAAAAGGTCTGTATATACAAACAAGCTTTTGGTTTATCCCTTATCTTGACCTCCATAAGATTTATTACAGCTAGTAGAAGATCTAATTTAAACCGTTTTGGTTTTATATCCTCAGTAGTGCAATTTTTTTCCGTTATCCCGTGTTTAAAAAGTGTATATGCATTACAATTAGAAAATGCCATTTTCCTGATAATCCTACCCTTATTACCATGTATTATGATTGAGTTTATCGGAGAAGATGGAGCGGATATTTTCTAAACCCCTTTTTGCAGTATTTAAATTTTCAGAGATATGACGATATAATTAAGAGGACTGAAAACTTGAAAATTAGTGGAGGATATGACATGGAACAGGTTGAATCAAAATCAAAGAACATAGAAAATGAGGTTTTAACACCTAGAAAGGGCTTGCGTATTCGCAAAGCTGAAAATGGAAAGATGTATAAAGAAAGGGTCTACTTAACCGAAGAAGAACTTGAAAAAATAGTGGAGGATATTACATGAAAGAGGTTGAATCAAGAATAGCAGATATTGATGATAAGCTTTATAGACCATTAGAAAATTGGCGAATTCACAAAGTCAAGAATGGAAAGATGTATTATGATACAGATAAAGAAAGGGTCTATTTAAGCAAAGAAGAAGCAGAAAAGGTAAAAAATACTAAAAACGCCTTTATATTATACCTTGATAAAAATGAGGATTAATAGTAAGTAACCTTTTGGATTCTTTTTTCATTCTTTATATCTCCTGTTTTTTTAATGTACAGGATGAAGGGGCCTTGTTTCCTTTCATCCTGTTTTTTATAGTAATAATGTGCAGAAGGTATTACCTTAATGTTAATGAGGGAAATATGAATGAGGTAATTTGGAAGGAGAAACATACTGTATACTCTTATGAGGTTGATACTAAATGCAAGGCTACATTGCCTGTATTATTTAGCTATATGCTAAATAGTGCCTGGAATCATGCAAACTCTTCATTCTTAAGTTATAATAATTTACAGGCTCAGGGGCAATTATGGACATTGGTTAGATTTTTAATAATAATAAATGAGTTTCCTAAATGGAATGATACAGTTTGTGTTGAAACCTGGGGAAAGGGAGTAGATCGTTTTTTTGCTTTAAGAGATTTCATTATTTATTCAGAGAATGAAGACAAACTAGCCTCCGCCACTTCTTCCTGGTTGATACTGGATAAGAATACTTATCGTCCTCAAAAACTGGATGCATTGGTCGAAAAATTCCCATTCCAGTTCGGAAAGCATGAGTTAAATATCAAACTTGAAAAATTGCCAGCACTAACTAATTTTAAATCCAGTTGTTCCGATACAGTTAGATTCAGGGATCTGGATGTAAATAAGCATGTCAATGCTGCAAAATATATGCAATGGATATTGGACAGTTATCCCTTAGAAATTATAGAGAACAAAAATGTTAAATCATTTGAGATAAATTTTTTATTGGAAGCTTTACTGGGTGATACGATCTCCATGTTAATAGAAACCAAAAATGAATCTACGCTTACATTTCTAAACAGCATTGTACGAAAGAGTGATAATAAGGAATTGTGTAGAGCAAGAGTAAAATGGACATAAGTCTCTGAAAGATAAGATTTTTTTGACAGGACAAATAAAAAAATCCTAGGCTCATTAAACTAAATTCGTTCGATACATAATATCTATATTAAAAAATGATAAATATGATGTCCCTAAAATTTCTACACTAAGAAATAGTATTAAATAATTAAGTGTGGGAATATTAAAGCCCGTATTCTATTTTTACTTTACGCACTCTTTCGAGATCCCAGCTTAAATCCATCTCTCTGAAAAGGGCCTCTGCTTTTTGCAGATAATCATGAGCGCTGATTCCATTCATAGTCTGTTGCTTGCTCTCCTTCTCCAATAACCTCTTTCCAATTTCAAAGTATGTTCTGGACAGCTCTAGATTGGCTTCTAATCGCTCTCCCTCTTTTATACTTTTATCCCACCACTTCAGAGCGCTACTTTGTTTTCCGATGAGCCAGTAGTAGATACCCATCAGCTTGTAGGCTTCTGTTCGATCATATGTAGCTGTTTTAGATAGTTTAACAGCGCTTTTACAGCTCTTCAGAGCCTGACTCCTTAGCTTGATTATAATTTTATCAGACCTTATGGCAGCTTCAAGCAAGCCTAGATAAAGCCAGACACTTGCCATAGCACATCGGCAGGTGAAATGAGGTATTACAAAACCTTCACTATTTATCAGGTCTCTTACTTGGTTCAGGGTGGATTCAGCCCTTTCTTGATCTCCCAGCATTAGCTCGATATTTGCTTTTGTCCCTAGAAACCAGATAACCATACTATTTTGGCCTGTCTTTTTTGAAATATCGAGCCCATTTTCTGTGACTTCCAATGTATCCTTTGGTCTTCTCACCTTGATCAAGAGCTTTGAGGCCAGCTCATAGTAGCAGATCCTAGCATCATCGTTCTCATAGGTATCAGCGATCTGCCATAGCTTTTTTACTAAACTCTCTGCACCTCTCAAATCACCCCGCTCTATTCTAATGTAACCGTAAAACGTGATGTAGTAGATTATAGATTGTAATTCAACATAGTTAAAAACATACGAAATAAGATCTTCATCATACTCCCTGTCCCAATCTCCAGTGAAGAGGTTACTCCACAATTTGATATACTTTAAAAAATATAATTCAATTTTATCATCTGGCTTTATCAAACTCGCACAGTATTCTATTATTCTTCTACTTATACCTGCAGACAATCCTGAGGAAGAAATGGCAACCGCCAAGCCACCTATGCTCGCTGTACCAAATTTTATTTTTTTTAAATCATACTTTCTAAATCTTACAAATAGTCGAAAACTATTTAAAATACTTTGTACAGAATTAATAACAGCTAAAGCAGATGGTTTTAATAACATAAGATCAAAGATCATTTGCTCCTTTTCAGAAGGAATCTTTTTTCTCTTGCCCTCTTTGATATAGAGAGTTTTAGACAAAATAAGGAGACTGAATATAACACTAACAAAGAGTGATACTTTATTCTTAAATGTCTTTTCACCCAACCATTTCAAGGCATTGTCGATATGTTCTACTGCTTCAGGGTAATATCCCCTGGCAAAGTATGCAAAAGCAATATTTTTCTCTAACATCGCCATTTTGTCTGGATTTACAGCAGTACCAAACTTCCTCTGGTAGAGCTCGAGCGCTCTCTGATAATAATAGAGGGCTTCTGATGAAGCTGCTGATCCTGAGGCTGCTTCTCCTGCTTTAATAAGGTACTCTTCCGCCTTGTCAAGATCCTCTCCCTGGCTGTAGTGATAGGCAAGCATCCCGTAGAACTCGTGAAGTCTCTCTTTAAAAATAAGCTCTATCGATTGGGCAACGTTGATGTGGAGCTCTTTACGCTTCTTGATCAATATGGATCCATATATGGCTTCCTGAGCAAGGGCGTGTTTAAAGAGATACTCGATCTCGGCCATTCGCTCGCGTTCACGTATCAGCTGTATCCCCTTGAGATATTCTATCCTTGAGTCGATCTTGCTCACACTCTGTGCTACCTCAACTAGTATCTTATAGAAGAAGTTTCTACCTATGATCGAGGCTACCTTGAGAAGAGCTTTTGTCTCCTCATCAAGCCTGTCAATCCTGCTCATGATAACCTCGTTAATACTGTGAGGAATCACCACTGAGCTTATCTGATCGGTGATTTCGAAACCTCCTTTCTTTACTTCAACTGCCCCGATGTCAATGAGTTCTCTCACTATCTCTTCAATAAAAAATGGATTGCCCTCTGATCTTTCCAGGATCTGGTTCCTGATCTGTTTGGGGACACCCTTGGTCTTCAGAAGATTCTGCGTAAGGACCTCAGATTGTGTACTATCAAGAGACTGGAGAATAATCTCCAGGTAATGATCTTTGTATCTCTCTTTTATGGTTTTCGATAATCTCTCACCAGTATCACCGTATCTGGGTCTGAAAACATTAATGTAAAGCACTCGTTTTTCGGAGACAAGCCTGAAGAGGGACTCAAGCATCTCGATGGAGCTCTCATCTGCCCAGTGCATATCTTCCATGACTATGACAAGTGGCCTAATCTCAGATGCCTTTACTATGAGCTCCCTTACAGATTTAAGAATGAGCTTTGAGAGCATTTCACTCTCGATATTTTTTATGTTCTCGTTAAGTTCAGAAGGGAGCTTCATGCCCATAAGCGTGGCTATAAAGGGAAAGGACTCTGATGCCATATCTGGATATATGGATTTCATCTTCCTCTCAAGTTTGAAGAGGGACTCTGTCTCAGTGTCATCCTCTTTTATCCCAATCCAGTTTTTTAAGATGTCTATGATGGGATGGAAGCTCAGGTTTTTCCCAATGGAAAGGGCCCTTCCTTCCAGCAGAATGACACGCTTCATCTCCTCCCTTCTCCTCAGTTCTGCGATCAATCTGGACTTCCCAATTCCTGCTTCACCGATTACATTAACAATGGACCCCTCACCATTTATTACTTTCATAACCTGAAGCTCAAGCTTATCAAGTTCTCTCTGTCTGCCCACCATTTCAGAAAAGACCATCCTGCTAGAGTCAACTCGAGGGCGGTATCGCTCTTCTTTTAGAGATAATAGCTCATAAACAGAAACAGGTTTCTCTTTTCCCTTAATCGATACGGGTGGGAGCTTTCTGTACTTGAAATGATCTTTTGTGTACTGGTAGGTTGATGGGCCAACCAATATCTGTCCGGTCTCAGATACCTCCTCCAGTCGAGAGGCAAGGTTCACCGTATCTCCCATCACTGTGTAATCTCTCTTGAGGTCTGATCCAACCTCTCCTGAGAGTACATCTCCTGTATTTATTCCGATGTGTATATCGAGGGGTTTGTCAAATCGCTTCTCTTTATTGAAACCATAGAGCTCTTTACGCATCTCGATAGCTGTATTGATGGCTTTTCTTGGAGCATCTTCTATAGCAACAGGAACTCCAAATACAACCATAATACTATCGCCAATATACTTGTCGATTGTCCCGCTATGGCTAGCTACGACTTTTCCCAGCATGCTGAAGCACTGGTTCATAAGCGATGTGATTTCCTCTGGATCCATCTTCTCAGATATTGCTGTAAATCCTGCAATATCTGCAAACATGACTGTTGCCTGTCTTCGCTCACTCACTCTGTAGTCTGATTTTTTCGAAGGATCAGGTGACATGCTAGATCCCTATTCTTAAGATTATTTTTGAGGCAAATATATTATGCAAAGTTTGATTAGAACTAAAGCTCTGAAAATTACTTATCTGAATTGATCGATTAGTGTCTGGGTTGCATTTGCAATTACCTCTACACCAGGTAATTTCCCGTATTTATTTACAATTAAATGTTCTTCTAATTTAGGAAAGTCTATGCCAACCAGTATAATCCTTTGATTGATCAATTCCTTGTGTGCTTTCTTATTCAAAATATCATGATAGGTATACTTTATAAAGTCATGGTTAAAGTCAATCGAAAACCATCCAGATCTGTCGGTCTTAACTTGTTTTTTTCGAGGTCCAAAAGTATTCGTACTAAATATATCTGTTGGAACAATATCTAAGTATGTGGTAGTGAGAAAGAGAGGGGTTGATAAATATTTACTACTGTTGATTTGTACTACAGTTGGCATCGCTTCAACGAATCCGCGTTTATTGAGTCCAACATCACTTATAGATATATATGCTCCACCTTGCACAATTTCTTGTAGAGGAAAGTCAGCCCCTTTCGCTTTCCAAATTCTATGATATTTAATCTCATTAAACTGAGATTTTATATAAATAGTATGTTTTACTTTACTATCAGATACTCTAGCACCAAAAAATATGTTATGTTTTTCTTTAATAGCATTAAATAGTTGTATATCTGATTCCATCGATCCTTGCTGATATTGAGAAATTATAAGATTGAAGTATACACATTTTGGGCTATAGTAAGAGTATATCGATTCAATAAAATCGGCATACTTGTCTCTTGAAAAGGGATAGGGGCCAATCTTTTCTACAGTTTCTTTATTTATAAAAACGATTGTGATGTCATCCGATAAGCCTTTATTAATGCCGCTAATGAATATAAATAGTATTAAAAAGACCACGAGTACTATAAATTTTTTCATGTTTTAGATCCCCCTTATAAAAGAAATATCGATATTATGATATAAGCAAAATTAATTTATTTCCTTATAATTATGAATGTCTTTAAGAAATTTTTCAAGTGGGTTTTTATGGGTATCAACTACAGGGTGAACATACCTATGCTAATAATATAAGAATTATGATTTTGGGGGATGGAGCACTAAGATTTCTACTCCATTTTCTGCAGGCAATATCGCAGCACCTCTTAAAATTTCTGTGTAAGTTAAAAGAGACACAGGAGCACCTGTACCAAAATCGAGATCTCTTATGGGTAGTCGAGTTATGTTCGTAACCACGATGCCATGTTGAGGGTGTCTAAGATGAACTTTTTCCATTGCAGCTAAACCATTTTGACGCCTGAGGATTTCAATTGTCTGTAATGAACCCAAAATATAATCGCGATTTATCTTCCTAACTGCATTTCTTACCAGTATTGCGAGATCTCCTAAAGAGGACTTGACCAATCCTTCAAAGTCAATAGACGCAGTCGCAAAACAGAGAGCGCAACCTAAATAAGTTTTCGAAAGCTCCCGTAGAGATCTTCGAAAATCAAAGGGACAAGTCACATATGTAGTTGGATTGTTTTTACCGTCACTCCACAATGGGATATATTTCTTCCATAGCAGAGCTGTGATTATGTCGTTTTCAGAGAATTGTATTTCATACTTTTGTTTTGCTTCCTCCAGATGCGACCTGATGACTTCTCTGGAGATAAAGATTCGCTCCTCCCTGATAGGATCAGTTCCTAATTCATGTCTCTTCTGTCCATAAAAGAGTCCACAGCTGGCAAGAATGTAATCAAATGTGATAGGTTTTTCATGATCAGTAATGCTTGGGAGTAACTGCTCGCGCTGAAGAGAGGGCTTTAAAATGTGTTGCCCTTTGCAGATTCTCGCCCAGCTAGAGAGGAAATGAAAATAGCTAAACCCGTCTACCAATGCATGCGATATGCTAACTGCTAACACTGAACCTTTTAGTGTTTGGATTAATGTTATTTTTGTTAGGGGTTCTTTTTCTTTCGATCTCACCGGGGTTATAATTTGGCGAACGTCCTTTAACTCTTCAAAAGAGAATGATGATTTAATTGTTTCAAAGGATAATCCATCATCTTCAATTTGAAACACATAATTATACTCTGAGACTCTTCGCAGTTTACTGCTGAGTGATGGAAAATGCCTTAGAGTTTCATCGAGACATCTTCGAAGAACAGCTGGATCGAGGTTTTCTTTATATGAGAGGGCGAAGGTTACTGGATGTGCTCCAATACCTGTAAAAAGGTAATCAACAGGAGTCAGCGGAATTACACTCATGATAAGATCTTTCCATAATCCCTATTCGATTTTCACGCTGTTTGACCACTTTGCTTAGGAGATAATATTTTGTCCAGAAATTGGATTACCAAAAGAGTGTGAGAGTGTTTTAAAAGAATGGGATGGAGCTCCCCTTAAAAGGAGAGCCTTTCATGCTTTTTCGTTACAGAAATAGGAAATCCCCTCCTGAATAGTGTCAAAGGATTTGAGTATCCTTGAGAATTCCATAGTTTCGTATACCAAATAAACATCCGATGACATGTTCACCAGCACAAGGTCACCGTTGTTCTTCCTGATATCTTTTATCTCTCTAATAAACGCTCCCCATCCTGAGCTATTCACGTACTCACATTCAGCGAGGTTGACAATAATCTTATAGTTCTTCTGGGAAAGCTGATTTAAAATTGTTTTCTCCATATCAGTATATGTTGTAGCGTCGATAAACCCGTGTGGCTGAACAATGACTATTTCGTTGTTGTTACCTTTGTACGAAACATCAATTCTAAACTCATCCATCTCTCTCACCTCTTTTTATTTCTAATGATGGAGTGCGATAGAATTTCTACGAGACATCAGTAGAGTCTTATCTCAATAATATATACACTCATCTCGTAGAGTATTCTCTCGATGAATTCGCTCCTTTTTTTAAAATAGTTTCAGTTTTTATTTTGAAATTACATACCTATCAAAATAACACAAATTGTTCTTTTGTTCTAATTAATTGCTCAATTTTTTATATATAAAAATAACTAATTAAGTTAAATGCAATCAAAATATTATACTATACAAATGATTTATTTGTACTGAAATATGTATAAAATATAACCATAGCAAGAATCGGGTTGTTTTTATAATTCTAATCACTAAAATTATAGATAAAAGGCAAAGGAAGGGTATTTTGTTATGCAAACGAATTATATTAATATGGATTATTTTCGTATTGAAAAGGTCATACACTATCTTGAGGAGCATTTCCAGGAACAGCCAGGCTTGGAGGAATTGGCTGACTATCTTAACTTAAGCCCCTATCACTTTCAGCGGCTTTTTAAACGCTGGGCAGGCATAAGCCCGAAGAGGTTTTTACAGTTCCTGACTATTGAATATGCTAAGAAGTTACTGACTGAACATCACAGTGTTCTGGATGCTACCTATGAATCAGGGCTATCCGGTCCAGGCCGACTGCATGACCTCTTTGTTACAATTGATGCAGTCACTCCTGGGGATTTTAAACTGAAGGGCTCTGGATTGCAGATATGCTACGGCATTCATCCTACACCATTTGGTGAATGTCTCCTGGCGGTTACCGGAAGGGGTGTCTGCGGGCTCTCTTTTATTACGGATTCAGGAAAAGAGGAGGCAGTATCTGAGCTTAAAGATCGATGGGAGAGAGCAAAACTGAAACAAAGTCCTCAAAAAACTAAACCGTGGATTGATAGAATTTTTCATTCCGATTCGCGGAACGATAGAGATTCGATAAGTTTGTTCTTCAAGGGTACGAATTTCCAGATCAAGGTCTGGGAAGCTCTTCTTAGAATTCCTACAGGTTTTGTTTGCACATATGAGGATATTGCCAGCTACATAGGCCAGCCCAAGGCCGCGAGAGCGGTTGGTAATGCAGTAGCTATTAATCCCATTGCTTATCTCATTCCCTGCCATAGGGTCATCAGAAAGAGTGGTGGCTTTGGAAAATATGGATATGGTACAGCCCGGAAAAAAGCCATGATTGGATGGGAAATGGCTAAGAGATACAATCGGGAGGCAGCTGCAGGAAGAGTTTAGTAATCTTTCGCTTTCTCTTACCTGGTCTCCTTTTGGGTCTTTATTTAAAATTAATTAAGAGAATTAGGTATCATGTCACCAGTGATTAATTCATTATTTAACTTCCCTCCCAATCAGAAGGAACACCATAAACCATGAAATCAGCCGATTTTTTTAGATAGAGAGAGGCTGCCATATCATTCGGATTTATCTTCCGGACCCTATCAAAATAGACACTTGCCTCAGCGAATTTCTTTTCAAAATAGAGGGAAAGACCTCTCTCAAAATCCTCTTTTGTTTCTATCTTTAATGCATCCCTCGATTCATCGGCAAATACCTCAAAAACAGATGCTGCTTGAGTTTTTCCCTTTACCTGTACCTTGCCAAGAAAGCGATTGCTGTAACTGCCTTCTATACTACTCAGAGTATCATTGCTTAAGAGTATTGAAGAGCCGTAGAGCTTCGTTAAGTCCTCTATCCTGGATGCAAGGTTCACTGCATCTGAAATAACCGTTCCTTCCATTCGCTTCTCATCACCAATGGTTCCCAACATAAGGGAGCCGGTATGAAGTCCAATGCCAATCTGGATTGGCTCATTACCACCTTTTATTCGATCTGAATTGAAGGTATCAAGCTCCTTGTCCATGTCGATAGCAGACTGAAGTGCATCTTCAGCTTTTTCCGGGAATATGGCCATAATCGCATCACCAATATATTTGTCAATAAAACCTTTGTGATCCTGTATTAGAGGTACGATATGTTTTAGATATGAGTTGAGAAAGTTGAAGTTTTGCTGTGGGGTCATCTTCTCTGAGAGTGTAGTGAAGGATCTGATATCTGAAAAGAGGATTGTCATCTCTTTCTGGATCTGATCCCCTAAACGAACGTCTACGATACTCTCTTTTTTCAACAGCTTTAGGAAATCTCGAGGCACAAAGCGTCCATAGGCAGTATTTATCTTAGACAGATTGAGATTTGTCCTGATGCGGGCCAACAGTTCATTCTTGCTTATTGGCTTTGCTATGTAATCATTTGCCCCATATTCAAACCCCTGTACAAGATCACTGACCAGATTCTTTGCTGTAAGCATTATCACTGGAAGCTCATTTGCCGGATAGTGTTCTCTTATCTTTTGACAAACCTCATATCCAGACATCCTGGGCATCATGATATCTAGGAGAACAAGATCAAACTCCTCAACTTCCATAAGATGTAGGGCCTCAAGGCCGCTATATGCCTGCATGACAGAGAAGTTCTGCAAAGTAAGCTGATTTTCAAGAACCTGCTGGTTTACAGCCTCATCATCAACTACGAGGATTTTGAATTTTCCTGCAGGTTCAGGTACTTCTGATGGTTGTATTATTGCAGGCTCTGCCTCTTCGCGAACTTTTGATACCTTAATCTTCTCAGCCTTCCTTTTCGGAGCTACTACCTCTTTAATCTCCTCTTCAATCTTGGGAATAGAGAATATAAACCTCGAGCCTTTACCAATCTTCGATTCGATACGGATGGTTCCTCCATGGGCCTCCACAAGCTGTTTTGTGATGCTCAGCCCTAGCCCTGCACCTCCATATTCCCGTGAAACGGATGAATCAACCTGCTCAAAGGCTTTAAAGATATCATCGAATTGTTCTTTAGCTATTCCTATTCCTGTATCTTCGACTGTGATCTCAACCATGTCGTCTGATTCAGACCCTGTTACTCTTATGTATCCAGACTCGGTGAACTTGATAGCATTGCCAATCAGATTGTGCATGATCTGCTCTATCCTGTTTTCATCTCCTTTTACTTCAGCCATATCAGCAGGGATCTCGTTCTTTAATTCAATAGATTTACCTGCTAAGAGATGTTTGGAAATAGCAAACACCAAATCTGTTATTTCCCTCATATCCACTGATGTGATATTAAGCTTGATATTCCCAGCTTTAATCTGTGAAAGGTCGAGTATATCGTTTACAAGGCTGGATAGACGTTTACCGCTTGATACAATCAAAGATAGATTGGATAATGTCTCTTTATTCAAAGATCCGGCAGTACCATCGATCAAGGACTCGGCAATGCCGATTATGCCATTGAGAGGTGTACGGAGTTCATGGGAGGTGTTAGCCAAAAAATCGTCCTTGAGCTTGTCTGCTCTTTTTATGGATTGTACCATTCGATTGAATGATTGAGTTAGAAAACCAATTTCATCGTTGAATTGTGGTTGTACCTTAACATCAAGGCTGCCTTTGTCGACTTTCCTCATCCCGTCACGTAGAGTATACAGCGGTCTGATTAGACTGGTTTTAAAGATAACTGGGAAGACAATGAGAATAAAGATACTGGAAATTATTATAATAACAGCTAACTGTGACATGCGATAGTGGAGATAGTGGAGGAAATCCATGAAGTAGTCTTCGAATATAGCGCTTCCTGCTGTGCTTGAATAAGGAAGGTCCTTTGAAAACCGAATCGTTTCTAAGGGCACATCAAGCCCCCCCGGATTGATTCCAATTAAAAATGATGTATGATTTGCTCCGATGTTGTAATTCCCGCTCGGGTTCAGCTCTTTGTATGTTATATCAAATGCTCCATTTTTATGTAAAACTAATTGGATGGTATTTGGCTCAGAGCATCCGAATTCAGGAATCTCATACCATGTGATGGTCATTTTTTCAGATTCGCTCTTCTGAAAGACCCCTTCGCCGGCAGTTGGGTTTAAATCGATTATAAGTGGAGCTATTGAAGAGGTAGAGTGGTATCCGCCCCATTCATAATAAGCATTTAAAGGCTGATGATGATATTTATCAAAAAGGATAATTCCGTCGTCTCCTACATAAATCTCTTTCAATGTGCGATTAAAGAAAGGAAATGAGAACTTCAAATGGAAGGTTTTGTACGCATTATTATCCAATTCCATATCTAATCCCAAATTGGAATCGAAATGGTAAGGAATTTTAGAAATGTCGTATCCACCATAACGATTTAACTCAAAGTGAATGGTCTGCTTATCAGTAATAAGGTTTTCGTTTTTATATGTGCGCTCTAAAGATATTCCATAAATAAAGCCCAGTAAACCAAGGATAATCAGCATGGTGATGAGTGTCGCACCGATCAATTTTGCCTGAAAGGTTATAGAATCTGAGGTGTGGTTAAGGTATGTTGCCACGAGTAAAGCAAAGAATATTAAAAGTCCTATCTCGGTTATAAACCAGCTTAGTTTGAAAAACTTCAGTAGCAAATATGGTGCTGTAAAGGGAAATATCAAAAGAGGCAAAACCATCACCAGAGAAAAGGAATGAGTTGCCCTGGCATCTTTTCCCTTTGGTCTAATTAATTTAAACCACCAATTTTCAGATTCCTTAGTAGAAAGGCGGATTGTTTTCCTAATTAGAATCATAATGATCCAGAAGAATTGTAATGTTGCTAAGGGAACGAAAATTATACTAATATATTTCGGAATAGGTACGTGAGGTCTAAATATACGAAAAAAAATATTGAATATGTAACTTCCTATAGAAGCAACACCAGCTAGAATGGATAGAAGAAGCACAATTCTTGATTCCCTTCGTTGGCTATCTAAAAGTTTGGAGAAGTTATAAGCAAACTGTAGTAGAGCTATTAAGAATAATGAGAGGCCAAAATATAACAAAAATTCACCAAGCCGTTTTGCCCAATAAAATAGCTGCCAATCGTATGGCCCAGCAAAAAGTAAAAGATTTCCTAGAGGGATTAAAAACCCTCCTACAAATGCCAATGCTAGCAGAATTGTAGACTTTGACTTATCTTTGATCCTAAATAGGTAAATAACAATAATGAGTAATAAGATTAAGGTACAAATTCTTGGAATAGAAATAGAAAAAATATTTAACCATGAAGGTAATAAGCTCATAAGAACCTCCTGGTGTAGTAATTTTAGTTCTCAAGTCAGGCAATATTGTGAAACTAAAAATGTTAAAAATGGGAAAAATTCTTATTATAGGACATAAATTTAGGAGTTTATATAAAAACTATATCGGAAGGAGGGCAGTAAATCAAGGAGATTTGAAAATTACAGGTAACAAATGGAAGAGATATAAGAGTGTTTTTTAGAAAATATTCGGAGGCTAACCCATCAACTGAAGAATAGTGAAACCAGTTTTTTCCTTTACTTAAACGTATCTAATTTTAAAGTAGAATATGCTGAAGTCAATCTGGAAATTGATATCCTCAGAAATTACTGGCAAATCTTCAAAGCCCTTCAGCTTATCCTTTAGTTGAGTGAATCGTAAGATATTTGTTATCCCTGATAGAATTTCCTGTGAATCTCCAGGCTTATTTACCCAATGGTATTATTAATTCTGGTAGGCTTCATCGTAGGTATGCCCTTAATGGAAGGTTCCTAGATTCATGCGATATCGGAGCAACACTTTCAAAAGGCAATAGATATTGGTTAAGCTTCTCACTTTACCTGGCATAGGCTTCAAGCCTTGATAGGAGCTACGATTTTAGCTGGCCTTGCTATCTTCGGTATGGCAATAACTATAATCGGCATTCCGTTCGCCATTTACTTTAGTATCCGTTGGGCTTTCATTTTTCAGGTAGTATTGCTGGAGGGACTTAGCGCAAAAGATGCCCTTTCAGAAGCTCTGAATTAGTAAAGTTGAATTGGTGGCGTGTTTTTGGTATTATGCTTAAAGTAAACGTTAAAACTAAGAAAATATTGGATAAATTGAATCCAAAAGAGGAAAAAATCTTGCAAAAAAATGGGATAGTGGTAAAGTATAGATTAATATCATGATGATGATCTTTTACAGTCGAATAGCTAATTCGGTTGTAATCATGATGTTTTATTACGTTCATATATAGTACATTGACCTTATAAGCGTAATGTGCCATGTTTGGGTCCGTTTCGCTGTATAAGTTTTTTCTTTCCAAACCCATATCTAATGTTCTGCTTTTTACTATCTTACCTCATTCGCTGTAAAGCCACTTGTAAGGCCAATAAACAATTCTTTTAAGACACCATAGTCTTACCACGATTTTGATTGGTTTAAAACTTCAATTATTCTTTACAACTTGCTGCTGAGATGTAGAGTATTTTTGTTTTAATTGTGGGTTATTTGAATTGAATCATATTGTACTATCTTCAATTTACATATTGCTATTTGATTAAAGAACTCACATATGATACAACCGGGTGTAATTTAAAAAATTTATGGAATTAGCATTGTACAAATCTGATTGGATTGATTTTGCGCTTCTTTTAATATTTCTTGTTCCAATTGTTATAGCTGATATAAAAGAAAAACGGATACCTGATAGATATACCTTTTTAGGTATGAGCGTTTTCTTCATAAAGAGAATAATCGAGAAGTCTTCTCCTGTATATTTACTTCTGTTAAATAGTGTTATTGGTTTTGCATTTATCTTTCTACTCTTTTTTTTTCAAAAGGCAAAATCGGGCTTGGCGATGCAAAACTCTCTGCTCTTTTGGCTTTAGTGTTAGGACTGAAGGGCTGGATTTGTGCAATCTTCATTTCTTCCTTTACTGGGTTCGTTTTTGCATTCTTGATGATTAAGTCTGGCAAGATGACAAGAAATAACAAAGTTCCTTTTGCCCCCTTTTGGTCATTGGGAAGTATAATTGCATTTTTTCTTAAGAGCTTAATTTCTTATATATCATAGAATTGTTTAAGGATTTTTTATAAACTTTTTGTTTTATAAAATGGGAAATTACCTTGAATTGATAGAATTTGTCTTGAATTGACAGAATTTGTTAGGAAAGAATAAAAAATGAGAATCAGATATTTTCTCCTAGTTTGTATCCTGTTTTTCATCACCACCTTTACCCTTTTTCCTCAGGAAATAAAAGAAATAGAGTTCAGGAATCAATTAATTACAGATATTCTCCTAGCATTAGCTGAAATGACTGGGAAATCTATTATTCCTGATGAAACTGTATATGGAAAAGCTTCTTATTTCTTTTCAGAAACCGATTTTGAAACAGCTTTAAAAATTTTCTTACAAACCTATAAACTTTACTATAAAAAAGAGGACGATATTTATTATGTTTCAAAAATTCATACTGAATATGACCCTTCATCACAAACAATTACTATGGATGCAGAAGATGTAGAGATTCCCTATCTCATTCGATCTGTTTCAAAAGCAATAGATAAAACCCTACTGTATGATACTCTTCCTCCCGAACCTGTCACAATCCACATAAAAGATGTTTTGCCTGAAAAACTTATCAACATAATTATGAAAAGATTTCCTAATTATCATTTAGAAATTGACAAAGATTACTACTATATAAAAAGTGTTGTTGAAAAACCAGAAGTAGCAGGTTTAGAAAAACCGAGATTGGAAGGTATCACAATTAAAAAAGAACATAATACCTATTCTATCACAGCGGATAAAGCACGCTTTAGTGAAATACTTGATGAATTATTCTCTAAAGCTGACTATGAATATTCTCTGTTAATGAAAAGGGATCAGCTTATTGATAAGATTAGATTCAGCAATAAAAGCTTTGATCAGCTGTTAAGAATTATTCTGGAACAGGCTAATGCAGATTACAAAAAGATTGGAGAAATATATTATATATTTGAGATAACACAAAAAGATGTTTTAAAAAAATTAAAATCAACAGTACGAATACCACTTGTTCACTTGGCCGTTCAAGAAATCCCTAAACTTTTTCCACCTGACCTTGCCTCAAGTAAGCTCTATACACTTGATAAAGAAACTAATTCAGTAATACTAAGCGGAAGTATTGAAGAAATAGGCCCCATACAGATATTCCTAAAAGAGTTAGACAAACCGAAAGAAGGGCAACAGTATTACAGGTTTGATTTAAATTATCTAGATATTAAAAATCTTAAATCAATCCTACCATCTTCATTTAAATATGATATGCCAATTATTATTCCAAATACTAAATCCTTTGTTATACTCTTGTCTCCTGAAAGAAAAGAGGTTCTTGGAGAATATTTAAAATTGGTTGATATAAATACTGAGGGAGAGCATGTTAAATTAAAATATATTAGAGCAGAATATTTGAAAAGGCATCTTCCTCCTTCAGTTTCAAGGGAAGATATTATTGAAACAGGAGATCCTTCTACTGTTTTTATAAAGGGTTCTCCTGAAAAATTAGAAGCCTTTTACAGAGAACTAGAGGTACATGATCGACCTGTCCCTCAAATTAGATATGTTCTTCTTGTTATCCAGTATCAGGAAGGAGAGGCTTTAAATTGGAATCAGAATATCGCTGACAATATGTTTGTTGTAAGGAAGCCTGCTGAGGAAGGAGGGAATGCTTTTTTAGGATCAATAGGTAAAGTATTTAACTTGAGTTTTGATATTGTTTCTAACTTTGGCTATCAATTTGCTGTAAAATTAAATTTAGATCTAAGTGAAGATAAAGCTAGAGTTTTAGCTGATACAACATTAAATGGTATTTCGGGGGAAGAGATAAGATTTCAGAATACGAGTACTTTTCGTTATCGTGAGTATGAAGTAGATCCTAATACAGGGGAACTCTTACTTACCGGTGTTGTCCGAGAAATTACTTCTGGTCTAATTATCAAGATCAAGGGATGGGTATCAGGCGATGGCATGATTACAATGGATGTTGATGCTACTGTTTCTAGACAGGGGACAGATGTATCAGCTGATGTAACCAAACCACCTACTACTTTTGAAAAGATTTTACAAACCCATGTTCGTTCGCCATCCGGAGAACCTATTGTAATAGGTGGGCTTATTACAGAGGAGAATGGTACCACCATACAAAAAATTCCTGTACTTGGTGATATACCGCTATTGGGGTATCTCTTTCAATCGAGAAAAGAAACTGTGGATCGTTCAGAATTTGTTATCTATATCGTACCCTATGCTGAATTCCCTGAAATTGAAGAGGTAAGTATCGATATGAGAATGGAAAGACTCTATTATAAATATTTTTAGATTATCTACGATTCCTTGTAAAACAATTTATACCTAAAAGAATAAATAGGAATGCTAGAGGAAATATTGGTAACCATTAGAAATTATTTAAAAAATGTTATGTACCCTAATGCGAACAAGTTGCATTCACGATTATGTCGCTTTCGTTCAAATTGAAACCTTCGACCTCACGTCGTTTTAGCTCAAATTGAGGCCTGCGGCCTCAATGGAAAAAGATTTTTTTGTCTAAATGGTAAAAAATCAGTATTAAGGTATTAAGAGCAATGAAAAATAATTTCTTCTACAATTATCCTATCCTGAAGGTTTCAATTGATGATTTTAAACCTATATCAGACGATGGGAATCAGTATCCTATTGAATTTATGGAAAATTATTCAGTAATAAAATTAAAAGAGGATGAAGAAGTTGTTTATATTGGAATCTGTAATCCCAATAATTTAACCCTTCTCGAAGACCTGATAAATTTTCATAAAAAAAAGGTTATTTTTTGTAAAATTGAAAAAAGTGAATTAGCTGGATATCTTGGAGAAAAAATGTCCAAAGTAAATGCAAGCAAAGCGGAGAAGAGTATTCATTTAGATGAAAAAATTCTAATTGATAAACTCGCTAACGATGCTCCTACTGTAAATCTTGTAAACAGTATTATGATAGAGGGAATAAGAAAAGAAGCATCGGATATTCATATTGAAGCCTCTTTCGAGGAAGTAATTGTGAGGTATCGTATTGATGGTTATCTTCAGAGTATGTATCATTTTGAGAAGGATAGATTTCCTGCAATTTCTTCTCGAATAAAAATAATGGCAAACCTGAATATTATGGAAAGGCGTCTCCCTCAGGATGGGAGAATAACGGTGCATGTAGGCGATGATGTGATTGATATAAGAGTTTCAATTGTTCCAATTGTCAATGGTGAATCAATTGTACTGAGACTATTTAATAAAAAACAGACTGCACTAAATTTGGATCAATTAGGACTTGACGATCAAGAACTAAGGTACCTGCAGAATATGTTTAAAATAACACATGGGCTTGTTCTTGTTACAGGCCCAACAGGAAGTGGAAAAACAACGTCCTTGAATGCAATTTTAAGGGTAATTAGATCTGATAGTATAAAGATCATAACTATTGAAGACCCTGTTGAGTATGTTACTGATGGAATCGATCAAATTCAGACAAATGATAGAATTGGGCTTACCTTTGATTCAATTCTAAGGAGAGTACTGAGACAGGATCCTAATATTATCATGGTAGGAGAAATACGTGACCTGCCAACGGCAGAACTAGCTATGAGAGCAGCCCTTACCGGGCATTTGGTTTTTTCTACATTACATACAAAAGATTCTGTTTCTGTTATCACCCGTTTGAAAAATATGGGAATAGAATCCTACCTTATTGCAGCTGTGTTAAAAGGATCTGTAGCTCAGAGACTTGTACGGAAAGTTTGCAATGTATGTAAAGAGAAAGTAAACCCTAAAAAAAGGGAGCAGGAAATTCTTGCAAAATATGAGCTGCCAATGGGTCCGCTTTTTCGTGGAAGGGGATGTAAATCATGTAGTGGAACCGGGTTTCGTGGTAGAGATGGTATTTTTGAATTATTTTCCATAGATGAAGAAGTTGAAGAGATGATTGTTAAAGATAAAAGAGAATCTGAAATAAGAACATACTTACTTACCCGAGGTATGAAACCTCTGATTATTAACGGTTTAAAAAAAGCACTGGAAGGTATAACAACAATCTCCGAAGTAGAAAGGGTAGTCGAAGGATAATGCCAATTTTTTTCTGTAGAGTAGTAGATGAAAAGGGAAAAGCAAATGAATTTATTCGAGAAGCTTTATCAGAAGAGATATTAATTCGTGAACTTTCAGCTAATAAATTTTTTCCTCTGATAGTTAAAGAGGCAGATAAAAGAATAAGTAAAAGAAAAAAGTTTTCGAAAAACTCGATTATTGAATTTACAGATACCCTTTCTCTTCTTCTTTCTTCTGGGCTTACTCTAAAAGACGCACTTGCGATAGCTCAAACAATTTTTATAAAGGGTAAGTTAAATGAAATGACTGCCTTATTCCTGCAGCAAATTGAAAAAGGTGCTTCCTTTCATGAGGTCTTAAGAGATTTGGGAGAAAGTTTTCCTCCAATGTACAAAGGTTTGATTAAGATCGGGGAAAAGGTAGGTTCACTTGAAAGTGCCTTTAAGGTATTATCTCTATATTTATCCGAAGAGCAAAAATTGAAAGAAAAGTTTATAGGCTCTATGATATATCCTGCTATCGTGTTGAGTGTAGCTATGTTGGGAATACTTGCTATATTTACATTTATTCTTCCTAAAATTAAAGGAATTTTCTCTCAACTTAATTCCCAATTACCGCAACATATTGAATCAATGATAAGTATTTTGAATTTTATAATCATTATTTGCGGTGTAGTTGCAGTTTTCACTATTTTTCTTTTTTTTGTTATTTCTTTTATAAGGAAAAAAGGAGGGAGCATTGCTGAAAAATTAGACCGTCTCCTATTAAAAATACCGATATTTGGGCAAATAAAGCTTATAAGGGAAAGCTTAAACTTTCTATTTGCTATGGAAACTTTAACGACAGGTGGTTTTACTGTGGAAGATGCACTTTTAGAGGCAAGTAATGTTGTTAGTAATCTTTCATTTCGATCTGGGATTTTACAGGTGAGAATGAAAATATTGAAAGGAGAAATGCTTTCAATGGCTTTTATGGGAAATCCAGTTTTCCCTGAAAGGTTAAGTAGGTGGATTAGTATCGGGGAAAAATCAGGGCATGTTGAAAAAGCTTTTAGGCAGTTATGTGTTTATTATCAGGGAGAAGTAGATAAGTGGTCTTCCCGATTTATGAATCTTATAGAACCTGTTCTTATTCTATTTGTTGCTGCTATTATTTTCCTTTTTATTATTTTCTTTGTGATGCCCATCTTTTCTATATATGGGAGTTTATGATCAACACTGTCTCATTAAAATGTTTCCAGAAGGGTATAAAAATGCAAAGAGGTAAAAATATATTCAAACTTGTATTAAAAAAAGTGTCTGTCTATGTAAAATTTTTAAAGAGAGTATCAAACTTTAGCAAAGCGGGATTTACTTTAATTGAAATCATGGTGGCTTCTATTATTCTCCTTATATTAATTAGTGTAGCAGGGTTTGTTATAACCAGACATGTTGGGAAAGCTAGGATAATTAGTTCCAAGAATCAGATTCAGATATTTTCCATGGCCCTTAACTCCTATTTTCTTGATTGTGGAATGTACCCCACAACGGAACAGGGATTAAAAGCACTCTGGGAGAAGCCCGTTTTGGAACCTATTCCTAAAGGATGGAGCGGACCTTATTTGGATAAAGCGCTTCCTAAAGATCCATGGGATAGTGAATATGAGTATTTCTCTCCAGGGCCGCATAGTCTTCCATTTGGAATTCGGTCTTATGGAGCAGATGGAATGGAAGGAGGAGAAGCGGCGGACAAGGATATCACTTCATGGGAAAATTAGTAAAAAACCGTAATCACACAGATGGTTTTATACTGCTTGATGTACTCGTAGCTCTGATAATCGCAGGTATTGCGCTTGTAGTTGTTTTTGGGAATATCGCAATGGCTACTAGAAGTGCAGCGATTACAAAAGAACGGTTGATGCTTTTGATTGTTCAGAGGAATAATTATGCAGAAAAGAGCGAAATCCAGTTTAATAAAGAATGAAGATGGTTTTACTTTAATTGAAGTAATGCTTGCTCTCACTATTGTTTCTCTATTAGGCATTATGATATGGCAGGGACTCACTAAAACAGGTAAACTAATAGAAAAAATATACTTTAGCTCATCAACAACATTAAAGATTATGGAAATGGAGAAATATCTTAGAAGAATGAGTGGAAAAATAGTTGTTCCTTTCTGGGTGAGTGAAATTACGATCGAAGAGGGAAACAATGTATTAACAATACCTTTTTATGAAGGTAATAGTAATAGCAATCTATTTTTAAAGTTTGAGAATAATTATTTAGTAATAGGTTGTAATGATACAGAAAAGAAACATTCGGAAAATATGCACACTTTCGGACCTTTTTCAAAAGTAACTTTTAAGCTAGCTCGAAATAGATACGGAGATGTATTTGGTATTAAATTTACCATTCACCATTTGAAGAAATCCAATGAACCCATAATAATTACAACCAGCTTCCAAAGTAATCCTTTTTTGATAAACAAACCATGATAAAATGTAAAGAAGAGGGTTCAACAACTGTTCTGATTCTGGGAATTCTCCTATTCCTGTCTGTTTTTTCTCTGGGCACGTATTTACTGCTCCAATTTACTATGAAAGAGGTTTCTAGAAGTGAAAATATAGAGAGAAATAGAGAAGTTTTAGTTAAAGAAGCGGAAAGAGTTGTTACCATTCTGCTGGAAGATAAAACTCCATATGCAGATTCAGCTACCGATCTAATCTGGGATTACATAAAAAAACCTGACAATGAAGAGGTATCTATAACACTAAAAGATTTATCAAGTTACTATGGGCTTAATTGGATAAGGAAGGAAATTCTAGATCATAGTGGTTTATTGAGACGTAAAAAATCTTCCAGCGAATTCCAGCAATATAGATTGGATACAGGTATTCATTTGGATTTAAACCCGATCTTTCTAGATTTTTTTACAGAACAAAACCTAGTGAATTATTTTACTCCGTACAACTACTTTAATATCAATATATGTGATGAGTTTATCTTGGAGAGCTTATTTATTATTCGAATCGGTGATAAAGAAAAAGCAGAACTGTTTCGGCAAAAAATCCAGAATTTATGGAAAGATAGCGAGCCTGGGAATCCAGAAATGATAGAGCCTGTAATATTAAAGAGCTTCATGGGTTTAGATTATTATGAGCTCTTTCCTGTAGTAAATGCAGAACCAGTGATCAATATTCATTTTGTACCTGTAGATATAATTTATCAGCTGTTTTCTTATCATTACCATGATATTTCCCGGAATAAAGTGGATTTTTTAATAAACAATAGAGATAGCCATGAATGGAGCATGGAGGATTTAAAAGTCATAATTGGAGAGAAGTATAAAAGTACATTCCTTCATCATTATCTGGGAGTTATAACCTGGTTTTGGCAGATTGATGTCAGGCTAATTGATGATGAACCAACTTCGATGAAATTGAAGTGGATAATTGCTAGGATTCCACAAGAAATGGATGGGGACATGAAAAAAGAGTTTCGATTGATTGAAGAGGAATTTTTACCATGAACAAATTCGCTTATGCTGAACGAAAGGAAGAAGGTTATAAACTGTTTCTTTTTGAAAAGCATAGCCCTGTAAATTCATTTTATGATTTTTCTGCATTGATGATGTCACGACTTGATTTCAATGTAAAGTTTATAGAGATTCCACCTATACCTGAAGATGAGATATCAAATTTGTTGAAATACAAATTAAGAAGCCTATATCCTGGCGATCCTGAAGAAACAGTCTTTGATTATTATGTATTAAACAGAAAGAAGCGTAAACATATTGTTCTGTTTATTTCTACTAAATATATTTTAAAGGAATATCAAAAACTATCAGGTGGGAAGCCTCTTTTTCTTCCATTCACAATTATTAGACCCCTTACAAATAGATATGTTGGGAAAGATTGTCTCTTTACTTTTTTGAATAGATACTGGATTGAAATAATAGTATTTAAAAAAAGTGCTTTTATATCATCATTTGTTGTAAAACGAGAAAACAATATCGAAGAAGATTTTCAAAAGATCAAAACTCTAATTCCTGATTCTTTTAATAATTATCAGGTTGTCTTTATATGTTCAAAACAGGAAAAAAACCTTTTAAAGGAAAGTAGTAAGGATTTTTTTGATTTGAGTAGTTCTTATGAACTGGTATTAATTGAGGATTTACTTGTAAATATTACAAAAAAAACGGATTTTCTTTTTAGAGAAAAACAAAAAAAGAATATAATAGCAAAAAAAGCACTTATCCCTTTTCTTTTTATACTTATCCTATTTTTTGTAAGTTTAATATTAAATAAAAATATTAACTATAAGGATTTATATTATAATGAATTAAATCAAAACCTGAAGTCTTTAACAAGCCAGAGTATGGAGGCGATTGCTCTGAAAAATGAAGCGGAAGAATTAGAAAAGGAATGGGAGATGTTTAAGAATCGTACCCCAACTGATGTCTTTTTGGTATTATCCGAACTTGCAGTGATTCTTGGTAGTGAAACAAAAATTTCCTTCTTTCTTTTAGAGAAGGATACTTTTCAATTTGAAGGGATAGGGCCCAATCCACTCAGTCTAATGGAAGAGTTTAAAACAAATGATAATTTTCATAGTATAAAACTATTACAAATTGTTCCTGTCCAGGGAACAAATAAAGAAAGATTTAAGGTATCAGGTGTTGTTAAAACCGAGTAAAAGAGAAAAGATATTTATATATATATTAATGTGGACAATAATTTTTTCTGGTGCAGGATTGTATTTTTACTTAAGGGTAGAAAAATTAGCAATTTTGAAGAAAAACGTAAATCTAGTGGAAATACAAATTCAGGAAATAATCGAAAGAATGCCAAATAAAGAAAAGTTACTGGTAAAAAATGATTTTCTTTCAAGAGAACTAAAACGGGAGAAAGAAAGGTATTATTTTAGGGAAGATATGGATACCTATCAATTTAGTATTTTAATAAGAAAGCTTCTCTTTTCCAGGGGTTTAAGCATTAAAAAATATCAAACAATTGAAGTGAAGGATAACACCTTCCTCGAATTTTCAATCTCTGGAGACTCCCTGGAATTTACTAAATTTTTAATAAATGTCTCCAATTCCAGTAAATACTGGCACATTCCTTATATTTATATAGATGCGAGAAAAGGTGACGGGAGAGTCAATGTAGTTTTTAGGATAACCTATGAAACAATTAATAAAGAGAATCATTGAGATTATACTTATACTAACAATCATCATACTAATTGGTATATGGATTGTACCATGGAAGAAAAAGGTAATTTCTTTTAAAGAAAAAACTGATCTTTCAGAGTCTGCGGAATATATAATAAAGAGTCAAAAGATAGAAGCTAACTCTGTAGCTCCGGAGAAGATCGCTTCTCTCTTTGGTTGGGAAAAAACATACAAGATAAATAACTCAGTGAAGAAGAATCAGGAAACCCCGGAAGTGGCAATATGGTTAAAACCTTTGGGTTTTATTGTAAGTTCAGATGGCAAGAAGTTCTATTTCCTTAAAAATAACAAAACTAACAGAGTATTACAACTTACTGAGAATAATGTTGATGATGGATGGAAACTGATTGAAATAGCCAATGATGAACTCCTTCTTGAATTCGAAGGTAAAAAATATATCGTTAGAAATGACTAAATAAGATGAAAGTATCAATAAAAAGATGTTTTTTCCTGTTTTTTTTACTGTTTTTTGTTTCATGCACAACAACAAAGAAAGACAATTTACAGGACTTTTCAGAGGCTCCTCTTTTTGGCATGGTTTATAATTACGATAATCAACCATGTTCTGGTGCTTTGGTCATGATTGATGAAAATGAAGGTCCCAGAACGGATATAAATGGAAGATTTGTTATACAATCAGTTTCAAAAGGGAAACACCAGATAACTGTAACTAAGGATGGATATGAAAAATTAGATTTTTCTTTTGAATTTCTAAACAAAAGTCAGGTTTTATACCTCAGAATGATCTCTTTTAACCAGCTTTTAAACGAAATAGAAAAATCTATTGAGAATAGAAATTGGAAAGAGGGGGAAAAGCTCATTGAAAGAGCAGAAAAGATGAAAGAGAACGACCCTGTTGAACTTTATTTAAAGGCCATCCTGTTAAAAGAAAAGGGGGATGTTGAAGACTCGGTTGATACATTATTAAATATATTAGATCTTGGTTATAATGAGCCGTATGTTTACCTTGCTCTTGCAGATATCTATCAATACCGATTGAATAATCCCGCAGAAGCTATAAAGTATATTGAAGAGTATTTAAAGTTAAAAAGGAATAGTGAAGTACAAGAAAGGCTCATCAAATTAAAAATGGAAGCAGATAGAGAAAGTCCCATGGATGAGGGTGTCATATATTAATAAATGCATGAATGATGGGTAAAAAATCAAGATTCGGTATGATGGCTTACATTAATTCTTAAAACAAGTATAATAAAATAATATTAACTATCCACCAATCAGAATCCAGGATCATCTCCCGGTTGTTCAAAAGTAATGGGATTGGTGTCGAAATCATCAACCTCGCTTTGTATAATAATCTCATCTGTTCCGGGCAAATCGGATGCTGTGGGATAACCTGTATCAGGAGGTGTGTCTCCAAAATCTTCATATCCTATTTCTTTTAAGTAAACAGGATTTACAACATTCATGAGAGTATAGAGGTCTTCTCCCACTGTTTCCTGGCCAAGATCATTGACCTTTGTACGTATATCGCTTGTTGAAGGAAGAGGGGTATCGTTTTCAAAAGGTTCGGAAAATCCTAAATCGGTCAGTATAGAATGCCCTAATGTTCCATTGAAATCAGCGTTAGCCCTTAACATATCAGCTATATATTCTGTAATTACTCCACCTATTGTGTTTTCAAAAGTAGCAAATACAGTGCTTGCAGAATAGTTATCTTTTGGCGTACCCAGATTCAAAGTGGCTTTTGCACTGTCCCCTTTTCCCACATATACGTAGTATCTGTATTCATACTCTGGAGACAAATAGGTAAGGATATCAAGTCCTGGCAGAGATGTGCTTCCGCTTACAGTTACCATTCCACTTGTATCTTTGGTAGCTACTATAATAGCGTTGTGACCATAATCGGAGGCTTTTTCTACCTTTGTGGGGTCAAGTTCATTCAGCTGATAATTGGTCATGGAGATTTTCATGCATCTTTTTCCACCGATATCAGCTTTTTCAGAATCGAATTCTACCTTTACCATATCAGGATTTTTTTTGTAACCAGTCGGCGGACTGTTATATACATCGGTATTGGCTGTAACGTCTACTATAACATGCCCTCTGACTGTTATACCCTCTGCCTCTGTGTTTGTATAGTGGGTAAATTTCATTTCTACATACTTTTCGAAAGAGCTGTCAGCCTGTTTTTTCCACCATTCGAGTAGATATTCGTTGGCACCAGGACCAACTGTCCATTTTATTTTGTCACCGGCATTGTCTCCAGTTAATTCTCCTGTGAAATCCTGTGTAACATTAAAGACATCAGCTGCCTCCAGAACAGAAATCATAGTCTTTATAGTTTGTGCCCAGAAGTTTATGACAGCGATTTGATCTCGCAAACCATTAAAGAAATTGTCAATAGTGTCCCTTGTATCCTGTGAAATTTCTTTGGAAGCTTTTACGCTACTTCCCGTCATAGAGGTGGGTATGTCGAATACAGATTTAGAGGCAACTGTTTCTACTGTTTCATCTACTTCACCTGTAGGTGCTGTAGGCGTAGTACATAAAGTGAGAGTGAGAGTAAGTATCAGAGCTAATAATATTAATAAAAGTCCGGTTATTTTTTTCATGTTAAAACTCCTTAAATAAAATCTTAACACAAAATCATGAAAAAACAACTATTCTTTAAGTAATTTAGATAGAGGAGTTGTTGAATAAAAAGAGGGATGATTTAGTTTTTTTCGTATACGTCACCATGCTCAAGGTTGTATCTTTTTGTGTATCGTTTGGGTAAGTATTAAAATAGAGTATATGCTACCACTAGCTAGATTAAAAGAGAAAATGGCAATAAAACGAAGATTTTCCTATTTCACATTTATTTTTCTACTCATCATTTCACTCGCCTTTGTATTCATCCCCCATAATAGCATGAATATTTATGGTGCTTCTACAAAAGATAAGGAAAGCGAGATCATTAGATTATTTAAGGCACACAGGTTTAAGGAAATAATTGAGCTTTCGTATAGAATCGATCAGTTAAGCGAGAGTGAAAGTCTTCTTGTTGCAAAGTCCTATGAAAGGCTTGGATATTATAACAGGGCAAACAGAATTTATAAACTCCTTTATGATCATAACTCGGAACTCAAGCAATTTATCGCCTGCTTTATTGCATATAACTATGAAAAACTGAAGGATCCTTACAGCGCATTAAAATGGTACAGCCACATACTCTTTGCCCAGATAGATAAATCTATGACAGACAAGTCTGTGATAGATAAATCTATGACAGACAAGGCTATGACAGATATAGAGAATATAGAGCAAACAATGGTAATTATTAATTCTTTTGAACGCCTGATAAAATTAGCAACCCAGCATCCAGGCTCTTTTCAAAACGTTCAAAGAACACTAAAGAAGGCTTTAGAAAACTATCAAATAGCAAATTATTATCTTGCTCTCCTGTATTACAAAAATGGGGACATAGATCAAGCCTCTGCACATTATTTAGAGACTCTTAATGATAGTAATCTGGGGTACAGGAAGAAGGCTCTTGATAGAATTATGGGAGATTACAGATTAATAAAAAAACTTAGTGAAATGGGTCGAAGTTACACAGATCTGATTGATCAGTACATGGAGAATAAACTTTATACTGGAGCTCTTGTCGTTTCTTACCTTTTACAGTATAGTGCTGAAATTGCCGAACTGAGAGCAGAATGCTACTATAGAATCGGTGATTATAAGACAGCAGCAGTTTTATATAATGATTATTTTACCTATTATAAAGATTTTGAAGCACTGCTAAAGATTGCCTTCTCCTACTATTATACTGGAAAACATGGCCCAGCGTATTCTTATTTACAGAAGTATCTGGATATAAGCGGGGATTCAGGTAATATTACTGTAGATGCTCTTTATCTTAAACTTGAGCTTGAGAGGAAAAAGGATGATTTAAAAAAGGTAATATACGACACTGAACATTTTATTAGAGAGTTCGAAGATTACAGTAAAGTTGATAAAATAATACAGGATACATTTTATTATGCCATTCAAAGTAATGAAAGGCAGCTTGCTGTTAATTTTATCAAAAATAACTATGGCTATATTAAAAGTTCAAAATATAAAGCATGGGCATTGTATATTCTTGGGATTTATTATGATGAGGATTTTTTAGAGGAGGTGGTAATCGAGTTTCCAGGAAGTTATTATTATTTTAAAGCTTCCGAGAGACTGGATGTCGATGAGAATTTGATTCGAACCGCAGATAGATATTACAGACAGGGAAGGCAGGATGATGCCTTAGAACTTTACACACAGTTATACAGTAGAGGTATTAATAAAGAAGATGTTAGAGATAAAATAACAGATATTATAAGCAAGAAGGCGCCATATAAATATTTATTTGATATGGAAAAGATGTATAACGGAAATGTACAATCACAGCTTTTTGAGCTATTGAGATTAGGTTTGTACTATGAGTTGAAAGAGATGGTTCAGAGTTGTTACAGTGAGATGGCCTTCAAAGACAGAATTGTCCTGAATTATATTCTATCTAAGGTATCCTATGAAACTGGAGATATTTATTCGGGAATTTTATATGCAGAAAGAATATTAAACTCATTCGAGATGAGTAATACTCTGTTTCTTCCGAAAGAAATACTTAAGATTCTCTATCCCTATGTGTTTGAAGATATAATCAAAATAAACATCAAAGATTCATCTACATATCTTGATACCTTTTTTATTCTTGCTCTTATCAGGGAGGAGAGCAGGTATAATATCCATGCTAAATCCGCAAAAGGTGCCGTAGGTCTTATGCAGCTTATGCCAGAAACTGCAAGCTGGGTAATGAAAAAAAGAGTAATAGATAAAGAACTTATGGACTCCTCATCTAATATAGACATTGGAATACAGTATATAAAATATCTTTTTTCGAGATTTGATTCTAGCATAGAGGTTCTCGCTGCATATAATGGAGGTCCAAATAATGTAAGAAGGTGGCTTACAAAGAGCTCCAGCAGAAATCAAGATCAGTTCGTAGAAGAAATTCCTTTCTCTGAAACCAGGAACTTTATTAAAAAGGTTTTTGCATCTTACAGTATTTATAAAGAGTTATATTGCAACGACTCTTATTAGCACATTGATTTTTCATTTGAATTAATTATCTTGACATAATTTCAGCTATATGTTACGGTCAATGTAATAATCTTTATTCCTAATTATTCAGGAAAGAGGTGTAGTTCATTATGAAAATTACTGATGTTAGGGTTAAGAGGGTCGGTAATGAAGGTAAGTTAAGGGCTTATGTTTCTGTAACCTTTGACGATTCATTTGTTGTCCATAATCTTAAGGTAATAGATGGTCAAAGCGGGATTTTTGTTGCAATGCCGAGTAGAAAGACAACAAGTGGAGAGTTTAAGGATGTTGCACACCCCATCAATTCATCCTTCAGAGAGGTTTTGCAGAAGGCAGTATTGGAGGCCTATAACAGGGAGATAGAAAAAGAAGAAAAGGAATAGAACATCTGATTTAGATACCATCCATCATCATGATTAATCATTAATTTTCAAGTGTTAAACCAAAAACAGATAAACGTCCAATCATATAGACATACCACATATCAATTAAGGAAGTTAAGCCTAATTACTTTTCAAATTATCCAGGTCAAGCAAATTCGTTAAGATTTCCAATACTTGCAGATAGCATAAAGTTAAATCCTTTGTTGGATTTTAAATAATGTTTCGATCATTTCTTGAGAATCCTGTTAGTTCAGTCATTCATATTTTTTTGTTTTCATTTTATTGAGATATATTTATATTGATTGTTAATATTGGGGCGTCGGCAAGTGGTAAGCCATCAGGTTTTGGTCCTGACATTCGGGGGTTCGAATCCTCCCGCCCCAGATACTTATCATACTTCTTCAGTCAAATATACAATTTAGATATCTTACTTTCAGTCATGTTTGTGCAATTTTTTATATAAAAAATTTTAACAATTAGGATGAATGCTGTGCTAAGAGGAGAATTAAAAATTATCTCGGGTACTGCAAACAGGCCCCTTGCAGAAAAGATTGCAGAAAATTTGCAAATCAAGCTTACCGATGTTGAAATATCCCGTTTTGCAGACATGGAGGTTTTTGTGCAGGTCCATGACTCAGTTAGGGGTGCTGATGTATTTGTAATCCAGCCGACCTCTAATCCTGCAAACGAGAACTTAATGGAACTGTTAATAATTCTCGATACTCTGAAAAGGGCTTCTGCGGCGAGAATTACTGCAGTAATTCCATACTATGGATATGGAAGACAGGATAGAAAGGCTCAGGCCCGTACTCCTATATCAGCAAAGCTTGTAGCAAATTTGATAACTGTAGCTGGTGCAAACAGAATTCTCATGCTCGATGTTCACGCGCTTCAGATTCCGGGATATTTTGATATTCCTGTTGATCACCTTTTTGCAACACCGGTATTGTTTGATTACTTTAAAAAGAGTGATTCAGAATTTGTTCTTGTTTCTCCTGATGCAGGTGGAGTAGAAAGGGCTCGTTTTTTTGCGAAACTTTTGAAAGCAAACATGGCAATAATAGATAAGAGAAGAGAGGTAAAGAATAAAGCACTTATAATGAACATCATTGGTGAAGATCATATAAAAGGTGCAAACCTCATCATTGCAGATGATATGATTGATACTGCAGGCACGCTCTGTTCGGCTGTGGATGCACTTGCTGATAAGGGTGCTCATAGAATTTATGCCTGTGCTACTCATGGTATTTTTTCAAAAAATGCTCTGGAAAATATTAATAATTCGGCACTGGCAAAGGTGATAGTAACAGACTCAATCTATTTTGATAATAAGAGAGAAGATTGCCAGAAGATTGAGGTATTATCCATAGCAGGCTTAATTGCTGACGCAATAGAGAGAATTCATGAGGATAGATCTGTATCTTCTCTGTTTATGGATGCAGAGAAAAATCAGATAGTGGTGTTAGAATAGATTATTTTATTAGTTTATTTTTACTCTATAAATAAAACAGTAGTATCGAAATTTTTGACAGGATTTAAATTTTTGGACAAGCTATTCCAAGAATGATGAGAGAGGTTTAAGATGGAATTAAACACCCTGGATATCAACACAAGAGTTAAAACAGGCAAAGAAGCGGCAAAAAAATTAAAACGAGAAGGATTTATCCCGGCTGTAATGTATGGATATAAGGGTAATAAAATTCTTTCAGTAAAAGTTGCAGAATTTGAAGGACTTTTTGAAGAAATTGGGGAACATGCGATTATTTCATTAAATATCGATGGGGAGGAAAAGACAGATGTAATTGTAAAGGATTTTCAGCTTGACCCTGTGAAGAAGAATATAATCCATGTAGATTTTTTAGAGATCAAGAGGGGAAAAGCATTAAGAACTGAGATACCTATTAAGATTGTTGGTACATCAGCAGGAATCAAAAAGGGTGGAATCCTCGAAGAGTTTATTCGTGATATTGAAGTTGAGTGTCTCCCAAAAGATATTCCAAACCTTATTGAAATAGACATTACGGATCTTGATATTGGTGATTCTTTCCATATAAGAGATATTAAAGTCGATGATAATATAAAGCTTATTTCTAATCCAGAGCAGGTTGTATTAACGATTGGTACTCCAACCAAGATTGTCGAACCAGTTGTTGAGGAAGTAGAGGAGGAAGTTGTAGCTGAAGGTGAAGCCCCTGCTAAGGAGGAAGAGGCGGAATAAGAAGCTGTTACATTCAAAAGTTTACATGACCTTATTTCGATTCTAATGATTTAGAATTATTAAATCCTGTTAAATCTTATATACTTTCTATATTTTTAAAACGAGGGATGGATATTGAAGCTCATTGTGGGTCTTGGAAATCCTGGGCAAAAGTATAGAAATAATAGGCATAATGTTGGATTCATGGTTGTAGATAAATTTGCAAAAGTGCATGGCATAGACCTGTCCATAAGAAAGAAGAAAGCGGTTTTCGGTCGTGGTAGATGTAATGGAGTAGAGATAGTTTTGCTAAAACCTCAAACATTTATGAACCTCAGTGGCGAGGCTGTTCTATATCTGGCAAGTTTCTTAAAGATAAAGACAAAGGATATTATTGCGATAGCAGACGATACAGAGCTCACATTTGGAAAGATAAGAATAAGACGTGGTGGCGGGCATGGGGGTCATAATGGAATCAAATCTCTTATTTTTTCACTAAAGTCTGAAGATTTTCCAAGAGTCCGATTTGGCATTGGGAGGCCACCACAGGTATCTGATAAAGAATTGTATGATTATGTTCTGGAAGACTTTAGCTTAGAGGAAATGAATTGCCTTGATAAGGAATTCGATAAAGCAGTAGAGGCCATCAATGTAATAATCACCTCTTCGATTGATGAGGCAATGAACAGATTCAACAATAAGTAGGGTTAAACCTATCATAATATCCTTCTTTTAAAAGCACTTATCGATTCTTAAAATATCTAAGTAAGAGAGTTATTGCATCATTGAATTAAGGGTTGTATTCGTGAAGTTCCGGCTGTCTTACGTTTTCTCATAAAATAGGTAAATTTTGGGATAAATAGAATGGATGTTATTGATCAAGTAAGGAGCTTTTGTTTACAAAATAATCTTGTGAATAGTGGTGAGAAGATCTTACTGGCTGTTTCTGGCGGTCCGGATTCTGTTGCTTTGCTTTACATTTTTCATTCTTTACAGACAGAACTTCATATAGAAATTGCAGTAGCCCATTTAGAGCATGGATTGCGGGCTGTAGATTCTTTGGAGGATCAAGCGTTTGTACGGAGTATTTCGGAAAAGCTGGGAGTGAGTTTTTATACAAAAAATATGAATATTAAAGAAATGAAAAGGCAGGATGAATCTCCTGAAGAAGCAGCACGTAGAGTAAGGTATCAATACTTCTCTGAGGTGCTTGTTATGATTGGTTACGATAAATTAGCCACTGGCCATACTCTTGATGATAATGTTGAAACAATTCTCTATAGGTTAATCACAGGAACAGGTCCCTCCGGGTTTGTGGGAATACTGCCAAAATTCAGAAATATTATTCATCCATTACTCAATGTTAATAGAGAACAGATTATTGATTACCTTACTCAGAATGGTTTAGAGTACAGAATCGATAAGACAAATTATGATCCCATAATTGTTCGTAATAAAATCCGTTCTACTATTATACCTGCTCTTGAAAGTATAAACAGTAAATTCAAAGAACACATTCTGAACTTTACAAAGATCATTCAGGATGAAAATAATATAATTAACAGGTTAGTTACGGATAAAATGAAATCAATCCTATTAGAGAATGGAGAGAATAAGGTAAAGGTCAGATACCAAGATTTTTTAAGTTTGGAGAAGGCTATAAAAAAAAGAATCATAATAAAGATAATTGAAGGTTTTGCTGTATCAGACGGCGTTTTTAAAAGAAGTTATATTCCATATAGAATAGTTGATTATTTGAGCGATTGTGAAACTAAAGGGAATAAAACTATATACCAGAATGATTTATTTAGCATTCAAAAAGAGTATGAAGCTCTCATATTTAAGAAAAGAGTTGTCAATGATCTTAATAAAACGTATCTTTACTACATAGAAGATACAGTAAATCCAGTCTTCATCAGGGAAATTAATCGGAAGATCGTTTTCCATGAGAGATCAAAGATTGATTCTTTTGAGGAGAACAGGCTCTATTTCGATTATCACAAACTTAAATTTCCTTTGATTATCAGAAACAGAAAGAATGGTGATAGGATCAGTCTTGTAAATATCGGGAGTAAAAAACTAAAATCAATCTTCATTAACGATAAAGTATCAAAGGATGAAAGGGAGAAAATACCGATAATTTTAAGTAATAATGAAATCTGCGGGATTTTCTGTTCGTTTTACGGGAAGAAGAACAGGAGTTCAGAAAAATATTTGATTACAGGTTCAACAGAAAGAATTCTTGAGTGCGAATTGGTATAGTGGATAAGGTAAGGGTAATACTTACAAAAGAGCAGATAGAAGAGAAAGTTAAAGAGCTAGCGGCTCTCATCTCCAGGGATTATAAGGAAGATGGTGTCATACTCATCTGTAACCTGAAAGGAGCTTTCATTTTTCTTGCCGATCTTTGCAGGTATATAACTGCTCATGTGAATATTGACTTCATTGCTACTACAAGTTACAAGGGTACAGAATCAAGTGGTGATGTCCGAATAATTAAAGACCTTAAGATGGATGTACAGGGTAAGCACCTTTTACTGGTTGAGGACATCGTTGATACGGGGTATACTATTGATTATACTTTAAAATATCTTGCTCTTCACAAACCGAAGAGCATAAAAATATGTGCACTTTTGGACAAGAAATGTAAGAGGAGGATTGATATTAACATCGATTATCAGGGATTTGTGATAGGAGATCGGTTTGTTGTAGGGTATGGTCTTGATTATAATGAGCGCTATAGGGAACTTGATTATATTGGAGAGCTTATTTTAGAAGGGTCAGAAGGTGAATAATAATAATAAAAATAAAAGCGATTTTAAGAGTTTTAGACCATCCAATAGATTGGCCCTTATAGCAATAATAGGCCTTATCGCGCTATTTCTCATGTTCATGTTTAATAAACCAAAGGAGAGTTATCAGGAGATCGATTATTCAAATTTTATTAATCTTATAAATGGTGGCAGAGTTCAGCAATTGAAGATTGTAGATAAAGATATCTATGGCTATATTTCAGGAGGTGAAACACCCCTTATCTCATTTCATACAATAATTCCTTATGAGGATCCCAATCTGATACCACTGCTTCTAGAGAAAGATATCGAGTTTAAAGGTGAAGTGAAAAAGAATTATCCCTTTCTCAACGCACTCATTGGTATCCTTCCCTGGATTTTAATCCTGGGAGTTTTCTGGTTTATTATGCTCAGGCAGATTCAGGGTACAAGCAGCAAGGCCCTATCCTTTGGAAAGAGCAGGGCAAGATTGCAACCTGATTCAGCAAGAAAGGTAACCTTCCAGGATGTTGCCGGTGTGGAGGAGGCAAAGGAGGAGTTAAAAGAGGTAATCGATTATCTTAGAGATACGAGTCGATATATCAGGTTAGGGGCTAAGATTCCTAAGGGATTGCTCCTGATTGGACCTACTGGTACAGGGAAGACCCTTCTTGCAAAGGCGATAGCAGGAGAGGCGGATGTTCCCTTTTTCAGTATGAGTGGCTCAGACTTTGTTGAGATGTTCGTTGGTGTTGGTGCAAGTAGAGTAAGAGATCTCTTCGACCAGGGGAAAAAGCATTCTCCGTGCATTATTTTTATCGATGAGATTGATGCAGTAGGAAGGGTGAGGGGAGCAGGTTATGGAGGTGGCCATGATGAGAGGGAGCAAACCCTCAACCAGCTGCTCGTTGAGATGGATGGATTCGAAGAGAACGCAGGGATTATCGTTGTTGCTGCAACAAACAGACCTGATGTACTCGATCCAGCTTTATTGAGACCCGGTAGATTTGACCGGCAGGTAGTGGTTGATATCCCTGATATAAAGGGTAGAGAAGGGATTTTAAAGGTACATATCAGGAAGATACCTGTAGCAAAATCAGCTGATTTAAAGATTATTGCAAGAGGTACTCCCGGATTCTCCGGAGCCGATCTTGCCAATCTCGTAAATGAAGCAGCACTACTTGCTGCAAGGAGAAATAAACGTAAAGTAGGAATGGAGGAGTTTGAATTTGCAAAAGATAAGGTTCTAATGGGACCGGAGAGAAAGAGTATAGTAATATCAGAAGAGGAGAAAAGGGTCACAGCTTATCATGAATCAGGTCATGCGCTTTTGGGGATGCTACTCCCGAATGCTGATCCTGTTCATAAGATGACAATTATCCCGAGGGGTCTATCTCTGGGACTTACACAGAGCCTTCCTGAAACGGAGAAGCATAACCTTCCGATGGATTATATAATGGATCAGGTTACTCTGCTCATGGGGGGAAGAGTTGCGGAAGAGATAGAGTACAGTAAGGGAGGAATTACAACGGGTGCCCGGAACGATATTGAGAGAGCAACAAATACAGTTCGGAAAATGGTCTGCGAGTGGGGTATGAGTGATAGGCTAGGACCTCTTCAGTATGGTCAGAAAGAAGAACCTATTTTTATAGGGAAAGAGATCGCACGGCACAAGGATTACAGTGAAAAGACATCGCAGGCTATTGATGAGGAGATAAGAGGGATAATCGATAGTGCCTATAAGAAGGCTTTGGATCTTTTGACTAAAAATAAGAAAATACTCGATAAGCTTGCAAAGCGTCTTTTAGAGAAAGAGGTACTGGATGGAAAAGAGATACAGGAGGTTGTTGGGATTAAAAAAGCCGGGAGAAAGAAAAAGATTACGAGTTTTTCAAAAGAGGTAATTGCGAAGGATGGCGAAAAAGAAGAAAGCCCAAAAGAAGAGAAGGTGAAACTGAGAAAAATTAAAATTGCCACCAATGAGGCTGGAGGTAAATAGGTTTTTAATTACACTTTTCTATATTTGATGCCAGATGGCCAGGTATATGAAGTTCCAATAATATCAAAGGTCGTTTTTTAATCACATAACTAACCAGCTGCTGATAAATAGTTTTGTAATCTCTCGTTTTTGGTTCCTGCCTGTTTTCAAATCTCATTAAATCATTTGATAGAAGATCAAATTTCAGGTTTTAACAATAGTTCATATCTAATTAATCTTCTGTATGTTTTAAGAAATAGCCCGTTTTCCGATAAATAAAGTGAGCCCATAACGCATGGAGAAGGGTATGGCAGAATCGCTTGAAACGATTGTTTGTAATATCTGTGAGAGTAAAAATTCCAGGCCATTTCTTCATATGAATAGTTTTACCTATCAAAGATGTATAAACTGCGGACTTGTATACCAGAATCCAAGACCTGCCTTTGAGGATTTAAAGAAGAGATACGGAAGCAACTATTTTGAATATGAAATAAGCAATCAGGAAAACTTTTTTAATTTGATGAAACTTGGATTGAAAGATATCAATTTTGATTTCTTTTATAAAGAAGATCTTAATGAGAAAAAGTTCCTCGATATTGGATGTGCAACCGGGCTGCTTCTTAATTATATAAAACATAGGGGTTGGATTACAAAGGGTGTTGAAATTTGCAAGCTATCTGCAGAACATGCTAGAAAATCCTTTGACTTGGATGTGTTCATAGGCACTCTTGATGAGGCCTCATTTCCAGATGATTATTTTGATGTGATACATTTCTCCCATGTAATAGAGCATGTTACAGAACCGAAGAATATGCTTCTGGAAGTAAAGAGGATACTGAAAAGGGATGGGCATATGATTATTACAACTCCAAATGTTGATGGCTGGCATGCACGTTTTGCAAAGAAAAGCTGGCGATCTGCAATTCCAGATCATCTGTTTCTATTTTCAAAAAGAACAATGCGCTCTCTTCTTGAAATGACAGGGTATAGAATTATTAAACAGGTTTCCTGGGGCGGGATTCCTGTTGGCAGGAGGCCTCATTTTATAAAGAGACCTGCTGATAGATTGGCAAAGCTATTGAATATCGGTGATGTGATGCTTTTTCACTGTAGACTATTATAGATACAGTAAAAATATATAAAAAATCAACATTAAATAGTTGAGCAGTCGTTGGTGAATAATTACTTTTAAGCAGTACTAATAAAAGCAACAACTCAATAATTAGTTCCCTAACTTATTAACAATTAATAATTTGGCATTAGAAGGATATTTTGATTAATTTACTAAGCTGAATTGTTCATGAGGAACTAATTAGGTAAGAAAGGTAAATAGATGACCGAATTTATTCAGGTTATTACAACAGTAGAGAAGAAGAAGGATGCCGAAAAAATAGGCAAAGAACTGGTACAAAAAAGATTTGCTCCCTGTGCACAGGTAATAGGTCCACTGCTCAGTACCTACTGGTGGAAGGGCTCTATTGAGGGGAGTGAAGAGTGGTATTGTATTATCAAAACAAAGAATGAGCTTTTTCAAGAGATTGAGAAAGCTATTAAAAAGATCCATCCTTATGAAGTGCCAGAAATTATTGCAATCCCAATAATTGAGGGAAGTAAAGATTACCTTGCCTGGATGATGAATGAGCTGAAAAGATAAATTACCGCTTCTTGAAATAAATACTAGGCATTTCTTAAATAATTTCATTTGTAGTGATAAATATTTTTTATTACACTAACATACTAAAGCAAACTTCGAGTTTTCAAATTTGACAAAGTCAATCATAATATTTTTGTAAAAATCTACATTTTTCATTGACATATAAGACGAAGTTTGCAGGCATTGCTGTATTTATTTTATATGTTTACTTATTATTATCTATTTTTCTAAAATTCAGAATTGTTTATACCATTAGTTCCAGAAGGATTTGAAGCATGCTGAACGTAACTCTCTGTTTATTATCCGGTATAGTACTTGGATTATTTTTAAGGAAAAAAACGAGGGCCTTAACCATTATTGACAGGATAACTCCAGGCATCGTTTTCATATTGTTATTTTTCTTTGGATTATCACTTGGAATAAATGAAAAAGCATTTAGTAATATTACCAGTGTCGGAGTACAGGCTTTTCTTATTAGTATTGGTGGAATTCTTGGAAGTGTTGGTTTGTCCTTGATCGTTTATCATTATTTTTTAAAAGAATCGAGATGAAGACCAGTATATTTGTTGTAATAGCCTTTATAATTGGGATCATTTGCGGGAAATTCGAGCTCCTACCTGAATCTATTGCCCGCTCGCAGGCAGGAGTTTATACTTTATGGATTCTCATCTTTCTTGTTGCGATAGGTATAGGGAGCAACATAGATGTCTGGAAGATTGCGAAAAGGATGCATTTCAAAATTGTTCTTGTTCCCCTTTCAGTGATCACAGGAACCCTGCTTGGAGCCGGCATATTTTCTATTTTCCTTCCTGATATTACTATGAGCCAGTCACTTGCCGTAGGCTCAGGTTTTGGATATTACAGTCTATCAAGTGTGATAATATCACAACTGGATGGGGAAACTCTTGGGCTTATTGCGCTCATTTCAAATCTCATACGGGAGATAGTTACTCTCCTGATTTCTCCTGTGTTTGCACGCTTTTTTGGGAGGCTTGCCCCTATAGCCTCTGGCGGGGCAACAACGATGGATACAACCCTCCCCATTATTACAAGGGTCTGCGGGAAGGATTACGCTGTTATTGCGATTTTCAGCGGCATGGTTTTAACTATCCTTGTGCCATTTCTTGTGCCTCTGTTATTAAGACTGCAGTAAAAAAAGGTTAAAATAAAATTAATTATTCTTTCCTGTCGTTCTCTTTTTTCAATATACAGCTTTTAGGGGCTTAATACGTTCCCTGCTTGCTGTTATAATGCAGGATAATGTGAGATCATTAAACTAACAAAGCTCTATCTTTTCTTTTTCTTGACGAGGTTTGGGGCATAGTATAATGTAATAGAGATAAAGGAGATATTTAAAATATTTTTAGATGGATAAGATTTTCTATTCTCTCTTTTATCTAAAAATTGTATACTGACAGACATTCCCGGCAACAGCATGAAGATATAGTTTTGCCTATTAATAGGAGTCTGTAAGGACTCTGGTTAGATAACTACAGGGCTCTAATCAATAAATATTCTCAACATGAGAAGAGTTGGGTTTGAAGGGGTGCTATTATGTACAGCTTTGCTTTATTTAATAAAAATGATATGAAACGAAGAAATCCTTATCTCATAAAAAAATTTAGAATACATCTATGTATTGTAATCATGATGCTCATCTTATTTATGTTCATTTATGGATGTAGTGTCTCACCAAGCGGTGATGGTGAGGATGGTGACATCGCCGGTGTAACGGTGAACCCCACCAGTGGTCTTGTGACAACGGAAGGGGGAGGGACAGACACCTTTACTGCTGTTTTAAAAGCAGCACCCGATTCCGATGTTGTCATTGACATATCCAGCAGCGACGAGACTGAAGGGACAGTCAGCCCGTCTAGCCTTACATTCACAAGCAATGACTGGGACACGGCTCAGACAGTCACAGTGACAGGCGTGAATGATTGGCTGAATGATGGCGATGTAGCTTACACCATCGTTTTAGCTATAGCCAGCTCCAAGAGTGACTACACAGGGGTTAACCCGGATGATGTGTCGGTCTCCAATACGGATACCACTCCTCTGCTTATCGCTACGAACCGTTTGGGAGATATTCTCTTGGTCAACCAGACAACCGGAGAGGTAACAGAGCTGCTAGACGTATATACCAACTCCTCTGGTACCAACGTAGGTGTTATCACATCCATGGCTTATGACGCTTCGAACGATACTCTCTACGGTGGGACAGGCGGTAGTGTTAGCCCGAATAATGGTTGTATCTACACCATTGACCTTTCAACGGGTAAGGCTACTCTGTTGGGGGATACGGGGCTCTGGGCCCTGCCAGGAATGGCACTTCGAGCTTCCGACGGGGCAATCTTTACATCATTATACAACTTTTTTTATAGAATCGATCCAGTTGATGTTACTTCACCCACAGAACTCAATGACTCGATTTCATACAGCACTGGTGCCGGCATGACCTACGACCTTTCGGGCACACTCTACATTGCCAACGGCGATGGGGGAGATATCATCACCCTGTACACCCTGAACGATACAACCGGTGCTGAAACAACGCTCGGTGCCCTGACCTATCCAAACCTGGCTGATTTCAACGCCATCGATCCCCAATTTCCCGTCTATAGCCGCATCACCTGCATGACGAACCGTTTTGATGGGCAGATATTTGGAATTCTCACTGATGAACCCTACAGTTATCTTGTGACGGTTGACCCTGCCACTGTTTCGGCTGAGCTGGTCGGAAGGACTGGTAATAAACTGGCAGGATTGGTTATGCTTCCTTTAAGCAATAGGCCTCCTGCCCTCGCACCTGCGACTCCAAAAAATCTCGACGCTCTATCCGGGAATCAGTGTGTTCTGCTCGGCTGGGATGATGCATTTACCGCCAAATCCTACAATATCTACTGGTCCACCGCTCCAGGAGTAACCCCATCAAACGGGACTTTGATCTCAGGCATCACCTCAACCTTCTATTCGCACCCAGTCGCCTCAGACGGGACCACCTACTACTACGTAGTCACGGCGGTCAATGATATCGGCGAGAGTGCGCCTACGAGTGAGGTGTCTGCCACTGTCGGAAATATAGGTGCTACAGCCATAGATTTTGCGCCAGAGACCGGGCCCTTTGCCAACGACGTGACGGCGTCCCTGACAGGAGCAGGTTCGGTAACAGGCACTCTCGACATCGGGTTTAGCTTCGACTTCTTCGGCATTACCTATACGCAGTTCAAGATCTCCTCATACGGAATGATCACCTTCGACCTCACATTTCCTGGCGGGACAACCGGGTATGGGAAATCCATCCCCGTAAGTGATCCCTACGACGACATTATTGCCTTTGCCTGGAGAAGACTCGATGTGGACCAGGGAGGAACTATATCCTACGAGACCCGTGGAACAGCGCCCAACAGGCGTCTGATCGTAGCCTTCGATAGAGTAGCTACCCGTTACGGTTTCGGCGTCGTGACTACACAGTTGATCCTCTACGAGACCAGTAACCTTATTGAGATTCATACCACAAACCTGGAAAAGGGAGCAACCGCCAACGGTGACTACACAACCCAGGGTGTGGAGAATGCTACAGGCAGCTTGGCCTACTTCTTCCCCGGTAGGGTGGCCGATGTGTTCTGGCTGAAAAACGACGCGGTACGCTTTGATACCAATCTGATAGATTGAAAGAGCCTTAAGATTGGCGACAAATACGGTAAAAATTTATTTTTCTGGAGTAGTATTATATTTAGCCAATGTTCTTCCTTATTAGATTGTTTTTGGTTTTTAATCTTTACAATCTAAGGGAGGCGGTGGCTACTTCTAAAAAGATCCTAGAATTTACAGCAATACAGGTACATTACTAGTCTTCATAAATAGGTATAGATAATTATATATAATAAGAAATCCAAGACTCGGGATGAGATTCCATGATGCAATCCCTGGTGCAAGGAATGTAGTTACGACTTTAAAGAAAGAAGTATCATTAATAAAATTTGCATAGGTATTGATTATTAGAAATGTATTAAGAAATATATCATATATTAGAAGGAGGTGGTCTCTTTGTCGAAGGTACTTGTGGTTTATGAATCTAAATGGGGTAATACAAAAACTGTAGCTGAAACAATTGTTGAGGGTATGAAAAAAGTTACAGGAATAGAAACAACCATCAATAGGCCAAAGGAAGTCAAACTTGACCAGATCATCGAGTTTGATGCCATTTTGATTGGCTCTCCAAATCACGCAGGTAACGCAACTGGAGGTATAAGGAAGTTTATCACCAAACTGGGTAAGAAACAATTAAAGGGAAAAAGTATCGCTTTTTTCGACACGTATCTCGGAGGAAACTACGAAAAAGCAGTAAAAAAGATGGAAAAGCTAGCAGCTGATAAGCTTCCTGAGTTAGAACTACTGACTCCTGGACTCTCAATAAGGGTCAAAGGGATGAAAGGCCCGATTGCGGAAGAAGAGTTACCAAAATGTAAGGAGTTTGGAGCCAAAATCGGTACTCAGTTGAGCAAATAGAGGATAAGTATAATTTCAGTTTTTCCTTAAGAATAGAATCTGAATTTGCCATAATACATCATATAGTAGACATCGTAACGTTCTTCAAAACTTGAAAGTAATCCTTTAAATCAATTATAGCTATACATTTACCGTAAAATCAGCATCATACATTTTGTAGAAAAAAATACAAATATTGCAAGCTTCTGTTATAAAAAATATATGACAACTATCTTAATATACACATATAAATGGTGTATTTTCTTATGTAGCTTAATGATGTATAAAAGTCGAGGAAAAGATGGTTCGTACTCAGATTATAATAAAGGAAGAACAACGTAAGGCACTTGAGAGAATTGCATAAATAGAAGGAACATTACCGGAAAGCTCTCTGGATGGTTCATTTGAATCCTGATTCAGATAATAATTTAGAGAGACCTTCATGTGCTGACACATTCCAGGTCAGGTCGATCCCTCACCGAAGATTTATCAGCCGCCTTGGTAGAGTGAATCTTGATAAAATGAGAGAGATCGAGTATGCACTATCCAAGGTTCTGGGGATTTAATAATCTTTTTCAGGAAAATACCAAATAGTATCCACAGAAAAACACTGATCATTTAGATAGGTTATTATAAGATGTGATTGATAATACTGTATATCCAGGATAGAATAATAAAACCAATAATTTCTGGTTTCTGCATGGTATCGTATAAAATCCAGGATCAATGGGCAATTTGTAAAAGTAAAAAAAGACTTAATGAGATCTTTGAAGCAAAATGTTAATACATCCGCAAATTCATCTAAAAAGGGTCAGAAGTCTGTTAAATGAAATTATAAATATAAATATGCATAGGAGCATAAAAATGAAAAGGAGTGTATTAATAAAAAGTTTTATATTGTTTACAGTTGTTCTGACTATCGGTTTTTTTATGCAGAGTTGTACAACACCAACAACACCAACAACAGATGGGATTATTCCACCAATAGGTGAGGTTGCGCCACAGGCACCTGTGGTAACAGAAGTAGAGGATGGGAAGACATATATCAATTGTACACCAGTATTTACAGCACCTACAGGGGAAACCTATTCAGCTGCCCTGAGCAGGGATGGGGGAACAGCTGAGGCATATACCAGTGGTAGTAAGATACTGAAGAGGGGGAGTTATGTGTTGGTAGTAGTTGCCACTGATACAGATAATGGGCTTACATCACAGACAACGATTAATTTTATAATCGATCGTAATCTGGATATTGATGGTGATGGTCATGAGGATGTAGTTATTGGTGCTCCTAAAACAGATAATGAAGGAGAAGATAGGGGTAGTGCCTTTGTATATTATGGTGCTGCATCGAGTTTTACCGCTGATTCTCCTTTGGAGCTTGATGATCCTGATGGCGAGGATAATGCACTCTTTGGCTATAGTGTAGAATCTGCAGGTGATGTTAATGGTGATGGGTATGATGATGTAGTAATTGGTGCTCCTTATACAGATAATGACGGAACAGATTGGGGTAGTACCTTTGTTTACTATGGGTCAGCATCAGGCCTTACCGCTATTTCTCCAGTAGAGCTGGATGACCCGGATGATGAGGATAGTGCATCATTTGGTTATAGTGTCGCAGGTGCCGGTGATGTTAATGGTGATGGGTATGAGGATGTAGTGATTGGTGCTCCTTGGACAGATAATGACGGATTATGGAGGGGGAGTGTCTTTGTTTACTATGGGTCAGCCGCAGGTCTTATCACTGCCTCTCCAGTGGAGCTGGATGACCCGGATGATCAGGATAATGCATTTTTTGGCTGGAGTGTGTCACCTGCCGGTGATGTGAACGGTGATGGGTATGATGATATAGTGATTGGCGCTTATGGTACAGGTAATGAAGGGACATATAGAGGGAGTGCCTTTGTTTACTATGGGTCAGCCGCAGGTCTTATCACTGCATCTCCAGTGGAGCTGGATGACCCGGATGATGAGGATAGTGCATACTTTGGCTGGAGTGTAGCATCTGCTGGTGATGTTAATGGAGATGGGTATGATGATATAGTGATTGGTGCTCCTAAGACAGATAATGGAGGATTAGATTGGGGGAGTGCATTTGTTTACTATGGATCAGCCTCGGGACTTACCACTGCTTCTCAAGTAGAGCTGGATGATCCGGATAATGAGAGTTATGCATACTTTGGCTGGAGTGTAGCATCTGCAGGTGATGTGAATGGTGATGGGTACGATGATATGGTGAGTGGTGCTCCTGGTACAGATAATGACGGAATAAGTACAGGTAGTGCCTTTGTTTACTATGGGACTACCTCAGGCCTTACCACTACATCTCCAACAGAGCTCAAAGACCCGGATAATGAGAGTTATGCATACTTTGGCACTATTGATAAAGGTTTTAATTGGTAATGTGCATGACAATATAGCACTCACGCTGAATTAATAAAACTTGTATACAAAAAGCTGAGAAATACTGACTATTTTATTTGATGAACCCTAAATTAAACTTATCCTTAGTCCAATTATTTCCAGAAGTAAAATGGGCGCTGTCCCTATTTTTAAGGAGAAGCCATGAAAAATATTCCAGTGCTCCACGTTGAGGGAGATTCAATCGCAGAGGCATATGAAAAGGCATTGATAAGTCTTTATAACAATGGTATGAGTATTAAAACTCAATATGATAGGGATAATGATCCACCAAGTATTGATGCAACTATGAATATAACGATCACTGGTCCCTTGTCGGATCCGATGATCCACAAGGCATTTCCTGGAGGGATTGAAGATTTAAGGGAATACGTAATGGAACTTTCAGGTGCAAAGGATCACTGGATGAAAAATATGAATGACCCGGAGGATACACGATGGGAATACACCTACCACTGGAGACTGAAGAATTACGGTACGTGGAAGGAACATTCAAAAGGAGGGAAAGAGCAGATAGTTGCAGGGCCTTTCAGAATTGATCAGGTTGAAGCAGTAATAGATAAGCTGGTAAAGGAGCCTTACACCAGGCAGGCCCAGATGATTACATGGATGCCGGATGTTGACCTTAAGTGTTATGATCCGCCATGTTTACAGTCACTCTATTACAGGATAATTGAGGACTCCGATGGAGTAGGATATCTCAATTGTAACGTTCGGATTAGAAGCAACGATGCCTGGGGAGCGAACTTTATGAACATGTTTGGATATGTTCAATTTAACAAAGTAGAGATTGCAGATAGAATAAGTGAAAGAACAGGAAAAAGAGTGGAGCTTGGCCGGATGAACTGGCATGCAGATTCATATCATATTTATGGAAAGGATATAGCTGATTTTAAAAAGAGATTTATGGAAAATATAGAGAAGCCCTTTAATACAAGGGTTTATAATTTCTTTGATCCCATGATTCAGGAGATATACCAGGAAGCTGAGAAGAGAATTATTGAAAAGATAAAAGACTACGACTCAAAGCACAGGCGTATATAGGGAATGTTTTATCTATTTAATAAAACCCTGCCCCTTTTTAGAGATGCAGGGTTTTCTAACAATAAAATCATTTGCAAGAAAAATAGTTAACACACAGAATCTTTAATTACTCTCAAGGTGATATCGAAGCTGCTAGACCATAATACGGAATAATTGTTCCCTAAGCCATGGCACATGGCATAACATATTCAATAAAACCTTCTTCAGACCAATATGGATAAATACCGATATTTAAAAGAGCAGTGAGATCGATAGCTGCCGGGACAGTTAGAGAAGTACCTTCGATAGCTGCCAAAAGATAATAAGTAACCAATGGATTTGTGAATCGTATAAAATAATATGATGCATTACCTGCAGCATTCCAGGTTAGGGTTCTGCTAGTACTGTCCCACGTTAGACCATGGTCCCATGTGGATGGATCCACTGTACTCCCTGTGGCGAAGGAGAAGTTTAGGCCAGATGCACCTTCTGTGTATTGTGTAGGAGAAACATACCCAAAGTAATTCCCATAATCATCATTTTTACCGCTCTCTAGACGGATGACATCAGAACCCTGGTGTGGTACCAAGATGTCAAAGGGGCTGGATAAAGAAAAATCATCTATAAAGGCAAGAACTTGTCCCAGCTGTAGGTAGGCATAAATAGATGTTGCATCGGCTTCATCTCCTTTGAAGTTGATATCGGTATATATGTGTTTGAAAATGGGTGTCACGATTATGCCAGCCTCCTCTACAATATCTTCAGGGGCGGCTTCGCATGAAACCAAAGAGAAGATCAATGCAGCAGCGATAAGAGCAAATGTTAAAAATCCATATAGTTTCTTTTTCATAATATAAACCTCCCCATAGTAAATTTTATTACAGTATTTGGGCTTATAAACGTTTTTTACTGAGCAGTTCTGATTAGCTGAGGAAAACAAAAATACGCTTTAATTTAGGTAAAAAATAAAAAGCAGAGCTGATACACTTACACTTATAAGTCCTGTTAACAGGGAAAGCTCACAGCCACTATTTATTATACAATTTCCTTTCGATATAAAATAGCTGTTTTATTGTTTATAAACACAATGTTGCAACTTTGAATTATTTTATTAATATCCTATTTTTTGGCAATATTATCTGAAAATATTTCTTATCAAATGAACAAACATACCCTTCCAATAGAGACCATACAAAATCATAATACTATCATAATTGAGATCATCATAAATTCTCTTGACATAATGTTATTGATCGTTGTATTATGGTTGAAAATTGGTGGATTTGTACAGTAAAAAATGCTTCTTGTCTGATTAGTCGCCGGTGAATAATTGACAATATTCTCATTCATAGAATAACCGGCTCCAAATTAGTTCTTTAACGTTTTATATCACAATGAATTATATGATATACAATTATTTTTCTCTTTAAGAAGCCAAATTATTCATCAAGAACTAATTGTACCTCAAGATAAGCTCAAATGGGATATTCTCATCAAGCTGAAAATACAGTTTTATCAAATAGAAAGGAGGGATAAAAATGAAAATAAAATATAAATTGCTGATAATAGCATTTCTGGGATTGCTAACGCTGATGTATTCTACACCATCTTTCGAAGCGAGAGGAGAAAGCGATATAGGGATAGTTGGTATGGAAGTGGGAAGTTGTTTTATCTTTAATATTGATCAGTCAGATTTTGCTCCTGCACAGTATTTTGCAGTTAATCTGGGGGTTTCGAAAAGTATTAATGCGGGTTTTACCTCAATTAAAGGTGATGGAGTAATTGCCTTAAACTATGATTTATTCAAATTATCTTATTTTATTTTTAAAGCCTCGCCTATAGGTATGGATATTCTGGTAGGTGGGTGTGGTGGTAATGTAGCAGCTGGTTTGGACATATTTTTTAACATTTTTCAAAATCGGATTGAAGACAGTCTTTCTACAGTTTTAAAATTCAAGTTGGGGTATCTGATTACAGAAACTGGTAATCCTACTGGATCTGTATTAGCTACACTAACTGGTCAGATCGGGTTCTAACTTCTAGATTAAATTGTATATAGAGTACATTTACAAATACTTTTTCTGTAATAAAAAAATGGCTGTTAAAGATATGGGACATATATTTAATATTTAGATAGTGGCGAAGGGCAAAAATTCCTTATTAAAAAAATCTACTCATCAGGAAGGAACTTTAACTTGGCTTCGATCATCTTTTTGAGCGGAATATGGAGCAAGCTTGAAAGCTTATGGACAATGTAATCCTCATAACTGTCAAGCCTGCCATCGGCGTAAATAACCTGCCACACATTCTCGATAACTCGCAATTTCTCCTCGTCGCTGTAATTTTCGTTAATAATGTTGGTAAAATGCCAGATATCAATACTGCCATTACGCCGCTCATCAGATATCTGGAGCAGTTCATGGACACTCTCGTCATCAAGAGAAAAGTCGCTTTTAAGAATATCCACTATACGACACTGCTCTTCTTGACTGAATTCATCATCTGCATTTGCCACCTCCAGAAGAATAACTGCGGTTGCGATCCGAATGCGTTTGGAAAGGCTTTCTTTGTGGTCAGCAGCTTTTGATTCAGGAGGACTTGAGAACAGGTTCTGGAACTTCTCAAACATCTTTAAGGCCTCTTTTTTTTATATTGATTCACTACCATAAGGCATTCAAAAGCTGTGTCTTTAATGCCGACGGGCAACATTCATGATTAAAAGATTTTCCTGCATGAATGGCAAGAAAACCAATATTAAGGTACTGAAAGCCTTTTGGCTTAGAAAAAACCAGGGTTTTTTAGTAACCACTCCTTCCTGAAGGTGGTCTTTTTCAGAGAACAGGCTTTTGGCTTCCAAACTATTAATATAGGATAATTTCAGGTACTTGAAATGTCAATTATAATTAAAAATTGGCTTGCTTAAAAGGTTAAAATGATATTTCTTCTTGAAAAAATCCACAATGGGGGGTAACATCAAAAATAATAGGAGATCTATTCATGATAAGAAGTTCAATTTTTCCAGGCAGGTATATTCAGGGAGAAGATGCACTGAAGATTATAGGGGAAGAAATAAAAAGATACGGGGACAAAGCCCTATTTATCCTCACCAATTATGCATATGAACATTTTCTTTCTCGAATAGAAAATTTTATCAATGGGAAGATTGTATTCAGTTTCGAGCTCTTCAGGGGAGAGTGCTCTGACGAAGAGATCGAAAGGATAACCGGGATTGCAAAGAAAAAAGGCTCTAACATAATTATCGGTGTTGGGGGAGGGAAGACAATTGATACTGCCAAGAATACGGCATACCATGCTTCATTACCTGTAGTCATAGTACCCACAATTGCTTCTACAGATGCACCTTGCAGCGCAAACTCTGTTATCTATACAGAAGGTGGGGAGTTTAAACGTTACTTTATGCTCCCTAAAAACCCGGATGTGGTTCTTGTGGATACGAATATCATAACTCAGGCCCCTGTTCGTTTTCTGGTTTCCGGTCTGGGAGATGCACTTTCCACACGCTTTGAGGCTGAAAGCTGTGTGCAGAAGTATGCTAATAATCTTACTGGGTACAAGAGTACCTATACCGCATATAAACTTGCATGTCTATGCTATGAAATCATCTTAGACTTTGGATTGATTGCAAAGCAGTCATGTGAGTCCTGCGTAGTAACAGAGGCACTGGAGCATGTTGTTGAGGCAAATACACTTTTAAGTGGAATTGGATTTGAAAGTTGCGGACTTGCTGCAGCCCATGCAATCCATAACGGACTTACTGTTTTACCTCAAACCCACGAATATTTTCACGGTGAAAAGGTTGCTATTGGTACTCTTGCATCGTTGTTTTTAACAGGCAAATCAAAACGCATAATAGAAGAAGTATATCATTTCTGTTTGTCAGTTGGACTCCCAGTTACACTGAATGATATTGGTCTGAATGGGATTAAGGATGATGAACTTATGAAGATTGCAGAAGCAGCATGCAGTGAAGGTGAAACTATGCATAACGAACCGATGCCTGTGGTGGCTCGGGATGTATTTAATACAATGAAAGAGGCTGATGCATATGGTAGACATCTACAGAACAAAAGGTAGTCAAAAAGAGATTAACAATGACAAAGCTATAGAAGATATAATCAACAAGGCATCTGTTTTAAGAATGGGACTTGCTGTTGATGATATGCCTTATGTAGTCCCTCTCTGTTTTGGCTATTTGAATAGGACCTTCTATATACACTCTGCAAAATCTGGTAAGAAGCTTGATATGATCAGGAGTAATAATTCTGTTTGTATAGAAATAGATGGTAATATTAAACTGTTACAGAATGAAGAGCCTTGCAGTTGGAGTATGAATTATGCAAGTGTTATTGCTTTTGGAAGGGCATATATTCTTGAGAGTAGAGCTGAGAAAGAGGTTGGGTTGAATAGCATTATGCAGAAGTATTCGAGAAAAGAATATCATTTTAGAGAAGAAGATCTTGATAAAGTTACAGTAATTAAGATAGTGGTTGAAAGGATAACTGGAAAAATGTCTTAATACTGATTTTTTTGCCTAAAAGGCAAGAAAACATTTTCTCCCCCCCCATTGAGGCCGAAGGCCTCAATTTGAGCGAAAGCGACGTGAGGCCGAAGGCCTCAATATTTAGCGAAAGCGACGTGAGGCCGAAGGCCTCAATATTGAGCAAAAGCGACGTGAGGCCGAAGGCCTCAATATTGAGCGAAAGCGACGTGAGGCCGAAGGCCTCAATATTGAGCGAAAGCGACGTGAGGCCGAAGGCCTCAATGTTGAGCGAAAGCGACGTGAGGCTGAAGGCCTCAATTTGAGCGAAAGCGACGTGAGGCCGAAGGCCTCAATTTGAGCGA
>CAYRKG010000014.1:0-82456 GCA_964424795.1 uncultured Spirochaetota bacterium
AGACAGAGTGCAATAGAACTTGGATTAATATTTCCCCCAATTAGAATAAGAGATAATATGAAATTAGATCCCAATACCTATTCTATAAAGATCAAGGGAGTCGAGGTTGGAAAGGGAACGATTAAAATGGGTAAATATCTGGCAATGAATCCTGGTGACATTGAAGAGAAGATAGAAGGTGAAGAAACCGTTGAGCCAGCCTTTGGCCTACCAGCGATCTGGATCGATGAGGGAAATAGAGAAAAGGCAGAAAGGCTAGGGTATACAGTTGTTGACGCTCCATCTGTTATTGCCACCCATATAACAGAGGTGATAAAAACCTATGCCAGTGAGGTGCTTGGAAGACAGGATGTGCAGGCGCTATTGAACTCTCTGGCTCAAGACTACTCAGCAGTTGTTGAAGAGGTGAAAAAGTCAGGTGCAACAATAGGTGATATTCAAAAGGTTTTAAAAGGCTTGCTCAAAGAGGGTGTTTCAATACGGGATCTCGTTACTATAATGGAAACTATCGCTGATTATTTCCCGTCAGTCAAAGATCATGATGAGCTTGTCGAACTTGTCAGACAGGCTCTTGCAAGACAGATTTGCCAGCAGTACTCAGATACGGATAAAAAGATTCCTGTTATTACGATATCAAAGGAGGTTGAAGAAGAGATCAAGAATGCTATTGTAGAAACTGAGAGAGGAAAGAGGTTTGCAATGGAGCCTGTGCAACAGAAGAGATTATTGAACAGAATTATTGAAGAGGTTAAAAAGCAGAAGAAAAAAGGATTAAAACCTGTTTTTCTTACTTCACCTGAAATTAGGGCTGTATTCAGTAATATAGTTTCCTCAATTATTCCAAATGCTGCCGTTTTATCCAGCTTTGAGATTGTGCCGGATATACGACTTGAGTCAGTAGGAAATATTGTTTTTTGATAAGGTTAAATGTTTAGTGTTAAAAATTAGATAATAAGTGATAAACAATTATTAGTCTAAGGTAAATCCTTTAAAGGATTTACCTTATTGAGCAGCCTTAGGATGCGATATTTGGGAATGCCATACAGCCTTTGGTTGTTTAGTTCTTTTACCACAATATGCCAGGAGATTTAAGAGAATGATTTATAAAACATATAGGGCGCAGACATACAGAGAAGCAGTTTTAGATGCTAAGATGGAATTGGGCAACGACATTTATATTATTGGAAGAAAGAATGTTAAACAGGGAGGGATTTTTGGGTTGTTTGCAAAGCATTTCACAGAAATTACAGTAGCAAGGAATGAGGATAGAAATAATATAACGAATAATAAGGCATTTAATATGGTGAAGTCGGAGAAAAAGCTCGATAAATCTGGAATAGAGCCCGAAATATTGAAAGAGTTGAATGAAATAAAGGTGCGCTTAAAAGAAATAATGATACCAAAAAAAAGAGAGGGTGATAATATATATTTAAAGAGGCTCTTAGATATTTTAATTGAAAACGATTTTTCTCTTGATTATATAGATAGATTGAGAAATAAGTTTGAGGATGAATTAACACTGAATGAGGCACATGACCCGAAAGTTATTGAGGAGAAATTAAAAAGTTACATTCTCGACTCTCTAGAAACATCAGGCCCAATAGAGTTGGGTAAGGATAAGCCCACTATTGTAGTTCTCGTTGGACCAACTGGTGTTGGTAAAACTACAACCATTGCAAAGCTTGCTGCATCTTTTGGAGTTTTACAGAAACACAGGGTTGAATTATTTACAATCGATTCATACAGAATAGCTGCAATTGAACAGCTTGGCAAATATGCTGAGTTGATGCAGCTTCCATTCACAGTTATTACTTCTAGAGAGGAGTTTAGAAGTGCGGTTTCAAACAGTAAGTCAGAGGTAATATTTGTAGATACTGCTGGACGGTCTCAAAAGAACAATATGGGACTTGCTGAGCTGAGGACTATTCTAGATGGTGTAAAAACAGATCTGGACATTCACCTTGTTTTAAGTGCAACAACGAAATGTAATGATGCGCTTGATATTATAACCAGATTTAATCAACTCATGTACCAGAAGATTATTATATCGAAACTTGATGAAACAAATACAATAGGGTCTCTTTTAAGTGTTCTGAATAAGGATAAAAGGTTATCGTATTTTACAACAGGACAAAGTGTACCTGATGATATTGAGCTTGCAGAAAAGCAGAAGCTTTTAGATATGCTTGTTATCAATAGTTTTTGTATAGAACCTTCTGGTGGATAGAATTTAGAAAAAATTATGAGTCATTGGAGCCTTTTATGATATATGAAGCTGGTGCTGCTGAAGGTATTCGGAAAGACCAGGCCGAGAGACTTCGACTGATAATGAAGAAGAAATCTGAAAAGGTGGAGAGATACAGTGGCCAGCCACGTATCATCACTATATCAAGCGGAAAGGGTGGAGTTGGAAAAACGGTTATTGCAATTAATCTTGCGATTGCTTTTGCAGAGAACAAAAAAAGAGTGGTTGTTATGGATGCAGATTTGGGACTCGCAAATGTAAATGTTATTCTAGGTATTATACCAAAATTCAACCTCTATCATGTTATTAAGAAGCAGAAAAGGATAAGAGAGGTAATTGTGGATACACAATATGGTATTCAAATAATAGCAGGAGCTTCAGGCTTTTCACAGCTAGCCAATCTCAATGAAGATGATAGAAGTAATTTTGTAGATGAATTAAAAAGTCTAGCATATGCAGACATTATTATTATAGACACAGGAGCAGGTGTATCGCAAAATGTTCTATCCTTTTTAAGAGCTGCTGATGAAGCACTTATTGTAACAACGCCAGAACCGACATCCATTACAGATGCTTATGGAATTATAAAGAGCATTTCGACAGAGATAAATGGACCAAATATAAAGCTTGTGGTGAATAGAGTAAGATCGATTATGGAAGGGAAAAAGGTAGCTGAGAGGGTAATAAACATTGCAGGACAGTTTCTCAATATTAAGGTTGATAATCTTGGTTTCATATACGAGGATAATGTTGTTCCTAAGGCAGTTATTAAACAGGACCCCTTTCTAAAAAGTGCTCCCGGAAGCAAGGCCTCACAATCTGTAAAGCATCTTATGAGTAGGCTTCTGGACATAGAGTATACTGAAGAAGGTGGATTTGGAAAGTTTTTAAGAAATATCTTTGGAGGGAGAATTTAGTAGGCTAATATTTTAGTATTTGATTTTTATTCTCAGGTGCTTATTTTAATAGTATGGACTATCGGAAACTGCCGAAAGATGTTAAATTATTTGTTTATGCATTTATCGGTGCTTTTTTTCTATCTTTATTGACAGGAATTATTGTAAAGAATCCAGGGGGCACAGTACTGTTGAGGGCATTTTTATCTGCCTTACTTTTTGGAGGAATTGTGTATGGAGTTATGTATGTCCTCAAAAAGTATATACCTGAGCTTAAGAGCTATACAGGAGGGACAGTGGAAAAGCCCAAAGAAGAGGGAAAGGAGCTTAAAGTTGAAAGTCATAAGGGTAGATTGGCAGATTACATAATAACTGACGAAGAACAGGAAGTTGTCAATCCAGTGGAAGAAAGTTTATTTAAAAAGGATGATGAGAAAAAAGAATCAACTATCAAAGAAGTGAGTGGTGATAAAGAGATGGAATTACCTGCCATAGAAGAGGAATCGAAGGCAGAGGAAGAAAAAGAATCGGATGTATCTGGAGGAGAACTGCCTTCGTTAGATCAGCTATTTGAGGATGAGGAGGAATCTGCACCTGATATTGAAGTGGACAGGAAAGGGGCAAAGAGTGATACTAAAGTTAGTGGCGATTATATCGCTCTTAGAGGAGTTAAAATACCTTATGACCCAGAGGCAATAGCAAAGGCAATAAAGAAGGTCATGAAAGAAGATGAAAGAAGATGATGAACATATTGAGTATCTTGTTCAGAATACCGGGTGCGATGCAAAACTTGCAACAATGCTTTTACAATTTACTGGCGGAGATTTTGATGGGGCAAGAAGAATTATAGAAGCTGTGCCCAAGGATATCTTTGCTATAAAGGTGAAGTTTATTGCCCAGGTAACTGGGTATTATGGTGCTCTGTTATTCTGTTATGATGAAAAGGAAAATCACATTAAAAGATTTATTTCAGTTACCACGGATGATACGGAAATTGGAAAAATAGATTTAACACAGAAGTGGATAGACTTTGAGGAAACTCTCTATGACTATATAAAAACAAAAGCAGTAGATAGTGTAAAAATAGAGCGGTTAAAGGAAAAGTTTCTTGATAAAGGGCTAGTTGACCGGATTTCGAAGGTTTTAAAAGTGGGAAATCCTGTGAAAGATGATGTTCTTAATAACCTTCTTGTTGATGAATTGTACGATGTTTTTTCTGATACAAATATCGCGGTAAAGTTTCATGTAGAAATGACTGATGTCTTTGAGTTGAATAAAGGGCAGAGTGTTTCAGACATTGATGAAGATAAAACAATCAATTCCGAAGAGGTTGATGATGAGATAGAAGATAGAAAGATGAAGAAAAAGGCGGATCAATCTCTTATCATTCTCAAGATAGATCCCATTTTATCACCTGTAAAAGGTACAGAGATCAAAGAGCTTGAATTCGGAGATGACATTCAGGTAAGAATAACGGATGAAAGGGATATTGCGGATTATCTAGCAGTACTTTTAGGCGGGAAGGTCGGTAGTATGCGGGTTCCTATATACACGAAAATTGTTGAGGTGAAGGACTTGGAGGCTGGAGGGGTGGGAGTGCTAACGCAGTTTGGACCTGGTATTATGGGAAAGTTTAAGGTTCCCTCCGAAGTTAAGGTAGTCTCTAAGAAGGAGCAGGAAGAAGAGGAAACTCAAATAGTTACTAAAAAGAAAGATATAAATCCACTTTTTATAGTTGGTGGGATTGTTTTGATCATTACTGTTTTTTTATTATTAATATTTTTGGCAAGATAGGATAATTTAAAAATTAGGATGAATGATATTGGAGTATAAAAGTGTTTGAGGATAAAACGGAAGAGGAACTGTGGAAGATTTATAAGAAGAAAAGGGATCCGAAGATAAGAGAATATTTTGTAAATCAATATGCTCCTCTTGTTAAGTATGTAGCAGGAAAGATAGCAATCGGTATGCCCCAGAATGTAGATTTTGATGATCTTGTTGGATATGGGGTCTTTGGGTTACTGGATGCTATTGAAAAGTTCGATCCAGAAAGAGATATTAAGTTTAAAACCTATGCAGTTACACGGATCAGGGGTGCAATATACGATGAATTAAGATCTATAGACTGGGTTCCCCGATCTGTTAGGCAAAAGGCAAAGGAGCTGGAGAGGGTGATTGGAAAGCTTGAGAATAGGCTTGGAAGATCAGCCACTGATAGAGAGATTGCGAAAGAACTCGGGATAAGCGCAAAGGAGTTTCATTCTCTCATTTTAAAGATATCGGGGGCATCTATTCTATCGTTGAGTGATGTCTGGTATGTTGGGGATGAGAGTGATAAGGTTTCTGTTATGGAAACCATCGAGAGCCCAAAGAGCCTTAATCCTGATGTAATAGTTGAGAGAGAGGAGATGAAGAATATTATTGTTCAGGCAATAAGTGAACTGCCGGACAAGGAGAAGAAGGTTCTTATCCTTTATTATTATGAAGATTTAACATTAAAAGAGATTGGAGAGGTGTTGCAGGTAACTGAATCGAGGATTTCTCAATTACATACAAAAGCTATTATGAGGCTTAGAAGTAAGTTTATAAATATTAAAAAGAGTATGGTGATATAAATGACTAGTTCCTTTCAAAGACTCCAGGAAGCCCTCATGGATCTTACCTTTGAAATTGAAGAGGAGTCCAATAGGGATAATTCCGTTAACCTTGAGGCCTACTCCATTGAGGAAGGCTTGGAAAAGGCAAGTGAGTACCTTGGTGTTAATATCAGCGATCTTGAGTATGAGATTATTGAACAGGGGAAAAAAACAATTTTCAGTAAAAGGCCGTATAAGTTACTTATTCGTTCAACCCGGGTACCAGTAGCTGTAGAAGATGAGGGTATTTCAGAAGGGATGGAGGAAGAAGAGCAACTGAAGATAAAAAAGGATATGGATGGAAATTTTAGGATCAAAATAACACGGATCGGTGTTGTTCTCAAGGTCACAAGACCAAAGGGGAAAGGAAGTAAGGTAAGGGTTGAGGATGTTGTCAGTTCTATCAGAGCAAAAGGTATTACAGAGTTTGATAAATCAAGAGTTGCAAAGTTAGTGAGAGAAGGAAAGGGTGAGTATCTAAAAATAGGTGACTGGACAGCGGATGAAAGGAACAATGCAACAGTCGTTGTTGAGGTTTCAGAAGATGAAATGAAGTCGTTTATGACCCTTGTTCCCCCGAATCCCGGAGGTAGAGACCTCGATATGGACGATATAATGGAGGAATTAGAGCATAGAGCTGTGACAATAGGAATAAAAGAGGATGTAATCAGGGAATCCCTTGATGATGAGGTTTATAATATCCCTGTACTTGTTGCTGAAGGTGTGCCGCCTGAAAATGGTGAAGATGCAAAGGTGGTATATAATTTTAGAACAGAGAAGAAGCTTAATCTGGAAGAGGATGAAAAGGGCCAGGTGAACTACAAAGATTTGAACCTTGTGGAAAATGTTGTTGCTGGACAGCTTCTTGCAACGAAGGTACAGGCAACAGAAGGAAAACCTGGCAGGACAGTGACAAATAAACTTTTAGAAGCTAAGGAGGGGAAGGATTTTGAACTAGAGCCAGGGAAAAATACTGAACTTTCACAGGATGGGATGAGCATAATAGCTACGATTAATGGCCAGGTAGTCCTTTCGAATGAAAAGGTAAATGTTGAACCAATATATGAGGTGAATGGTGATGTTGATATACATACAGGAAATATCCTGTTTTTAGGTACAGTAATTGTTAAGGGCAGTGTGGAGGATGGCTTTTCAATAAAAGCTGCCGGAGATATTGAGGTGCGGGGAAGTGTTGGAAAATGCCTTCTTGATGCTGAGGGCAATATCAATATTAAGCAAGGTATAATGGGAAAACTGGAAGGATCAATTAAGGCTGGTGGTTCCATATGGGCAAAGTTTCTTGAGCAGGTAAATGTAGTGGCTGATAAGAGTGTTTTTGTCCAGGATGGCATTATGCACTGTAAGGTTGATGCAACCGAAAAGGTTGTATGTTTTGGAAAGAGGGCTACGATTGTAGGCGGCAGAATAAGGGCAGGAGAGATAGTTAATACAAAGACTCTGGGCTCTGTATCATTTACTGAAACGATCGTTGAGGTTGGGGTTGACCCAAAATCAAGACAGAGGCTTTTTGAGCTTGAAAAAGAGATGAATGAATCTGAAGATTCTTTTGAAAAGCTCAATGCAAACATTAACACGCTCGAGAATCAGAAGAAGAGTAGGAGAGGCTTTACAGAGGAGAAGGAGGAGCTTCTTGCAAAGATGATCTCATCCCGTGAAGAACTTTCAATAAGAATTAGTGAAATAAAAGAAGAGATGAATGAGCTGAAGTCTTATTTAAAACTTTTACGGTCAATAGGAAAGGTATCTGTATCAAAAGAGGTTTTTCCCGGTGTAAGGATAGGCATAAAAGATGTCTCCTATGATGTTAGCAATGAGTTTAAAAGTATTACCTTTATACTTGAAAGTGGGCGAATCAGGGTGAAAAAGTATGAAGAAATCGATCTTGAAGAAATTGTTGGTAGAAGGATAAGGTAGATGGGTATACTTCCAATAGACATACAGGCCATACTCGTGAGAATGGATGATATAAGTAAACTAAGGCAGTGGCAGCAGGATGGTATAACTTTAGCCCAGGTGGTTAAAGGTGGTGAATTGAAGGAGCTTACACAGATTGAGTCGAGTCGTGTAAATCAGGTTAAGCCCCATCCTGACGGGAACGCGAAGATAGAAGATGAGAGCAAGAAGGCCAAAAGCCATGTCAGAGAACGGAGGGAAAGAGAAAAAGGGGAGAAAAAGGAAAAGGGAAAAGATTTCGAAGAACCCTATAAAGGAACAATAATAGATATAAAGCGATGAGCCTCATATATATAGTCCTCATAAATATAATCCTTATTTTTATTTTCTTTGTGGTTCTTAATAGTAAGATTAAGAAAAACAGTGCTCCTTCGCTTCTTGGGAGATACACAAAAGAAGTAGAGAAGTTAGTAGTAGAGTTGAATAGAGCAGTAGATAATGCTGTCAATATCTCTGAAGATAGGATAGATGAGCTTAAAAAGCTCATAAAAAGGGCTCAAAAGATTATAAAAGACCCAAAGGTAGAGAAGTATCTCTCTTCTTCAAAGAGTAAAAACGATGATTCCTCTGCAAAAGGATTAGAAAAAGACTTGAAGTTTGATGGTCACAAAAACCTCATTGACAAGACAAAACACCTTCTTGCAATGGGATATTCAAAAGAAGATATAATACAGATTCTAAAGATCAGTAGATCAGAAGCAGATTTTTTAGAGTCTTTGAACAAGAGGTAGTCCAGTTTTTTAACAAAATTATTGACTTACAAAAGCTTATTATTATATTCTCTGTTGAAAGCTGCCCGGGTGGTGGAATTGGTAGACACGCTAGCTTGAGGGGCTAGTGCCCGTTTTGGGTGTGCGAGTTCAAATCTCGCCTCGGGCACAGATAATTTCAAATTATTGATAAACCTACCCTATATGATTTAACAAATACTTCCTGTGAGCAAAAATAATAAATTCATGCCTAGTATATTTTTTGTAAGATGCATCTTTGAGTGTTAAAATATTAGTTATTTAAAATTATTCTTGACATAATTTAGTTTAGCTGTCATGAATTATAAAAGCCACTATCGATTATAATGGGTATTTATGGAAGTTTCTAACAGATCCCTTTCTGAAAAGATTGTATTAAAAAGCAGTGATGGAAAGATCGGTAAAACAATATCATACTATGCCTCTTTTATAATGCTCGGACTGGTTATTGCAGTTATTGGGCCGACGCTTCCCGGACTTGCTGCACAAACACATACGAGGTTGAGTGAGGTAAGCTTTCTGTTTACAGCACACTCTTTGGGATATCTCATAGGCTCCCTTTTAGGAGGCTGGCTCTACGACAGGATTCCTGGTCATCCGGTAATGGCTGGTGCTCTGTTTATCATGACAGTTGTGATGTCCGTTGTTCCGTTAATGTCCGTGCTTATATTTTTAACTGCCATACTGTTCTTACTTGGAGTGGCTGATGGAGCTCTTGATGTTGGCGGAAACATCCTCCTTGTATGGGTTCACGGTGAAAAGGTTACTCCATTTATGAATGGGCTTCATTTCTTCTTCGGGCTTGGTGCCTTTCTCTCACCGATAATTGTAGCACAGGCAATGAAAATAAATGGCGACATAAACTGGGCATACTGGATGCTTGCTTTTATTATATTCCCTCTTACAGTTCTACTATTCCGATTACAAAGCCCTGGTGTACGGGCCCTTTCGGAAGAAAATAAACCCAAAAGCATAAATTATATTCTTGTCGTTCTCTTCGCATTTTTCTTCTTTCTGTTTGTCGGTGCTGAGCTCAGCTTTGGTGGCTGGATTTATTCCTATGCATACGCTATGGGACTTGCAGGTAAGACTGTAGCCGCATATATAACTTCTGCATTTTGGGGAGCGCTTATGTTTGGCCGTCTGCTTGCTGTTCCTGTCTCTTTACGCATCAAACCCCGAAGGATCCTGTTAATTGACATTGTGGGATGTCTCATTGCAGGTAGCATCATTGCACTGTGGTCCAAAACGCGATTAGCACTCTGGTTGGGAACGATTATCATGGGTCTTTCACTATCATCGCTTTTTCCAACTTCTATTAGCTTTATGGAGCAGAAAATGAGTATTACCGGGAAGGTAACCTCCTGGTTTTTAATCGGTGGTAGTATTGGGAGTATGTTCTTTCCCTGGCTCATTGGGCAGTTTTTCGAATCAGTTGGCCCTCACGTGATGATAATTATTCTTATGCTCGCTTTCATTGCAGCTCTAAGCCTTTTATTTGCTGTTTTTATCTATCTACGCTTCTATAAAAATGATCACTCCAAAACAAAGTTGTTTTGATCAAGGCATAAAATAGTCCAATTCCAGAATATATTTAAAGAATCATATTATAATCGGGAATGTGGATTGTTTACATTGGTCTACTTTTTATCTTGATATTTTTTACTATTGTATTATATTTGATATCGAAGAATTAAATATCTACTCTGTAAGATAAGGTATCGTTACAAAAATTTTCATTTACCCCCGGTTTTCCTCCTTTCTCCGGGGGTATTTTTTTTTACTTTTGCTCTTTTATAACTTGACATGTAAAAAAAATAAAGATAATCTAATTAATCATCATTAAAGAATAAGGGAGGTTGAGATGGGAAAGAAGATTTTTGTACTTCTTATTATCTGTTTTTTAGCTACGAGCGGTTTAGCCTTTGCCGGGAGCCCTAAAGAAGAAGGCGCCCTGCACCTTGTTGTCGCAACTGATGCCACATGGCCACCTATGGAATTTGTTGATGAGGGGACAAAGGAGATTATAGGATTTGATATCGATTTTATGAATGAAGTTGCAAAAGCTGGTGGATTTACTGTTGAGTTTAAAAACACAGCCTGGGACGGTATCTTTGCTGGGCTTGCAGCAGGCAAGTACGATGCCATAATCTCTTCTGTAACCATTACAGAAGAGAGAAAGAAGGAGATGGATTTTTCAGACTCCTATATCAATGCCGGGCAGGTTCTTATTGTTCAAAAGGAAACTTCAGGGGTTACAGTACTTGCTGATCTTAAAGGGAAGACTGTAGGAGCCCAGATAGGAACAACAGGTTCATTCGAGGTGGAAAAGGTATCAGGCGTTACCCTCAAAACCTACGATGAAATTGGCCTTGCATTCGAGGACCTTGTTAATGGAAGGCTTGAGGGGGTTGTTGCAGATACACCTGTTGCTGCGGATTTCGCTCTCCAGAATGAGTCATACAAGGGAAAACTGAAGATAGTGGGAGAGTCCTTTACTGAGGAGTATTACGGTATTGCTGTACAAAAGGGCAATACAGAGGCTCTGGAAGCCATAAATAGAGGTATCGCTAAGGTGGTGGGCACCGCTACTTTCGAAAGACTTGAGAAAAAGTGGCTCAGGTAGGGGCTAACAAGATTAAGAGCAGTATCATAATGTTACTACAATAGAGTTTTTGAGCAACATACTCTAAATATTTGAAATTTCTAATTTTACCAGATTATTGTTGTTCTTCTGTTAAAAATCAAAATATTTTAGTTTTTTGAGTTGGTGCTTCCTCTTTTATTGATACTAAATATGATCATAGCAAGAAGAAGCACCAACTTGATTTTTAGGTTATTTGTTAAACATATAAAATTTCCTCTAACAATTTGATTACCTAAAATTTTAAAATAAGGCATTCATTTTGAACCAAAGTTGAACACTCGACTGACGGAGCCTTTTTTATCATTTATCCTAAATCTTCAAAATATGGTTTGAAAAATGACTAATCAAAAAATACCAGTATCAGATGGGACTCTTATCCCTCAGAGGGGAGAAAGAGAGATCTTTTCTGCATGGAGAATTTCCTTTTTCGGGGCAATTGGACTTTTAATGTTCCTGGCTACCAAGTGGCCGGACCCCTATGCCCGTATCCTTCGCTTTATTCCTGATGGTATTGTAAAAACCTTTGAGGTGACTGTCCTGTCAATCTTACTTGCTCTGATTATCGGTTTGATTGCGGGGCTTGGAAGAGTATCCAGGAATATAGTATTCAATAGAATCGCAACAGTTTATGTTGAGGTTATAAGGGGGATCCCGCTGCTCGTTCAAATATTTTACATCTACTATGCACTTGCTAAACTGGTAAAGATTCCGCCTATGGCTTCAGCTATTATTGCAATGGCGGTCTGCTATGGTGCTTACCTTGGAGAGATTATCAGAGCTGGAATTCAATCTATTCCCAGGGGCCAGATGGAGGCAGCGCTGGCACTCGGTCTGTCCAGAAGAAAGGCGATGAGACATATAATCCTGCCTCAGACTTTAAAGGTTGTCTTGCCCCCTATCGGCAATGAGTTTATTGCACTTCTAAAGGATTCTTCTTTAGTTTCAATTTTAGCAATATCTGATCTTTTCAGGAGAGGCAGGGAGTTTGCAGCCCATACATTTGAATATTTTGAGACTTTCACGGTTATTTCACTTGTCTATCTAATTCTCACGCTATTTTTTTCATGGCTTGTTGGTTTAATGGAGGTTAGATTAAGTAGAGATGTCAGATAGGGTAAAAATCAGGGTAGAGAACGCAACAAAAATATTTACCATTTACAGCAGGGACATTGAAGCTCAAAATGCGGGGAAAAAAAACAGAAGAAGGGTAAGAAAGACAAGCCTGACTGCATTAAAAAACGTAAACCTCACTGTAAAACATGGTGAAGTTGTTCTTATCATAGGTCCATCAGGGAGCGGGAAATCAACTCTTATCAGGTGCATAAACAGGTTGGAAAACCTGACTTACGGAAGTATCTGGATAGATGATATATGTGTTACAGATCCCCATGTTGATATCAGAAAGGTGAGAGAAGAGGCAGGCATGGTTTTTCAATCCTTTAACCTCTTTCTCCATCTCACTGCACTCAACAATGTTGCTCTAGCTCCTATTGTTGTAAAGGGAATGGATAGAGAAGAGGCCAATGAGAGGGCAAGGGCCCTTTTAAACAGGGTGGGTTTGTCTGATAAGGAGAATTCCTACCCGGCGCAGCTTTCAGGAGGACAGCAGCAGAGGGTTGCAATTGCCCGTGCCCTGGCTATGAATCCTCATGTGATGCTCTTCGATGAGCCTACTTCAGCGCTCGATCCAGAGATGATAAAGGAGGTGCTCGATGTTATGCTTTCCCTTGCAAAGGAAGGAATGACGATGTTTGTGATATCCCATGAAATGGGTTTTGCAAAGGCTGCTGCCCAAAGGGTTATATTCATGGATGAAGGAGAGATAATAGAAGAGGGCCCGCCGGAAAAGCTGTTCGATAATCCTGAAAAAGATAGAACTAAACGCTTCTTGAAGCATATCCTTTAATTTGGGAGGCTATTCATGGCCGTTAATCGGAAATTATCAATGCCATACTGGTGCGTGGCAAATCCAGTTGGGGATCCTTTTGGTCCTGGAGTAATGGATGGAATCAGTTCAATAGAAGTTACAGACATACTATGCGATGCAAAAAGGGATGGACTCATCGATTTTACATCGGCTCACGATGATGATCTTGTTCCATGGGACCCATACAATGAAAACGATATTACAGAGCAAGGGAGTGAAGCCTATAAAACCTTGAAAATGATAAAGGAAAAAATGGAGGGAGTAAATCTGGTATTTAAAATGGCTACCTGTGGCCTGCATGGTAATCCAGTATTCAGGAATGGTGGCCTTACAAATCCTGATCCTCGAATAAGGCTTCTTGCAGCAAAGAAGATAATGAGAGCATTGAGGATGGGAGATTTTCTTGGTGCTGAATATTTCACCTACTGGGTTGCCCGTGATGGGTTTGAAACACAATTCTCTGTGCCCTGGGGAAGGAACTACAAATATATAATAGACGGATTAAACCTTGTTACTCGTTATGCCTCTGATAGAAACTTAAGTATAAAAAAGGGTACAATCGAAAACAAGCCGAATGAGCCTCGGGGTGAGATGTTTCTGCCAACTGTTGGACATTCTATAGCCTTAATATCAAGACTGGAGAATCCTGATTTCTGGGGCGTTAATCCTGAGCTACTTCAGCATGAACAGATGACTGGACTAACAGGTGTTGCGGCAGCTGCCTTTGCTGCTAGCCTCGAAAAGCTCTTTTTCCTCCATGTTGGAAATCAGAAACCGAATCAGTTCGACAACGATAATCCAGTACTTGTGGGGATGGATGGCCTGAAAGAGTTTATCAGCATCCTCTATGTACTGGATAAGATGGGCTGGGAGGGACATGTTGAGTTTGATAATCATATGTTGCGCACAGATACTGCTCCAGGAAAGGATAACAGGATTAAACTTAGAAAGGATTACATAGAGTTAGATGTAGAGGCTTATAGAATAGCAGAAGATAAGGCAAACATGCTTGCAGATGACGGTGAAATCAATTCTCTGCAAGATATGCTTTTTAGCTCTCATTTAGAGATAGCAGATATACTTGAAAGTGGTGATCCGGAGAAAATCGCGCATACCGATGTTGATTACAATAGTGTGAATGAAGAGGCTTTACAGATTGGAGGCCTCGATATGGTTGTGAATAAAAAAATTCTCGGGCTCTGATTTTGCTTTATGCCTGGAAACTTTTTATTTATGGAGGAGTAGAAGTGTATAAGATTAACATCTATGAGATACCTGAAAAAGGCATTAACAGGGAGTATATGAAAGGGGTTACGATACGATATCCTATAGTAGAAGAGTTTGGTGCACCAAACTTTGAAATGAGATATTTTGAGGTTGAGAAAGGTTTTGAAACATTGTTTCATGAGCATCCATTTGAGCATGAGGTTTTTATCCTTAAGGGAAAAGGCAAGCTTTTTCTGGGAGATGAAGAATTTTCTTTAAGGGAGAGCGATGCAATTCTCATTGAACCGAATGAACGACATAGGTTTGTACAGACAGGGAATGAACCTTTAGGATTTCTCTGTATTGTGCCCAAAGGTGTGAGCAAAAGCAAAGAGGGGGTTGATCTTACATATTAGCGAGCACTACTTCTTTACAGCACTTTACGATTCTAATCTAATATTGCCGCGGTGATAATGCACCGAAGGTACGAACAACATTTTTACTATAAAAGCCCGCTCTGGATTTTTGCAGCCTTTACAGTATTCTTCATGAGCATCATGTTTGTTATGGCTCCAACACCGCCAGGTACAGGGGTAATCTTTTCGGCCTTTTCTTTCACAGCATCAAAGTCAACATCTCCAACAGTTTTTGTTTTTGGCTTTCCCTTTTCATTGAGTACGGGATTTCCATTCTCATCGAGAACCTTTACCCTGTTTATCCCGACATCAATGACAAATACACCCTCCTGGATGAGATCAGGGGTGATGAGCCCTGCTTTTCCTGCAGCAACAATGAGAATGTCCGCTTTTGTTGTGTGCTTGGCAAGGTTCCCTGCCATAGAGGTAAATATGTGCGTTGTTGTCACTGTTGCATTACGGTTAATGCAGAGGACCGATATCGGTTTTCCGACGATATTTGAATGGCCGACAACAACAACCTCTGCTCCTTCAAGGTTAACATTTTCTCTATCCATGATTTCTATACAGGCTGATGGAGTTGCAGGTGCGAATGTAATCTCCCCCAGGGTAAGTTTGCCCATATTGTAAGGGTGAAAACAGTCGATATCCTTGTTTAGGTCAATTGCATTGATGATTGCATAATCTGAAATATGCTCTGGGAATGGACGCAGTGGAATGATACCACTCACTATATTATCTTTATTTAACTCCTTTACAACCTTAACAACATCTTCTTCTTTTGCCTCCTTAGGGGGATTTTCATTTGTGTATTCAATCCCCATTTCCTCGCAGAACTTTTCAATCTGACCCCTGTACATTCTTGCCCCGAAGTCATCTCCAACAAGAACAGTGGCAATACCGACTGTTACGCCTTTTGTCTTCAGATCCTGAATTTCTGCTGTAAGCTCCTCCTTGATCTCATTTGCAATTGCAACACAATCAATTACTTTTGCACTCACTTTTTTGCCTCCATCATAAAAGTTTTAATTGTTAGTACTTTAACATATTATAAAGAATATATCAAAGATTAATTGATAAAGTACTGCTTTCATTTTTTCAACTTTTCAATTGTAAAGGCCAAAGCCTCCTCTTTAATTATCTTCACCTCATCGAGGATTTCGCCAAGCCTCTTCTCAACGCTTCTTATATAATCCTTGTCCTTCATCCAGCTGAAATTGATTCTTACATTGATCATTCCCCCAATTGCTGCAGATTCAGCAAAGAGCGCTGAAATAGCTCCATCAGAAATTGCCATTTCATTCCCCTTTTTTAGGACCTCGCTTGCGAGCCTGGAAACTTCAAGGCTTTTTTCCATTATTGCCAGAGGAACTTCAGTGGCCTTTTTTAAGCCGTTCTCTATAGCTTCCATTCTCTTTTTTTTCTCCTCTTCCGTTTCTTTTGGCAGTTTAAAGGCCTTTGAAGCATCATCAAAGGCCTCTGTATCCTTCTGTAAGAGATCGAGTAAATCATTTTTTAACTCTGCTGCCTTTTTAAGGTTCCTCTCCATTTCAGGTTTTACCTTTTCATATCCCTTTTTGTTTACTGTAAGAGCTGCAAGCATCCCTGAGAGGCTGGCTGCTATTGAACCGGTAAGTGCAGATGCACTTCCCCCTCCGGGTTCAGGACTATTCGAGCAGAGCTTATCGAGAAAGAATCGTAATGGCCTTTCAGCGTACATATCTCCTCCTTAAATTTTTAAGATAGATTGATAGATCGATGGAAAAACACAAGCCTTAAACCTTCTAGATTCCCGTTAATACATTTATAAATGCTCCCATAATAATCGAACCTATTTCTTAAGATACCCCTGATTTACAGAATCATTAATAAGTTCCTTTGCATATTCCCATATTATCGATGAACCTTCATTTATGCATTTATTCCGCTCTATAACCTGTTTACTATGTATATTATGATATTTCCATGCTTTGCCTTTCGTTATGTAGTTCTGTAATAATGGTTGTAGCCTATCGAGAGAGGCGGCAAATTTAGATTCTGGAGATTTGCCTTCTTCGAACTCCTGCCATAATCCATGAAATTCATCTGCTTGATCGGCTGGAAGAATATTGAATATTCTATCTGCAGCAGCCTTTTCTCTTTTACTTTTGTCTCTGTTTTTTTCTATATCATAGATAAATGTATCGCCAGCATCTATTTCTACAAGGTCATGTATTAATAGTATTTTAAATACACGAAGGATATTTAGCTTCTTTCCCCTCGCATGCTCTGAAAGTAGAAGTGCCATCATGGTAATATGCCAGGAATGCTCTGCATCATTTTCTTTCCTCCTACCATCCATAAGAAAAGTTTGTCTATAGACATTTTTTAGTTTATCTATTTCGACAATAAAATCTATCTGCTTCTTTAGTCTGTTATTTTTCATGGATTTCTTTTTTCTCCTTATCTTACAGTAATAGAAATTTTGTATATATTCCTCTTTTTGTCAAGAAATTGAATCTCTCCTACATTTATCATTTTTTATTGACAAAGATTTAACTATACCATAGTATAAAAACTAAAAAATTGTGAGGAGGATTAGATATGGCGTACAATGCAACGAAAATGGCAGACTGGCAGATTGCTGAGGATGCAGAGAAGAATATGCCTACTCCTGAGCAATGGAGGAAGCGACTGGAACTTGAAAAGGATGAGGTAATGGCTTACGGTAGGATCAGCAAGCTTGACTTTATGAAAATAATCAAGCGACTTAAAGATAAGCCTGATGGCAGATACATTGAAGTCACAGCTATCACTCCAACACCACTGGGTGAGGGGAAAACCACAACAGCCATGGGCCTCATAGAGGGCTTTGGAAAGCGTAAAAAGAATGTTGGGGGAGCTATTCGCCAGCCTTCTGGTGGTCCCACTATGAATATCAAGGGAACGGCTGCGGGTGGCGGAAACTCGCTCTGGATACCAATGACTGAGTTCTCCATGGGGCTCACAGGAGATATCAATGATATCACAAATGCTCACAATCTGGCTATGGTAGCACTCACGTCCCGAATGCAGCATGAGTTTAACTATGATGATGCTGCATTGGCAAAAAGAAACCTGAAGCGTCTTGACATTGACCCGCGCAGAATTGAAATGAGGTGGGCTTTGGATTTCTGTGCCCAGGCACTGAGAAATATCATCATCGGTATTGGTGGAAAGATGGATGGTTTCATTATGGCCTCAGGGTATCAGATCACAGTTAGCTCGGAGCTTATGGCCATCCTTTCTATAGCCAGGGATCTGAAAGATTTAAGAGAAAGGATTGGCAAGGTTACAATAGCTTATGACAAAAAGGGAAATCCTGTCACAGCTGACGACCTGGAAGTAGGCGGTGCAATGACCGCATGGATGAGGAACGCAATCAATCCTACCCTGGGCTGCACTGTTGAATATCAGCCGTGTATGGTACATGCAGGTCCTTTTGCAAATATTGCTGTAGGACAATCATCAATAATTGCAGATCGCGTAGGTTTAAAGATGTTCGATTATCATGTAACTGAAAGTGGTTTTGGAGCTGACATCGGTTTTGAGAAGTTCTGGAATGTAAAGTGCCGTCTCAGTGGCCTGCATCCCAACGTATCGGTAATCACAGCAACAGTCCGGGCATTGAAGATGCACGGAGGCGGACCGCGGGTAGTTCCAGGCCGTCCTCTTGCAGATGAATATACCAAGGAAAATCTAAAACTTTTAGAGAAAGGAGTTTCTAATCTTCTTCATCATATAGAGATTGTAAAGAAATCAGGTATCAAGCCTGTGGTATGTATTAATGCATTCCATACAGACACCAAAGATGAGATTGCTCTGGTAAGAAAGCATGTACAGGATGCAGGTGCACGATGTGCCGTGAGCGAGCACTGGCTCAAAGGTGGGGATGGTGCACTTGAGCTCACAGATGCTGTTATCGATGCCTGTGAAGAAGATGTAGATTTTAAATGTCTCTATCCAATGGATATGCCTCTTCGTGAACGAGTTGACTGTATAGCAAAGGAGGTTTATGGAGCAGATGGTGTTGTATGGTCTCCAGATGCAGAACAGAAGGCCGAGTACTTTGAAAAAGAGCCCTCATTCAGGGACTACTACACTATGATGGTAAAAACTCACCTGAGTCTTACCCATGACCCTACCCTGAAGGGCGTTCCAAAGGGTTGGAGACTTCCAATTAGAGATATACTTCTATTCTCAGGGGCAAAGTTTCTATGCCCAATGGCAGGAACTATCAGCCTTATGCCTGGTACATCTTCCGATCCCGCTTATCGTAAGGTTGATGTGGATGTGAATACAGGTAAGGTGGAGGGGCTCTTTTAAAGAATAGTTATCATCATTCCCTTTTCAAGCGCTCTGGTTTCAGAGCGCTTGACTTGTCTTTAACAGGAAGTATTGAAATCTCATAGTAGAGGATGTATTATATCTTATATGATCTGTATTCTTGTATCTCTAAAGGAGGAGGCAGAGTTTTTTCTTGATACTCTCAATAGTGTAAAAAAGGAGAAATTACAGAAGTTTGTCATATACAGAGGAATGCTATATGACCGGGAGGTACAGCTTTTAAGGACTGGGATTGGAGATCAACCTCTGATAGAGTCAATGTTCGATCACTGTTCTTTTATTATATCTACCGGATTCTGCGGAGCTCTTTTAATTGATATAAAGGCCGGGGATGTTATTATTGCAGCTGAAATTGTATTTTTGGATACACTTAATCTTGATACAATTATCAAAAGAAAGAATAAACCAGATAGAGCAATAGAAAGTAGTTTTCTAAAAATTCCTCAGGCTGAATTTGTGTATGGTAATCTCAAAAATCTTATTAAAGATGATTATCCCAGGCTCTTTTATGGACGTACAGTAACGGCCTCAAGAAATCTAAAAGATTACAGAGAAAAGGTAGCAGTGAATAACTCTCTTCAGGCTCTTTCAGTTGATATGGAGGATTTCTACAGACTGAGATTTATAAAAAGCTTGGGCATACCATCAATCAGTATAAGGGCTGCACTGGATGAGATCCATGATGAGATAACTTCATTTAAAAACTGTCTGCATGAGCCTTTTTTATTGAAGCTGAGAAAGGCTAAGATAAGTATTGCAGCTGTTCTTGAAGGTATCATCCGAGAAGGGTATAAATAGAGACTTTAACCATGTAGAAATAGCCCCGTTTTAACTTGACTCTTATTAATATTTTTTGTAAATATTGGTTAATGGCGGCGTAGCTCAGTCGGTTAGAGCATGCGGCTCATATCCGCAGTGTCCGGGGTTCAAATCCCTGCGCCGCTAAAAGTAAACTGTTCCTTGATAATCGTGAATGCGGTTATCTGCATAAGGGTCGTGGTAGTTTATGAATTGCCACGACCTCTTTTTTATCTTGCACTTGAAGATTATTGACTTTTCAGTAGGAATAGGTAATAATAATCGCTAATATTTAATACTCAATAAAGAAGATATTTATGGAAGAGAATGCCAACAAGGTTTTGAAAGAAAGGCTCGATGAAGAACAGTATAAAAAGCTTATAGACTTAAAAAACCCGACGATGCATGCACTTGTTGCTAAATATATTGAGCTCTGTAATCCTGATAATGTTTTTGTAGGAACTGATGAAAAGGAGGATCTTGAGTATATCCGGGAAGCTGCCATAAAAAACAAAGAGGAGAAGAGGCTTAGAATAAAGGGTCACACTGTTCATTTTGATGGCTATTACGATCAGGCGAGGGATAAGAAGAACACGAAATTCCTCTTACCTGAGGGGGTAAATCTTGGAAACACAATAAATGCAATTGAACGAGAACAGGGCTTAAAAGAGATTCATAATATTTTCAGGGATATCATGAAGGGTCATGAACTATTTGTCAGGTTCTTCTGCCTTGGCCCTTTGAACTCCGAGTTCTCAATTCCCAGTATCCAGCTCACTGACTCCGCATATGTTGCCCATAGTGAAGATCAGTTGTACAGACAGGGGTATGAACAGTTTAGACGAATGGGGGATTCTGAAGAATTCTTCAAATTTATTCATTCCGAGGGTAAACTCGAAAACAGTGTTTCTGTTGATCTCGATAATAGAAGAGTTTATATAGATTTAAATGGAAATACTGTTTACAGTACAAATACTCAGTATGGCGGAAATACGATTGGATTAAAGAAGCTAGCAATGAGACTTGGTATACAGAAGGGATCGAAAGAGGGATGGCTTACAGAACATATGTTTGTTATGGGCGTACATGGACCAAAAAGGAGAGTGAGCTATTTTACAGGGGCATTCCCCTCACTTTGTGGTAAAACCTCAACCTCTATGGTTGAGGATGAGAAAATTGTTGGAGATGATATTGCTTATTTAAGAAAAAGAAATGGAAAAGTGTATGGTGTCAATGTTGAAAAGGGGATATTCGGCATAATACAGGGTGTTAATGCAAAGGATGATAGCCTTATCTGGAAGGCTCTCCATTCTGAAGGGGAGATTATCTTTTCTAATGTGCTTGTAACAGAAGAAAATAGTGTGTACTGGATAGGAAAAGATTCAGAACCACCTGAAAGTGGTGTCAATCACTCAGGGCCGTGGTATCGAGGAAAGAGGGATAAGGATGGTCAGGAGGTAGATATTTCGCATAAAAATGCAAGATTTACTCTTAGTATGGGACTGCTAGAAAATATGGACCCTGAAATGGAAAATCCTGAAGGAGTAGAGATCAGCGGTATCATTTATGGAGGGAGGGACTCTGACACCTGGGTACCAGTCGAGGAATCCTTCAACTGGGAGCATGGAATTATTACAAAAGGGGCGTCACTTGAATCAGAAACAACCGCTGCAACACTGGGACAGGAAGGGGTGAGGATGTTCAACCCGATGTCCAATCTTGATTTTCTCTCCATAACGATTGGTAAATATATCCAGAACAATCTGGATTTCAGCAGAGGGGTTGATAATCCACCCAAGATCTTCTCAGTAAACTATTTTTTAAAGGATGCACAGGGGAAATGGCTTAACGAGAGAGAGGATAAACGTGTCTGGCTTAAATGGATGGAGCTGAGGGCTCATGAGGATATTACTGCAATAAAAACTCCTACAGGGCATATCCCGAGATACAGTGATCTGAGGGAAATTTTCTCGAAGATTCTGGGCAAAGATTATGAAAAAGAGAGCTACATTAAGCAGTTTACTCTGAGGATCCCGGAGAACCTATCAAAGACAGAAAGAATTCTCAAGATTTACAGGAGGGATGTTTTCGATACTCCTGAGATCGTATTTGAGATTCTTATGCAACAGAAAGAACGCCTTCTTGAAATTAAAAGGAAGATGGGAGACTACATTTCTCCCTTTGATCTGTAAAGAGGTTTGTGCGGTTTTCTCACAAATTGAAAGACAAAAAATTTTATTAATGATATATCAATTCATTTCAATATTAAGCGTAGAATGTATTTATGCGTGAGAAAACCGCAAACTCTCCGAAGGAGAGTCATTCCCCAAAGGGGAGGCAACCCGACGTTTGCTATAATTACAGATATTTGTGAGAAATGCGGGTTAGGAATGTATGATTTTTCATTCCCCAATTAAATATTTTTAGGAATAAAATAAGCGGTCTTTTATGACCGCTTTATTTATTAAAGTAAGTATCGAGTTTTTTATTTTTCACCCTATTTACAGGAATAGAAAATGGACGTAGCTTCATTAGATCATATAGTGAAGTTTGCACTTTGCGAGGACCTTTCGGAAAATTTTGGGGAGAGTTATAAGAGCTTTTCAGAAGGAAAAGGTATTGATTTGATAGATATTACTTCAAACGCTATCATTGATAAAGAGGAGGGGGAAGCACTGATTACTGCAAAATCAGAGGGTGTAATTTCCGGTATTTCAGCCTTTAGGCGTGTCTTTGAACTGATTGATCCCACTCTGAGAGTTACTCTCTTAAAGAAAGATGGAAGTAATTTTGAGAAAAAAGATAAAATTGCACTCCTAAAAGGGAAGATTAAATCCATTCTCATAGGAGAGAGGACAGCTCTAAATTTCCTGGGACACCTTTCAGGAATAGCTACCGAAGTTAAAAGGCTTACTGATATATTAAAGGGCAGAAAAATAAACGTGCTTGATACGAGAAAGACAATTCCAGGTTTGAGAGCTCTTGAAAAAGAAGCTGTTTCTCATGGTGGTGGCATGAATCACCGGATGGGGCTTTTTGATATGGTACTGATAAAGGATAACCATATAGATAGTGCAGGCTCGATCACCGCTGCAGTTGATCGAGTGCGGAATCTTTATGGAAAGAGGTATAAAATTGAAGTCGAGACTCGTTCTATTTCAGAGGTGAATGAAGCCCTTTCACAGGGGGTTGATAGAATAATGCTTGATAATATGAAGAAGAGAATGATAAGGAGGGCAGTAAAAATTATTGACAGGAAGGCTGAGGTTGAAGTATCAGGGAATATGAACAGGAGAAGGATTAAAAGGCTCCGCCTTATTCCCATCGATTACATATCCGTCGGATATATCACCAATGCTGCAGGTCATGCAGATTTTTCTCTTAAGCTCAAATAGTAGATAAAACCATCTCCGCACATTGTATTAGATATTTCTTAAAAATTAAGCTTACTATTATTATATTATTATAGAAAGGTTTGTCGAAATATGATTGATTTAATGAAACTTACGGATAGGGGTGTTGATGAAAAGATATTGGAGATAAGAAGAAACTTGGGCACTGATCTATTTCTTCCTGTTCATCACTATCAACGGGATGAGATTGTTCAATTTGCAGATTATACAGGAGATTCTTTAGAGCTGTCCCGTGTATCAGCAGCTACAGAGGCAAAATATATTGTCTTCTGCGGCGTGTACTTTATGGCAGAGATTGCAAGAGTTCTTGCCTCGGATGATAAATATGTCTTTATCCCAAATAAAAGTGCCGGATGCCCCCTTGCGGATTTTGGTTATGCTGAAGACATTGAGTTTGTCTGGGATATACTTCAAAGTGTTCATCCAGGGGAGTATATTCCGGTAACATATGCTAATTCACATGTTGATGTGAAGGCATTTTGTGGAAGAAACGGGGGGCTCGTTTGTACTTCAAGCAATGTACAGAGAGTATTTCAGTGGATTTTCAATAAGGAGAAGAGGGTCTTTTTTATGCCTGACAAGAACCTTGGAGTCAATACAGCCTCTGGGCTCGGAATGGAGAAAGATCTGGCAGTTGTTGATCGCTATTTTCAGGGAGCTGTTGATGAACTGGAGGGCAAGAAGATTATTATCTGGAACGGGTATTGTATAATCCATACAGTATTTACATTTGAACATGTGCAGTTCTGGAAAAAGAGGGATAAAGATATTAATATTATTGTACATCCAGAGTGTGAACCCGATGTTGTTAAAGCCTCTGACTATAATGGGTCTACCTCCTATATTAAAAGGGTAATTGAAAAGGCTGAAGAGGGGAGCAAATGGGTGATTGGCACAGAATATAACTTTGTTAACAGGCTTAAGATGAGTAACAGGAGTAAGTTTATAGAGCCTCTCGATAGATCTGTCTGTGCAAATATGTCAAAAAACAGGAGGAGAGATCTCCTAAAGGTCCTCATAGATATTGAATATGGAGATTATTCCAATCAGGTGATTGTATCTCCTGAGATAACTGTAGATGCTAGAGTGGCTATTGACAGAATGCTCAAGCTCAATTAACCCCTATTTCTCCCAAAATACTTAAAAATAAATATTGAGGGGTTGACTATCCTTCTGGATAGGTCTCCCCTGTGGGGAGAAAGCACTTTTCTCACACCAGTTGCCATTTTTTTCAGAACATTTTAATGTATTAACATATCACTAATTAGTTTCTATGTTACTAACTTTGTGAGAAAACCGCACTAACTGGATTATATGCTTATGAGAAGAGATACGGAAGTTTTTTTCCTTGATGATATAAACGAAAACCTTATCCTTGACAGGGTAGAAGGTTTATTAGAAAAGGGAGGCATCTGTATAATCCCTACAGATACAATTTACGGCATAGTTACACCTGATAATTTTTCGAGCTCTGTAAGAGAGATCTACAAAATAAAAGATAGACCATTTGATAAGCCACTCATCAGGTTGATAGGATGTTTTGATAATTTAAAATCCTATACCAATCAGAACCTCCCTCCGGTTTTGAAAAAATATTGGCCAGGTCCGCTTACAATTATTTTTAAGGGTATTCATGAAGATAAGGTATCGATCAGGTTTCCACTGTATCCATTTTTAAATAGAATATTTCATAAACTGAACTATAAGGTAATTGTAGCGCCGAGTGCAAATATCAGCGGAGACGAAAATATTTATGAAAATAATAGACTTGTTGACACCTTTCAAGGGAAGGTGGATATGATAGTATGTTTGAAGGATGGTCTGAAAGATAAGAGGGCATCAACAATTATTGATATTTCTGAACCTGGATGGAGAGTTGTACGGCAAGGGTCTCTGAAATTAGATGTTGATAGATTATGAGCTCTTTAGTTTGTACCTGTATTTGCCATTCTGAATTAACATATAATCGTAATCCTTTGATTTCTTCAGTACCTCATCAATATTCAGGGAGTCGCAATCCCTGTAGTGAGATCGGGCTTCTTTTTTTGAAAAGCCACCAAATCTTTTTCTCCATATAACCCTCTTTTTCAATAATCTTTTTTTCGAGGAAATGAAAATCTTTTTGTTGAAAAAAGGTAAAAGGATATTCCAGGGCTCACAGTTTAAAAATAGATAGTTGCCTTCTATTATGTAGATTGCATTGCTTTTTTTTACATATATTCCTCTATCAACTGGATCATGGGTGTTTCTTGAATAGACAGGCCAGTAGAAATTTGCTCCCTCCCTCAATTTTTCCATAAGTATGATTAATTTTTCAACATCATAAGTCTCCTTTGCTCCCTTTATCTCATAGAGGCTGATAGGACGATTCTTAAATACAGTTTCTCTTTTCTGCAACTCCTCATTGCTCAGATGAAATCCATCAAGGGGTAGAATATATGTATCTATACCCATCTTACACAGTAGTATTTGAAATATAGCTGAGATAGATGATTTTCCACAGCCTGGAGGTCCCGATATGCCCAGAAGGTATGGTAGCCTTATATGTTTGGAAAAAGCTCTCACTATCTCATCAATGAGAGGAAGGAAGGCCTTATCTACTGTTTCTTTTGTGTATCTAATGGTATAATTAAGATCTGATTCGGTGATTTGATAGGAAATTAAAGGACTCATATTTTATGAGAATCTTGACTTTAACCTATTTATTGATACAATGAAAAAGGCCTTATTTTATAATAAAAAGATATTGCAGATTGCCTGCATAAGATAATGAGATTTGGGAGTGATTGCAATAGGATGCGCATAAAAACTTTTGAATTTACGAGAGGGCTTGTACAGGAGTATAGAAGTTCACTGAAGCCGAAAGAAACAGAGGAGGTCATAAACCAGTTTTTTAACAGGCCTCTTGCTTTTCTGGCCGCAAAATTTTTTAAGATGCTGAACTTAACCCCTAATTCTGTTACTATGATTTCAATGGCCTTTGGTGTCTCATCAGGCATCTTTTTTGCAAGGGGAAAGAATCCATGGGTTCTTATAGGGGCAATCTTACTGCAGGGGATGATCATTTTTGATTGTGCAGATGGGCAGCTTGCAAGGATGTTAAAAAAAAGCTCGCAATTCGGTAAGACTATTGATGGTCTTGCAGACATCGCCACTCATTTTTCAATTTTTTATGGGATAGCTTATGCGCTATTCATGAAAACTGGATCCATATATCAATTTTTTCTGGCTTTAGCTGCTCAGCTCTCAATGTACCTTCATATAATGCTCTACGATCATTTTAAGAATGTCTTTATCAGCGTTGCAAAGCCCGATTATTCAGATAAACTCGAAACTCTTTATAAGCTGAAAAAGGAGAAACGGAAGGAGGAAAGGGGTTTGAAACGGATAATGAATGTCCTCTACTATATCTTTTATCAGATAGAGGCTTCTGTGGTTTCAATAGGATATTTACCCTTAGCAAATAGTTTCTACGATATCTTCCCCGATCCTGAGCGAATCGATCAGAACATGAAGGTGCTCTACTATAGAGAAATGCGTGCCTCTGTTAAAATATGGTCTTTTATAGGAGATACTTCTCATCTTACCCTTTTTGTGGTCTGTGGTATTTTGAACAGGATCTCCTATATATTTCCGATCACAGTCATATGTACTAATCTTTATATGATTTTTGCCTTCGTCTATCAGAAAGTAAAGTTCAAGAGGTTCGGTTTGAATAGGGAGATCGTGTGGCAGGAACGGATTGATTGAGAATCACTTCTTATTTTCCCCTCTGTTGTTTTTTAAGCTTTTCGATCTCCTTAATGAGTGCATCAATCTTCTCGTTCAGTTCATCAATCCTCTCGAGACTTGGAGTAAATGTTTTCTTGATCTTTTGGGCGACATTTGCTCCTGTCTCCTCAAGCCTTTCAACGATTTTTGTAATGAAAAACTCCTTCTCTTTTTCCTGAACCTCTCCCCTCTTTTTAAGTTCATTAAAAACTTTTTCTAAATGCTCTTTGGTTACTGTTGTGAGACCAATACCAGCATGGAAAATGTCCTCCAATACCTTCTTCATGCTATCCCTCCTGTGGATTACTAAATCATATTATAATATAAGAACTTATTATGATTTCGGAAATTTACTATGAAGAATCTTTTTTAATATGTTCAACAACAAGGTCCCCAACCTCTGAAGTAGAGTATCCCATATTTCCAGCAGACAGGCTCTTCAACATACCTAGGGTGGAGATGATTGCTTGTTCGAGCGAAGCAGCAGCTTCAGATTCATCGAGGAATTCGAGCATCATTTGAGCAGCTGAGACTGCAGCTATAGGATTTATGATATTTTTTCCTGTATATTTGGGTGCAGAACCGCCGATAGGCTCAAACATGGAAACTCCATTGGGATTAATGTTTCCTCCAGCAGCAACTCCCATTCCTCCCTGAATCATTGCCCCAAGATCAGTTATGATATCTCCAAACATATTTGTGGTAACGATAACATCAAACCATTCAGGATTTTTTACCATCCACATTGTAATTGCATCTACGTGTGCATAATCTGACTTAATGTCTGTGTATTTCCTGGCAACTTCCCAGAAAACCCTGTCCCATAGATCATGAGCATAGGTAAGGACATTTGTTTTTGCACAAAGGGTTACCTTTTTATCTTTGTTTCTCTTTCTTGCATATTCAAAGGCATAGTTGATGCATCTCTCAACCCCTTTCCTTGTATTTACCATCTCCTGTATAGCAACCTCGTCAGCTGTCCCCTTTTTTAAAAAGCCTCCAGATCCAACATAGAGCCCTTCAGTGTTTTCCCTTACAACGACGAAATCTATATCCTCTGGCTTTTTATTCGCAAGAGGTGTCTCGACATTTGGATAGAGCTTTACAGGTCTGAGGTTGATATACTGATCGAGTTCAAATCTGAGCTTCAAGAGAATTCCCTTTTCAAGAATCCCTGGCTTTACATCTGGATGTCCTACTGCCCCAAGGTAGATGGTATTAAAAGTCTTTAATTCTTCAATCTCTTTATCCGATATAGTCTGGCCTGTTTTAAGATATCGATCTCCTCCGTAGTCAAACTCCTTAAACTCGAAATCAATATTAAAGACTAAACTGACCTTCTGAAGGGCCTTAATTCCCTCTCTTACAACCTCTTTGCCTGTGCCATCTCCAGGAATTACAGCAACTCTATACATAGTTACTTTACCTCCAGCTCTTGTCTTACATAGTTTATTAATCCACCTGCATTTATGATCTTCTGCATGAACTCTGGAAATGGTTCTCCTTTGTAGACTTTACCTGTAGACTTATCTATGATTGTTCCGTTTTTAATATCAACCTCTACCGAGTCTCCCCCTTTTATATTCAAAGATGCACTCTTAGACTCTAGAATAGGCAGACCGATATTAATTGCATTTCTGTAAAATATCCGTGCAAATGACGAGGCAATAACACAAGATATACCAGATGCTTTGATGGACAGCGGTGCGTGTTCTCTTGATGAGCCGCAGCCAAAGTTTTCACCAGCAACTATGAAGTCACCTTTCTGTACCTTTTTAGAGAAATGCTTATCTATACCCTCCATACAGTGTTCGGAAAGCTCTTCCGGATCAAGGGTATTGAGGTATCGAGCAGGAATAATAACATCTGTATCGATGTTGTCTCCGTATTTAAAAGCCTTTCCCTCAAAAACAAGTGTTCTCCTGTCATACATGTTAATCTACTACCTCCTGCGGTGAAACAATCTTCCCTGCAACAGCAGATGCTGCTGCAACTGCAGGAGAGGAGAGGAAAACCTCGCTCTCTTTGTGACCCATTCTTCCTACAAAGTTTCTGTTTGTGGTGGATATTGCGCTCTCTCCCTGAGCAAGTATTCCCATATGACCACCAAGACATGGGCCGCATGTGGGAGTAGAAACAACCCCACCGGCATTAATGAAGGTTTCAATTAATCCTTCTTTTAATGCTTCTAGGTAGATCTTTTGGGTTGCAGGGAAGATTAAAAGCCTGACCCCAGCCTTTACCTTTTTCCCCTTTAATATTCTTGCGGCAACCCTTAGGTCTTCAAGACGACCGTTTGTGCATGACCCAATAACTGCCTGGTCGATCTGTATATCACCTACCTCCGAAATATTTTTTGTGTTCTCTGGAAGATGCGGGAAAGCAACCTGTAATTCAATCTCTTCAAGATTATATTCATATATCTTGGTATAGTGCGCATCTGAATCACTCTCATAAATCTTATAATGATCTTTCCTCCTTCCAGATTTACTGCTTTCAGCTACATATTGAACAGTTTTATTATCAACAGGGAAGATGCCGTTCTTTGCACCAGCTTCTACTGCCATATTTGCTATGGTGAAGCGGCTGTCCATTGAAAGATTTGCTATTCCATTTCCTGCAAACTCCATTGACATGTAACGAGCGCCATCTACGCCAATATCACCGATAATCTTGAGGATTACATCTTTCCCGCTTGCCCATTCTTGTAATTTCCCATTTAATATAAACTTTACTGATTCAGGAACTTTGAACCAGGCGTTTCCTGTAGCCATTGCACAGGCTAAATCTGTGCTCCCTACTCCAGTGGAAAATGCTCCAAGTGCGCCATAGGTACAGGTATGTGAGTCTGCTCCAATAATAAGATCGCCTGGAAGAACGAGGCCTTTTTCTGGCAAGAGTGCGTGCTCAATGCCCATTTCTCCAATCTCGAAATAGTTAACAATATGCATCTTTTTTGCAAACTCACGTAAGTATTTAGCCCCTTCGGCGGACTTTATATCTTTATTGGGGGTAAAGTGATCTGGAATTAAAGCTATTCTTTCTCTATCCCATACACTGTCTATTCCCAATTTATAAAACTCATTTATTGCAATTGGAGCTGTTATATCATTAGCAAGGGTCATGTCACAACTTGCCTGGATGAGCTGACTTGGCATTACATTATCGAGACCAGAGTGTTCAGCAAGAATTTTTTCAGTAATTGTCATTCCCAAGCTGAGCTCCTGTAAGGGGGTAACCCAAAAAAATATTAATATCCGTAAAGCATTGGGGCAAGCTATTTAGTAGATCTTGATCTACCGAGATCTATTGGTATCCAGATTATTTTTATTGACAATCAGGTATAAAAATGTAAACTATAAAAAATATATTTATGGAGGGTTCATAATGAAAAAAGGATGTCTTATTTTCTTTTTAGTACTATTTCTTTTCGGAACAATACACATATTTTTCGGAGAGGAAAAGAGGATATACAACGATGGAGTAATAGATTATGTTCCGCTTGAAGCAAGCTTTGTTTTAGATGCCTGGGACAAAAAATCATCCCTAAAAAATATTCAGTACAGTGTTGATGGGGCTCCTATAAAGAATTACTATGCCCCTATTTCATTTACAACTGAGGGAAGACATGTCATTGTATACAGGGCTTTTGACAAAACCGGAAATGTGAGTAATGAAAAGATCTACTCGGTAATTGTTGATGGTACTGCTCCAGAAGGGCTCGTCTCTGTGGAGGGACCAGTTTTTATAAATGATAAAAAGATCTATTTAACTCGTAAGAGTGCCATCATTCTTTGGGCAGAGGATAATCTTTCCGGGGTTGATGCGATATATGTAAAGCTCGATGATGGTAAATTTATTGCGTATACAAAGCCTGTGTTTATATCAAAAGAGGGCTTTCATAAGGGAAGGGCATATGCTGTCGATAATGTTGGGAACAAAACTGCTACCTACGTGATGAGCGGTTATGTGGACAACACTCCTCCGGAAGTAGAGATTGTTACTAAAAAGGCTTTTGTTACTTCAAGTAATGAAAATTATACAAATAAGGACAATGTGTACTCCTGTACTTCTTATGACAGTATCTCAGGAATAAAGGAGATATTAATTTCACTTGATGACAGTAAGTACGTACCTTATACAGCCCCATTTAAAATACAGATTCCGGGTTTTCACACTCTTAAGGCAAAGGCTCGTGATAACCTTGGAAATGAATCGTATCCTGTAGAGATAGAGTTCTATGTGGATGTTGTTCCCCCAGATACTACACTGGGAACATCCATTGAGGAATAGCTAACTTTTGAATACCTCCATGTTAATGTCTGGATATGAATATATTTTTTTCTGGCGATGAAATATTATCTAAAAAGGCATATTTTTTATAATGGTGGTCTTACCTAAAAATCTTTGCATATATGAATGTAATATTATTCATCGATAACCAGGCTGATCAATATTCAATAATAATTTTCTTAATGTTAGTTAATGATATATCAACTCATTTCAGTATAATGCATAGAATAGAGTAGGAAGTGAGAAAAGCACTAAAACCTCTTTCTCCGATTTTACAGATATTTGTGAGAAATGAGGATTAGTGATTTACAAAAGAAGATAAAATCGTTATTTTCAGTACCCCTGCACTGTGCAGGGGTGTTTTTCATTTTATTTTCTACTATCATTCATGGAGATAAAGGGAATGTTGGAGAAGTATGTAAGGGAAATCTATGGTTACGTAAAGAAACAGAATGATTGGAGAATGAGAACGATAAACCTCATTGCTAGTGAAAATATCCTCTCAAACACTGTCCGAAAACTTGCTGGCTCTGATTTTGCACACAGATATGCAGAGGGGCATCCTGGTGAGAGATACTATCAGGGAACTGAGTATATTGATAAAATTGAGAGCGATCTCCGGAATCATATTAAAACGCTCTTCAGATGCTCTCGGGCTGATGTAAGGCCAATAAGTGGGACAAATGCTAATGAAGCTGTTTTTTCAAGCTTTCTGAAATATGGAGATATTGTAATGGTGAACTCCACACCAGGAGGGGGACATATAAGTCACCATAAGGGAGGTTCAGTGGGAAAATTTACAGGAAATGTTATTCACTTTCCTCTTTCTAAAGATGGCTTCCATACGGATGTTGAAAAAGCCAAAGAACTTATCCATATAACAAAACCTAAAATGCTGATATTCGGGAAAAGCCTTTTTCTTTTCCCAGAGCCTGTTCGGGAATTAGTTGATATATGTAATGAATATCGTATCCTTATAGTATACGATGCTGCACATGTGCTTGGTCTCATTGCAGGTGCAAAGTTCCAGGACCCCATTGGTGAGGGGGTATTCATTGTTACAGGAAGTACCCATAAAACATTTTTTGGCACTCAGAGAGGGTTGATTTTGAGTAATATGGGAAATGTTGAATGGCAGAAGGTGGACAAGGGCGCCTTTCCCGGCTCTTCAAGCAATCATCACCTTGATACACTTGTTGGGCTTTCAGTTGCTACACAAGAGATGATCAGTTTTGGTAAAGAGTATAGTGAGCAGGTAATAAAAAATGCAAAGGCTTTAGCAAGAGCAATGAAAAAGGTAGGCTTTAATGTGCTTGCCGAAGAGTATGACTTTTCAGAATCACATCAGATTGCTGTTAATGTTAAAGAGTATGGAGGGGGGAGAATGGTGGCTAACCTGCTTAAAGAAAATGATATTATTCTAAATATGAATATACTTCCTCATGAACCTTTAAAAAGTGTAACCAATCCTGATGGGATAAGAATTGGAGTTCAGGAGATGACCAGGTTAGGAATGAAGGAAGATGAAATGGAGAGAATAGCAGAGCTTATTGGGGAATGTATTATCGGAGGAAAGGGAGTAAGAAGAGAAGTGAAACGTTTTCGGTCTGAATATACTGCAGTAAAATTCTCTTTTGATGAACAATTGAGCGATTTGAAATCACCTATGATTCTTTAATCATACAGTTTACATAGATATGTAGTTAGTATATCATTTTCATGTAGAAATGATGGTATAATATGTGAAGACAATTAAGGATGGAGGTCTATTTTTTCCAAAATGAGGAATATCCTTTTATCAAATGATGATGGTATTAACAGCAGAGGGATATGGGAGTTAAAAGCTTATTTTGAGGATAAATATCGAGTATTTATAGTAGCGCCGGACAGAGAAAGAAGTGCTACTGGACATTCTATATCTCTTCGTGAACCGATCAGGCTGAAAGAGATAGAAAAGGATCGTATCTTTGCAGTAGATGGGACGCCTGTTGATTCTGTGTATATAGCTATTTTAGGGATAATAAAAGAACCTATAGATATAGTTATTACAGGGATAAATAATGGTTTGAATCTGGGAACAGATGTGTTTTACTCGGGCACGGTTTCTGCGGCATTTCAGGCAGCATCACGAAACATACCCGGCATTGCGGTTTCCATAGACAATAGAGAAGGGAAGATACATTATGAAACAGCAGCTCATTTTACCGGTAAGATTGTCAATAAAATCGAGAAATACAGTTTAGTTAGGAATGTTATATTAAACATAAATGTACCAAATGTTGAGATTAAAGATGTTAACGGTATTGAGATAACCAGGATTGGAAAGAGATATTATGAGGATAATCTTATTGAAACAGAGGATCCAGAGAATAATAAATATTACTTGATTGACGGAGAGCTATCCCACGATATTCTAGAAGAAGAAACTGATGTGAAAGCTATACATGAAAATAAGGTTTCTATTAGCCCGTTGCACTGGGATATTACTGCACATAAATATATTGCTGAGCTAAAGAATCGGGGCTTTCATATATTGAAATAAATGGAGCAAACCGGGAATGAAGAGAGAAAAAAAGCTAAACCAGTTTTTAAGGAATGGCAAGAAGTATCTTAAGGATCAGAAGTACGACAAGGCTCTAGTCAGTTTTCTTGACGCATATGAGATGGATAAGGAAAACCCGGATACACTCTATTTTCTGGGAATAACTTATACACGAATAGGTAAGTATGAAAGTGCTCTTTACAATTTTGAGCAGATCCTAAAATTGGATTTTAGTTATATTAATAAAGTACATACAGAGATGATTATGGGTTATATCTATACGATACTTGAAGATTATGAAAAGGCTCTTTCGTTTTTCAATGGTATTTTAAAAGCTAGATTTGAAAGTGCTCAGGTCTTTGCAGCTATTGGATATATTATGGACAGGCTCGGTAATTTTAAAGAGGCCTGTATGAATCTGTATCGTGCAATAGATATTGATCCAAAAAATGCCAATGCACATAATTCTTTAGGGTACATATTTGCAGAGAAAGGTATTAATCTTGAAGAGGCGCTTTCTGAGTGTAAAAAGGCAGTATCGATGGATAAAACCAATCCTGCATATCTTGACAGCCTGGGTTGGGTATATTTTAAACTCGAGAAGATAACTCAGGCAAAGAGTTATTTAAAAAAGGCCTTAAAAATGGCACCTACAAATGAGGAGATAAAGAATCATCTAAAGGTCGTTATGGATAGTATTGGGTAAGCTTATAGCCTCCTCTGAATCAAGAGGCCCAATTTTCTAATTTGGGCTTTGGAACCCGAGTGAACTCCACAATCATATTATCCACTCTGTTTATGTACACTTCGTTGCCTTCAAATCGATAGTCTTTTGGTATCCTTACAGCTTGGCTGTTGCCATTTTTGAAAAGCTTTGCTATGTGCATAACTTTCTTCTAATTATGTATTATATTAAATCGAGCTTGAAATGTTTCCGAAAAACTCAATTTAAGTTACTATTTTATATCCTATTTCTATCCTATGCATATAGCAGAGCAAATTAACAAAAAATTATTTAATGATATTATTAAGTTATATATAATTCGATCCTACTTTATCACTCCTTTGATGATCGCCTTCGGCTTTACGAAATAAACAAACGCAGGTAGGACAAACGTTACACCAATAAGACAGCCGATCATTGTTACAGAGATGAGGAGCCCAAAGTAGAGTATTGGTTTGAAACTGGAAAAGAGAAGAACGCAGAAGCCTGCTATAAGTGTGAATGATGTGAAGAAGATGGGAATTCCTGAATTGACCAGTGCACCCTTGATTCTGTCCTCAAGAGGAAGGCGTTTTTTTGTTTTTGTAAAACGGATGAGGTAATGTATGCTGTTATCGACACCAAGCCCTACAGCTATACTGGCAATCATAGAGGTCACAAAATCAAGAGGTATATGAAAATAGCTCATTGTTCCAAAGTTCAAAAGTAGACCGAAAATAATCGGTATGAGACCGAATGCTCCGTATACAAAGGACTTGAAAGTAAAGGATATAATAAAGAAAACAATTACTATACTTATTGCAATGCTTATAAGCTGAGCCTTTACTGTATAATCCACAAGCGAGACGTATATGAGATCAATACCGGACACACCTACAGATATACCTTCGAAGGGATGGCTTTCAATATATCTCTGAAAATCTTTCTTAAATAACTTAACTTCCGGAATGGTAGGATCAGGTTCATTCACCCTTGCTCCTCTGACAACGATACTTGCATTTTTGAAATCTTCTGTGATTACATTACTCAAGCTCTTTGTAAACCTTGACATCTTAAACATGAGTAATATTTTTAAAAGGTCGGCATCGTTATCAGGAAGCCTGTACTCTTCAGGATTATTCTCGTTTAAAAGCTGATTAGCGCGTTTTATGTAATCAACAAGTGATATTGTAGGCCCGAAAAGCTTTTTGTCTCTAATCCACTGTTCAACCTGATCCACATATTTAAGAGTTTCAATATTCTTGAAATGCAGATTTTTGTCATCATCAGTTTCAAATGTTACATTGATTGTGGATACTCCTCCGAAATTGGATTTAATATATCTTTCAGTTACAAGTATCTCAGATTTTTTTTTGAAAAACCTTTTCCAGCTGGTATCAACATCGATGTTTTTGATCCCCAACGAAGACCATACTCCAATGCCAACTGCAATGAGCAGAATTATTTTCCACCTTTTTATAATAAGTTTCCCCAGGTTATGGAAGAGGATGTTTAGCCTGCTATCTTCTGCCCATGCATAGAAGGCTCTTTTTGGTTTCTTTATGATGGAGAGAATACCTGGAAGAAATGTAAGACTCAAACACATTGAAAAAAATACACCAACAAGAACAAAGATGCCAAGCTCGAGCATCGGTTTAATCTTATTAATTGTAAGAGCGGCAAATCCTGCAATAGTTGTGAGTGCAGCAAGGATTATCGTTCTGCCAATATTATTAATAGAATTTTCTACATTTATCTTCCTATGTGGATCGAATTGGATATCTTTGAAATATTGGTTTAAAAAATGTATGCTGTAAGAGCTCGATATTACAAGGACGAGGGTCGGAAGCATTATACCGATAATGGTAATTGTTTTTCCAAATATGCCCATCAGGCCAAGTGTCCATATAATGCTTCCAAACATGATGGAAAGGGGGAGGATGATTCCCCTTATTGATTTAAAGTTGATAAAGAGAACAACTATGACCAGAACGATAATCGGAATAGCAAGCCTGATAGCGTCCCTGTTTACATACTCCTGAACCCAAGATTCAATTATCGGCCTTCCAGTTATATAAAACTCTTCAGGACCCCTGTATGGTTCAACGATATTGAAGAGTTTTTCTTTCACATCTTGAGTTTTATAATCATCCTTTAATCTGATATAAATTGCCAGAGATTCACCATTCTCGGAAACAACGACATTTTTAAGGATAGGTTCGGATAGCATTTCTTTTTTATACTGTTCAATTTTTTCTCTGGATTTTGGAATTTCGTTGCCGGGAAAGCTCTCTTTTATAACAAGCATACCGAATAGGTATTTGAAAACTGTGGCATTTAAGGGATCAATGACCTCTTCAACCTCTGGAAGGCTCTGTACCTCTTCCGATATCTTTTTTATTTTAGTTAGGGTTGAGAGAGAATAGGCATCTTCAGATTGTACACTGATCATAACAAAGGTGGTAGAGCCAAAGCTCTTCAGAGTCCTTTTTACGTTAATGAGTTCCTCGTTATCCTCCGGTGCGAGATCGATAAGATTAGATGAGACCCTTACGTTTTTAGCAAAATAACCGAATACCAAAGTGGTGAGGGCAACGAAGATGATGATTGGAATCCGCAGATGAATGATGATACGAGCAGCTCTCTTTAGCATATAGGAAGAACCAATTTTTCTCAAAATATAAATCAATGAACCATGTATGTCAACAATCTATTCAGGCTCTTATATTTCTGTTATTCAGGTGGATGTTTGATCTGAAGGAGATATCCCAAGAAAGGCAGGAACGAAAGTTTTTGATAAAAGGAAAAGTTTAAAGAAGAGTAGGGAGGAAAGAATAAAACTTTTCATTTATTCGGGATTTTTATAAATTATTATATAAATGATCAGTGAGAATATAAAATGCCTGGTGAAATTATAGTAAAATGTAAGAAATGTGATGCAAAGAATAGGGTGATGCTTAATAAAATGCAATCTCTTCCACGATGTGGTAGATGTAAGACAGAGCTTAAAATACCGGATCAGGCAATAGATATCACTGAGAATGAATTTTCTACAGAGGTACTGCAGGAGACTATTCCTACTGCTGTTGATTTCTGGGCTCCGTGGTGTGGACCGTGTAGAATGGTGAGTCCGATATTGGAGCAAATTGCTAAAGAAAATCCTGGAAAAATAAAGATTGTAAAGATAAACTCCGATGAAAATCAGAATATCTCTGCACAGTATAGCATACAGGGAATACCCACTATTATACTTTTCAGGGATGGGAGGGAGATAGACAGGCTCATAGGAGTTGCACCAAAGGAGAATATTCTTCGCTTTCTGCACCTTTAATGGTATCACATAAATAGTGCGTTCGGGGAACACATCCTACACTAAAAATATATATTACAGGTTTTAAAGAAAGAGAAGTATGGAGCGTATCTAATGTCTAAGTTGAATCGTTTTGGAGTTTCAATGGAAAAGCACCTTCTTGAATCCTTTGACCATTTTATCCTTGAACATGGCTTTAATAACAGGAGTGAAGCAATACGTGATCTTATAAGGGAAAAGCTATCACTGCAGAAGGGCTTTAAAACCGATAAGGTTATGGGAACGGTTACAATAGTATACAATCACCATATAAGAAATCTATCTGAAACACTCACAGAGATACAGCACCATTTTCAGAAGTATATCCTTTTCACGAATCATGTTCACATCACGGATGATTACTGTCTTGAAGTTATTGTTGTTCGGGGAGTTGAGAAGGTATTGAGAGATCTCACAAACAGGGTCGGGGGCCAGAAAGGTGTTATCATGGCCCTTCCTTCTTTTCTTACAGCTGAACTCGGAAATGAATAGTTATTACCTTTCTAATCGTGAATCCCTCTTGTCAGCATTAGGGAGAGTTTTGAGATTCCACACATGTAATAGCTTGATAGGGAGTGACTCTCCTTCGGATAGTTGGCGGTTTTTTCACGCATAACATTATTCTATGCTTAATATTATAATGTATTGCCATATCATTAATAAACTTATCTATCTTTCGATTTGTGAAAAAACCGCATTAAATATTCTATCTTTCGAACTGCCGATGTTCTAAAATGAATTATAAATCGGAAGAATATTAGAGATTAATAAAGATTTAACTTGACAAAAAGGAATTTATAATTATTATAAAGTTGTAATAATAGTAATTTAATATTATATTTATAATTGTATTTAGCATATTATTAAATTTTATATTAGACATTTCGTTTAATAATCTTTTTTCTATTCTTCCTACCAAACTACTTTATGCGAAGAATTTGGGATTAACTTGATGATTTATTCAATTCAGGTAGTGAATCATTTCTATATGAAAATATTTTTGATTGTTTGTGTAATATGATAATTGGTAAGCAGAATAAACCACGTATTGTGACACAGTAATATTGATGTCTTAAAATTTAGCTTGACAACGATAATTTTTAATTTATAATTTAAGTGGATAAAGATTGTTAATAAATTAATTATCATAATTGTTAAAAAATTATCATTCTTTAATTTATTGGTAAAGATATTCATTCAATAAAGCATCTTTTAATAAAGGATATGTGATTTCAAAGGTTGATGTAATTTATTCAATACGGGGGACTTAAGAAATGGAAGAGGTAGTTGAAGTCTTAAATGTTAATGAATTGGATTTTAGTTTTCGTGATGAAGTAGCCTCTATGCCGGGTGGTGAAAATATAAAAAGGTGCTTTGCCTGTGGGACCTGTGCTGCTGGATGCCCCATAACGGAAGTTGATGAGGAATATAATTGCCGACGACTTGTTCGAAAGATACTTCTCGGTATGCGTGATGAGGTTCTTTCATCATCTGTTATCTGGCTTTGCCTTGAATGCTACCGATGTTATGCTCGATGTCCTCAGAAGGTCAATTTTACAGATGTGATGCGGATACTGAGATATCTGGCTATTAAAAATCGTCATATTGCTCCAGAGACACTGGCCAGGGTCAAAGACATTGATAGTTTTGTCCAGACTGTTCGACGGGATCTTATCAAGCATGGATTTCAACCTATTGAAGGGTTAACCAAGAAGCTTAAATCGATGATTGATGAGAAGCTTGAAGAAAAGTCCACAGAGAAAGTAGTAAAACAGGATTAACAAGAGACAATGAAAAAAGAAGAGACGAAGAGTTTTAAGGATTTAATTCAAGAGGTTCAAGAGGTAGGTATTTGCGGTCAATGCGGGGGTTGTGTTTCCTTTTGCACGGCTGGTGACCTTCATGCATTAGTATTAGGCTCTGATGGCTATCCTAAACTAATTGATGAGGAGAAGTGCCAGAAATGCGGCATCTGCTATCTCATCTGTCCACAGATAGATGTATTAAATGATGAGTTATCCAAAAGATACACATGGGTACCTCCAATTGGATCATGCTTAATGACGGCTTCAGCCCAGACAACAAGTAGTAAGATTAAAGGGGTCTGTACAGACGGAGGAGTGGTAACCTCTCTTCTAACCTATGCCTTTAATAAACATATTATAGACGGAGCTATTGTCTCTAGAAAGATCAGACCATTTATGTGCGAACCTATTCTGGTTACCAGACCTGAGGACCTGGTTGAGACAGCGGGTCTCCATTTTAATGGGTCGTATCACCTGGATGAAATTGGAAAACGATACACAACCTTTTCCCCTACCATTCAGGAGGTAAAGGATATTAGTAATAGAGGTTTGTCTTCTATTGCTGTTGTTGGAACACCGTGTCAGATTCATACAATAAGGAAGATGCAACTTTTACATATTATTCCGGCAGATAAGATTGTTCTTACTATAGGCCTTTTTTGCATGGAAAACTTTTCTTTTGATAACCAGGCAAGGAAAAAATTGGAACAGCGTTTAAAGATAAAGTTGGACAATGTCATGAAGTTAAACATAAAGGATGATGTGATTCTTACTTTAGATAACAAAAAGACTATTCATATTCCCTTTGAAATCGTGGATGAAATAGCTAGACCTGCATGTTTTGCCTGCACCGATTTTGCCAATGACTATGCGGACATCTCAGCCGGTGGTCTAGGCTCACCAGATGGATATACAACCGTGCTTATCCGTTCCTCACTGGGAGAAAGGATTTATAATGGTGCTAAGCAGAAGAAATACATTAAAGAATTGAATTTTAAATCTAAGGAGGATAGAATCATTCATAAGACAGAGATGATGGCAAAGATTGTATCATTTATAAAACGAAAAGAAGTGAGGGCGCAGGAGCATATCGCATGAATGAGAATCATAAAAAGGTATTAGTTGCTGGTGGCGGGATTGCTGGCATACAGGCATCCCTTGATCTGGCTGATATGGGAATCGAAGTTTTCTTAGTAGCAAAAGGACCCAGTATCGGTGGGCGGATGGCCCAATTAGATAAGACCTTCCCCACCAATGATTGTGCTATGTGTATTCTCTCGCCTAAACTGGTAGAGGCAGGTTCGCATCCCTATATCAATATTATATCCAATGCAGAACTTATGGCTCTTGAGGGTCAAGCTCCTAATTTTACAGCTATGATAATGAAAAAACCGCGATATATAAATGATGAAAAATGCACCGGTTGTGGCATCTGTATGAACAAGTGCCCGGTAAAGATACCCGATGAGTACAATAAAAACCTGAGCACAATCAGCTGTGTTCGCATACCCTTCCCCCAGGCAGTTCCTGCAATACCCCTTATTGACGAAGAGAGCTGTATCTTTCATCAGAGGGGAAAATGTCGAATATGTGAAAAGTTTTGTGAAATGGGTGCAATAGACTTTGAACAGAAAGAGGAGATTATAAAGCTTAATGTGGGAAGTGTTATACTCGCTCTAGGCTCAGAAGAGTTTGATGCCACTCTAAAAGATGAATATGGCTACAAAGCTTTTCCTAATGTTGTAACGAGCATAGAGTTTGAAAGATATCTGAGTGCATCAGGCCCTACAAAGGGCCATGTTATCAGACCCTCGGATGAAAAAGAACCGAAAAAGATAGCCTTTATTCAGTGTGTGGGTTCAAGAGACATGCAGGCTGGTGCTGAGTACTGTTCTGCTGTGTGCTGTATGCAGGCAGCTAAGGATTCTGTTATTGTCAGGGAGCATTTACCTGATGTGGAATCTACAATCTTTTGCATGGATGTGCGTGCGTATGGTAAAGATTTTGACAGATTTATTAACAAGGCCCAGGATGTCTATAATACCAGAATTATCCATGGACGAGTTTCTGAGGTTGAGGTTGATCCGGAAACGGATGATCTGATTGTGCCATATAATACAGATGATGGTCAACTCATAAGAGAAAAATTTAACCTCGTTGTCCTTTCAATCGGCCTCTGTGCCACTGAAAAGATTAGAGATATGGCACGGCGAGTTGGTATTGACCTGGATGAATCAGGTTTTTCTTATGCATCGGCATTTACACCGGTAGCAACATCTCGTCCTGGTGTATTTGTAGCCGGCACCTTCTCTGGTCCCAAAGACATACCTGAAACCGTAATGGAGGCTTCAGGGAGTGTTTCAGAAGCGTCTGCTTTGTTAATTGATTTACCAATCAAAGAGATTAAGGAAGAGGTGCCTCCAGAGAAAAATATTATGGGCATTCCTCCGCGTATAGGAGTTTTTGTATGTCGATGTGGTATCAATATCGGCGGGATCGTGGATGTTCCCGCTGTGGTTGAATATACTTCAAAATTGGACAATGTTGTTCATGCTCAGGAGTTTATATTTGCTTGCTCACAGGATGCTCAAAAGATAATAGGTGAAGTTATTACAGAAAAGGATTTAAACAGAGTGGTTGTAGCCGCCTGCACACCTCGTACTCACGAGCCCCTTTTCCAGAAGACAATGAGGGGAGCTGGACTCAATCCATACCTCTTTGAGTTTGCCAATATTCGTGAACAGTGTAGCTGGGTTCATCAGAAAGAGCAGGGAGTGGCTACATTAAAGGCAGAAGATCTCATAAGAATGGGAATCTCAAAGGTTCGATTACTAGAACCACTATCCAAGGCCTTGCTGGAGATAAATAAAAAGGCTCTTGTTATTGGTGGTGGAGTTGCCGGGATGACTGCTGCTCTTGATGTGGCTAATCAGGGATTTGAGGTTTTCCTGATTGAGAAGGAAGCTGAATTAGGAGGGAATGCAAGGCATGTAAGTTATTCCCTGAATGGAGAGGATGTTCAAGATTTTCTGCATTCTATTATTGAAAAGGTGAATAGTCATAAAAATATCAAACTCTATACCAATACAAAGATTAAAGATATCAGTGGTTATGTTGGTAATTTCAAAGCAAGGATTGCTCATAAAAAGGGTGGAGGTAAAGAAAAAGAAGAAGAGATTGAGCATGGCGTTGTTATAGTTGCCACAGGCGCAGATGAATACAAACCGACCGAGTATCTTTATGGAAATAACAGTAGTGTTATCACTCAAGCGGAACTCGAAGAACGGTTAATAGAGCTTAAGTTACCGACTGCACCTCCCCCAGATTGTAAAGAACTGGTCGAGCTGCTCAATAATCGAAAAGGTGGAACCGTGATCATGATACAGTGTGTAGGGTCACGTGACGATGAGAGACCTTATTGCAGCCGTATCTGCTGCAGTCAAGCGGTCAAAAACGCATTAAGACTAAAGGAGCTTAATCCTGAATTGAATATATTTATCCTCTATAAGGATATTAGGACATATGGTACAAGAGAACTTTATTACAAAAAGGCCAGGGAGCAAGGTATAATTTTCCTCCGCTACGAGGATGAACTAAAACCGGAGGTGAGCACAAAAAATAAAAGATTGTACGTAAAGGTTAGAGATCGCATCTCGAAGAGGGATCTTCTATTTGATGCCGATCTTTTAGTTCTCAGTTCGGGGATAGTTCCGAATGAGGAAAATAAAGTGCTCTCCCAGCTGCTAAAGGTTCCTTTAAACGAGGATAGATTCTTTCTGGAAGCTCATGTAAAGCTGAGACCTGTAGATTTTGCCACTGATGGCGTCTTTGTATGCGGACTTGCTCATTATCCCAAGGATATTTCCGAGTCCATAACTCAAGCTCATGCTGCTGCATCAAGGGCAACTATTATTCTAAAGAAAGAGGCTTTTGAAGCGGAGGGAAAGGTTTCTGTTGTTCGAAAAGATAGATGCTCCGGTTGCGGTCTCTGTGTTGAAGTGTGTGCGTATAACGCGATAGAGATTGACGATAGGGAAAAGGTCGCAGTCATTAACGAGGCCCTCTGCAAAGGCTGCGGTGCCTGCTCGGCATCTTGCCGGGGAAATGCCATCAATCTCAAGGGATTCACTGATAACCAGATTATGGCTGCCCTGGAGATGGTGAGTGCTTAAGGAATGAAAGAAATGGATAAAAACGCTGTGGTAACGAAAGAGAAAAAAGATGCGCGAAGCAGCGAGAAAGGATCATTTGAGCCTAAAATTGTTGCTTTTCTTTGCAATTGGTGTTCCTATGCTGGTGCTGATTTGGCCGGTGTTTCCCGTATTCAGTATTCCCCAAATATCCGGATCATCAGGGTGCCCTGTTCCGGGAGAATCAACCCTCTGTATATTATAAAGGCCCTGCAAAATGGTGTTGATGGTGTTCTTGTTTCTGGATGTCATCCAGGAGACTGTCATTACATTAGCGGAAACTACTATGCAAGGAGAAAGTTCGCTCTCATGAAAAATTATCTTGAGTATATCGGAATTGAACCAGAGAGGGTACAGTTTTCCTGGGTCTCCGCATCTGAAGGAGGTAGATTTGCCCAGCTCGTAGAAAAGGTGATTAACGAGGTCAGGGTTCTTGGACCTAACAATAATTCGTTCGTAAAGAATGGGAATTTTTAAAAATGATAAAAAAGATCAGAGAAATAGTAAAAAAGTTATTCAAGGAAGATAAGATCAATATATTCATTGGTTATGGTGAGGGGAGTCTTCCTATGAGAACAACGCCCTCTTTTATCTCTTCAGCTGAGGATGCTGATAAATTAGTCTGGAATTCATTCTGTTCCAATAACCTGGCGATTTTCCTTTCGAGATTCTTTCCACCTCAGCCTCGAAAAGAAAAACCCGAATGGCCAAAGGTGGGAATCCTTGTTAATGGCTGCGCCGGTCGATCTATCGTTGGACTGATAAAAGAGAAGCAGGTTCCAAGGGAAAACATAGTCATTGTGGGTGTTCCCTGTAGTGGAATGGTAACTACCAAGAAAATAAAGGATAGAAATATCTCCAAAGGTGTAGAAAAGGGTGGCGTAATAATTATTGAAGATGAAAAGGGGAAAGAGAAGGAAATAAAGAAGGAAGAAATTCTTGCGGATGTTTGCATTAGCTGTAAATATTCCAAACCAGAAGTTTACGATATTCTCATTGATGGTGCTGGAAGAAAGGAATCCAAGCCCTATAAAGGCGTTTCAGATTTTGAGAAGATGTCCCACTCAGAGAGATGGACAGCTTTTGAACAGGAGATCTCTAAATGTATTAGATGTTATGCCTGCCGGTCAGCCTGTCCCAACTGCTGGTGTAAAGAGTGTTTTGCAGAGCAGACAAGCCCTAGATGGATCGGGATCACCAATCATATTTCTGATCTCATGTTTTATCATCTCGGCCGAATATTTCATCAGGCAGGTCGATGTGTGGACTGTGGTGCCTGTGTAGCTTCCTGTCCTGTAGGAATCGATTTACGCAAATTTACCTATAAATTAGTCGAAGATGTAAAGAACCTCTATGGATATGAGTCAGGAATATCACTGGATGAGCTACCACCGCTATCTACTTATAATTTAGAAGATAAACAGGAGTTTATAACCGAACCGTGAAAGAGCATATTACTAGTAAAAGCAGGGTAAAGGATTTTCTGAAAAGCTTAAGTAAATCTTATAAGATATTTATTCCTGGAGAGAGCAATGGGGTCTCCCGGTTTTATTTGTACGACTCGAAAAGTGAAATCCAATTGGATATTCTTAATACCTTAATTCCGCCCAAGGAGATTCTTTTCCCGCAAAGCGAAGTCCTTTTTGAATACAAGAACGAGGAGGTGACATCACTGGATTTCAAGGTTTCAGATACAATAATATTTGGTATTCGTCCCTGTGATGCTCATGGCTTTACCATGCTCGATAGGATCTTTGGGGAAGGTGATTTCCAGGATCCCTATTATAAAAAGAGGCGAGAGGCAACAACAGTTGTAACACTTGCCTGTAATCAGCCTGCGATTAATTGTTTTTGTACCTACATCAATGGTGGACCGGATAATGAAAATGGATCTGACATTATCTTATTTGATCTGGGAGCAAAGGTTCTTATAAGAGCAGTGACCGGGAAGGGAGAGAGGTTATTAAAAAAGGTTAACGGACTCTCTACAGTCGATGAGGCTGACAGTAAAAAGAGAGATAGCCTGATGAAATCAGCCAGGGAGAAGATCAAGGCGCAGATAAATATAGAAAATCTTAAGGAAAAACTCGATCAATCCTTTGATGTTGAGTTCTGGGATATATTCCATAAAAAGTGCCTTGGCTGCGGTATATGTACATTTCTTTGCCCTACATGCCACTGTTTTGATATTACTGAAGAGGTGGTGAAAGAAAAAGGTAAGAGAATGAGATGTTGGGATTCCTGCCAATTTCCATTATTTACCCTTCATGCTTCCGGTCACAATCCAAGGCCTAATTATAAAGAGAGGGTGCGGCAGAGGGTAATGCACAAATTCAATTATTGCCCGGAAAATTTTAATGAAACATTCTGTGTTGGTTGCGGACGTTGTATTATACATTGTCCTGTAAATCTTGATATCAGAGAAGTAATAGAGACAATAGTCGGAGGATAGCGAAAAAAGAAGATGAATAATCCTTATTTACCTATGCCTGTTGAAATAAAGAAAGTAACAATTGAGAATGAGGCTTGTGATATAAAAACATTTGACCTGGTTTTTTGTAATAAAGAGGATAGAGAACAGTTTAATTTCAAGTGCGGCCAGTTTGCAGAGATTTCAATACTCGGGGTTGGTGAATCACCTATAGGTATTGCATCTTCACCTCTTGATAAAGCATTTTTACAGTTTTCAGTCAAACGCTATGACACTGGTATTGTTACAGCTGCTCTGCATAACTTTCAGGAAGGTGACACTATAGGGATCAGGGGACCTTTGGGAAATTCTTTTCCCCTTAATGACATGGATGGTAAAAACATACTGATTGTGGGCGGTGGATTCGCTGTTACCACGTTAAGATCGACCATAAGATACATTCTTCATGATAAAAACAGGAAAAGATTTAAAAAGATAACCTACCTGTACGGAGCTAGGAATCCAGGCGAATTGCTATATAAGCAGGAACTGGCTGAATGGCAAAAACGTGATGATATTGAGATATGTTTAACAGTTGATCGTGGCGACGAAAGCTGGAAAGGGAAGGTAGGCCTGGTTCCGAATATCCTCAGAGAGCTTTCACCATCGTCAGAAAATGCAGTGTGCCTGGTATGTGGACCTCCAATAATGGTTAAATTTACCCTTCTGCCCTTACTAGAAATGGGGTTTAGCCCTGACAGAATTTTTACATCACTTGAGATGAGGATGAAGTGTGGTGTGGGGATGTGTGGAAGGTGCAACATCGGGTCAAAATACGTCTGTGTGGATGGGCCTGTATTCAGCTATGCAGAGTTACAAAATATGCCTGCTGAGTATTGAAAGTTATCGAGCTTGTGGGGTGATTGAAAAAAATGAATAAAAAGAAAAATAATAACAAAAAGATTGGTGCAGCTTTGGTTATGGGTGGTGGTATAGGAGGCATGCAGGCTGCCCTGGATTTAGCTGAATCTGGTATAAAGGTTTATCTTGTAGATAACAAGCCAAGTATTGGCGGTGTTATGGCTCAGCTTGATAAGACTTTTCCCACAAATGATTGTGCTATGTGTACAATGGCACCCCGACTTGTGGATGTTGGCAGACATAAAGATATTGAGATACTGACATTAAGTGATATAAAGAGTATCAGAGGAGAGCCCGGTAATTTTACAGTTACTGTAAACAAGAGACCAAGATATGTTGATGAGGATAAATGCACAGGATGCGGTACCTGTGTTTCTAACTGTCCTGTATATAATCAGATATATGAACCTGTCGAAGAGAAAGTTCAGATAGAACTTGAACCAGAGAAGCTTGAGAGAATGAAAAATATAATTGATGAATACAGAGGTGAAAAAGGCTCCCTTGTACCTGTTCTTCAGAAGATTAACGCACATTACAAGTTTCTACCGGAAGATTGCCTGAGGTATATATCTGAAGAACTTGATCTCCCTTTAAGCCTTGTATACAGAGTAGCGACATTTTATAATGCGTTCAGCCTGACACCGAGAGGGAAGTATTTAATAACTGTTTGTATGGGTACCACCTGTCATGTGAAGGGAGCACCCTTAATTGTTGAGGCTCTTGAGCGAGAACTGGGTATAAAAGAGGGCGAGACTACACCCGACAATAATTTCACCCTCGAGACAGTTGCATGTCTTGGGTGTTGTGGACTGGCTCCGGTCGTAACAATTGGTGAGGATCTGTATGGCAAATTGACACAATCAAAAATTCCAAAGCTTCTCAGTAAATATTCTTCCTGATAGTGTTTGAAAGGAGGGCTAAAATTATGCCAAGAATAAAGGTTGAAGATCTGGAGAAGATAACCGAGAGGGTACGAAGAACAACCTTTTTGCGAGAAGGCGCAGGACGGGCAAAGATAACCGTACATATGGGTACCTGTGGTATAGCGGCAGGTGCAAGAGAGATAATGAGCGCCCTTATGGATGAAGTTGATAAAAGAAACCTCAAGGATATTATACTGACGACTTCCGGGTGCGCCGGGCTTTGCAGTAGAGAGCCTATGGCCACTGTAGAATTGAAGGGGGAAGCACCTGTAAAGTATGTGGATCTAACTCCTGAGAAAATCATAAAGATCCTATCGGAGCATGTTATTGGAGGGAAGATAATCAAAGAATACGCATTAGCAATAGGTAGCGAAAGAGTATCTTAACTTAGGTCGTTTTACATCAGGACAGTAATAGGGTGTGTATTACATTAAACATAGCTTCTGTGAATAAGTGGAAAATTTAGGAGAATAGAAGGATGCCGTATAGAATACATCTCATGCTCTGTGCTGGCACGGCATGTGTCTCGAACCAGTCATTTAAACTAAAGGATGTTATTGAAAAGGAGCTTATTAAGCAGAATCTGGACAAGGAAGTGCTGGTTGTGATGACGGGATGTAATGGTTTTTGTGCTGTGGGACCTGTTATGACTGTCATGCCAGACCAGATATTTTATCATAGTTTAACCGAAAAGGATATACCCTATCTGGTCGAGGAACATTTTCTGAAGGGCAGGCCAGTAAAGAAACTTATGTACTCTCCACCTCCTGAAGCGGTACCAGTTCCAAAGATGATGGATATAGGTTTCTTTGCACGTCAGACGTTGATTGCCTTGAGGAACAGGGGTCTAATAGACCCTGAGAAGATAGATGAATATATTGCCAGGGAAGGGTACAGAGCTCTTGTAAAGGTCTTAACATCAATGAGTGCAGAAGAGGTTATAGGTGTAATAAAGGATTCGGGGTTACGGGGCAGGGGAGGCGCAGGATTCCTTACAGGAATGAAGTGGGAATTATGCAGAAAGGCCCGAGGCACTCCCAAATATATTATATGTAATTCCGACGAGGGAGACCCTGGTGCCTTTATGGACAGGAGTATTGTTGAAGCTGATCCGCATTCGGTACTGGAAGGTATGTTGATAGGTGCATGGGCGATAGGAGCCCCTGAGGGTTATGTTTATATCAGGAATGAGTACCCGCTTGCGTTGAAAAGACTGGAGATAGCGATTGAACAGGCAACTGACTATGGACTTCTGGGAAAGAATATCCTGGATAGCGGCTTTAACTTTCACATAAATATCCAGCAAGGTGCAGGAGCATTCGTATGCGGTGAAGAAACAGCTCTGATAGCATCCATTGAAGGAAGGCCTCCCGAACCCAGGCAGAGACCACCGTTTCCAGCTCAGTCCGGGCTCTGGGGGAAACCAACCAATATCAATAATGTTGAAACCTGGGCAACTGTGCCTACAATAATCCTAAGGGGTTCTGAATGGTTTTCATCTATTGGAACAGAGAAAAGTAAAGGAACAAAGGTTTTTTCTTTAGTCGGGAAAATAAATAATACCGGTCTTGTTGAAGTGCCTATGGGAATAAAGTTGAGGGAGATCATCTACGATATTGGCGGTGGCATTCCTGATGGAAAAAAGTTTAAAGCAGTCCAATCGGGCGGTCCCTCCGGAGGATGCATTCCTGCCAGTTTACTCGATTTGCCGGTCGATTATGAAAGATTAACCGAAGCTGGATCCATAATGGGTTCTGGTGGAATGATTGTAATGGATGAGGATACATGTGTAGTTGATGTTGCAAGGTATTTCATCAGGTTTACAAATAGCGAGTCCTGTGGTAAATGTACTTCCTGCAGGGAGGGGTCGGAAGCACTTCTTGAGACACTCGATAAGATATGTAACGGAAATGGAGAGGAAGGAGATCTGGTGTTTCTTGAAGAATTGGGATATGCCATAAAGGATGCCTCTATGTGCGGGTTAGGGCAGACATTACCCAATCCTGTACTGAGTACCCTGAAGTATTTCAAAGATGAATACGAGGCCCATATCAAGGAGAAGAGATGTCCTGCTGGAGTTTGTAGGGCATTGTTTCAGTATTACATTGATCCTGAAGAGTGCACAGCTTGCAGGTTGTGTGCAAAGCAGTGTCCCGAGGAGGCAATCAGCGGTGATAAGAAAGTACCTCATGTAATAGATCAGGATAAGTGTATAAAATGCGGCGTTTGTTATGAGGTTTGTAGATTTAATGCTGTAGGGAAGAGATAGGGTTACAATGACTCTTGATGAAATAATAAAAATTCTCAATGCGAAAGTAATTATAAGGAGTACAAGTCTTAATACGGATATAAAGATGGGATGCGGCTCTGATCTGATGAGTGATGTGCTGGCATTTATTAAATCCAGCTCTCTCCTGTTGACTGGATTGACAAATCCCCAGGTTGTCCGTACAGCTGAGATGTCTGATGTTATTGTGATCTGTTTTGTCCGTGGAAAGGAGCCTCCAGAGGAGACCATTAAATTAGCAAAAGATAAAGATATCACCTTGTTGATGACCTATATGCCTATGTTTGAGAGTTGTGGCTTGTTGTACAGGAGTGGGTTGCAGGGGTGCTCTGAATACAAGGGGTAATAGATTGAGGGTTAGGTTTCATAGGGTCTATGGTTAAAGAGAGGGAACTGACAAGGGTTCAGGAGCTGACATATGAGTTAAGGGTCAGTGATGTAATGAAAACCGATCTTATTACCATTACTCCCAAGACTACTATATGGGAGTTAAGGGAAATATTGCGTTTGAACCGGATTTCAGGTACCCCGGTTGTTGAGGGTGATAAACTGGTTGGTATCATCAGCATTGAAGATTTTATCAAATGTTTGGCTGAAGGGGAAATGGATGTTCCTGTAGAGAAACGGATGATCAGAGATGTTGAGACTATCTATGCAGATGAACCACTTATACAGGTAGTTAGTAAGTTCGATAAATTTGGTTTTGGTCGTTTTCCAGTGCTCGAGCGGGGGAGCGAAAAACTCTCAGGTATTCTTACGAAGAGCGATATTATACAGGGGCTACTGAAGAAGCTTGAGATTGATTATCACGAGGAGGAAATCCACCGCTACAGGGCTTCTCATATATTCGAGGACATTATTGCAGATGAAGTGGTTATGAACTTTCAGTACAAGGTAGCGGGTCGGGACTTTGCACAGGCTGGTTATTCAGCAAGCAGATTAAAGAAAACGCTTACGAGGTTGGGATTTAAACCCCAGATACTTCGTCGAGTAGCGATAGCCACTTACGAAGCTGAGATGAATATAGTTATCTTTACCGAAGGAGGCGAAATATCAGCCGAGGTCTCATCCAGGAAGATAACAATTGATGTACAGGATACAGGGCCTGGGATTCCGGATGTTAAGCAGGCAATGAAGCCGGGATTTTCCACAGCACCTCTTAGGATACAGGAGTTGGGGTTTGGAGCAGGAATGGGATTACCCAATATTAAAAAGTGTGCTGATGTAATGAAGATTAATTCAAGGGTTGGAGAAGGTACCCGGCTGAAAATAATTATTAATATAGATGGTGAATCGAAAAAATGAAACTACGAGAAATAGTGGGAAAACTTGATATGGAAGTGAAATTGGAATCTTCTGACCTGGAAAAGGAGGTAAATGGGGGATATGCAAGCGACCTTCTGAGCGATGTAATGGCTAATTCAAATAAGGGTAACCTATGGATTACTCTGCAAATACATCAGAATATTGTAGCAGTTGCAACATTAAAAGAACTGGCAGGGATAGTTCTTGTCAATGGAAGAGAACCTGAAGAAGATACATTAAAAAAAGCAGAAGAGGAGAATATACCGATTTTGGTAACAAAATTGCCTGCTTTTGAAGTAATTGGCAGACTGTACGCGTTATTAACTAAATAAACATTTGAGAACCTTTTTAATGCTGAGGGAGATTAAAGTTGATTTGCATATTCATAGCTGCCTTTCTCCCTGTGGTAGTCTGGAAATGTCCCCGCAGAGAATAGTAAGGCAGGCTAAAATAAAGGGGATGGATGTAATCGGGATATGTGATCATAATTCTGCTGAGAATGTTGTAGCAGTAAAAAAGGCAGCTGAAAAAGAAGGCTTGACCGTAATCGGTGGAATAGAGGTAACATCACGAGAAGAGATACATATTTTAGCGCTTTTTGATGAAAATAAAGATCTATTTGAGCTCCAGAATATCATTTATGAGAACCTGCCTGGGAGAAATGATGAAAAGGTTTTTGGGAGGCAGGTTGTAGCCAATGAGGAAGATGAGGTTTTAGGTTTCAATAGCAGGCTATTGATTGGGGCAACAGAGTTATCAATAGAATATATCGTGGATACAATTCACTCGCTGAATGGAATGGCAATTGCCTCGCATATCGATAAAGAAAGTTTTAGTATTATCGGTCAGATCGGGTTTATCCCCGATGAATTGGCTCTTGATGCTCTTGAGGTATCACCATTCAGTTCGATCCAAGGGGTACGAGAAAAATTTCCTGAGACTGTGAATTATTCTCTGGTCAGTTTTTCAGATGCACATTACTTGGAAGATATTGGATGTAGCAGTACCTCTTTTTCTATGGGGGTAGGGAGTGTTGAAGAAATAAAGAAGGCATTAAAGTTATAGAATGGAAGATTTGTCACTGCATATATTGGATATAGTTGAAAACTCAATTAGAGCAGGTGCAACAAAAATTGAAATAAAGATAGTAGAAAATGTCAAGGCGGATTTACTTACTATAGAGATAAATGATAACGGTAGAGGAATGAATGAAGAGACTGTTAGGAAGGCATTGGACCCCTTCTTTACAACAAAAAGTAAAAAGAAGGTGGGACTGGGGCTTTCCCTTCTGGCTCATGCGGCAAGGGAAAGTGAAGGAGATATCAAAATAGAATCAGAGGTTGATAAGGGCACAAGTGTTATGGCTACTTTCGGTTACAGTCATATTGACCGCAAGCCCATTGGCAATATGGAGAAAACCCTTAAGACTTTAATCACTGGTAATACAGAAGTTGATTTTATATATGAACATAAGAGTGACGAATCTGTTGTTCGATTTGATACAGGAGATTTGAGGAGCTCCTATAACAAAGAATTAATTTAATTCAAGGTGTAATGAAATATGATAAGCTTGACTATCGATGGACAAAAGACAAAGGTAGAAAAAGGTACGACTGTTCTTGAGGCTGCTGAAGAACTTGGTATAAAGATACCGACACTGTGCTATCATAAGGCGCTTACCCCATATGGTGCCTGCAGGATGTGTCTTGTTGAGATAACCTTGGGGAAGATAACGAAGATTCAGGCGTCCTGCACATACCCGGTACAGAAAGGAATAGTTGTTCGTACAGATACAGAAAGGGTTATTAAGAACCGTAAGATAATGGCTGAACTACATCTTGCCAGATGCCCGGATTCGGAAGAGATAAAGAATCTTGCAGCTGAGCTTGGGGTCAGTGAAACCAGGATTAAGAAGAAAGATAAGGATTGTACCCTTTGTGGATTATGTGTAAGAATGTGTCGGGAGAGAATGGGTCAGGAGGTGGTCAATTTTGTCAATCGTGGCTCTGAGCGGGAAGTAGAGCCACCATTTGGAGTTCCGACCGATATCTGCCAGACCTGTGGTGCCTGCACATTTATATGTCCGACCGGGAGAATAAACCTTTCAGAAATCAGCACACACGAAGCCAGAGCTATTCCTTACGAGCATAATGAGGGATTGGTCTCTCGATCTGCCATCTATATTCCATACCCACAGGCGGTTCCAAACCGTGCTACGATTGATGAACGTTACTGTGTGCATCTCCGCAGGGATAAGTGTGGGATATGTGAAGAAATCTGTACTGCTGATGCAATTGATTACGAGCAGAAGGAAAAAAGTGTAGACATAAATGTGGGCTCAGTAATTCTTTCACCAGGGTACTCACTTTTCGATGCAGATAATAAGCTGGATTACGGTTATTCCTATAGCGAAAACGTTCTCACTGCCATAGAATTTGAGAGAATATTGAGCGCGTCAGGGCCCTATCTTGGTAAGGTGGTCAGACCTTCCGATGGAGAGCATCCGAAGAGGATAGCTTTCGTTCAATGTGTTGGCTCCAGAGACTCTGAAAATAATTACTGTTCATCGGTATGCTGTATGTACGCTACCAAGGAAGCAATTATTGCAAAAGAGCATGCTGGTGAAGAGCTGGAATGCCATATCTATTTTATGGACCTGCGTGCTTTTGGTAAAGGGTTTGATGCCTATTATGATAGAGCAAAGGAACTCGGAGTAAAATATATAAGATGCCGTCCATCCTCTGTAGAAGAAATTCCGGGAACAGGCAACCTTAGAATTGGATATATTACAGAGGATGAAAAGATGGAATTCCAGGAGTATGATATGGTGGTCCTGTCAGTCGGTTTAACTCCTCCAGAGGGGGCTGATACAATTTCCTCAATTTTTGGTATTGACCTGAATGAACACGGTTTCTGTCGCACACTGCCATTTGAGCCTGTGAGATCAATCAGGGAGGGTATATATGTATGCGGTCCTTTTACAGAACCAAAGGATATTCCTGAGACTGTGATGCAGGCTAGCAGTGCTGTATCAAAGACCCTGACACTCCTTTCAGAAGTTAAGGGTTCATTGATTACTCATAAGGAGTATCCTCCAGAAATAAAAGTCGATGGCCAGCCTCCCAGAATAGGTGTATTTGTCTGTCATTGCGGAACTAATATTGCCGGTGTCGTAAATGTAACAGAAGTGGTAGAATATGCCCGGACACTCCCGGATGTGGTTTATTCAGAAAATAATCTATACACCTGTTCCAATGATACTCAGGAGCGGATAAAGGAGATAATTGCCGAGCATAAACTGAACAGGGTGATTGTTGCATCCTGCACACCAAGAACACACGAGCCACTATTCCAGAGTACGATTCGTGAGGCAGGACTTAATCCATACCTATTTGAAATGGCGAACATAAGGGATCAGTGCTCCTGGGTTCATATGCATGAACCGGAAAAGGCAACCGCAAAATCCAAGGACCTTGTAAGGATGGCAGTTGCAAAGGCACGGTTGATTGGACCATTACAGAGAAAGTCGGTGCCTGTTAATCGTAATGTACTGGTAATTGGTGGAGGAGCAGGAGGTATGGCTGCTGCACTTGAGCTTGCTGGTGGTGGATTTGAGGTGCATCTTGTGGAAAAGGAGAAGGAACTGGGCGGGAACCTTAGACGTATCCATTTTATGCTTAATGGTAGTTCAGAGCCACAGAAGTACCTTCAAGAACTGGTTAACAGGGTCAGGGAAGATAAGAACATTCATGTGTACCTTAATCGGGTAGTATCAAATGTCGAGGGTTCTGTAGGCAATTTTAAGACCGTTATAGAATCTGTTAAAGGTGAAGGGAAAAAAGAGATCAATCACGGAGTTGTGATTGTTGCTACTGGTGGAAAGGAATATACTCCTGTTGAATACATGTATGATCAGGATAATAGAGTAGTTACCCAGTTAGAACTTGAATCGATGCTCGTATCAGGCGAGTTAAAGAGTATTATTTCTGAAGAGAAGGAAGGTAAAAAAGCAAAAAAACAAAAATCCAAGAACGTAGTAATGATTCAGTGCGTTGGCTCAAGGGACGAAAATCATCCCTATTGCAGTCGTGTATGTTGTGCAGAGGCAGTTAAAAATGCGCTGAAGATAAAAGAGATCAGTCCGCAAACAAATATATTTATCCTCTACCGGGATATAAGGACATACGGATTTCAGGAAAGTTACTACCGGAAAGCAAGGGAAATGGGGGTATTTTTCATCAGGTATGATGAGGATAGAAAGCCAAAAGTGGAAGGAAGTCAGGTTGCTAATGATGATTCGCAGACAGAACTGAAAGTCTCTATATTTGACCCCGTCTTGCAAAGAGAGGTTGACATTGTTGCTGACCTTGTGGTCCTTTCAGCGGCAACAATACCCTATGAAGAGAATAAGAATCTCTCCCAGATTTTGAAGGTTCCACTGAATGCAGATGATTTCTTCCTAGAGGCTCATATGAAATTACGTCCGGTTGACTTTTCCGCTGATGGCGTGTTCCTCTGCGGGTTGGCGCACTGCGCGAAATCCTTGGAGGAGAGCATAATACAGGCAGGAGCGGCTGCTGCCCGTGCAAGTACCATACTTTCCAAAGATGAAATAGAATTAGCGGCAAATATATCTCATGTGTTAGACAAAAATTGTGATGGTTGTGCATACTGTATTGATCCCTGCCCATATAATGCTTTAACCTTAATTGAGTATATGAGAGATGGGGCTATAAAGAAGACCGTTGAGACAGATGAAAGCGCCTGTAAAGGATGTGGGGTCTGCATGGCTACCTGTCCTAAAAAGGGTATTTTTGTTAGAGGATTTACATTAGAACAGATATCAGCTATGGCTAATGCAGCATTAGGGGTGTCAGAAAATGAGTGATAATGAAGAAAAGTTTGAACCAATTATCATTGGATTCTGTTGCAATTGGTGTTCATACGCAGGAGCAGATTTAGCTGGAACATCGAGGTTGCAATATCCAACAAATGTCCGTATAATAAGGGTTATGTGCTCGGGAATGGTGCACCCCAATCTGGTAATTGATGCACTAACAAAAGGGGCAGATGGGGTAATTATCTGTGGCTGTCATCCTGGAGACTGTCACTACCAGGAAGGGAATCTGAAGGCAGAAAAAAGGGCAGAGGCTATAGACCTTATGCTGGAGGACTTTGGCCTTGAGCCAGAGAGGTTCCGTCTGGAATGGGTATCAGCAGCAGAGGGACCAAAGTTTGCCAAGACCATGACCGAGTTTACGGAAACGATCAGGGGACTGGGCCCTAGCCCATACAGATAGAAAAGAGGTAACAGGATGGAGATAGAAAATGTTCAATTTATAGAGGGAAAGAAATTCATGTGGGACGGTAAGGAATACCCTACCGAGCAAGAAGCGAAGAAAGTAGCTTCTGAATATAAAAAGAACGACTTTGAGACACAGGTTCTTAAGAATGAGGATAAATACCTCGTGTATACAAGGCGTGTTGTAACTGAAATTGTACTCGAAGGTGAAGCCCCGATTTAGAGAGGTAATCGGGAGAGGTTGTATCAGTCCCGAAGGAAATACATGATTTTATTATAAGGAGGTGTAAGAGATGGCTGTAAAAGTAGCGGAGGAGTGGTTGAATATCTGTGGTGGATGCGAAGTTACGATACTGGATATTGGTGAACCGCTCTTGGGCCTGCTGGAGAAACTTGAGTTTGTCCATATGCCGGTGTTGATGGATCACAAGTATTTCGGTCAGACAGGAGAAAAGACAGAGTTGGAGATCCCCAAGGCGGATGTGGGGATCATAAGTGGTGGAGTGCGGAACGAGAAGGAAAAGCATGTGACAGAGGCGATGCGCGCATCCTGCAGCACGCTAATCACACTGGGATCGTGTGCCTGCTTTGGAGGGGTACCAGCACTGGCGAATATGTGGACTCTGGAGGAGCTATACTCAAAGGTGTACAGGGAGTCCAAGACAACCGAGGCCGCAGATACTCCAAAAGAGAATCTGCCTCCCCTGTTAGACAGGGTGTATGCGGTAGATGAGGTTGTACCGGTTGATGTACAAATACCTGGATGCCCTACGAATCCGGCACTAATCGTTGAGGCGCTGACTTGCCTTCTTGAAGGAAAACCATTTGAACTGCCAGAGCGTAGTGTGTGCGATGAATGTCCTGTAAAGCGGGAGGAGAAGGCTGCAGGAGGCGAGATCAAGAGGCCCCTTGAAGCAATGAAGTTCGAGCAGGGCAAGCCGTGGGAGAATACCCGCTGTTATATGGAGCAGGGGTACCTCTGCCTGGGTCCTGTGACCAGATCGGGATGTGCTGAGGCACATGAAGGTGAAGAGAAGGTACCGAGGTGTATTAAGGGTTATATGCCGTGCAGAGGTTGCTTCGGTCCGATACGCAAGGGAGCGAACCCGCTTGTGGATATGATGGGAGCGCTTTCATCAGTAGGACTGGATGCAAAGCAGGTTGTGGATAGAAGAGCTCTGTTGAACCGATACATCGGCGGGCAGAAACGATTGAGACCCCTACCGAAAAGATAATAATAGGAGGTGATTGTAATGGGAAAAACAATAACTATAGCGCCAGTAACAAGGATAGAGGGGCATGCAAAGGTGACGATACAGCTGGATGACAGCGGGAATGTGGAGGATACATTTGTCAATGTAGTGGAGTTAAGAGGGTTTGAAAAGTTCTGTATAGGTCGCCCTGTTGAGGAGCTTCCCAGGATTACAACAAGCATATGTGGAGTATGTCCCTGGTCACATCATCTTGCCTCGGCAAAGGCAAACGATGCCGTGTTTGGAGTAACACCTCCACCAGCGGGCCGCAAGCTGAGAGAGTTGTGTAACGCAATTGCCTTTACGGAGGAACATATCCTGCACTTCTTCTTTCTGGCTGGAGCGGACTTTGTCATGGGACCTGATGCGGATTACGCTGTAAGGAATGTAATCGGTATAGCAGGCGCCAATCCGGAGATAGGAAAGGCTGTTGTCAGGAACAGGCATCTGGGAGCTCAGATGCTGAATATTGTATCAGGAAAAACAATTCATCCTGTAACCGCTGTACCGGGAGGCTTCAGTAAACCTCTGACAGAGGCAGAAAGGGAGAAGGTCCTGGAGATGGCAAAAGAGGTCCTCGAGTTTGCAAAGTTTGCAATTGGTTTTGCAAAGGAGAACCTCTTTCCCAAGTATACAGATGCGATAGAGAGTATCGGGATTATTAACACAGGTTTCCTGGGAACAGTAACGGATGATGGTGCTTTAAACATGTATGATGGGAAACTCCGGCTTATGAAGGTGGATGGGTCGCATACAGAATTTACATACGATAAGTACGTAGATTATATCGAAGAGAAGGTTCTTCCGTGGACTTACCTCAAGTTCCCGTATGCAAAGGCCTGGGGAGAAGGGTTCTCTATGGAAATAGATAACCCCAAAGGGATCTACAGAACAAATGCATTGGCGCGAATGAATGTCTGCGATAAGATAGCAACGCCTCTTGCTCAGGCAGAGCTGGAGGAGTTTCGTGAGAAGTTTGGCCGTCCAGCGCAACCGACTCTTCTCTACAACTGGGCTCGTCTGATAGAACTTCTTTACAATGCAGAAAGGGCTGTAGAACTTTTGAATGACCCGGATATTACAAGCACTGAAACACGTGTTCCAGTAAAGCCGCGAGCAGCCAGAGGAATCGGCTGTGTGGAGGCTCCCAGAGGGACGCTCATCCATGACTACGAGACAGATGACCAGGGCTTAGTTACCAATGTGAATCTAATCGTGGGAACAACGCACAACAATGCACCGATAAACATGTCGGTGAAGCAGACGGCTAAGGCGCTTATCAAGGATGGCAAATATGACCAGGGTATCTTGAATAAGGTTGAGATGGCGATCAGGGCACATGACCCATGTTTGTCATGCGCCACACATGCCCTTGATGGAAGTCTTCCTGTAAAGATCGAAATCAAGAACTCTTCAGGCGAGATTATTGATAAATTAATAAACTGAAAGGTTGCTATTGTTTCTTGGTGTAATTATATATTCCGGGGTGTAGTTGCCCCGGAATATATTATAGATTTTCTTACCCTTTTTACACAAACTCTTATTTGTAAGGAAATATTTCTATTGAGGCAGGCCTCAATTTGAGCTAAAGCGACTAATTGTTAATGTGGTCTGTTTTCATTAGTGGTATAGATATGATAGTGGAAGATTCCTTTATTCCCGAAATGTATACGAAACGTGTCCTTGTACTTGGATGTGGCAACATTTTATTTGGCGATGATGGTTTCGGACCTGAAGTAATAGCATATCTTGAAGGGCACTACAAAATACCTGAAGATGCCTTCGTAATGAATGCTGGTACAAGCGTAAGGGAAATTATATTTCCGATCCTTCTGGATGAAAAGAGACCTGAACACATTATCATTGTGGATGCCATAGATGCCGGCAGAGCTCCGGGGGAGATATTTGAAATCTCTGTGGATGATATACCGGAGAATAAGATAGACGATTTTTCATTGCATCAACTTCCCACATCAAATTTGTTAAAAGAGCTGCAGAACTTCTGTAAGATAGATGTGGATATTATTGCTGCTCAGGTAGAAAGTATACCCCCAATGGTTAAACCTGGTCTTTCTGAATCATTGCTTAATTCAATACCTAAAGCTTGTGAAATGGTAATAAAAAAGATAGGTAATCGCCAGTAATAAGTTATCCCCTTACAGTTAAAAGAAAGAGAGATCCCATCCTATTTCTACCAGTGTATAAAGTGATTCATTGACAGACTTTAACAACTGTTATATCATTTATTCTAAGAAATTTGGTATCTTGATTCTGATTTTCTTGCCTTTTTGACAATGAAATTTTTCCTTATTGAGGCCGTAGGCCTCAATTTGAGCCAAAGCGACATGAGGCCGTAGGCCTCAATGTTGAGCCGAAGCGGCTAATCATAAATGTGGATTGCCAAATAATGTGGCTTGTCCACATTAGTACCTTAATTTTGCAATCAAGAATGTGGCTTGTCCGCATTAGTACCTTAATTTTGCAATCAAGAATGCGGCTTGTCCGCATTAGGGATTATGGAGAAATGTACGAACCGAGTAATGAAATTGATAGACTAAAGGAAGATATTAAAAATTACAGGAAAGAAATAGAACGCTTATTAAAGGAAAGAAATGAATACCTAAGGGTAAGTGCCCATCAGATGAAATCTCCCCTGGCCACTATTAGTTTTAGCCTTGGTACCCTCATCGGAGAGTATGCAGGAAGATTAACGAGCAAGCAGCTAAGGATTATAGAGTCCATTCAAAAAAGTACCGATGCCATTCAAAATCTCATTCGGGACATTCTAGAGTTAGAAAAGTTCAGGACAGGAAAGGTAGATCTTGAGAGGGTTGATTTTTTAGAAATTTGCATGGAAGCAATTGAAGAGCTTAGGGATGCAATACAGGAAAAGGATATATCTTTTGAAATTAATTTACCGCACAAGGTACTTATAACCACTGGACCTAGAGTTGGATTAAAGCAGGTTGTGTCGAATCTGATAGAGAATGCAGTTAAGTATTCGCACAGGAAAGGTGAGGTCAATTTTATTGTTGGATATGATGAAGCTGAAAAAACTATAACCGGGATTGTTAAGGATAAGGGTATTGGTATTCCCGAGGAGGAGCATGAGCGCATTTTTGAGGATTTTTATAGAGCTCCGAATGCTCGTCGTTTTGATAGAACCGGAACTGGATTCGGACTGGTTATTGTTAAGAGGGTTTTGGATTTCTGTAAAGGGAGTTTAGCGCTTTGGAGTAAAGAGAATGAAGGCACACGGGTTACATTTATGGTTCCTTTGGTTGAGGTTGGGGAGAGGGAAATATCTCTTAAGGAAGATCGGGCACTGAAAAAAAGAATCGTTGTTATTGGTGGAGTTGCTGCAGGGCCTAAAGCTGCATCCCGTGCCAGGAGGCTTGATCCTCATGCGGAAATTACTGTATTTGAGAAGGGATACTTTTTGGCATATGCAGGCTGCGCTCTTCCTTACTATATTTCAGGACGACTCAAAAGTCAACGAGATCTTTCAGTAGCAATTTCAGGATCTCAAGTTAGCTCAGAGTTTTTCAGGAGTGTGAAGGGTATTGATGTAAAGAACCTCTCAGAGGTTATAAAGATTAATAGAGAAGAAAAGGTCATTTATTATAAAGATCTTGTAACAGAAAGGGTATATAAGGTTCCTTACGATGTCCTTATTGTAGCAACTGGAGGTGTTCCAGTAATTCCTAATATTGAAGGCGTAAATCTTCATAATATTTTTGTTCTTCATGGCATTCATGATTCTGAGCAGATAAAGTCAGCGCTTGCCAATGATACGGTAAAGGATATTGTCATATTAGGGGGAGGCTTAATTGGAGTTGAAATTGCTGAGGCCTTTACAGTATCAGGAGCACGGATAACTATTGTTGAAAAGGAGAATCAGATACTTCCATTTTTAGATCATGAAATGGCAATGCTTGTAGAGAGGCATATGGAGCATAAAGGTATCAGGATAATAAAAAATGATTCAGTAAAGGCTTTTATTGGGAACAAGAAGGTGGAGTATGTTAAACTTAAAAAACTCAGACTTCCAGCAGACCTCGTAATTTTAGCTATGGGTATAAAACCAAACGTTGAATTAGCTACTAGGGCCGGATTAAAAACTGGCCCCACGGGTGCATTAGCTACAAACAAATACCTTCAGACAAATGATCCCTTAATCTATGCAGTGGGTGATTGTGCTGAGACATTTCATGCTGTACTTGAAAAACCATACTACCTTCCCTTAGGTTCTGTTGCAAACCGTCAGGGGAGGATAGCAGGGGCAAACGCAGCAGGGAAGAGGGAGGTTTTCAGACCTGTTTCAGGTACGATAATCATAAAGGTATTTGACTATCATGTTGCAAAGACAGGTCTCAGTGAACGAGAGGCCATAGAGGGTGGATTTGATGCTCTGAGCTGCTATGTACCAGAATACGATAAGGAGCGTTTTGTTCCCGGTGCTGAGATTATTAATATAAAGATGACAGCTTGCAGGAAGACAAAGAGACTTTTAGGTGTGCAGATCGTAGGTAGTGGGGATGTGGCAAAAAGAATAGACATAGCTGCTACAATTATATCCAAGAAGGGGAGCTTTGAAGATATCCTTACTCTTGATCTGGGGTATGCTCCAGTGTATTCAAATGCTATGGGTGCTATCATTGTTTCAGCCAATGTACTACAGAATAAGCTCGATGGACTTTTCGAAGGAATTAAAGCAATCGAGGTCCAGAAATTAATACAAAGTGGGAGAAAAGGGTATATCTTTTTAGATGTTCGTACTCCTCAGGAGTATGAGGAGGAGAGAATTCCAGGATTTGATCTCATTCCCCTTGAAAATTTGAGGAATAGAATTGATGAAATCCCCAATGATAAGAGTATAATACTTCTTTGTGCCTCAGGTGCACAATCGTATCAGGCTGCTTTAATCCTTAAGGCCCATGGGTTTAAGGATGTTAAGATACTTGAAGGTGGGCTCAGGATGTGGCACTATAGGATTGCAAGAGAGTAGATTCAGCATAAAGATAAAAAACTATTTCTTTAGAGCCTTTTCAACTGCTAATAGAAGGTCCTCTGGTTTAATCGGTTTTTCAAGAAATTGTTCAACAGGAAGGAAATCCTCATCTTTTTCTTTATCAAACTTAAAACCTGTCACCTTACCAACTGCCGTAATCATTACAATTGGCAATTTTGACAGCTTAGCGTCGTTTCTTAATTGATATGCCAGCTGGAAACCCTCTTCAGGTGTTGCCATCATGACATCGAGAATGATAACATCAGGGTTTTCATCCTTGATCTTGTTGAATCCTTCCTCTCCATCATATGCAGAGATAACAGTATATCCATTGTTTTCAAGAACCATCTTTTCTGCTTCGACCATATCAACATCATCATCGATTATTAATACCTTTGCAGCCATTCAATATTCCTCCAAATTATATAAGCTAATATCTGTAATGAATGTTTAAAATAAATAAAGATATTCTTTTCAAGTCACCATGTACTCGAATGAAGTGAGAACCTTATTCAATAAACTTAACCTTTAATGCATGTACAGAACAGGAGATACACGGATCATAGGCCCGGACAAGCATTTCAAGACCCTGAGTTATCTGCTCTTTATCCCAACCCATCTCAATCATCTCTGGTACGAACTTCTTCATATCATTATCGATATTTGCAAAGTTCTGGTTTGTTGGGATGATACAATTAGCATCAACGATAATTCCATTGTCGTCATAGCTATAATCGTGGTATAGAATGCCCCGTGGAACCTCAGTAGCACCAATACCTCTACCTGATTTAGCTTTGATGTCAGGCCTTTTTTCTTCTTTTAAACCCATTCCAAAAAGAGCATCAATCGTTTCTATGGCATGTTGCACCACATGGCCACACTCTATTACTTGGGCTATACTGTTGAAGTATGGATTGGAGCATGGTGACTTGAAGCCGAGTTCCTTCGCTATACTCTGGCCTGTTTCGTTTAGTCTGTCTTCATTGTTGTTGCATCTTGCAAGTGCCCCTACCATATAGCTTCCTGTATTTGTATGAGTGTGTTTTCCTGTCGAATGTCTTACAACTTCTTCATTTGTCATCTTTAGGTAGTCTGAGACTGACGTTGCGCCAGAATCGGATGAGAAGATATCACCATCGTATAGGGCGAAATCATTTTTAGATCTCAGTGAAATATACTCGGTTTCCCTTTTAAGGGGTGGAATTTTATCAGCAACGGATTTTAATATTTCAACAGTGTCACCTATATCTTTATGAGCCTCCTTACATCTTTCTTTAAGATCCCTTAATTCCTGAACTGTAGGAAGCATTGTTACCCACCCCGGAACCATCCTCACTCCATGAACAGCGAGTCCATTAACAACCTCACATATATCGTTTGCCAGCCTTTTCAACCGCAGTGCCCGTTTTACAATATCAGGATTAGATTCTGCAAGAGGAATTACAGATGGCACTCCAAAAAGATCGGGGGCAACCAGAAAATATACGTGTAGAATGTGGCTCTGTAGAGTTGCGCCGTCAATCAGAAGTTCCCTTAAAAGACGGGTCTGCTTCGATATATTTATACCCATGGCTGATTCAGTAGCCTTTAGACTTGTTAACTGATGGCCGGGGCTGCAGATTCCACAGATTCTGCAGGTAATGAGGGCTGCTTCCTTATATGACCTGCCCCTTACAAAGGATTCGAAGAATCGAGGTGATTCAACAATATGGAGAGCACACTCCTCAAGGACTCCATCCTTTATATTTACAGCTATATTACCGTGTCCTTCAACACGGGTAATGTGATGTACATTTATATTCAGATTCTTTACAGCACTACTCATTTTGTCACCTCCCGCCAGTACCCATAGAACAGTCGATATTTTCGAAGAATTTCATCTTCAGTGAAACCGTACCTTTTCATCACTTCGGTTGCTTCATCCATATTGGGATTATCTATTAATCCTCTGCATCCGTAGCAGAAGTAGTTGTTGGATGGACATCTTGCGTCACATCCAGCACGGGTGATTAGACCCATGCAGATCTCGCCAAGATCGTAGCGGCATATGTTGCCCTTACGTTTACACTCAATGCATACAGGAAAATCAGGGATATAAGGCTTGGTTCCAAGTAACAGAGATTTAAGCACATTCATGTAGTCCTTCTTATCCATTGGGCATCCATGAACCTTATAATCCACCTTAATAACCTCATCGTGAGCCATTACCGGGATTGTATCAAAGTAGCCTTCCTTGTCCCCATAGACATATTCACGTACCTCATTCAATGGCTGAAAGTTCTTTAATTTATTTAAACCCCCTGTTGATGCGCAGGCACCGAGGGTGACAAGTATTTTGGTATTCTCTCTTATCTTCTGGATTCTTCCAACATCTGTTGGTGTTGAAACACTACCTTCAACAAAGGCAATGTCGTAATCATCTCGCCGAACACTTGATACCTCTCGAAAGTTGACTATTTCAACTTGACTGAGTATATCAAGCATCTCTTCTTCACAGTTAAGCTTTTGAAGCTGACAGCCTTCACATCCAGTAAAATCAAAAAATGCGATCTTGGGTTTCACTTACAATTCCTCCTTAACTAGATAGATTCTCTTAGATCTTTAATATCCTTATAGTGGAATACAGGCCCATCCTGACATACATAGACCGAGTTCATCTGACAGTGTCCGCATTTTCCGACACCGCATTTCATTCTTCTCTCGAGGGAAAGAATAATATTCTCCTCTGGAAATTTTTTTGCTGAAAGAGAGAGTATTACAAACTTGTACATAATGGGTGGCCCCACTACAAGGGCTATTGTGTTTTTCAGGTCGAGCTCGAGAGGTGGAATGAGTGTTGTAATAACACCACAATGCCCTTTCCAGCTCTTATCAGCCCTATCAACAGTTAAGTGAAAATCAACTCCTTCTTCATCTTCCCATATTTTAAGCTCATCTTTATAGAGGAGTTCAGCTGGTGATTTTGCACCGTAGAGAATTGTGATTTTTCCATAATCAGCTTTATTCTCGATCACATACTTTATGAGTGATCGCAGAGGAATAATGCCAATCCCGCCGCCGATAAAGAGAAGATCTCTTTTCCTGTACTCTTCAGTGTTAAATCCCCTGCCAAAGGGACCACGTATCCCTACAGGGTCTCCTGCCTCAAGTCTGTGAAGCGCTTCAGTTACACGACCAGCCTTTCGCACACAGATTTCAAATCCATCACTTTTTGTCGGAGTAGAGGTAATTGATATGGGGGCTTCACCATAGCCGAATAGGGATACTTCAACAAACTGACCGGGATCGTATGAAAAATCCATATCATCATCGAGTCTTATTTCAAAAAACTTTTCCAGCTCAGTTAAAAGTTTAGCTTTTGTAATATGTGCACTCATAGGAAGGTACAAAGATTTACCTTTGAACTGGTTAGTCTCTACTAACATTAATAACCCCCTTATATTTTTTCTACAGAATCATATAGCATATTCGCAGTTTCAATTATATTAATATCAGCGACACACTGCCTCCCGCAGCGTCCACAACCTATACAGAATGGTTTTTGATATTCCTCCATCAGATAATAGAACTTTCTGTAAAACCTATGTTTGATGCGTTCAGTTCGTGAATCTCTGAAGTTTTCTCCACCAGCAACTACTGCAAAATTTTCAAGCTGGCAGCCATCCCAGAACCTTCTTCTTGTGCCTTTCTTCATGTTCATGTTCATTACATCATTTACATCAAAGCAGTAGCATGTAGGGCAGACAAGATTGCAGGTCCCGCATGAAAAACAGCGTGATGCAATAGAATCCCAGAAATCCAGCTCATCCCCATTTTTACATAATAATGGTAGATTGTGATAATCTGGTTTGAATTTTGCCGTTCCTTCAACACAGTGACATCTATCTAAAGTTTTGGCTTTTTCTTTTAAATCGATCTCTTCGACCTCGATGCTTTCTATTTGAGAGATTATCCTCTCTCCCTTATCTGTATAAACTGTAGCAAGATAGCTTTGACCGAGGTTTGTGAGAAATATATCAAATCCTTCATCGCATATCTGTGCATCTACAGCTTCACAAAAGCAATTTTCATCAGGGACGCAACTTACACCGATAATTACAGACTGTGATCTTTTTACAAGATAATTCGATTCAGGATTTCCTTTTTGAAATGAATAGTCCAGACGCAAGATACCCTGCATGTCACATGGATGAATACCAAAAAGTATAAATGGCTTTACTTCCGGAGTTATCTCTTTAATATCCCTAACCTTATTTTCATCCAGTTCGAACTTTATAAGATCTTCCTTTGGTGGAATAAAGAACTTCTTGGGTGGAATAACAGTTGTTGTATATTCAAGGTTCATTTCATCAGGATGGGTTACCCTTTCAAAGTCATTGCCAGTTAATCTTTTCCGGACTTCAATGGATCTACTATCAACCTTACGAGCTCTTTCGTACGGATCCCTTTTTGATTTCTGAACCGGGCCATAAATATCGTAGTCAGGTAGAAGCCTTTCAAAGAGCAAAGGAAGATTTTTTTTTGGAAGGATTACCTCTGTTATGATCTTTGATTTCACCAATGACATCATAAACTCCTTAAGCCATATTCTAAGGATTGCTCTAGCAACTTATAAAATTTAAACCAGTTTTAAATGGGTAATAACAAACTTGCGGTAAATCTCTGTTCTTTTAAAGATTATTAATTCGTGGTTAAACAGAATGAGACTCTCAAATACTGTGAAATTATTTTTCGATGAGATTGTAAATCATTTACCTATCATTCCAATTAAAGCCAATTAATTCTAGAACTGTAGAGGTTAAATCTTCTTTACCAGTACATGAACATACTGTTAAACTCTTACCATGACCCGAAAATTATCGGCTTTGTTTTACTTGACCGAATAAATTAATCCTAGAATTTTTTTATTTTCTAATGTGTAAAAAAGCTTTATATTAGAGTGTTAAATAATTAACTAATTATTAGAGAAAATTAATTTAAGTATCTTTTTTTTAAAAGTCAAGTGAGAAATAACACATACCCTTATCATGTAAATATAGACTATCTATGCACGAAGTATCAATTGCGGAAGAGATGTTAGAGATTATTCATAAGAGGGCTAGCGAGGAGGGAATCCAAAAGGTTATTGCTATTAACCTGAAGATCGGTGAATACTCAGGGGTCTTTCCTGATTCCCTCAAGTTTGCCTTCGAGGTGCTTTCTAAAGGGAAGATAACAGAAGGCGCTAATCTCAATATAGAGATGGTATCCCCTTCATTTTCCTGCCAGAAGTGTAAAAGAATTATTAATTTGGATAATGATAGGTGTCCACACTGTGGCAGTGAGGAGATAAAAGTGAGTGGAGGTAATGAACTACAGATCCTCTCTTTTGAAGGGGATTAATACCTTGATTCTGATTTTCTTGCCAAAATGGCAAGAAAATATTTCCCCCCCATTGAGGCCGCAGGCCTCAATTTGAGCGAAAGCGACGTGAGGCCGCAGGCCTCAATTTGAGCGAAAGCGACGTGAAGCCGCAGGCCTCAATGTTGAGCGAAAGCGACGTGAAGCCGCAGGCCTCAATGTTGAGCGAAAGCGACATAATCATAAATGTGGCTTGTCCACATTAGTACCTTAATACTGATTTTCTTGACAAAATGGCAAGAAAATATATAAATCAAGAATGTGGCTTAGCCACATTAAGGATGAGAATATGAAAGTAAACGTCATGTCTGATATTCTAAAGGCGAATGACCTTTTGGCAAGGGATATAAAGACTCTCTTAAAAAGAAAGAATGTCACATCCTGGAACATCATGGGATCACCTGGATCAGGGAAAACATCGATGCTTGAAAGACTTATTCCCATGTTACCACAGAATATCAGAGCAGCTGTTATTGTTGGAGATCTTGCAACTTCAAGGGATGCTGAGAGGATTGCCAAAACTGGAGTCCAATCTGCCCAGATTAATACAAAAGGGGCATGTCACCTCGATGCAGCAATGATACGCTCTGCTCTGGAAAAAATCGATCTCAATAGTCTTTCTATTTTATTTATAGAAAATGTTGGAAATCTCGTGTGTCCTGCAAGTTACTCCCTTGGCGAGACCGGGAGGATTATTGTATCAAGTATCAGTGAGGGTGATGATAAACCTGAAAAGTATCCTTCGATGTTCAAAACAGGCGATCTGATTTTAATAAATAAGGTAGACCTTGAAGAAAAGACGAACTTTAGCATGGAGAATTTTAAAAGAGGAATGAATAAGATCAATCCACAGGCTGAAGTAATACCTATGTCTGCTACAGATGGTTTTGGCTTTGATAGCCTCATTAGTTGGTTCTTAGAAAGAATTCGAAGTTCTTCATAACAATTCGTTAAAACGGGTGATAAATTTACTTTAAGCCCGGAAGAAGTCTTTATAGATGAAAAATGATCGATTAGTGGGTGCAACAATCCATTTTTCAGGAATAGTGCAGGGTGTTGGATTTCGTCCCACTGTATACAGAAAGGCACACCAGTATAATCTCAAGGGATCAGTCCAGAATACCGATACAGGTGTTTTCGTAAAGGTTGATGGTACAAAGAGGAGTGTAGAAGGTTTTTATAATGCAGTTTTAGATGCCCCCCCTGAAATGGCAGAAATTCATGAAAGCTTCATTGATTTTCGCAAGCCTTTTGGATTCGATAAGTTCACAATTATGGAGAGTGATAGGGGTACAGAAGGCTTTACCCCAATTTCCCCAGATATAGCCACATGTTCAGATTGCCTTAAGGAGATATTTGATTCTGAAGATAGGAGGTTCTTGTACCCTTTCACCAACTGTACAAATTGTGGACCTCGATTCACCATTATCCGTTCCATCCCTTACGACAGAAAAAATACAACGATGCGCGTTTTTAATATGTGCAAAAACTGCAAAGAGGAGTATGAAAATCCACTGGATCGACGCTACCATGCGCAACCAAATGCCTGCTGGGCCTGTGGTCCACAGTTGAGTCTTTTACTATCAGATGGTTCTGAGTTTGCTGGTAATCCCATAAAAGGCTGTATAAAAATGCTGGTTGAAGGAAAGATTGTCGCAATAAAGGGTCTTGGCGGATACCATCTTGCATGTGATCCCGCTAATGCAGAATCTGTAAAGCTTTTACGAAATAGGAAAAAAAGAGCTGGAAAACCTTTTGCCATTATGGTTCGGAATCTTGATACTGCTAAAAAGTACTGTACGATTGGTGAAAGAGAGGAGGAGTTATTACAGTCCTTCGAAAGACCAATTGTTTTGGTCGAAAGAAGAGAAGGGGATGTAAAAATCTCTCCTCTTGTTGCTCCTGATACCCACTTTCTTGGCATTATGCTTCCATATACACCTCTGCATCATATAATACTAGAGGAAGGGCCAGAAATACTGATCATGACCAGTGCCAATATCTCAGAAGAGCCCCTTGTATTTCGTGATAATGATGCCTTTAAAGAGCTTGATAGGATAGCTGATGCATTTTTAGTGCATAACAGGAAGATTGAGCGCCCATGCGATGATTCAGTTATAACAATAGTTAATCGTATGAAACTACCAATAAGGAGGTCACGTGGCTATGTTCCCCGTTCAATAAATACTGGGATATCGGAACATTCAGTTCTTGCAACAGGTGCTTTTGAAAAGAATACATTCTGTGTATTCAAGGATGGAAAGGCCTTTGTAAGCCACTACATAGGTGACCTGGGTAATGAAAAGAGCGTCGATGCATATATCAAGGGAATACGGGATTTTCTGGAGATGTTTCGAGTAAAACCAGAGGCTATTGCATGTGATTTGCATCCTGATTATATGAGCACCATTTATGCAGGAGAGCTTTCAGAAAAGTGGGAGGTTCCTCAATTTCGCGTTCAACATCACCATGCCCATATTGCGTCAGTTCTTGGAGAAAAAAGGCTTCAAGAAAAAGTAATCGGTGTAGCCTTTGATGGGACAGGATATGGTCCTGATGGAAATATATGGGGTGGTGAATTTTTACTTGCAAATACAGAAGAATACAATCGTGCAGGTCACTATGCTTATGTATCTATGCCAGGAGGGGATAAAAGTATTACTGAGATTGACAGGATGGGAGTTTCTTACCTAATTTCTACCTATGGCTCTTTGAAGGATGTACCCTCATTTCAATTCCTTGATGATGTTGATGAGGAGAGATTTCCGCTCTTTGAAAAGATGATCAGATCAAAAGTAAACTCTCCACTCACTTCTTCATGTGGAAGGCTATTTGATGCTGTTTCTGCAATGCTCGGTATCTGCACAAGGCCAACTTACGATGCTCAGGGTGCCATTCTCCTTGAAAAAGAGGCCCGTGACCTTGACCAGTCTCCTGTTCCCTATTCATATACCATTGATAAAAAAGGGGTTATACATTTTGAACCGATGATAAAGGAGATCGTAAAGGATATAAAAAGTGGTGTATCCAAAAGATCAGTTTCTCAGAAGTTTCATCATACGATCGTAGTATCTGGTGTGAAGATGTGTGAGAGGATAAGAGGAGAGACAGGAATAAATAGTGTTGCCCTCTCAGGAGGTGTTTTTCAAAACAGGCTTATTTTAGGTCATTTTATTGAACAGTTGCAAAAAACAGGGTTTTCAGTTCTTATACATTCCATCGTTCCGCCCAATGACGGTGGTATTTCCCTTGGCCAGGGAGTGGTAGCCCTAAGTTTACTTGAGAAGGGAAGTTAATAATTTGCAGGAGGTATGAAGCAGTGTGTCTTGCCGTAACAGGAAGATTGATTTCTGTAGAGGGTAAAACAGGTATTGTTGAAATGGCAGGAGTTAAAAGAACAGTAGGTCTCCATCTCGTCCCTGAGGCTGAGCTTGGAGACTATGTTCTACTCCATGCAGGCTTTGCTATCCAGGTGATTGATGAACAGGAAGCGAAAACAACCATGGCTATCTTGAATGAGTTATTTCAAGCAGAAGAGAATCAGGCAGGGGAAGGTGCATGAAAAATTTTTTACAGTTCAAGAATAAGGATCATGTAAAGAGACTTGCTGAGAAGATTCGCACCATATATCCCGGAGGAAGGCTGAAAATAATGGAGGTCTGCGGCACCCATACTATGGCAATTGCAAGATATGGATTGAGGGCTTTGATGCCTGAAGGTCTGAGGTTGATTTCCGGTCCAGGTTGTCCTGTTTGTGTTACTCCTCAGGCTGTTATTGATGCTGCAATTTCACTCTCTGAAATAAAGGATAATGCAATTGTTACATTTGGTGATATGATGTCTGTTCCAGGCACAGAAAAGTCTCTGGAGTTAAGGAGGGCAGAAGGTGCTGATATAAGGATTCTTTATTCAGTATATGATATGTTGGAAATGGCAGAAGAAGAGGAAAAAAACTTTATTTTTATTAGCATTGGTTTTGAAACTACAACCCCGGGTATTGCCCTCTCAATACTGGAGACCAAAAAGAGAGGCCTGAAGAATGTGTATTTCCTCGTTGCAAACAGGCTTGTTATCCCGGCCATGGATGCTCTCATGAGATCGGATGAAGTGCAGATAGATGGTTTTCTGTGCCCAGGTCATGTTAGTGTTATTATCGGATCTGGGGCGTATAGAGTTATTGCTGATGGGTATAGCGTGCCCTGTGTTGTTGCTGGATTTGAGCCTGTTGACATCCTCTTGGCTATTCATGAAATTGTTGATCGCATATCTAAAAATATCGCTGGTGTTGGGAATGCCTACAACAGGGCTGTAACGGAGAAGGGCAATACTCAGGCCATGAGTATACTGAATAGGGTGTTTCAACCTGCCATGGCTGAATGGAGGGGTATCGGAGTAATTCCTGAAAGCGGTCTTTCTCTACGAGATGAATATTCTTACCTCGATGCTCTGAAAAGGTTTCAGATAGAGCTCGTTTCGATTCCTGAGCCAACGGGATGTAGATGCGGCGATATTTTGAAAGGATTGATTATTCCTCCTGAGTGTTCACTTTTCGGGAATCGGTGCTCACCTCAGGCACCTGTTGGTCCCTGTATGGTTTCCTCAGAGGGCTCATGTGCAGCCTACTATAAGTACGGTGGAGGGAATGAATGATTGAGGAAAAGGTGTTATTAGCTCATGGTGGTGGTGGTAGGCTTGCACGGGATCTTATTCAAAAGCTCATAATTCCCATATTTGATAACCCTGAGCTTAACAGGATGGAAGATGCCTCTCATCTTTCACAAACCGGCTCAAGGATGGTGATGACAACGGACAGTTATGTGGTAAATCCTCTTTTCTTTCCTGGAGGAGATATCGGAAAACTTGCTGTTTTTGGTACTGTTAATGATCTCGCGACTTCAGGAGCAATGCCTGTAGCCTTATCTGTGGCTTTGATACTTGAAGAGGGCCTTTCGGTAAAAACTCTGGAGAGGATTCTCATTTCCATGAAAAAGGCGGCAGATTCTGTACCCGTTCCCCTTATAACGGGAGATACAAAGGTTGTTGAGAAGGGCAGGGGGGATGGCATTTACATCTCCACTACGGGTATTGGATCTGTTCCTGATGGAGTTTTCCTCGATACCGAACATATAGAATCAGAAGATGCTGTTCTTATAAACGGACCTGTTGGAAATCACGAGGCTTCAATTATAAGTGCACGCAACGATTTTTCTCTGGGTACAGAGGTGAAATCTGATTGTGCTCCTCTCCATAAATTTATGGAAGAGGTTTTAAAGATTGTTCCAGATGTAAAGTGTGCCCGGGATCCAACCAGAGGTGGAGTTGCATCTATACTTTCTGAATGGGTGGAGAGTTCTGGCTTTGGTATTTCAATCGATGAAGAAGCAATTCCGATTGATGAGCCTGTTTTGGCTATCTGCGAGATTCTCGGCATGGACCCCCTTATGATGGCAAATGAGGGGAAGATGGTAATTGTTGTTCCGAAAAAGAAGGCCCACGCCTGTCTTGAGGTTATGCGAAGCCTACCAGAGGGAAGAAAAAGCGAGATAATCGGTAGAGTCCATGATAGAAAGGCTCGCTTAACGATAAAGACACCCTACGGAACAAGCAGGATAGTCACCATGCCAAAGGGGGAACAGCTTCCGAGGATATGTTAAAACAGCTTTTAGCTTTTGCTTTCGTAATTCATAAAAGATATCCTGTCTCTCCCTTCAGATTTGGCATTATAGAGGGCTTTGTCAGCCAGATTGATCAGTTTTTTACTTTCGTCGCAATGGCTGCTCTTATCGAGAACGGCAATTCCAATACTCATACATATATTAATATCAGGTTTACCCTTCAGCCGAATTTCTTTAATTTTGCTGTATAACCTTTCAGTAACAGCGTGGGCTTCTTTTTGTCCACAGTAGGGTAAAATGACTAGGAATTCATCCCCTCCGTATCTTCCTGAGATATCAAATTTTCTTAACTCTTCTTTCAAGGGCTCAGATTCTTCTTCACACAGTTTTATTTTAACGTCGTAGGGTCGTAATCGATTTTTTAATATCCTGGCAATTCGCTTCAGAATTTCATCGCCAGTCTGATGGCCATAGTTATCATTAATATCTTTAAAATAATCTATATCCATCATAACAACACTCATTGGAAAAGTATAACGCTGTGCCTCGGCAAAGGTTATATCTAACTCTTCATGAAGTGCTGCATAGTTAAGCAATCCTGTTAGGCTGTCTCGTTTTGAAAGTTCTACTAAAAGTTTGTTCTTTTTCTGAAGTTCTTTATTTTTAGTATCAAGTTCCTCCAGTATTGCATTAAGCTGTTTTGTTCTCTCTTCAACCTCCTTCTCAAGATTATTTATAAAATGCCCGATCTGTTTGTTTAAGTTCCATTTTTTTATAAGAGACAGTGCTATTTGCTTAACTTCTATTACACTGAATGGCTTCTTTAAGATTAAAAGATGGTCAGTAGCACCAAATTTTGATATTATTTCATCCCAGGAAAAATCTGAATAGGCTGTACATATAACAACCTCAATAAAAGGATCTATTTTCCATATTTTTGAAATTGTTTCAATACCATCTATGCCAGGATGCATTCTTTCATCTATAAAAGCAAGCGCATAAGGGGTTTTTTCTTTTTTTGTCTTTTTAACCATTTGAATAGCCTCTTCCCCTGTAAAGGCACTATCGAGCCTGTAGGAGCATGTTTCTTCTAAAATGCGAGCACTCTTGTTTCGAAGTGAAACATTCTCCGAGGCATGCGAATTAGGTAGAATTTCTCTGAAGTAATCATGAACTACATTCTCATCATCTACAATCAGTATACGGTTATTTGCATCCATTAATTACTCCTTCACACATTTTACGAAAAAAGAGGAGTGAACGTTGACCCTGGGAGCTGAATATGAACGATTTCAAGGATTATGTAATCCGATCCTTCCAATTTTTAGAATCTTTAAAAAGTATAGGGGAAAAGTTTTATGGAAAGAACATTCAGCCTTTTTATTTAATGCGAACTTCGAGTTTTCGAATAGTCGTTGGTGACAAAGTCACCAACTCAATAATTATTTCTTTCAGAAATAATTAGAACAAACTTAATCAAGATATTACCTTAAATAATTATATCTTTTAATGATTTAGTCGCTGGTAAATAAATTCACCAGCTTAATAATTAGTTCTTGATGATGACAAAGTCATCACCAAGAATTAATTAGAAACAGAAGTTCCCTACAACCTTTGGTTGTACAACCAAAGGTTGTCAGCACTCCGTTATTTTTTCTGTATGATCACCTTTTATTAATCGTTGGTGATGAAGTCACCAACTCAAAAATTAGTTCTTCTTAAAGAACTAATTTACTACTTTTATAAAACTCGAAATTCGCTCTATTTAATACAGTAGTATACACCTTTTCCTCTGAATAGCGCTGAATCTCCAAGCTCTTCTTCAATTCTTAGAAGCTGGTTGTATTTTGCTATTCTCTCCGAACGGGAGGCTGAACCAGTTTTTATCTGTCCAGTATTCATTGCTACAACAAAATCTGCAATAAAAGGATCTTCTGTTTCACCAGATCGGTGAGAAACAACAGCGGTAAAACCTGCCCTCTTTGCCATTTCAATTGCGTCGACAGTTTCTGTTATTGTTCCTATCTGGTTTAGTTTGATGAGGATAGAGTTTGCAGCCTTTTCTTCAATGCCCCTTTTCAATCTTGCCGTATTTGTTACAAAAAGGTCATCACCGACAATCTGAATCTTGTCTCCAAGCCTTTTACTCATGAGTTTGAACCCTTCCCAGTCATCTTCTGCAAGCCCATCTTCAATGGATATGATTGGGTACTTTTTAATAAGGCTCTCATAAAAATCTACCATTGCTTCTGAATCTTTGATTGGTTCCTTTTCAGCTTCTAAATTGTACTTCCCATTTTCAAAGAATGAACTTGCTGCAGGATCAAGACAGATCAGAATATCATCACCCGCTTTGTAACCCGCCTTTTCAATTGCCTTCATAATTACCTGAAGGGCTTCTTCGTTTGAATCCAAATCTGGAGCATAGCCGCCTTCATCACCTACAGCTGTATTTAAATTCATATCCTTTAATATTGATTTAAGCGTATGGAATATTTCCGCACCCATTCTTAGTGACTCTTTAAATGTAGGTGCACCAGCAGGTGCTATCATGAATTCCTGAATATCCACATTATTATCAGCATGTTTTCCCCCATTTAGGATATTCATCATCGGAACTGGAAGCTCTTTTGCATTTACCCCTCCAAGGTATCTGTAAAGAGGAAGACCAAGATCATTAGCAGCAGCTTTTGCGCATGCCATGGAAACTCCAAGGATTGCATTGGCTCCGAGTTTTTCCTTATTTTTCGTTGCATCAAGCTCTAGCATAATGTTGTCAATATCGACCTGCAGGGCTGCATCGTAACTTAAGAGTTCAGGAGCTATTTCATCATTTATATTATCACAGGCTTTTTGTACACCCTTCCCAAGATAGCGATTTTTATCTCCATCCCGTAGCTCTATGGCTTCATATTCTCCCGTTGATGCACCAGAAGGGACACAGGCTCTTCCTCTTGCACCAGATTCAAGAAGGACATCAACTTCAACTGTTGGGTTTCCACGCGAATCCAGTATTTCTCTTGCTATTATACTCTCAATTGCTGACATCATTACTCTCCTGATTTTTCCACTAATATAAATGAAAGAATAGTAATTATCAAGAATTTATTGATAATGAAAGAATCAATGATCATTGAGAATGTTTCTTTTTGTATTCAATAAAAGAAAAGTCAAATCGAACTTATAGTTTTTGAAATTTTATTTTAGGCGAACGCTACAGTTTTCGATGGCATATTAGCTGAAGTTGCAGGTATTGCAACATTTTTTATATTATCCACTTTTCCAAAATAAACATACGTTGTCTTATTCGTACCTTTAATATTACCGATAAGTTACATGGGTGATATCATATGTCAGAAAGCTCAAAAGAGTCTAAAGCAGATAAGCGTAGTCCAGATTATAAGGCATTTTTTTCATTTGTTCTATTTTTTCTTTCTCTCATTATTCTGGTTTTTACTATGTATTCTATAATTCGTTTGGATTTATACAGTGTAGAGAAGATTTGGTCTTCTCTTACGAACCCGATGTTTCTAAAGAACCCGATGATTCTAACGAATCATGGGGGAGAAAGACAAAAGGCATATATAACCCCCTACCTCTCCTATATGAGTCAGGCGGAAGCACAGAGGGATGCGCTTTTTCTGTTAAAAGAGGAAAGGGACAAATTGCGCACACTGGAGAATGAGCTTGCGAAGCTCAATAGGGATAAGGATTCATTTTTGAAAGTCATGGATGAGAAGAAGGGGATTTACGAAACAAATGTTTCCTCTTTTGGATTAGATAAAAGTATGAATGAGCTGAAATCAATTGGTTATTTGACCAGATATAATTTACAATTCGACATCGATTTAAACAGAAGAAAGAGTCTCTATTTTAAGAGTTATGAGAACAGGAAGGCTGAATTACAGAGTGATCGAGATAGCCATAAAAGAAAAGTAGCCGAGATTAGACAGTTTATCGGTGAAATCGATAAAAGAAAAGAGAATACATTATCAATTCCTATGAAAGCACTGTTTATCAATGAAACGAAGAGGCTTTATGTTGAGAGGGTCCTATTCTTCATTGAGCAGGAAGAGTATAAAAGGGCAAAAGAGGTCTTGGTCTCTCTACTAGGTTTTGAATTTAATGAACAGGAAATGATACAGAAGACTTTGTTAGTACGAATGTTAAGTAAATTGGATGATATTATAAGAAGGCTTGATCTTCTTACAGAGGAATCCCCTTTTGATGATATAAAAATGGCATACCTTAGCGAAGACTATAAAAAGGCACTCAATCAAGTTGAAAACCTGAATGCTAATCCTTTTTTAAAACCTATTTTATCTGGACTAAGGGAAGCCATTCATCAGAATATTGATAGTTCACAGGAGATTGCTGAAGACCTCGGATTGAATGGCGGCATAAATGAACTCATGAATAAGGCCTCTGAGCTGGAGGGTATAGGGGAGTATGAAAAGGCCCTGATGATATATAAAAACCTCCTTATATTTAATCTCCCTCCGTATGATAGGGAGCATCTGGTAAATAAAATAGATTCAGGTATGATACCGTACATAAAAGGTGGTTTAAAAAGGGAGGACAATACGAATGCAATTAAGTATCTGGATAATGCTCGAAAACTTCTTTGGGAAGGGAAACCTGAAGAGGCTCTAAAATGTTACAAGCTGCTTATTACTGAGTGCCCAAATTCTGACTATGTTGAGGAGGCTCTTGAAGAGATCATCAATATATACAAAAAAATATAGATCTTTTCTAGGATTTAATTCTTTCGAGAATAGTGATTGTAAATGGTATTGGCCCTGAATGCCTTTTCAGAAAAACTTCTTTAAATTGGAATTCAGGAATTTCAGGAAAGAATGTATCCCCTTTGAACTCTCTATGTACCAATGTTAAGTATATCCTATCAGTATACTCCAATGCCTTGTGAAAAACTTCTTCTCCTCCTATGATAAAAACCTCATTCCCTTTTGATGTATCGAATTCATGGAGAGCATCTTCTATGGAGTTAAAAACACGAGCTCCTGGTATGGAATAGCCTTTCTTTTTTGAAATAATGATATTATCTCTTCCAGGAAGTAGCCCTCCTATTGATTCGTAGGTTTTTCTTCCCATAATAACAGGATGACCATAGGTGATCTTTTTGAACCATTTTAAATCTTCAGGAATATCCCAGGGTAATCGGTTATTTTTTCCTATAGCTCTGTTTCTGGACATTGATACTATTATAGAGACAGTCATGTTTAGTTTTTAAATATATCTATGAAGAATTATAATTAGTCGCCGGTGAATAATTGCCAATATTCTTATTCATAGAACAACCGGCTCCTGTTTAGTTCTTTAACCTTTTATATCACAATGAATTATATGATATTCATTTATTTTCATCTTTAAGAAGTGTAATTATTCACCAAGAACTAATTACAACAAAGAGGTAACCTTTATTTAATAATACTATCGAGTTTTTCCTTATTGAAAGGGCTTTTTAAAAATCCTTTTACTCCAAGTTCTATTGCAGTTTTGACCATATATTCTTTCACTTCCTTTCCAGTGAGGATGAATTGTGCACTCTTTGTAGTATCCTTCTCTTTCATTGTTCGTACAAGGTCGAGCCCATTGCCATCTTCAAGTTCGGTGTCGATAATAACGATGTTAAAGGACATCTCAACAGAAAGCTCATATGCTTTCTTTACTGTAATAGCTTTTTTTACTGGAAATCCCTTCTCTGTAAAGAAGTTGTACAGTAAATTGAGTTCCTGTTTATTGCTGTTAACAATCAGAATATTTGTCGATAGGCGTTTTTTGGATTCATGTCTTATACTTATATCCTTCAACTCTTCTGGTATTACAATTCCCTTAACCTGTACTGCATCCATAACAACATCCACATCCTCATTTTCGAAAATCTGCCTGTCATCACCTATACGAACACTTCTCGTATACTGGAGTTTTTTTATGCGTTTATTAAGCAGGTTTTGAATCTCATCTTGTGTAAAGCTCTTTCCCTTCTCCTTTATAAGGTTTCCATTTTGATCATAAACATCCCTGTATAGGACTGTATTAGGCTTGAGGAACTCTACCAGAATCTCATCCCCTTCCTCCTCAAGGTAAAGAGCTTTCAGCCTATTCAATCCATCTACATAGTTGTCCACGACTTCAAAATCTCTTGCGACTTCGCTTGTTTTAAGCATCTCTTTTATTTTTTCGTTTGAGGTAAGTATCTTAACGTTCGTTTTTGGTAGTTTGGGATAAAATGTTGTGAAATCGAAAAGTTTATCGAAATAAACCTGGGAGGGCTTCTCTTCTTCAAGGTTGTAAATAATGATGTAAAATCTTTTTTTTATGCTGTGGTCTGCTCTGGCAGCATCGAGTATCCTGTATTTCATTGATACAATTTCATGATTTATGAGGAATCCACCTATCTCTGCAAAGATTATCCCATCTCTTATGAAGATTTCTGACATGAGATGCTCTTTGCCTGCTTCTGTAGGAATAGGCATAATATGAGAAAGCTTATCTTTGAGCCTTTCAAGTATAACTGGCTTTAATAGGTAATCTTTTGCTCCTTGCTTTAGGATAGATTGTACTGTTTTTTCTTTATGAGAACTGCTGAGAATAATAACCAGGATATTATTATCAAGAATTTGCTTTTTTCTTTCAAGAAAAGCAGTTGCATCAAGGTCATAGAGCTCGTTGGAGAGAATTATAAGATCAGGACTTTCCTTCCTCATTGTAACAAGTCCCAACTCACCGCTCTTTGCTGATAGGGTCTTAAAACCGAGTGCTTTCAGATAATCATCAATTTTTAATATGGTATATTTGTCATTTTCTATTATTAAGATAAGTTTGTCCATTAGCCTGCTCTTTTTTAAATTTCTTTTTAAGATAAGCCATTCTGCCATGAGGATCGATTGTAAAAGATCCTCATGTTCTATTTAGCTTTTTATAAACTAGACGGTAATTTTGTATCCTAAAAGAAACAAGGACTCTATTTTTAATCATAGTACAAGTATCACTATATTGTGAAAAAAGCAAGTTTTTTGTTTTATTTGCATTTCCAAGGTTTAACAATTATTTTACATAGAGATTGTTTAAATCAGGCAATGAAGAAGAATGTAAAAACAACCATTATTGGGATAATAGTTAATACTTTCCTATTCGGTATAAAATTTGCGGGAGGGATGTTTTCCAACAGTCTTGCTCTGTTATCGGATTCCTTTAACTCACTCACTGATATCATGTCCTCAGTAGCAATATTTTTAGCTGTAAGGATAGGAGCAAAAAAGGCTGATTCTGATCACCCATTTGGTCACCACAGGGCTGAACCTATTGCCGGATTAATTGTAGCAATCTTTGCCGCTATTCTTGGATTCGAGGTTCTTCGCAATGCCACAGCGGGATTTTTTATTCCTAAGAAACTGGAGATTAATGCCTTAATATTCAGTATAGTTATTTCAAGCATATGTTTGAAGATCTATCTAACAGTTTTATTTCGAATACAAGGAAAGAGAAGTAGATCTCCGGCCCTTTTAGCATCCTCTATTGATCACAGAAATGATATTCTTGTATCATTTACTGTATTGATAGGAAGCGTTTTTGGCTTTTTTGGATATTCCTTTTTTGATAATATTATCGCCTTCTTTATCGGAGCATTCATTATATTTTCTGGATTTAAGATAGGTATTGAAAATGTCAATTTTTTAATGGGAAAAAAGCCGGATGATGATATCATAGAAAAATTAAAAGGAATTGCATTGAGTATAGAGGGTGTACAGGCTTTAAATGATGTAAGGGCTCACTACTTAGGTAACTTTATTCAGGTTGAGATACATATTGAGGTTGATAAGAGTATAAGAACAGAGCAATCACATGATATTGCTAAAAAGGTACAGAACCGTCTTGAAGAGGAAGATACTGTTAATTTTGCCTTTGTTCATGTTGATCCTGTGTGATATGTCTACATTTCTGAGGAATAAATTTGTTCCACGCTGATCTGTATGACTTATAAATTTGCGTTAAAGTTAAAATACTTTTGCCCTATTATTGCCCATAGATTTGAAAAACAGTTTGTAACTTACTGAAAGAAGGATCCCAAGGCCAAAGTAGT
>CAYRKG010000015.1:0-81802 GCA_964424795.1 uncultured Spirochaetota bacterium
GGCATTCTCCTCTACAGCTACTTTAGCAACCTCTATAGCCTGGGCAACCCTTTCAGCCCCCACTGAAAAAGGATAGCTGCCCCCCCTGAGAGAGTTCCCTTTTATTATGTAGGAAATAAATGTATTATATACAAAAGATCTCCCATCAATTGTACGATGCTTTGAAACCCCTAAATCCTCTGCTCTCTTTGCTATTTTTTTCAGCTCTTTCTCTGAAAATCCTCCAGTATCTACCGTCACGGAGATAACATCAAATCCAAGCTCTTCCTTTAAATAGACAGCACAGAATGAGGTATCCAGACCACCGGAAAATGCAAGAACAACCTTTTTCATATTCTTCTCCATAAAGCGAAATACAAAAAAGAAGTTAAAATAATAAAAGTTTTGAACTGACAGATGTCAAGTTATATTAATCTTTGAATGACTTTTAAAATATAAAACCTGAATACAATTTAGCTATTGGCCACGGAGCCTTTTCAGAACATCCTCATCCAGTGTAATATACTTTGTTTTATTATTATAGTATGTCACGTATCCCATTTTGGATCTTTTTGGCTTTTTTACATACTTACAGTAAGTATATACAATATTCCCACCTTTTTCATTTCTCATCTTGCTGAAATATAGTGCAAGAATACATGCATCTCTTATATCCCCCTTTTGAAACTCGGCCTTTTTATCATACCTCAAAATCACATGACTTCCAGTGCCTGCCTCCACATGAAACCACATATCATTGCCTCTTGCAACCTTTACTGAAAGCTCTTCATTCTCCCTCGCATTCCTCCCTACCATTATAACCTTACCGGATTCTGAGATAAATTGTAGAAATGTGCGCTTTGTTCTATCTACAGCGGATTGCCGTACACCCTTTAAATTGTAAAAACATTTCTCGAGCCTATCCTTGAACCCTCTACCGATAAAAGACAGATCATAGGCGTTTAAAGAAGAATGAGGAGGAACATCTAATCCAATAAGGCTTCCTTTTGTAACTTCATTTTTAAATTCAAGAAGGAGCTTCAGTCTCTCTCTTTCATATTCTACTTTTTGTGTGAAGCCCTTCTCTTTTCTTTTCAATTTCTTATACCTTTTAAAGTACAAATCCATATTCTCATGAGGCGAGAGCTTAGGATCAAGATCTACCTTAATCTCATCTCCATTAAAATCCAGCACTAAAACAGAACTCTTACCTTTTGGAATAAGGCCCAGGTTATATTTTATCAAATCACCAAGCTCCCTATATTGATCTTTTCTATTTATCTCATCTTCTTCAATAAGAAGCTTATCAATTAATCTCTTCACCTTTCTCTCTTCACTTTTAATGATCTTAAGAAAACTCCTTCTCAGGATATCATTTCTTTCAGCTATAAACTCCCTCGATAGAGCTTCATTTATCGGCAAACTTGAAGAAGTTGATTTATCATCAGTAGCAAGATGAATATAAATTTCTTCATTTCTTAGATCCGGCAGCGATCTTTTGTGAAGAGCAAAGAGGATCTTTGCATTATCATCAATTAGAATGATATTGCAGGTCCGAAAGTCAATGATTAATGTGTAATGATATTGGCGGAATACTTTCAGCTCAACGAAGCCTTCATAAAGAACAGTATGAAAAATCTTGCCCTTTAACAGATGACTCTTAAAAATATCAACTACAAAAGATGTAAAGAGGTAGTCTTTTTTTATGGTGTCGAAAACAAGATGAAAGCGTTTCGATCTTTTTAAAACCGATATTACAAGGGAATATGTAGTTCTTTTATTATATATAGCAAACAGGAAAGTATAGTCATCCAGATTCCATACTTTGTCTATCCTGCCCCCTAAAAGAATACCTTTTGCTTCAACAACTGCTTCTTTAATCTGATTAAAATCCGTCATCCAATTAGTTCCTGTTTAAAAGCTAATATATACTAAAAATATCAAATTAGATAGAATAAGTTGAGGAACTAATATGAACATTTAAATATTAACGAGAATTTGTTATAGCTAAATAATCATTTAATTCGTCTTATTTCAATTGACATTTCAGGAACTTACAGGTACCATGATTCCTAATCAGCTATACAAAAGGAGGTATTTAAAATGCGCGAGATGCTCAAGCATACACCTGGAAGAATATTTCTGGGTATTCTATTTCTATCAATAGTAGGTATGCTCTTTGTTACTAGATATTTCACCCAAAAGATCCTCGTATTCGGCTGGATGACACTGCCCCTCTTTGCTGGATTCGTGATGGTGGGGGTATGGCTGATCGCCTATTTGATCTATTTCTTCAAGTACTGGCCCTACAGATAGGGTTTTGAAAAAGGAGGGAAAGATATGACAATTTTAATTCTAGCGCTGTTTGGTTTAGCCATTCTGGTAATGGCGGCATATGGTTACAGGATATCGGCAAAGACAGCTGAAGATTTTATGCTTGCAGGGAGGACAATCGGGGTTGTGGTAATGTTCTTCTTCGTCCTCTTTGTTGTATCCAGCACCTGGACTTTTTACGGTTATCCTGGTTTCCTCTACATAAATGGTCCAGCTTATGTCTATATGATCTGGGGATCTGTTGCGGGTTTTGCAGGTCTGTATATGTTTCTCGGACCGAGGCTCTGGGCTGTTTCAAGGCTGAACCGGTACCTCTCTCCAGTCGAAATCCTAGCAGAGAGGTACGAATCCCCCTTTCTACGTCTTATCCTCTCTCTCATGCTACTTGCATTTATCGTGCCTTATGTGGGGATACAGCCTTTGGGTGTGGGACTTGGATTCGAAGCACTTACAGGGCTTCCTTTGATAATCGGGGCTCTGTATACTGTGGCACTTCTGGTGATACTGGTAATGCTTGGAGGGATGCGTATAGTGGCCTGGGTAAATATATTTTTAGGTGCAGTTTATGTTTCTGCTCTTCTTGGCTCTCTCATCTGGATTACCAACAAATTTCTGCCTGGTGGATTAACAGAAGCGGCACAGAACCTGATGATTAATAATCCAGAGATTTTGAGTACCCCAGGACCCCAGGGTTATTGGACACCTGTAATGGTAGGTGGGGCAATGGTTGTTGGTTTGATGGGCTTTAGCTGGCCTCATATCGTTATTGGAGTGATGACTGCAAGGGATAAGATACTTTTCAAATGGTTCCCGATACTTATATTTATCTTTGGAGGATTATTTTTCTACACTATTCCCTTTATATGGGGCTCTATCATCGCTCCAAACATTATGCCCGGTGTTACAGGAAAGGAGGCGGTTGATGCAATAGTCCAAACAATAATTACAAAATACCTTCCGAGCTGGTTCTCAGTATATGTCCTAATGGGCGTTATTGCAGCAGCAGTTTCAACCGCTGCAGTTCAGCTTTTGACTTCGAGTATAATTGTTTCTAAAGACCTCATCCAGGGCCTTTTTAAGACTAAGGCTTCAGATACTCAGATAATCAGATGGGCACGGTTTTCTCTCATCGGTATTGTTCTTCTCAGCCTTGGCATATCTATCTTGAATCCTATGGCTATGGCTCTATACCTTACAGATGTAACTATCCCGGGATTTGCGCAGTGGGGGCCTGCTCTTGTGGGAGGTATAATCTGGAGGCGCGGGACCCGACAGGGGGCCATCGTCAGCACTTTAGTAGGGCTCATATACCTGATTGCTGGTCTTATCTATCGTCCTCTGTTCTTTGGGATGCATCCAGTGATGCCCACGATAATCATCAATATGATACTTTATATAGTAATTAGTTATTTAACACCACCACCATCTGAGGAGATTCAGGCTAAGTTCTTCGACGAGGTTGATGAATTTCTCGAAGCCGGTTAAGATAAATGTTAGACTGATGGAGTTGACGAATTTCTCGAAGCAGTTCATAAAAAGTGTTAGTCAGATAAGTGAATATCCTTCAGATAGTTTGCGGTTTTCCCAAGCGCTACATTTACAGATTCTTATGAGAAATGGGGATTAATGAATATCTCGAAACAGGTAAAAACGGGGTGAAAAATGGCAGAAAAATGGAGACTTATATCTAATCCTGAAGGGGAAGCAGCAGACCTTCTGGCCTATCCATCGGCAATTGTCGAAGGCAGACTGGCTGGAAAGTACCTCCTCTCTGCAGAAAAACTGCAGGATACGGTGGTAGTCCAGGGAGTAAAGAAGAAGGGGATTCTTGCAGGGGCTGATGTACGTGTGGATAAGGAATCAGCTAAGAATTACGACATAGAGGTTGCTAGCTACCCTAGATCAGGGCGTGGAGGGGCAAAACAGGCAGAGACTATATCACTAAAGGAATTGATGCTTAAATCATCCCGTAAGTTCGAAGCTTCGGAAGTAGACCTCGATGATACAGCAGTGCTTCTATATACATCTGGAACAACGGGTAAACCCAAGGGGGTAATGCTCACCCATAATAACTTCATTGGAGAGTTTGAATGGGTGGAACAGGTATTTCCACTTTGGCCCGAGGATCGTGTTGTAGGAGTTCTTCCATTCTATCATGTCTATGCTATGGCAGATGTACTAACACCTTCAGTCTATTTTGGTTGCAGTACGAGTTTGATTCCTCAATACAGCCCGACCGAACTTCTTAAGAATATCACCGAGGTAAAAGCCACTGTACTTATTGCAATACCGTCTATGTACATCCACCTCCTACAGATCAGTAAGTCGAGAAAGACAGTTATTCCTAAATCACTCCGAAATTGCATTTCTGGAGGAGCGCCCCTTCCGCTGAAGGTGATCAAAGAGTTTGAGGAGGTCTTCCAGACACGTATAAATGAGGGCTATGGCCTGACTGAAACCACATCAGGAGTATGTCTTAACCCTTCGGGTGAGGGCTTTAAGGCAGGCTCTATAGGCCCTGCTGCGCCCTGTGTGGAGGTGAAAGTATTTAACGAAGAAGACAAGGAACTGCCTGCAGGGGAAGTAGGGGAGATCGTCATAAAGGGAGATATGATAACCAAGGGATACTACAACGCTCCTGAGGAGACAAGGGATGCTATAAAAGATGACTGGTTCCATACAGGTGATTTAGGCTATAAAGATAAAGAGGGCTATGTATTCATAACTGATCGCAAGAAGGATATTATAATCAGAGGAGGTTTTAACATCTCCCCGCGTGAGGTGGAGGAGATTCTATTCACACATCCTAAGGTTGGGGATGCAGCCGTAATAGGAGTCCCTGATAAAAGCATGAGAGAGGCAGTTAAAGCATTTATTGTTCTCAAAGAAGGGGAAAGTTCGGATGTAAAGGAGATCATCGAATTCTGTAAGGGGCAACTATCTCCCTATAAGATTCCGAAATTCGTGGAGTTCAGGGACTCGCTTCCTAAAAACGTTACGGGAAAGGTTCTTAAAAAAGAGCTAAGGGATGGCTATAAAGATGAAAGGCTCATTGAAAAGGATACAGGTTGAACATATTTTCAGGAGGAAAAAATAAGTGGCTGACAGGTTGAGTTTGGGGAAGATCCTTGAAGATCGAACAGAGAAGTTTTGCAAGAAGGAGGCCATGTTTTTCGAGGGTAAAAAAATAACCTATGAACAGCTAAATGAAAATGTGAATAAAGTGGCTAATGGGCTAAAAGAGCTGGGCATCAGTAAAGGAGACAGGGTAGCTATTATGCTACCAAATATCCCTGAGTTTGTTTATTCCTTCTATGCGATTCAGAAAATAGGAGCTATTGCTGTCCCATTTAACACCATGTATAAAGGCAGAGAGATAATTCATATATTAAACGATTGTGGCGCTAAAGCAATAATTGCACTCACCAACTTTGCTCCTTTGATAAATGAGATTAAACCCGATGTCCCATCCCTTGAACATATTATTGTAACAGGGGAGAGAACCCTGCTCTTTGTCCATCCTGATAGTACAGTTGCCCTGCAGATGGTTCATGAGAAAGGATTTTTCAAAAGCATAGATGAGGAATATAGAAAGATAGGGGAGATTCTTTCAGAAACTTTTAAGAGCTTCGGAGTTCATGAGGCCTGGTACAAGCACAGGGGAAGCGTTCGGGTGAAAGGGAAAAAGATAGCGAGTATTATAATCTCTGAGATAGAGAACTTAGCGATTGTGAACGCCGTATGTTTTCTTAGTAAACTTGAAACGGATGAGCTTTTCAAGGTTATCTGGGTTCCACCTGAGGTTAAAGACAAGGTTTTAGAGCCAATGACCTCAATAGAAGAAGAGCTGGGGAAAAAGCCAGATAAAGAGCAGTTTAAAAACACTATTGTAAATGCCCTTACGAAAAGCCTCGGGATAGAGATTGAGGAAGGACCCCTTAAACGGGACGAGCTCTTTGCCTACGAAAAACAGAAGGCGTTAGCTCATAAAGTGTAATTATTTCGCTTTAATTTTCCCTGCCGAGTTCTTTTACGATATCTCATGCTATTTTATAATAAAAATCTCCAAATTTATTTTTCACAGTTAACTTCCTTTTAAATCTTAGAAAAAAATAATAACTCCTTTATTTCCTCTCCCAAACTCAGTACTTCAACTATTGCTCATATATGATCATAGATATTTTCATTATTCCTAACAGAAAATAGATTATCATATTTAAAAAATTTCCACTTTAAGTTTTCCTTTGTTATTCGTTAAATTATTGTTAATGTTTACTTCGTAATTCATCGCCTATCTGGGAGGAAAGAGCAATGAAAAAGGTAGCAATTGGATGTGACCCAAACGCATCTGAAATGAAAGAGATAGTTAAAAAACAGCTGACAGATCTCGGTTATGAATGGGAAGACTATGGAAGTGATGATCCTGTATATGCCAATGTTGCCATCAAGGTTGCTGAAGCTGTTGCCAGTGGAAAACATGATAGAGGCATTCTACTCTGTGGCACAGGAATTGGAATGAGTATCTCTGCAAACAAGGTACCGGGTGCATATGCAGCACTCTGCTCTGATGCCTACTCTACAGAGCGCTCACGAAAAAGCAACAATGCTAACATCATGACAATCGGAGCATTTACCATTGGTGCTGAACTTGCAAAGGTCCTTGTTAAAATCTGGATGGAATCAGAGTATACTCCAGGGGGAAGATCAGAACCAAAGATACAGAGGATCTATGAATATGCGAAAGAACACTCAAAATAGTGACATGGAGGAATAAATGCACACACTGACTGATGATGAAGAACTGTATCTCAAGAAGATTTCGTATAATATAAGAAAAAAGATTGTAAGGATGATAAAGGCCGGAAAGGCAGGACATGTTGGAGGGGCAATGTCTATTGCAGAAATTATTGCTGTTCTATATTTCAGGATAATGAGGGTAGATCCGGAAAACCCGAAGTGGAAAGAGAGAGACAGGCTTGTTCTGTCCGCAGGGCATAAATGCCTTGCTCTTTATGCAGTGCTCTCTGAAAGGGGATTCTTCGACGAATCTATACTCGATACCTACGGCTCTCTGAAATCAAGAATTCCAGGGCATCCTGACATGTATAAAATTCCCGGTATAGAGACAAATACCGGTGCTCTCGGCCACGGTCTTTCAATAGCAGGTGGTATGGCTATGGGGCTCAAGATGGATGGTCTTGATTCGAAGGTCTATGTCATCATGGGAGATGGGGAGCTTGCCGAAGGCTCAAACTGGGAAGCTGCCTCTGCATCTAGTCATCATAGACTTGACAACATTCTTGTATTTGTAGACAGAAACACCCTGCAGATCAGTGGAAGAACCACTGAGGTGATGAGCTACGAACCTCTTGATGAACGCTGGAAGGCATTCGGGTGGAGTGTAAGAGAGATCAATGGTCATGACATAAAGCAGATTTTTGAAGCTGCAGAAATTATTCCCTTTGAGAAGGGCAAGCCTTCTGTAATTATTGCCAATACAGTAAAGTCAAAAGGGCTGTCATTTGCTGAAGACAGGGCAGAATACCACTACTGGAAGACAACCCCTGAGGAGATTGCATTGGCCGAAAAAGATTTGGCTGAAATGGCAAGGAGGCTTGGTGTATGAGTGAGATGAAGGATCCAAGAAAGACCTTTGGAGAAGCGCTTCTAGAGGTTGGAGAAAAATATAAAAACGTTCTGGCACTCTCCGCTGACAGTTCCAGCGGTTCAGGTATGGGCCCCTTTAAAGAGAGGTTCCCCGAGCGGCATATAGAGTTTGGAATAATGGAACAGGGGGTTATAGGCTTCGCCTCAGGTCTGGCCACAACAGGGAAGATACCTTTTGTTGTTGCAATTGCTCCCTTTGTAACTGCACGCCCATTCGAGATGTTCAGAAATGATCTCGGGTATATGAGGCAGAATGTTAAGGTTGTTGGAAGGTGTGCAGGAATAAGCTATTCAGACCTTGGTTCAACTCATCAATCCCTCGAAGATATTGCCATCATCAGAACCATACCTGGTGTAACAGTTATTAATCCTGGGGACCCTGCTGAAATTAAAAGAGCAGTCTACGCAGCAGCTGAACATTTGGGTCCTGTATATATTAAAATCGGAAAGGAAAAGATGCCTGTTCTCAATAAGGATGATTATAAATTTGAAATAGGAAAAGCTGTACTCATGAGGGATGGAAAGGATGTTACCATAATTGGAACAGGCACTGTTCTCTCAAAGGCCTACTATGCAGCAGAAATTCTTGAGAAAGGGGGAATAGATGTGCGACTGATCAATATTCACACAATCAAGCCGATCGATGAGGATATTATCTTAAAGGCAGCAATAGAAACCAGAAAGATCGTTACAGTGGAAGAGCACTACCTAATTGGCGGGCTTGGAGGTGCAGTAGCTGAAGTTCTTGCCAGGGAAGGAACTCCTGCTCAAGTAAAGATGATAGGTATCGACGATCAGTTTGCAAGTAATGGACCCTATGAGGAACTCCTCGGTCTCTATGGATTACAGTCAGAACAGATTGCCCGGACTGTTAAGGAGTTTATCGGAATACACTATAAATAGATTGCTTTGGCTATTTGCCTGCAACTCAAATTGAGGCCTTCGGCATCACGTCGCTTCGCTCAAATTGAGGCCTTCGGCATCACGTCGCTTCGCTCAAATTGAGGCCTTCGGCCTCAATGGAGGGGGCTCGTTCGACTAAAGGTAAAAGGCCTTTAAAAGCCAAATGCCTTTAATGACAATCTCTAACGAGATATCCCCTTATAAAGATCAGGTCTCCTGTCCTTATAAAATACAGACTCATTTCTTGCTTTTCGAGCGGCTTCAATATCTACTTCAGCAGTTATGATCTCATTACTATTCTTACCTGCCTGGGCAAGAATCTCTCCGTTATGATTACAGATAAAACTCTTTCCTAAAAACTCTATCTTATCTTCAGTACCTGAACGATTCGAACAGGCTAAGGAAAAGCAGTTTGAAAAGGCATGGGCCTGTAGCTCAAGAAACCAGACTTTACCCGAACTCTTTGGAGTTGCTGATGAGACAATCACTATATCCACATTGTTTAAACCGTAAATCCTTGCACTTTCAGGGAAGTGTCTATCATAGCAGAGCATGATTCCTATGCTCGCCTTGTTTGTTTGAAATATCCTATGTCCCAGATTACCCCCTTTAAAATAGTAAGATTCATGAATATGTTTAAAAGTAGGAATATGTAGCTTCCTGTAGGTACCTAGATACCCGCTGCCAGAATCAATTACTGCTGCAGAGCAGTAGTATTCACTCCCATACTTTTCAAAAATTGGTGCTACTACAGCCACATCTGCACTCTTGATTATTCTGTAGATTGCATCTGTAGTCTTCCCCGGAATCTCTTCAGCAAGCTGAAAATAGTCTTCATCCTTATATTGAGGAAAATAGATGGTTGTAAAGAGCTCCTGTAAAACAACCAAATCAGGACCCTCTTTTAATGCATCCTCTATAAAAGAAAGGCCTCTCCCTCTAATATCCTCAACACCTTCTGTTTTAAATTGAACTACTGAAATAATCATACCTCCTCCTTAAAAACTGAAACATATCTATCATTCAATTCAGCATCAGTAAAATAGAGAAAGCCTTTTACAGGTCTGGCAGGATATATCTTTGTTAAAGAGATACAGTATGCTTTTACCTGCTCTTTATACTTCCGAATAAGTGAATTGAGCTCTTCTTTGCTCGATAGCTCATTTGTCTTAAAATCAATCACCTCAATCTCATCTGACATCCAGATCCTGTCGATTCGTCCCAGGAGGTTTACATACCCCGCGGAAAGAGAACTTACTTCGCAAAAAGCATGAGCACTAAAATATTTTTCAAGCCGCTCATCCGTAATAACATTTAAGAGAGAGACCTTTGCATCTTCGAAAGCCTTCATTCTTTCTCTCTGTGTATAGGGCATACCTTCATGTGCCAGAGCCTTCTCTAAAATATCAGAGATTGCCTTTTCATCAGCAACAGGAACCCTAATCTCCTCCAATGCTCTGTGGAATATCAATCCCTTCAACTGTCCTATTCTTCTGGATTCTATATCAATAAAAGGACCTTCTTCAGTTTTTGGTAACTGCTTCCGTAGCTTTTGCCTTTCTTCCTGCTCTATCCCCTGATAAACCTTTACTCTCCTCTTTTGCATAGAATCACCTTTTACAATCACACCCATCTCCTTCAAATAGAGGCCCTCCCCTCTCTTATAGCTTTTATCAAGGCAATGAATGAGAATATCTCCGATTGTTTCACCCCTTTTTGAAATGATGGGAAAAAGAAGAAGGTTTTCACGGGCCCGTGTGAGAGCAACGTAGAGAATATTTAACTCGTCGATCTTGTAGTTCCTGTCTGTTTCATTGAGCATCCCTGAAAGATCACGAAGCTTGGCAAGATAAGAGACATAGGAGGAACGCGCAACTGCGTAATGCTCGATCCTCTTCTCATTATCTCTCTTGAAGATAAAAGAACCATCAAGTCTGAACTTAAACGGCTGACTCAGAAAGGGCACTATTACAGTATGGTATTCGAGTCCCTTTGCTGCATGAATCGTCTGCACTGTAATGCCGCGCTCACCTGCTTTGAGAGGTATAGAATCCCTATTCCCCTCCAGGTAGTTCGCAAAATCAAAAAGGGATATATTATCATAACTCTGCTCAAAAGTGTATGCAAGTTCTAAAAATTCAAGCAACACCTCTCTTTTATGAGCATAGATCTGAAGAATGTTGAGATCTTCATATACCCTTCTGATAAAATCTGAAGGCGACAAATAATGCGATTTATTTATCAGTGCATTGATCTTGTAAAAGATTTTTCCATCAACCTCTTTTAACTTCTGTAATGTCAAATCACCATTTTTATCCTTTAAAGAGAGTAGCTGTTCGTAATCCCATTGAAAGATCGGGGATCTTAAAAGGGCTGCAAGATAAATCTCCTCATCGGTATTAAGAACAAGCCTCAGAATATTTTCCACATCCATAACACTGTAATCCCTTAAAAGCCTGCTCTTTCCAGAGGATGAGTATGGTATCTTACTTTCAAGCAGGAGCTTTTCGATCTCCTCAAGTTCAGAGTTCTTTCTGCACAAGATTGCAGTATCATCCAGATTGACTCCCATTCTCTGCAGGGCATCTATATTCTCAATAATCGTATGAAAAAGATCCTCTCTACCTTCATGCTGCTCAATAAGGATGTATCCTCTATCTTTATCCCTCTTGTCATCTGGTAAAAGCTGTTCTTCATATTCAAAATCAGGAAGCAGCGTATTCTTAATCTCTATAAAAAGGGAGTTCACAAATTGAAGGAGGCGTGAGTTCTGTCTGTAGTTGTACCTTAAACTCTTCTTTGAGATCCCAAGATCGGATCTCACCTCTTCGAAAAGGTATGGTTCGCCTCCACGCCATCTATATATTGCCTGTTTCACATCTCCCACATAGAAGATATTGCCCCCCCTCGATAACCCATTTCTCACAATATACTTTAAAGAACTCCACTGCGATTCTGAAGTATCCTGAAACTCATCGATAAGAATATATCTTATCTTTGCATCGATCCTATAATCCAGGTATCCGAAATCTTCAAGCCTTGTGAGAAATTCAAGTGCTAAAAGTTCAATATCCGTAAAATCTATGAGCTGCAAACTCCTCTTATTTTCTCCATAGAAGGTGTTAATTATTCTGAAGATCTCAAACCATGTATCTGTATAATAGTCCATTTCAGCCATGAGGTATTTAGAAAGAGAATCTCTCACCTCCCAGAAGGCACTCTTAAACTGGCGGGCCCTTCCCTCTTCTAAAGTTTTACAGATCTTTTCGAGGTAACGGATCAGTCCCCCATCCACTTCTCGTTTAAATGCCGGAAGTTCATACAATGCCTTTGGGTTCCTGTATTTAAGGAAACTCTGTAAACCCTTTACAAATGAAAAAAGATTTTTATTTTTGCCAAACTCATCGAGATATCCAGACACTGTACTTAAAAGAAAGCTGATCTTTTTCACCATATCTTCCGAGGCGATGAAATGCCTCTTTCTCCAAAACTCCTCTTGAATACTCTTGCTTTCCCTCTTTTCTGTATCGAGACTTTTTTTTAGAATATAGTACTTTGAATCAACCTGTCTGTAGATCTCTCTTATTATTCCTTCGCTCTTCGCCTTCCCCTCCATATAACTCTCTAGAAAATCGTGTATCCTGTCAAGGAGGATGCTGTTTTTGGCCAGAAGCTCATAAAATTTCTCGTAAGATTCTGCTAAAAACCTCTCCTTTGTACTTTCATCTATTACACCAAGGTCAACAATAATTCCAGTCTCTTTTGGGAAAAATCTGATAATCTTTGCAAAAAAACTGTGTATTGTGGAAATCTGAAGGAGGCTGAAATGCTTAATAAGATACTTTTTTAATACACCGACCTTGACTCTGAGGGTGCGCTCGTTTACTCCAAGGATCTCGCAGAGGATCGAGATATCATCTTTATCACCGCTCTCAACTGCCCAAAGACGACGGAACAGGCCTTTTCTTATCTCATTTGCCGCTAGTTTTGTGAAGGTGATGGCCAGAATTTCCTGCGGCCTAATTCCACTCAAAAGCATGGCTATTAGCCTTGTTGTAAGTGCATGGGTTTTTCCACTTCCGGCAGAAGAAGAAACTGCAACAGAGCAGAATGGATTATAGAGAGTTTTTACATCATTCATTCTTCATAAATCCTGCATATGTTGTAATATGGACAATACTTGCAATTATCATAGTCATCTGTTAAGGAAAGCGTACTCTTGGCGTTGAATGAATCCAAAAAGTCAAAGATATAGGATTCAAATCCACCCAGATAATGTTCAATATCACAAGAACTTACAATTACATCAAAATCTCTCTTTTTATTAAGATCAAAATATGCAAGCCCCTCAATTGAAGCATCAGGATAGCTTTTATGAAAGAGTAAACCGTAGAATCCCAGCTGTATCTTTTTAAAGCCAGCCTCTTCAAAATGATCTCTTGCTTCAGGAACACGACCTGCTTTATAATCAAGGATGAGAAAGCCACCTTCTGGAGTACGATCGATTCTGTCGATTCTTCCATATAACTCATACCTCTTTTCTCCCCTTTCAATCCCTGCTGAAAACTCTTTCTCAAGATGTTCCTTGCATACCCTGTACCCTTTCTGAAAGCGCATCCAATCTCCTCTCAAAGCCTCCTTCAGGTTTGTCTTTAATATCTTTTTAAGTAACACCTCTTCATTCGTATAAAATAGGCCTTCATAAAGATAACTTTGAAAAAGTTCATCAAACCTCTTTTCAAAAATGGAGAAAGAAGGAAGGATTTCAAAATCCATATCTTTATAAAACTGTTTAAAAAGTTCATGGACCTTTTGCCCTAAAAGATCCATTTCAATCTCTGTTCGTAATTTAAATTCATCTTTAATCTGCAAAACCTTTGCAATATAGTACTGTGTTTCACATACCTTTAATCTCTCTATATCCAGTCTTGAGAATCGCTCAGTCTTATGTAAAGCAAGTTTTGATCTTTCGTGGAAGGGTACGGCTTTCCCAGAGAATGGTACGGGCAAAATATGGGAGTCTGGATAATCCTCAGAGCCTTTTATAAGATAAGAAAACCTGCTTTCTACATCAAAATCAGCTGCTTTGTCAGTAATCTTTATGAAATATGCCCTATAAGCAACATCAATCACCCTTTTAAGGTAGTAGAATTCCAGTGATTCCCTGTCAAGCAACGTTGAAAGTCCGAGCTTTAACCTCATCTCTGAGTTCAAAAAGAGATCGTCGATGCTTTGTTTCGGAAAAAATCCCTCATTGAAAGTTGGAACAATCACCACCTTAAAGGCAATCCCCCTTGTTTCAAGCAGTCCAAGAATCTGGAGACTCTGAGAATATGAGCCTAAAAGAGGATACCGTTTTGATTTTATGTACTGTAAAAGAATTTCAAAGGGTCTCTCCTTAACATCTAGAGTACAATCGGATAGCTCAAGAACCGAGTTTAAGACAATGTCTCTTGTAGCATAGAAATCGTAAGTTTTTTTTCTCTCAAAATATGAAAAAAGCGCTTTCAGATTTTTGTGAAGCTCTTCAAAATTTTTTGATTCATATATACCGTATAAAAGCGAAAAGGCACTTTTCCTTTTTTGATCTTTTTGGATATATTTCGACTTCAGTGATTGCAGTTTGAATACTCTTTTGCGTATTATCTCATTTCTAAGATTTTTGTAATTACCCACATTATCTTTACTATGCTCAATTTCAACAAAGAAATCATTCCTCAGTATCTCTAAAAAGATAGCTGAATCAAAATCCGATTTAAAAAACTCAACAACCTGATTAAGAAAGATGAAAAGGGACGTTTCTTTTATCATGATGCCTTCAGAATAGTTTGAGGCAATTCCAATGGACTCGAGGGACTTATAGAGCATTTCGCAAAAGTTCGAATCTATATTTAAAACCAAAATATCATCGGGCCTTGTCCCGGCTTCAATCTCTCTTCGTATAATGGAGAGGGCTATCATTACTTCATCCATTCTTGATGAAGCGGTAAAAAATTTTATGCATGCCTGTTCCTCTGTGGCCTTCCTTTCATGTTTATTTTTAAAGGTCAATATTTTTGAAAAGTCATATTCATCTGTATCCTGATAAACTACAGTAAGCTTTTCATTAACAGTATCATAAATCCTTTTTTCAAAGTTAGTTAATGATAGAGGGGACACAAGAATTATATTTTTATAATCGCTAAAAAATGCCTCTATATCCTCCTCTGCCACATTTTGAATTAAAAAGCTGCTGTCATAGATTTCAAGCTCCTTCTGTATATCTCTATAACTCCTGTAAATAGATTGAAAGACCTTGAAATGTCTCCCGTAGAGATGGTAAAAGTCAAATCTCTCATAATTTTCATTTATATGTGTAATATCAATTTCCATTCCATTGAGCTCATCAAATACCTTCAATAACCGTAATGCTGTATTCTTAAAAGACAAAAAATTCTCGAAGGTTTTTTTAGGAAATATCTCCTCAATCTCTTTTACATTTTTACATACATTTGAGAACATGGTAAATCTCTGTGCGTCATTGGCAGTTTGAACACCCTTTGAAGCTAATATGGATTGAATAAGTCGCTCCATTGTGATGAGCTTTGGTGATATAATATCCTTGGTTTTCAATACATCTAACAGATACGAAGCAAAATAGCTTTTAAACCTCTCAGTTGGAGATACAAGAAGAGTTTCAAAAGGATTGAACCCTGACTCTTTTATATAAGCGGCAGTAAACTCAGCAGGGTTTTCCCTGAAGGTAAGCTCTATAATCTTCATCGCCTTTGAACCTCTACGAAGGGAATTATATAGTACAAAATATAGCCCTTCACAATTCCCGATGCCAGATAGAGCCATTTTTCAGTGTACTCTATCAATCTGGCTGAAGGCTCAATCTCCACTATGTCTCTTTTCGAGAACCTGACCGAGCCCTTTTCCATGGTATCGCGCCACAAAGACCTGCATTCACTGAAGAGTGGATAGAAAATAGCCCTTGCCCTTCTTGAGGCCTTCAAAAGGTCCCTCTTCAAATTGTATATAACAACAGGTTTCGCTTCCCTTATGGTCTCGATAAAGGGACCTTTACCATGCCATAACTGGTATGCAATATATCTCTCAAAGTTCAAATGATAATTCTGGGTTATAAAATACAGATCCTTCATGTGAAAGAGTCTCTCAAAGAAAAACCATTCGGGAAAGGGTTTTGTATGGAAAGGAGTAAGTATATCTTCTATATAGTGTAAAGCCCTGGCGGAGAAGCGGATACCCCAGTACATATCCTTCTTATCGAATGCCCTTTTTGCAAGCCGGGTAAAAGCAAGGGCCCTTTTATGAGCTATACCTGCCCTGAAAAAAAAAAAGACCATACCGTAAATGCCTGTACCCAAGACTTCCACCTGTCAGTATCTGTAATGGTGATAGCTTCATTCCCTCATCCATGCCCCAGTCCGGTTCTGCTGAGTAGAGGGAAAGAACCTCTATGGCTCTAACCCTCCCTTTAACTGGGTTGTTATAACTCACATAATCTGCATAATACTCATCTTCATCGAACCATTGATCCTGCGAATGGAATGTTGGTCTTTTCCCCTCTCTCATCTCGATGCTATATTCTCTGTTGTATACATCATTATCATAATTGCTGTATGTATTTTTGGTAATTTCAATATAGTCCTCAAAGAAACCAAGACCCTTTGCACATACATAACTGAAAACATCATGAGCTATCATCAGAAGTCGAATTCCTCTCTTATGGTGAGAATATCAAGTGGAGGGATGTATATACTTTTTAAAAGGGTATCTCTCCTTTCAATGGCATAACGCGCATTTTCCTGTAGAACAGCATTTACACCGCCGTATATATTCGAGATATACAATACTCCCTCAACTGCTAAAAAAACACCCCCAAGAACGTTCATGTTTTCCTTAAAACTGAACACTGTTAAAGATATAAATGTTGCGTTTAGTAAAAGGCTTCTCATTCCATCCATCACTCTTCCTGCATACATATGACCAAATCCCGGAATAAGAGAGAAAAGGCCCCCAATAACAGGGCTCTTTTCCGTATGCTCCAGTGTAGTTTTTAGCCCTTCTTCTAGCTGATTTCTCACATCACCTTGAATATATTCAGATTTTTCAAGATTCCCCAGTGCTTCATCCCACTGCATATTATATATACTAACAGCAACTGACATGGAATCTATATATCCTTTGATATCATCATCCATATCGGTTTGGTTGTAAAGTATATTCTCTCTTTGAACTTGAAAATCAATGAACTGTTTTTGCCTGAAAAGAATATTCAGTATATGAAACTCAGCTTCATATAAAAGCTTCGAGTAAAGATCTCTGTGAGGACTTTTTTCTACAGTCTGTTCTATCCCGCGAAGATGGGAAAGGGCCCTGCTATACTGGCTTTTGTTAGCATATGATAGTGCTGTGAGAAACTGAGCATAGGGTGTATAAAAATTATCTGGATTGTAGTAGGTAAATCTCTCTAATTCAAAAATTGATGCCTGATAGTTTCCAGTTCGATAGAGATAAACTCCGTAATCGTAATCGGTTTCTCCGAGAAGGAGTGTAGGAGAGAAAAAAATAAATAAAAATACTAATTTCAAATAAATCCTTTTAAGTATTGAGGACATTATTATAGGAATATATATAAGAGTTTATACTGAGATACAAGAGAAAATATTCATTAATAATACAAATATATTATTTTTAAAATATTGTATAGATAAATATTTCAGTAGAATGTATAATTAATTGGGAAATAATGGAAAATGCTATAATAATATTAGAATAAATAAGTGGAGTTATTACTGCCGGTAAGATTGTCTTATTATTTTTTTACAGAATAAGCAATTATTATAAAAAAGGTGGTTTATAATGAATAGATTTATATCGTTTATAGTATTTCTAATAGTTACTATTATCTTTATTGGATGTGCTACTACAGAAGGATATAGAAAAGAATGTGAATTTTGGATTGGTAAATCTTTTGACAGATTAATTGACAGCTGGGGATATCCAAGGAGATCATACCAATTGCCCAATGGTAATACCGTCTATATCTATGAAGAATATTCGGAATCACCGAGATTCATTGAATCAACATATACCATAGTTGGAAATAGAATTTATGGAAGAACTAAAGAACCGGTTGTACGAAAAGTATGGTGCATTACATATTTTGAAGTCGATGATCAAAACATTATCATACAATATGGTTTTGAAGGAAATAATTGCGTGGCAATGGAATAACCCTAACATTTTATTTTAAAGAATTATAATTTTATTTATTGTTAAGAGCATCCTATATATACAAAAAATAGCAAAGAACTGAGGATAATAACATAAAGGTTGATATATGGAGATCAAAAAAATTAGTGCTTCAGAAATAAGGGACATATTAAATAGTCTATACGTTAATCATATTTTTAATATTAAGAATTATGGTTCAATAACTGAAGATCTGCTAAAAATTGTTAACAAAGATAAAAAGCTAAAATGGGACACAAAAAAAGAAATTACATTTTGGTATGACAACATCAATGAACTTCATCTATATCGTAAATATTTAGAGGGAAAAAAAATACCTACAAAAAAAGGTTTAATTGAAAAACTAATAAAGTTCAAATTACGAAAAAAGAAAAATACAAATGTTAAAAATGATTAATACTCCCATTGCAATCATATTTACTGTATCAACATCGATCAAATTCTACAACCTGGTGACGTTTATCATCGGATGGGAAAGAAGCATAGATCAGAGGCGGATCCCTATAGAAAAGTGGAGCTACTGCTGTAGGAATAATTGCCTTATGTTTTTCTGTGAACTGGCAATTATTATAAATATGGGTGATCTAAATTTAAATAGTATAAAAATTTGACATTATCAATTTATTGCCTTAAGATTTAATAAAGGAGGCAAACATAAGATATAAATTATATTCAAATTTATTAAGAAAAACACAATACATTATTAACTCACAAGACTAGAAAACGAAGATCTGCATCTGGTCTAATTACACACCACATAGCACGAAGCATTAATGTGCACCCACTTGATAAAAAATAGACCGCTGTAATTTACAACACATCCTTAATATTTGCACTTTTAACATACACAAATATTTCAGAGTTAACTTGGAATGATATAAAATATTGCACCTTGTTGGTAACAAAATTAAATACCAAATATGGAGGAAAAGAAAATGAAAAAAATACTATTTTACATTTTTTTATTCTTCCTCTTATCTATATGCCTTGTTTATGCTGTCGCAAACAATGAAGTAAGCAACTAAGGAGAAACCGGAAGGCTTTTTTGAAGATGTTAATGTGGCGATTGGGGTTGTTGGCATAGGATATTTTTGGGGGAACAACAGGCCGGACGATGAAATGGTTGTTCCAAACATTGGAGGCATTATGCTAATGACAAAACCCATTATTGAAAAAGGATCAATGGATAAATCAGACATTTTATTAGACTTTGGAATATATGCATATGTAACTGGTGGAACCAAAGAAAAAATAGCAGAGTTTTTCATTAGTTCGGGTGTAACAGCAGGACGTTTTAATGGTTTTATTTCTGTTTCATTTAGTCCTACTTTTGTTATCAGCAATGAAAGGAGCGATTGGTATTTGGGCGTGATTTTCACATCAGATTCCTTAAAATTCTAAAGCATATATACTGTAATAGATTTCTCTTACCCGTAATTACTTACTTTTAATATAAATAAAGACCAGAACCTTACATTATCTGGTCCCACTACCTGATCAAGACTACCATTGATTGGAGTAATTGAACAGATAATTCAATAAGAGGAAGTTTTATGAATCGCAAATTCTTTAAACAGATCGTCAAGAATATGGAATCTAAGAACACAGAGGAACTAATTAAAATATGGAAAGAGAACGATAGTACACAATACTCGAAGGAGGCATTTAAGGCTATCAAGCAAATCTTTAAAGAGAGAGGGGTACAATTACCAAGACAACTATTAATCAATGAAAAATACAACAGCAAAAAGGAAACTTTCATATGCTCAAACTGTGGGAGATTTATTTCGGAGTATGATTTTATGAGCCATGATGGGTTATGTAAATATTGCAGAGGGATGCCAATGCAAAGAGGGTTCCCTTCTCCACCTGGGTTTCCAAAGTTATAAGTTAGACTATTGATACTTAGAGTAATTAAAGGAGGTTATTATGACTGCAAATGTTGAAGTATTAAATGAAGTTCCTGAAAATGAAACAATTGGAGAGTGGACATTATTCTTTCAAAAATGTATTTATCACTATGATGATGGTAGCGAAGATCATGGTTATCGATTTATTTGGAAAGATCCTGATGGTAAGTTAAGACCTCAAAGGGGACAAGCACGTATTCCAGATAAAAAAGCTTTAGATGAATTAATTACTCAGGCTATAAAGGCTGGGTGGTGGAATTAAATATAAAGAAAAACATATGAATGATAATAGAGATTCGAAAAGCCCATAGAGAAACAAACAAAAACAGCCAAGGGTTGTGGTCAAGTTTAATAGCAGAGGTTGAAAGAAATATAACTGTAATGTAGATATGAAAAGTGAATTAAAATTATGGACAGTTTTAAATAAGTACCTTGAATCTTAATAAAAAGGTGATTTTAATATGAAAAGAGTTGAAAAAATATATAAACAAACATTCTTAGCTATTGTTATTTTGCTTGTTTTATTCTTAATAGCATTTATATCATTGGCAGGTGAATGTAAAAATTTTATAGAGCTTCATTCTGCAAAATATTTAGCAAATGAATATGGAAGGAGTGAGTCTTGGGTATTGAATAATGTGAGAATTAATTTATGGGAAAAACAAACTTCCCAAGGCAGAGGCCAAAAAGTTGGTGAACTCCTTCCAGGTTCTAGAGCCTTGATAATTGAAAGAGGATTAGAAGATTATAAAGTTAAAAGCTCTTATGATAAGTTAATTGGTTGGGTTAACAAAATCCAGGTGAGGCGTATAATAAAGCTGGATACCGAAACATATGAACCATGTGAATAATATTAAAATTAAGAATTCGAGATGGTTTATTATATTGTATTGTTCGTAACTGCACAGAATGATTATGCGTAATAGGGACGCGACTTTTGTAAATAAGTGTATGCTCTTGAGAGCTTATTTTCTTAGAGGTGAATGAATAATAATGGATAACAAAGATTTTATCGAAAAATATCAGCAAGATATATTAGAGATAATCGCATTCTTTTCTAATAAAAACAAATATGAAAGAGAGCTTTGGGTTGTTCGTGAATTCTTAGCAAATTTACATATTGAATTTAATGAGAATGAATTAATCCCAATTACTAATGATCCTCCAGATGTGGTTTATAAAGATGCAAAATTTGAAACTAAGGAAATTATGGATGAAAATCGTCAAAGGGATAAAGAATATAAAGAAGAATTATTGAAATGCAACTCATTTAAAAGACCTTCCGATTTATTTATATTGTATACTCCTAAAGATCTAACACTTCAAAATATAGTAGACATAACAGCTGATCATTTAAAAAAATATGAAAATAAATATGATTCTAAAACGAAAAAAAACTTGGATATGCTCTTTTATTTTAATCTTTTAGATTATCATCTTAATGAAGATAAAACACAATATTCAATACCAAATTATGTTTCAAACTTTGGCTGGCGTTCGATATCAGTTGGTAAAAATAATTTAAGCTGTGTGATTTATACATCTGAGTCTGCTCCTGATTTTCTTAAACCATTTGAAGGGAAAATTATATTTAGATAATAGAATGAGTTCCTTATTTTACTTAATAGTATGTATATGGTGCTGGTACCTTTCAAGCTCGGCTATAATGAGAACAGCGAGATAGATTTTTAAAATCCCATAGAGAACCAATAGAAAATAGACGAGAGTTGTAATCAAGTTTATTATCGGGTGGGTGAAGAGAAAGTAAATTAATAATCTATGCTAAAGGTAGTATATCTGCAATGAGGATGTGAACGAGTTATATGAAATTGCACCCAGAGGACGTCTGTCATCTATGACAGTTAAAAATGTAAGAAGGAAAATGTATAAGAGATAACATGATTGACAAAATACCACTTGTCCCAAACGAGATCATTGAGGCCATAAATAATGAAACTCTTGCTATTTTCATTGGAGCAGGGGTTTCACGAATAATCGGTTGTATGGGTTGGGGTCAACTTGCAAAGAATCTTGTTAATAGATGTTTTTCAACCAAAAAGGAAGATGGTTCCTCATGTATAAATTTCAAAGAAAAAGAAATGCTTTCTCAAAATAATGACCATAAGAAAACTATCACCATTTGTCACCATATATTAATACAAAATAGCTTTGAAGATATTTTCTATGAAGAACTTGAAAAATCTCTTAAAGCAGATAAAGAGCTCCTTAAATCTCAAAATATTTATGATGAGATTTATGGTCTACGAGGGCTTTTTATTACAACAAATGCTGACCAGCACTTTGATAGCAAATTCAACTATAAACAGATTGTATATAAGAAAGAAGATTTTAATCCTTCAAATATTGATCGAACCAAGCTTTATCATATTCATGGTTCGATTTTGAATAAAAATTCACTTATCTTTACGGTGCACCAGTATATCCAGCGATACAATGATCCACAATTCAGGAAGTTTCTTGAAAAGATTTTTGATAAATATGTTGTACTGTTCGTTGGATACGGAATGTCCGAATTCGAATTACTTGACTTTTTGATAACCAAATTTGATTCTAATAAAGAAAAGGAATTAAAACATTTTATCCTTCTACCATTTTACAAGGGAGAGGATAATATTCTTGAATTTGAACAATATTATTACAATTCGATGGGTATTTCGGTTAGGGACTATGAAAAAGATGAAAGAGGTTACAGCCAACTTTATGAGGTTATTAAAAGCTGGAATAGTGAAATAAATCAAACATCGACCTATCTATATGATTCGTATCAAGAGATTGAAGATGTTGCCAATAATTATGAAAAAAACAGAGCAGATAGAATATTCCAGATTATAAAAAACGATAAACCACAAGAAAACTATCTTTTTAAACAACTCGCCTCCTCAAAAAATCCGTACCCTTGGTTGATACCTTTAAAGGAAAAAGGATTTTTTAGCCCAGGCAACAATCCCCTACCGCAGGAAGTTCCGGATAAAAAAGGATATTATACTATCCCATACTGGAATGTTCTCGGTTATTTGGAGAATGTTGCTTCACAAAACACCAAGAATCTATCTGATGAAATAACAGAGATTTTTCTTGATATTATTAATCCAATAGTAAATTTCCGTAATGAAGTAGGTGACAGGATTGAGAATTACAGAACAGATTGGATTATTGTAAAAATAATTTTTACACTTCCAATAGAAAAGATAACTAAAGAACATATTGAATTTATAGGGACAACATTAAAGTCAAAGTGGGATACGACACTAGTTGCTTCTGAAATCAGCAGAACAGTTCTTCCAAAATTGATTAATAGTGAAGCTATGGAACTCGTTTTAAAATTGGTGGATGTGATACTTACATATCAAAAGACCAATAGAGAAACAACGGACAAATATACTTCGGTAATGGACGAATATTGGCTCAATGAGGCACTTGAAAAACATACACCAGCAATTGCAAAATTATGTGGTATTGAAGCAGCCAAAATCGCCATCAATAAAATGCTCGAAATTATTAATGAAGATAAATCTCAATTTAATAATATCTGGATTCCTACAATTGAAAGCCATCCACAAACAAATTTTCCTGACCGATACGAATGCCAGCTAGTCCATTTTGTTAGGGACATATTTGAACTTTCTGAATTCCGCAGAATAGAAGAAGAGATAAATGATCTTTTAAAAGAAGAACATCCCATATTTAAAAGAATAGCACTTCATATAATTAATTATCATTATAAAGACTTGAATGAGTTATTTTGGAATTGGGAAGGTAATCCCCTCGATGAAAATTTGCTGAAACACGAACTATATGAATTACTTAAATCTAATTGTTCTTCCTTCTCAAAAGAACAGATAACACAGGTACTGAAGTGGATTGAATCTAAAAAATATTACATCCCAGATGAAATTAAAGAAGACAAAGAGAATATTGAAAAGATACTAGCATATAGAAAAAGGGAATGGCTTTCAGCTCTTTTAGAAACAAAAGAGCCAGATGTAATATTATCTTATGAGAAATACCAGCGGATAAATCCGGCAAAACTCGATCATCCAGGTTTCAACTTCTGGAGTGAGAGTTGGACTGGAACTATTAGCCCAATAGAAAAAGTTGAACTCTTTAATAAATCGAATAAGGAGATAGCAGAATATCTTATTAGTTATAAGGAAGAAGAAGGCTTGAGAAAACCATCTAAAGAAGGGCTTTCAGAGACTCTTCGAAACTGTGTCTCAGAAAATCCTGAGAAATTTGTAAATAATATGAAGCCATTTCTAAAAGTCCAACGTTTATACCAGCATGCATTGTTATGGGGTTTGAATGAAGCTTGGCGTAGAAAGAAAGACTTTACCTGGGGGGGCATTTTGAATTTTATGTCCCAAATAGTTGAGTCGGATAATTTCTGGAATGAAAAAAATGAGGAAGGAAGTTACAACTATGGAAACTGGATTATCTCTCAGATGGCAGATCTTATTGATGACGGAACTAAAGATGATAATCATGCTTTTGATGCTAAACTCTTACCCAAAGCTGAAAAGATTCTGTTGATTCTTGCAGAAAAGACAGAGTCTGATTTTTCTGAAACAAATGACCTTGTAACCTCAGTTTTGAATTCGTCGAAAGGGAAGGTATTTTCTGCAATGATAAATTATTCCCTTCGATGTGCTCGTCTATTTAAAAGTGAGAAAAAAGAAAGATGGGTTAGACCCATTAAGGAAGATTTTGATAAGTGGCTTGACCGGAAAGTTGAGTCTTCTCTCGAATTTTCAGTAACACTTGGTAAATATTTAGCAAACCTTGTCTATCTCGATAAAAAATGGGTGATCGATAAAATAAATCAGATATTTTTGGAAGATAATTATATTCATTGGAAAGCTGCTTTCACAGGGTACCTTTTCTATTCTTCCATAGTTTATAAGGATCTTTACTTTCTGCTTAGAGAAAATGGCCATTATACTAAAGCACTACAAACTGAGTTTAGTGATGCTCATATCCCAGAACGTCTTGTTCAGCATATATGTATCGGTTATTTAGAAGATTGGGAAAGGTTAAACGATAACTCAAGCCTAATCTCTAAATTAATCGAAAATAAAAATGTTAACCAACTTTCATCAATAGTAAGCTTCTTCTGGAGGCTACGGGACAAACTCACTGACAAAATAAAAGCAAAAGTAAAACCCATTTGGAAAGCATTGTTTGAATTATTATCGCAGAATGAAGAAAATTCGGAATATCAAAAGATAATCTCAAACCTTTCAAAATGGTTAACACTGATTGATGAAATAGATGAACAGGCATTAGATTGGCTCAAACTATCAGCAAAATATATCCAAGCAGATTTTAATACATCTTTTTTCATTGAGTATCTATCGAAACATGTTGCAAAAACACCAGCAAAGATTGGCGAAATTTATCTTGAGATGCTCAAAGTGGGTGTATTCCCTGAATACAAAAAAGAGGACATCCAAGAGATAGTTCGGATATTATATGATCAAGACCAAAATAAGATTGCGGATAGAATATGCAATTTATATTTAGCAAAAGGTTTTGATTTCTTGAGAATTATATATGAGGAACATAGGAATGCCGATTCATAATGAGGCAAATGTGAGAGTTCATCAGAGAAAAAGGATGGCATAATAACATATAACGATACTGTAGGGAAAGATCATTTTTACGAATTATTAAGAAATTAAATCTAACAATACAATGACTTATGATTTGGAAACTTAAGCAATTGGACTTTTCCTGCAGTCACAACACGGTGTAGTCGGTTCGGTTGCTCTAAAAAAATTTCTAAAAGCCCACAGAGAAGCAAGAGAAAATAGATGGGGATTGTGATCAAATTTATTATAGGTTGGTGAATGATAAAAAAAAATTATTAATTTCAGCAATGTGGATATAAAAAGTAAAGTTAAATTGCATCTCGTTAATTATATATTTTTGTCTCTTCTCCAATTTAGGTGCAAGAATTTTAAAACATATTGCTCTAAAATATTAAATTACCGTGAATTGTATTATCTAATTAATATGGACTATCTAGTACTAAATAACTTATGTATACTAACCAAGAGAAGTTCATTACTAAAACATGACTTTATTAATTATAAAACTCTAATATAAAAAGAATTAATTATTATCTACACGAATGCATGTTGTTTCACATACAAATTATGAATCACTATTATGATATTATAACTCATTAATAGCAAAGAAATTACAACTTGTATATAGTCAGATAACAGCATCAAATTTGGAGAAGATCCTTATTTATTAATAATTTCTAAAATCTAATGAAAAGGAGGATATTATGAAATGTCCAAATTGTGGTTTAATAAATCCTGATGAAGCAATCTTTTGTGATTGCGGATATAATTTTAAAAAGGGAAAATTAGAGCGTCCGATTACAAAGCCAATTACAAAGAGAGAAGAGAAATCTAAAATTTCACAGGTTACAATATTTAATATCATTGGAGTGATAATAATAAGTATCATCGGTATTATTATACTGTCAAATGCACTTTTAAATGTAATGAATGATGAACAAGAAGTAGTTCCTGACAACCTTTTACTAGGAGTAATAATCATTACCCTTGGTAATTTATTATGGATAATGTTGTGTCAAAAGTGGAAGTTATTCATAGAAATTAAAACTCAATTAAAATTAATTCACAATGAATTTCTAGGAAAAGAAAATTAAAATGCCTTATAACTTGGCTTAACGAGACTGTAGAAAAAGGTCATTTTCATTAAATGAAATTGAAAAATATCACTGAGAAAGACATTGAGGAAGCAAAATTAAAACATGAAGAGCTTGCAAAATCATATCTAAAAGGAGTAAATGACTTTATTAAATGGACTAGTACAGTTGTAATTGGTTCAATGTTATGGATTAGTACAAGCATTGCTAAATATATTGGAAATATAAAAATGGTATCTATATCAAGTTTAATATTTCTTGTACTATCACTCGTTGTCGCAATTTTAACTGTAAGAAGGGTTTTAAAATCTTGGGGGAGCGAGTGGGAATTAGCTAATGTTGATTATAGTTTTTATGTTATAAAAAAGTTAAAATATGTAGAGCCTGACAAAATAACTAAAGAGAAGGAAGAAGAAATTATTGATGATTTAATAAAGAAAATTGGTGAAACAAAACCATATTCAAATCCAAAGAGATTCAATTTCCTAGTCAGCTTACATATTATATTTCTTGTTGTGGGTTTAATATTATTTGTTATTTCATGTATATGGTAAAATAGACTTCTAAAGCACACAGAGAGCCAAGAGAAAATAGACGAGGGTTGTGGAAGAGTTTTGGATATAAATGAGTTAAAGCAGCGGCTTCGTTCAACATCTTCTATCTGAGACTATCGCTTCAGATATAAAATTAACCGTTATGTAAAATATTATGTATACTTATATGTATTTAATACAAGGTAGCTTTAAAATGCTTAAAAATGGCCCTAAAAACAAAATATTACACTTTTTACTATTAATTTTTCGCCTTTCGATTATCTCATTCATATTAACTTCATGTGTTTCTTTATCAGAATATCAGACCGTTAAAGAAAATCATAGTAGCTTAAAAAAACTGATTAATCAACTTCAAATAAAAGTAAATGAATTGAATCATGAATTGGAATTAATTAGAAATGAAGATGAAAAAGCGAAACGGTTACATGAATTATCAGAACAGCTGAATAAACTAAAAGAACAATTAGCAGATGCAAGTATTCAAATAGAAAAACTACAGGATCATAATCAGAAACTAAAATCATTGAATAGTGATTTAGAAGAAAGTAAACAGGATATAGAAAAGTCCTACAACAGTCTTAAAGATAAAATAGGCGAATTAGATAATCCATTAAGTAAAGCTGTAATTTTTGACTGGAAATTAATGCAAATATTAGAAGGCTCTTTGGTTTTTGCTCAAAATAATGATAATACATATCTTGGAGTTATCAACTTTTCAGGAATTCATTCTGAATCACTCTTTAATGAGTATGGAAATTATGGTAGTAAGTTTGGGTTATATTCAATTTGGAATGATTTTAGTCTATATGGTTCTTCAATTGGATTATATTCTGCAAGAAATAATCTATGTATTAACCCTCCAATGATTATAAAAAATAATACAATAATAGGGTATTTAACAACAAATGATCTTTACATTCATATCCCTAAATATGACCCTTATTATTTAAAACAACTTGCTAATTATATTCAGGGAAAAAGGTAAACTGTCGTGCACAGTACTTTGCCTAACGAGACTGTAGGAAAAGGTTATTTTTACGAATTATTAAGAAATTAAATCAGACGATATAATGAAGTATATTTTGGAAAAATTAAGAAATTTGACTTTTCCTATCGTCACAATAAAACTTATGAATAAAAGGGTATTTTATGTGTTTCTTCAACCAGTATGCTAATTTGTTTACAATAATAAAAGATATATTTACGGTACTGGCTATAATTGTTGCAGGTTTAGGAGTATTCATTCATCAAAAGTTAACTAAAAGAATTAATTTAAGAATTAAGCCGAAGTGGATAGATAAAGAAGAAAAACATTTAAAAATCAGATTAGAATTGGAAAACATTTCAAAAGTACGTGTGCGAAAACCAACTATTTTCATTCAGATATTAGAATATAAAAAACATTTACATTATTTATCCGAATGGGTTCCATTCGAGATAAAATTTGAAAATGATAAATGTGACAATAGATTACCTGAAACAAAAGCGAAACTTGTTGAGTTTAAAGAACCTGAAGAAATATGCAAAAGTACAAAATATTTAGAATCTAAATCAATTATAACTGTTGAGAGAATATCATATCATCCTAATGATGTATTTGTACATATAGCATTACAGGTTCGGGGAAAGAAAAATAAAGATAGATGGACGACTACTTGTATTGTAACAAAGAAAAATTTTAGTAATTAACTGAATAGCTATGATTTATGGTGTAATTGGCTCGGGGGCCTTGTATCTTTGCTTAAACTGACCGTATTTCTATAGATTATCTTTTTACCTGCATTTGTTCTTCTTGTAAATTTGCTTTTCAGCTCGAACCGGCTTCGGCTACTACAGAAAAGTTTTACATAATTGTGGACCTAGCAATATATTTTTAGAATTTAAGGAATATATATGTTATATAGAGAGTTTCTTGCTTTATTGGCTACCATTATAGGTTTTGTCGGGTCAATATTTCTTATTAAAAGTATAATATTATTAAAACCTGAACAAATTCATAATTTATTAACTTCGCATTCATTTGCGAGTTTTTCATATAATCAAGTTGATTCTTATGCAAAGCAAAAGGCTGATGCTATATCTGGTTTTGTGTTAATATTATTAGCTTCTTTAATACAAATAATTGCACTAGTAATATTTAAAAAATATACATTCCTTACTAGTAAAAAATCTAATGGCATATTAATATCTTTTGTAATAGCAATACCTATTATATGCATTTTCTTTTTAATAAACAAATTGTTATATAGACACAATAAAATTGAAATAAATAAATTAGCTGTTAAAGATAAATGCGAGAAACGGATTTCAAATTCAATGAAATCTTCTGATTTTGGTTTCATAGAACAATTTGCAGCAAGTGTGTTGAATATAAAAAAAATACCATCAGAATCTAGGTACGATTATTTAAAAAAGTTATCTGATTATATCAGTTGGAATATTCCTGATGAAATTGATATAAATATTATTAATAATTTGTAAAAAATCTTTAACTATACATATTTCGATGAAAATGACTCTGGCCCGCAGTGAATTCAATTCTAGCTAGGAATGGCAAAAGAGATGCCTAAAAACCCACAGAGAGCCAAAAGAAAATAACCGAGGGTTGTGGAGATAGTTTGGTTATAATGAGTTAAATGCAATATTGATTTATTTTTATAATCATCCTTGGCCACGATGAAATAGAAAAGTTAATAAATGTTACCTGAAAGAAAGAATATTATATCAAAAGAGCTGTTCAATATTTTAGAGTATTTTTTTGATAATCTTAATGAAACTGATTTTGTTCTTGGAGGTGGATACGCTTTGACTGAGTTTTATTTTGGCCATCGAAATCCAAAAGATATTGATTTATTTTTTATAAATAAAAACGATATTGATATATTCCATGGCCTGCTATCACAAACATACAATAATATTAAAAGAATTGAGGAAAGAGTAGGGACTTCATATGTATTCAGATGTGAAAATGAACTTGATACAGACATTCATTGTGTGTGTATAAGAGATTGGGTTAATATCGATTGTCATAACAAATACTCTACACAATTTAAAAACATAAAGTTACAAACACCAGATTATATCTGCTTTGATAAGCTAGATAATGTTAATGTATCAGGCCTTCCTGCAAATGAAATAAATAGAAATATACTTGACCTCTATTACGCTAATAGAAATGGTATTGGAGCTAGACAATTGTTATCCGTAGCTATTTCTGTAGGCAAAGATTTGGATAATTGGCCGATTGCTCGTCCTTATAGTGTTGATGAATTTGAAGTAGATATAATAAAAGATATTTGTATTGATCAGATTGACTTCGAAGACCTTAGACAATTCATTAATGATTTTTCTGAAGAAGTTAATAAAGTGCTTTTAGAAGAGAATATGTTTTAGTTTTAAATAGAAAAGTTGAAAATTTTGGAATGCTTTCAGATTATTCAGGTGTGTTGTACAAACTATAGTATAACCCTGGTCCATGGAAAAACGAAATTTTAAGGGAATTGAAAGTAGGTAATTATACTGTTGACGCAAATAAATTAACATAAAATTATAGTCATTTAGGTAAGAAAATGTGATTTATTTTATCGATGAAAGTGGACAGGATTTAAGAAATACTCCCTGTATGGTTCGATCTGGTGTTGGAATATCAGAGCATGTTCTATGGAATTTCATTAATAGCGCGGTTAATTTAAAAAGAAAAATTTTAGCAATGACGACATTAAATGAATGGGAACCAAAAGGTTCAGTTTTGTTAAGCAAGAGAATGTTTAAGCTTTCATCTCAAAAAGTAACAATAGATGATAATGACCGCTATAAACTTTTAAGGAGTCTATATCATAAAAACAAAATTAAAGAAAATATAACATTTGATGAATTGTCTGCATTAGCTCAGGCTTCAATTGAATATGTGGAAAGATTGCTCGATTTATGCAATCAATTTAAGATAAAAGTCTTTGGTACAGTTTTTCCTAGGGATGGAATAATAACAAAAGGATCGGAACTAAGAAAAGATTACGCTTATTTGTTTGAAAGAATATATTGGCATTTACAATCAATATCAGATAACGAAAAAGGAATTATTGTTTTTGATGAAACTGAAAAAAAACAGTCAGAAAAATTAATAAGGCAAATGAGAAAATACTTTAGGCAAACTGCAATAGGAAGAGAAAGAAGCAAAAACATTATCCCAGAACCATTTTTTGTCCATTCAGATTTAACGACAGCAACACAATTAGCTGATATAATTGCATATATTATAAATTGGGGAGTCAAAAGTTTTAAAAAATGTATTATTAAGAAAGGAAAAAAAGTAGATATAAATGTATATCGAAGAGTCCCCACAAGATCAGAGATTGAGCCCTTTGGAAAGAAAGTTATTATGATGCAGTTTGTTGGAAATGGACTTGACGCACAAAATCAAGAAAGGAATTATTTCGGATTAGTATTTATAAAAGACTTAAGAACACAATTTGAAAAGAAAGGATATGTTATATAAATAGAAAAGGCAATGTCATTACCCCGCGGGGTAGGTATTCTCACCTAAAAATGACAGAGCCTTCCTTGATAATATCGTACATACACACAATTTTGTCAATACTTTTTTATGATTTTTTTCTTATTTTTATACTTTTTTATTGTTTTTATAACTTTTTAATAATAAAACTTTGATAGGAATTAGTAATGCAAAAATACACATGCTTATTAGAGAAAAAGTGTAAGTTTTATGTTTACTTTCTATCTTAAAATATTTTTATAAAAATAAGAAATTCTAGATGCCAAAGTTCAAAAGTGCCTTAAAAAAGTCTGCGCAAGAACCTGAGCAATTTTGTTATGATTAGATAATCAAAATGCAGGAAGAGCATTATTAGCTATTGAAACAAAATTGGGAGAATTATTTAGGAAATTATCAAATGAGAATAGTCTGAGAATAGCTAATGAAATATTATTAGTTCGATAAAAAATCCTTGCCAGGATGAAATTAGCTGAAATACTCTTCTTGGATCGCTATTACATCCCTAAAATCATCAATATTAAACCTTGTATAGAGCTCAGTCATTTTATTTGTTCTATGTCCGGTCAGCCTCTGTAGTTTTGAATCATGTATACGACCACGGAAATTAGTATTATAAAAATATCTCCAACTATGAAAACTTACGTTTCGTTTTTTTCTCTCTTCAGATGATATTCCTATATTTTCGAAAGCTTTATAAAGCATCTTAAGAACTTTTTCATTCCGTATAGGAGTTGATCTATCTCTCTCAAAAAAAACAAAATCATGTGGATCTTGATAAGGGGATATATCGATTAAATTATATAAGTATACGAATGTTTTTCGAGGTATTGGTACGTCTCTATATGAATTTCTTTTTGGTGATTTTAACCCATATTTACGATCCCAATTATGATGAACCGATATATACTCATTATGAACTTTGCTCACTTTAAGAGCTTGGCATTCTCCCATTCTCATCCCGGTAGAAGCTGCTAAAAGATTTATTGTAATAGGATGATTGCCCTTTATCAAGTGTACTGATAACGATATGTTAAGGGAACAAGAATATGGTATATCTCTTCATCTATAATAATCATCTTTATTAAAAATATAATTGTGATATACAGGGTCAAAATGGCTATTCTTATCCTGTAAAAAAATGTAGTATTTCATTGAGAATTCATTCTCTCTGTAAAAGAGCCTGTCTATGACCATCAGAGAACCCCATAAAAATCCGTATTTATTTAAGGCAATTTTATAGAATTGTGAGCATGTAGGATAGTAAAGGCATCTTGCATCATCATGGGGTGAAATATATCTCTGATAAAATGTTATAGCTTTTTGCAATGCTGATTCACTACCTCCCTTCTCTACATCCACTAAAACATCATAAGCGTTTTCGGCCCCTGTGGCTTCTCTGTGATATAGAATACTGAACATAATTATGAAAAAGATAGCAAACCTAAAGATCCTCATGAAAGAAATGGTATGTGCAGTTAAAGAAAAAATCAATAAATTATTTGGAAATATGGGACAATTATACTATAATATTTTTATAGAATGTTTAAGTGAGGCATTGTAATGGAGAAGATAAATCTATTTCAGAAGTATGGGCAGGTTATCGAGGCAGGAAAGGTTATATTTAAAGAGGGAGATACTGGAGATACTATGCACATTATCCAGAAGGGACGAGTTAAGATAACAAAAAGGGTTAACAATGTTGATAAGATCCTTATGGTTCTTGATAAGGGTGACTTTTTTGGTGAAATGGCGATAATACGACAAACAGTAAGAACTGCATCAGCAACAACCATAGATACCTGTCAACTTCTTACCTTTAACAGGAATGGCTTTATCAGTATGATAAGTAAAAACTCAAGTATTGCAATGAACATAATTGAAAAGCTCTGTTTGAGGTTAGAAAAGGCGGATAACCAGATAAGAGATCTCGCAAAGCGGGATATAAAATCCCTTGTTATAAGTGCCTTAAACGATCTCAGAAAAGCCACAAAAACAGCTGGTGAAGTCGGAGCCAGCGACTCACTTAACTATAATGAAACTACAAAAAATATTGCGATGCAGGTTAACGCAACAGACAGGGAGGTTGAATCACAAATCGAAAGACTCATTGCCTCTGGATTTCTGGCGAAAGATGGAAATGTTCTGGAAATCCTAAAGACTGATGAGCTGAATAAACTTGACGGCTATTTTAAAAAATAAATCCTGCTGAATGCAATTCTCCATACTCTCGAAAACTATTTCAAAAATTGGTATCATAAGTAGCATACTTCTCTCTGATTAAAGATCATAAAAATGCAAATAAGATGTTTCTACTCAACTATGATAGAAATAGACCTGGATGAGGTTATATCTATTGAGAGGAAGGTATTCAGGCATCCATGGACAAAGGATTATTTCAGGCTCATACTTTCAGATATCAACAACTATGTAATTACCCTTAAACAGAGAAAAACAATAATCGGTTATGGAGGCTATCATCTATTAAAAAATAAGTTCAACTTTCTATATACAAAAAATGCCTATACAAGGCTCATTCATCTGATCAATATTGCAATAAGCCCGCCCTTTCAGAATCACGGGTTCGGAACCTTTCTCCTCAATACACTGATAAATAATGCCAGAACCAGGAGCGCTGAATACTGCTATCTGGAGGTAAGACCCTCAAATACAAAGGCCTTTCTATTTTATAAGAAGTTTGGATTCTCAGTTATCGGCATAATAGAGAACTACTATCCTCAGGAAAGTGAAAATGCTATCATAATGGGAAAGGTATTAAAATTATAACAAATTTATTTATGCCACAGTAATATCCTTATTCAGATACACATCCTGAATTGCATTGAGTAGCTCTACCCCATCTTCCATTGGTTTCTGAAAAGCCTTTCTTCCTGAAATAAGACCCATGCCGCCTGCTCTTTTATTAATAACGGCAGTCCTCACACCCTGAGCAATATCATCTTTCCCTGAAGCGCCACCAGAATTTATCATTCCTGATCTTCCCATAAAACAGTTCACCACCTGATACCTTGTTAAATCTATGGGGTGCTCCGAGGTGAGCTCAGTGTATACTTTATCATCTGTCTTGCCAAAACCGATTGCCCTGTACCCGCCGTTACATACTGCCTGCTTCTGCTTAATAATATCCGCTTGAATAGTGACTCCGAGATGATTTGCCTGACCTGAAAGGTCTGCTGCTAGATGATAATCCTCTTCCTTCGTCTTAAAGGCGCTGTTCCTCAAATATGCCCACAAAACTGTAAACATACCCAGACTATGAGCATATTCAAAGGTCTGTGTTACCTCCTGTATCTGTCTGCTTGATTCTTCTGAACCGTAGTAGATCGTTGCTCCTACTGCAACAGCACCTAAATTGAATGCCTGATCAACACTGGCAAAAAGAACCTGATCATACTTGTTAGGATACGTTAGTAGCTCATTATGATTTATCTTAACGATAAACGGTATTTTATGAGCATATTTTCTTGCCACAGACCCTAAAACCCCAAGTGTGGAAGCACAGGCATTACATTCACCTTCAAGAGCAAGCCTGACAATATTTTCTGGATCAAAATATATAGGATTTGCTGCAAATGCACTGCCTGCTGAGTGCTCGATTCCCTGATCAACGGGAAGTATCGATAGATATCCTGTACCTCCAAGTCTTCCGTTGTTAAATACAGCTCTTAGGTTTCTCAATACTGAAACAGGTCTATCTGTAGAAATCAGCACCCTTTCTATAAAATCAGGACCAGGAAGATGGAGGCTTTCTTTTGAAACAGTATTACATTTATATTCAAGAAGATCCTTTGCCTCATCTCCTAAAAGCTCTTCTAAATCGATCATTTTTACCTCCTCAGATACTCAAATCTTATTAGATGAATATAATAATATTTGTAAGAAAGGAAAAACTACTTTTTCATATAACTTTCTAAAATATCAACGATTGATCCCTCTGCATCTGTTTTACACAATTTTCCTGCCTTCTGGCCCATCATGCTCAGCAGAGAACTGTCTTCCAGAAGCCCAGTAACAGTCTTAAAGAGGATTTCAGAATCTAAATGCTCATCGTTTATAATTACCGATGCTCCATTTTTTTCAAAGTATCTTGCGTTCTCAATCTGCTCACCCCTGGACTTTGTTCTTGGAAGAGGGATGAGAATCGAGGGTTTCTTCATATATCCTATCTCATAAATAGCACCTGCACCGGCACGCGAGATTACTATAGTAGATGCAGCTAATAGATCACCCATTTCATCAATAAAAAACTCATACTGTCTGTACCTTTTGTTCTGTGAGTAACCTTTGCGAAAATTACCCTCTCCGCACTGATGTACCAGGTTGAATGATAGCTCATACTTCCCACACATCTCCCAAACAGCCTCATTGATCGATGAAGCACCGAGGCTTCCTCCTAAAACAAAAACTACTGGAAGGTCCTCTTTAAAGTTCATAAATTTCATTCCCCGTTCAGAATTTCCCTGTTTTATAACTCTACGTATAGGGTTCCCTGTATGAAAAACTTCATTTTTAGAAAAATAGTCTATTGTTTTTTCAAAAGAAACACAAACAGAAGATGCAAAACGTGAAATAACCCTTGTTGCAAGACCTGGATTTATATCACTCTCATGGGTTATGGTTTGAATCCGTAAAATGTATGCAGCGAGTACAGGTGGTACTGAAACAGATCCACCTTTTGAAAAAATCAGATCAGGTTTCAGCTTTAAAAGAAGAAGAAGGGACTGAAAAAACCCTATGATAATAGCAAAAATATCAAAAAAGTTTTTTATCGAAAAATAGCGCCTCAGCTTTCCCGTCTTGATGCCATAATAGGGCACATGAATTTTCTCTGCCCAAAACTTCTCCTTTCCACCCTTCTTTCCTATCCAGATAATATCCTGCAGACCTCGCTTTCTTAATTCTTCAATTACAGAAATATTCGGAAAAGTATGTCCGCCAGTGCCACCGCCTGTTACCGCTATCATATTCTATTCCAGATAACTTTTTCTAAATATTAATAGTATTTTTAATATCAAAAAACAAAATTCTATTTGCAAATAACTCTTTATATAATAATATTAAAAAAACTATCATGGAGGATGGCATGGAGATTAAGAACATAAAAATAGATGTTCCTGAAGGAACAAACATCATCATCGGGCAAACCCATTTTATCAAGAGTGTTGAAGATCTTTATGAAGCAATGATAAATACATCTTCCCATATACAGTTTGGAATAGCATTTAACGAAGCATCAGGAGTATGTCTTACCCGCAAAGAGGGTAATAATGAAGAGCTTGTAAAGCTTGCAGTAAATGCAGCTGGAAAGATCAATGCCGGCCACATCTTTGTTATCTATATAAAAGAGGGATTTCCTATAAATGTCCTGCCATCAATAAGGGAAACAAGAGAGGTTGTACACATATACTGTGCAACAGCCAATCCCCTAGAAGTAATCGTATGTGAAACAGAACAGGGAAAGGGTATCCTCGGTGTAGTGGATGGTTTTTCCCCAAAGGGAGTGGAAAATGAAGAAGATATAAAAAACAGAAAGACTCTTTTGAGAAAGTTCGGATATAAGAGGTAGACGGGAGGTGATGGTCTATGGTATGGAGCATGGATAGTTTTTGCTGTATAAATATTTCATAACACCAAAGGAGTGAAAAATGGCAAAAACTATACAGGAAATAAACGAAAAGATCAAGAGGAAGAGGGTATCTGTTTTCACAGCCGAAGAGATCATTCCCTATATAGAAGAAAATGGCTATAAGAAGGCATCAGAAACTGTTGACATAGTTACAACAGGAACCTTTGGCCCAATGTGCTCCTCCGGTGCATTCCTCAATTTTGGTCATTCTGCACCAAGAATAAAGATTCAGAAAGCATGGTTAAACGATGTTTTCGCCTATGGAGGAGTGGCAGCCAGTGATGTATACCTGGGAGCAACAGAGATACCCGAGGATGATCCTGCCAATAAGATCCATCCAGGTAGGTTCAGATATGGTGGTGGACATGTAATAGAGGATTTAATTGCTGGAAAGGATGTTTTTCTCAGAGCTACCTCATATGGAACAGATTGTTATCCTAGAAAAAAAATCGAAACCTATATTAAAATAAAGGACCTTAATCAAGCATATCTGGTAAATCCGAGAAACTCCTACCAGAATTACAATGTTGCCGTAAATACATCAGATAAAGTCATATATACCTATCTTGGAATCCTGCAACCCAATATGGGGAATGCTAACTATTCAAGTGCAGGACAGCTGAGTCCTCTATTAAATGATCCATACTACAGGACTATTGGAATTGGAACCAGGATATTTTTAGGGGGTGGAGTGGGTTATATCTTTTGGGAGGGCACTCAGCATAACCCTACTGCCGAAAGAGGAAAAAATGGTGTTCCTGTTGAAAGCGCAGGAACCCTTTCAGTTACAGGGGATATGAAAAAGATGAACACACGATATATAAAAGGTGTATCCATGCTTGGATATGGAGTAAGCCTTGCAGTGGGCATAGGAATACCCATACCCATTCTTGATGAAGAGATGGCCAGTTTTGTATCTGTTAGGGATGAAGATATCTTTGCTCCAGTAGTTGATTATTTCAGCACCTATCCAAAACGGGAAACTAATATTATAACAAGAGTGAACTATAGAGATTTGAGAAACGGTTGCGTAACTATCAGAAAAAAGAGAGTCCCTACAGCATCCCTTTCAAGTTATCTAATAGCCCGAGAAATCGCTCAAACCCTGAAAGGCTGGATAGAGGATGGCACCTTTCTATTAACTGAGAAGGTAACATCTATTCCAGGAATAGAATCTGGTCAAACCTTTAAGCCCCTTGAAATAAGAACAGAAGGAGGAGATGGATAATGACAGCTCAAATAATAAAAAATATCATGCTCCATTATCCAAAAAAACTTACAGACAAGCCCATTATCTCTAATCTTATTAAAGATTATGATCTTACAGTTAATATTTCAAGGGCTCGTATTGATCAGGATGAAGAAGGGACACTGGTAATTGAGATTTCTGGAGAAAAAATAAATGTTGATGCCGGTTTGGGATATCTTAAAGATCTAGGGATCACCTTCAAACCTGTATCAAAATTAATAAAAAGAATAGAGGAAAAATGCACCCACTGCAGTGCCTGTATAGTTGTATGCCCGACTGGTGCTCTTATAATAAATGATAGAGATAGCATGTTCGTCAACTTTATCGAAGATAGATGTAATGGCTGCGGGCTATGTATACCTGCCTGCCCCTATATGGCTATGGAAATGTCTGAATAGTTATCCGAATGTCGATTTTAAAAAACAGAGAGTTTACTCGAATGTTCATGTAAAAAAGAGGACTCTTTTTCTCTTTTTTGTTTTACAAAAAAGGGAATTTAAGGATATAATAATGAGAACCGAGGTTCCCTCCAATACTTATACTTGAGCTTTTTTTACATAAAGACTAATATTACGGTTTATTATTAAGGGGGTTATAGATGCCAAAACTACTGGGTCAAATACTCATGGAATCGGGTATGGTAACAATTGACGATATCAATGAGGCTCTTGAGATACAAAAATCCACATCTGAAAAATTAGGAGAAATCTTGATAGGTATGGAAGTTATAACTCCAGAAGAATTAGAAATGGTACTTGAATTTCAAGGGGAGGAGTAATATTTTCCTTCAATCACAGATACACGTTCCGGAAATCCTCTATATTGAGCATCTTCATAATCTTGTTCTTAGCCTCAAGATAACTGTAGAAAGCTATGATTTCATCAGGGGTCTTACAGCGAAGGAGCCATTCAAAGTGTTCCATCCTGGAAAAGACCTTTGACAGAGAATCAATCATTCTTTTGTAAATCTCACCCAGGTACTCAGGTGCAAGGAACATAAATGAAATGTGTATCTGTTTATTATCCAATGCCTTCATATCAATACCATCAGGAGCCAGACCAATTATAGTAACTATATCATCGACAAAGTTTCCAAATGCATGGAAAAACGCAATATTCTTACCTATTGGTGTGGTAACCACATCTCCACTTTCCAAGAGTGCCTTCTCAGCCTTTACTGTATCAAGTATTCTTTCTCTGCCTGCATCAACAAGCTCCTTTATAATCGCGCTCTTTGTCTTACCCTTCAACCTGGGAATAACGAGGTCTTTGTGAAACATGAGGGATGCGGTATAGGGCAATGGCTGTAAAGCATCTCGATCCTTTTTCTTTGATGTATCCACCGCAATATTCCTCATATCCCTGTACTCATGGATGGAGATCATTGGTGGTCTCTCAGTACCCCATACCTTCATCTTTGCAATGGAATATTTATGTTTAACCCCTGTAATCACCTGGAGAGAATCTTTAAGATCCTGAAATATCTCAATCCTCCCCATATCGTCTGCCCTCTGCAGGAGAATTTTCAAAATCCTGTATGACATAGATCTGAGAGCTTCGATATTCTGATTTCTATGTATTCGTACAACAAGATCGCTCTGACCGATCACATTAAGGCCGAACAGTCTCAATATATCGATAAGGTGCCCTGTTTCAACTCCATAGCCAGTAAAGAATGGAAGCCTCTCTAAAAGTTCCCTCCTTCCTGCATACTCACCTGAAAGCGGTTGTGCGATACCTGTCAGTTCCGGGAAAAGAAGATTAAAGAAGGGTCTAACAACAAGCTCGGTAACCCTCCCTCCTCCAGTATAGCTTAACTTACCCCTTCTACGAATCGGTCTTTTATAAAATGCTTTTACATAGGACAGGTGGGGAAACTCCAGGAGAGGTCCAACGAGCCCGAGCACAAATCTCGGGTGCATGTTTGCAATATCTGCATCTATCCAGCAGATAATATCACCCTTCAATACATACAGGCTCTTCCACAAATTCTCTCCTTTGCCTCGATAGGAACTATACTTCGGAAGGATTTCACCAGAGTAGTAAAAATCTGCACCAGCATCCCGTGATACCCTTTCAGTATCATCTGTTGAGCCCGAATCAATTACAGCAATCTCATCGAGAAGCGGCCTCTCATCCATTAGCTCTTTACGTATAATTTTAATCTCGTTCCCAACGGTCTTTTCCTCATTTAACGTTGGAAAACAGAGACTTATTTTTACCCCAAGCTCCTCTTTTATCTGTATAAGTCTATCCACATCACTAAATCTTGAATGGTGGAAGGTGTTTTTTTTCAACCAATTTTTAATATATGAAGGCTTTTCAGTTTTTATCATCAATATTTCAGATTCCTTCTCAGTAATTTCAGATCCCATCTCAGCTTCATACATTGGAAAAACCTTCACCTCCTTATATATTTTTTATATCACAAATTCTCTATATTTGCAAGAAAATTGTAAATAATGTTATTAAAATTCAGCTATATTTTTATAAAAGGACTAATATAGATAAAATATATCTTTATAATAATTATTGTTTATAGAGGCTTCATAAAGAACTTTACAGAGGCGCGAAAATATCTTAAAATAATTTTGATGGAAAAATACGAAAGAGCAATTAGAGAAAAGTTGACCTTTCTCTATGGAAAAAAGATTGCAGAAGAGACATACTCAAAGCTACAAAATCTCTTTTTAAAGTATCAAAAATCTATTCCAAAGAGAGGGTTTCATTTTTCAGAGAAAGATGTCGTTCTTATCACCTATGGAGATGGATTCCTGAGTTCAAAAAAGAGGCCACTCCATGTTTTAGCTGATTTTCTCAATGACTATTTAAAGGATGTTTTCACTATTGTACATATCCTTCCCTTCTTTCCCTATTCTTCAGACGATGGATTTTCTGTGATCGACTATAAAAAGGTTAATCCCTCGCTGGGTAAATGGGAAAATATTGATGAAATCAAAGAGAACTTTTCCCTTATGTTCGACGCTGTAATTAATCATATATCGGCAAAAAGCAGAGAATTCCTGGGTTTTATGAAAGGTAATCCAAAATATAAAGAATTTTTCATTGTAGTAGAACCAAAAACAGATGTATCCCATGTCTTTCGTCCTCGTGCTCTACCGCTCCTTACCAAATTTGAAACAAAATGGGGAGTACAAAATCTATGGACAACATTTAGTACAGACCAGATTGATTTGAATTACAAAAATCCTGATGTCCTCCTCTTTATTATAGACGTGCTCCTATTCTACATTGCCCATGGAGCATCTTTAATACGACTCGATGCAATTGCCTATCTGTGGAAAGAAGTTGGAACAGGTTGTATCCATCTTCCTCAAACTCATACTGTTATCAAGCTCTTCAGGAACATCTTTGACTTAATTGCACCTCATGCAAAAATCATCACAGAAACAAACGTTCCTCACAGAGAAAACATCTCCTATTTTGGAAATGGAACTGATGAAGCTCATCTTGTCTATAACTTTGCACTCCCTCCTCTTGCTGTACACACCCTTATTACTGGAGATGCTAGTATTCTTTCTCGATGGGCAAAAACTTTAGAAACTCCAGGGGAAAATACATTCTTCTATAACTTTACAGCCTCTCACGACGGGATAGGGCTCCTGCCTGCTCAAGACCTCTTAACAGTTCCTCAAATAGAAAAGATGATAAAGACAACACAAAAGAGAGGAGGCAGAGTAGGCTATAAAAACAATGTCGATGGTACAAGGAGTGCATATGAGCTCAATATCTCTCTTTTCGACCTCTTATCCGACCAAGCCTCTGATGAAGCACTCAACATCAAGGTCTCAAGGTTTGTTGCCTCTCAGGGAATTGCGCTGTCATTGAAGGGGCTTCCAGCTATCTATTACCACTCCATAGCTGGGTCACAGAACTACTATGAAGGAGTGGAAAAAACGGGAATCAACAGAGCGATAAATAGAGAAAAACTCAATCTAACCAATATGCTCAAAGAGCTTCAAGCCGATGGAACTGTTAGAAACCTTGTGTTTCACAAACTTACACAACTGATAAAGATAAGAAGAAAACATAGGGCATTTCATCCACAGGGAAAACAGAGGGTTCTTAATCTACATCCCCAGATTTTCGCCCTTGAGAGGTATTCACCTGACGGAGAAGAACTTATTCTATCTCTTATAAATGTTTCCAAAAGAGGAATTGATCTTGATTTCAGACATCCATGCACAAGAGATCTGTTATCGGGCAGGATCTTCTCTGATAAGATTTTTATCGAGCCTTTTGAGATTCTATGGCTTCAACGATACCCTCAAAATTAACAAGTATACCTCTTAGCTTACGCCTTAAAACCTCATAGGAGAAAAATCGAGAGGCAAGGATATAGTTCTTCTCAGCCTCTTCCCTAAATGCTTTCTTATTCTTTAACAGGTAGCTTATCCTCTCTATAACTCCATCGGTTACATATCCACCCATCTCAATAACCTCAAAACCGAGAGGCTTTATGTCCCTTACATATGCAGAATACAAATTGACCAAAATTGGCTTTTTAAAGTAAATAGCTTCAATAAAGGCATTTCCAAAGCCCTCATATGTAGAAGGGTAGGCAATAAGGTCTGCATGCGGATAGACGTCCCATAAAGTGTATATCTTTTTCCCGGCCGATGTACGGCCTCTCTTATCACCCATTATCTCTGGTTTGATAATGAGCGGTACATCAAGATGCTCAGCGTAATCTCTTATCCTCTTTACATATGCATCTCCCTCATCTGTTGTAGAATGAGAAATAACGAGCTTCACCTTTGGGTTTTCGAGCCTGCTTATTACCTCAATTGTATGCTCTATTCCCTTTCTTGCAACCACTCTGGTCGGCTGCAAAATAAACAGATCATCCTCTTTAAGCCCAAAAACGCTCCTCAGATCACTATTATAATGGTTTATCCCGGGGGCTTTCTTCTTAAAATCCAGCACATTCGGTATAACAGTTGGAGACAAGCCTGTACGATAGCTCAGCTCCCTGTCCGCCTGCGTATTTATAACCACATGCTGAATTGAAGGGAGTTGTGGAGGAAATGCCATATTGATCAGATCAGCAACAGCATTTACAAAGAATCTCGGCCTTTCCCAGTAAAAATCGTGATGGTGTGCTATTGTGGGAAGTCCAGTTTCTGCAAGGAACTCCGTTAATGCCAGTCCAAGGGGTATATTCATGGGGATTGCAAGGCAGTTCTCAGCAATAATAAGGTCTATATTAAACTTTTTTACAAAGGTGTACAGCGCTGCCTTTAAATTTCTCCTAACAGAATGGATTTCACCTGTAAGCTCTGATGATCTCCTGTACACCTTAAAGCATCTTTCTTGAATATCCTTTACTTTCGGATGATCGAAGAAGGCTTCTGGAAAAATCATGGTTCTTTCAGCATCCCAATCACTTAAGCCGGCAAAGTAAAAACATTCATAGCCCATCTGTTTCAAAACAGTTGCCCATTTCTCTGTCTCTAATGAGACCCCATCCGTACCCTGAAAACGTGTTGAGATAAAGCCGATATTCTTGATCTTCATTTGATTATAAGTACTCTTCTTCTGCCTATTCCTGGGCATAAAATCCCCGTTTATTGATCTATTAAAATCCTGTACTGGCATTCATGAACATTATCATTTTCACCATTGCCTTTTTAAACCTGTATCAAAATATCTGATTAGCAAATTATTACATTCTGTACCAGAGTTTTATTAAAAATATTGCCAGCCCGCAATAATAAGTACTAACAACAATAAACACCTTTTTTAAAAGATTAATTGCTCATATTACTAATATATTCGGATAATTCTTTCAAGTTTGTAATAATCAGATCTGGAGAAATATCCGTACATCTTCCATCATCCTTCCTCAGTCTCAAAGAGCGTCTATCTCCAGCAAATAGGGCTGTTTGAAAACCTGCATTGTACGCAGGGTATATATCATTGAGCATATCATTACCGACATAAAGGGTATTTCCTGGATAAATACCCATTTTTCCCAATAGAGTTTTCGCTTTATTGTAGAGAGCCTGCGAGGGCTTTGCATACTTATATTCAAAAGAGTAAAAGATGAGCTCTTCATGAAAACCCAACTCCCATGAAGGAGAACCCAAAAAGAGTTCAAAGAGAAGTCCTGTAAAAAACTGGGCATTTGAAATTATCCCCATAATTATACCATCTTCTTTCAAACTCTTTAAAAGATCTTTCAGATAAGGCATTGGCCAGACAGGGTTAAATAGAGCCTCATATTCAACAGCAAATCGTCTTATCACTGTAAGATCCTCTATTTCTAAAACCTTCATCCATATCCTATCAATTTCTACTTCTGGAAAATCAATACCCTTACCCTTTAAGTGCGAATGTATTCTTTCAATTTCACCAAAATATCGCTCTAACACATCAGAGGCTTCAATATCTATACTGTAGCTCTTTAGTAATGTATCCAGTTTATCAATCTTTATTCGATTCTTTGCTTCCTGTACATCACCAGAGACACTTATAAAAAGAGTACCATAAATATCGAATAAAACAGCGCGAATAATCCTTTTAAGATTTCCTTCCCTCTTTAAACCAGCTGGAAGCGGTCTTAATGGCCGTAAATACCTCTTCATGATATCGATATACTCAGTACTTCTATCCATATGCTGAATCACATAAGAGTAGAAAATTCTTCTCTGGAGTGTTAAAAGCATCAAGAACTACTCTTTTATCTATCGAATGTTCAACCTCCATATTTAAAACCCTTTCATACACATTCAGCAGTGTTGCTCTATTCTTTTTTAGGGAATACTCTTCTGTTACAATCTTTCTGTTATTATCAACAATCTGTTCCAAGTCTTTAAAGGAAAAAATTTTCTCTAAAAGAGGGTTTAAGTCAAGAATTTTTTTATAGTTCTTCCTGCTTTTTTGAACCTGAAAAATCACCTGTCTCTGTAAATCCTCGCTAAGGTATCCATAATCGATGCAATTGTCATCTATTAATGAATAAAAGGATCTCTCAATATCAGGAGGTTTAACAGTAATACCATACTGCTTCATCTTCTGGGCATAGCATTCTTCCCACTTTGAATAGAGAAGCTTTTTGTCAATAAAGGACAGTGGAATAGAAATTCTATTATAAAGGTGTTCAAGCCTTATGCCCTTTTCAATGAAGTCAGAGCATATATCAGATAATATTCTTCCAAAGAGCATCCTGCCAGCAGTCCATGGCTCAAGGAAGGAAAAGCCAAATCCCTCCTTTATACTTGTAGTTAGCATACAGCGGGTCCTTCCAAGAACCTTTTCAAATCTGTGGTCAATCCCGAGGCTAAAGATTATACTCAGCCCTTCACTTTTTGCGAAATCTACCCAATCACCGTAGCTTCTACAATCTATTTCACTTGTAGGTTCCAGGGTAACGCCCACCTTTTCATTATCTTTCAGAAACAAGGACAATAAAACTGCTTCTCCGATATTCTTCCTCCTTATCGCCCTTACAGGGTATAGAACAATATCCCTCTCCGCTTCAAAGGTATCTTGCACCCTAAGCGGCTTCACAGGATTTGGTATAAGATGAAGGCCCTCATTCTTCAATCCTGATCTTAGAAGGATTGTGTAATCTCTGCTATTCAGTACTGCATAGTGGCAATTTTCTGGATACTTCTCGTTGCTGTAGTTGAATGGACGTCCATCCTCTGCAAAGTCATGAATCTGCAATAGCGCCTTAAAGCCCATTGATAGGAGAGTTTTTATAACAGTGAGGTAATCTCTGTTTTTTCCAAGGGTTGGATTGTGAAAGTGAAAAAGATCTGCTCCCTCTCTCCATATTGATTTTATACCTTTCAGAATCAGCTTGGCAGTTTCCAGCGGACTCATACTGTCATTCCTATCTCTGTCATAAGCAAGGTGAGGAACAACAATAAATGGAAAAGAAACAGTATAAGAGGGCTTTTCACCAGAAACCACTAGCGCCTGAACCTTATCCCCCAATGAATCGATCTGTTCTGCTATTACCCTCGAAACCCCCCCGGGTCTCAGGTGATGGTGGACAAAAGCAATCTTCATTTTTAATATTTGATTATATCATCTTCTAAAAACTTAAAAATTCCATTAATACTTTAGATCTTTTTAATTATTTTATCAAAAAAATTACAAATACAGAATAAAAAAATTGTTAATAAATTATCTACTGTAAGTTTAAAAAAGGATTCTTAATATAATAAGGGAGTAATCTATGAAGATCAAAATACTTTTCGATAGCCAGAGATTGAATAAAGGGTTTTCAACCGGATGGGGAGTTTCATTTCTCATCGATGAAAGAGTTTTATTTGATACAGGAGAGAAACCTGTACCGCTTTTCATAAATATAGAAAACCTGGCTGTAAAACTCCCTGATATCGAAGCAGTTGTTATATCGCATGACCACTGGGATCATACAGGGGGATTATGGGAATTATTAAAGAAAACGCCAGGACTTAAAGTATATGCCTGCCCCCATTTTAGTCAAAAATTTAAGGCCAAAGTAAATACGTTCAAAGGCAAACTCATAGAACTGGAAAAGCTCACTAAAATTGCTGAAAATATCTTTTCAACAGGAGAAATCGGAGGAACGTATAAAGGGAAGGATATGCCCGAACAGTCTGTTGTTGTAAAGACAGATAGGGGTATTACTCTCATAACGGGATGTGCCCATCCTGGTATTGTAAAAATTGTTGAAATAGTTAAAAGGGATTTCCCTAAAGAGACCTTTTACTCAGTTATTGGTGGACTTCATCTCATAAATGATAATAGAAGGACAATTAAGAACATAGTTGAAAGATTACGGGATACCAAAATTAAAAAAATCGGTGCAACCCACTGCAGTGGCAAAAGGGCAAAAAGGTTTTTTAAACGGGAATATGAAAATGATGCTATTTCAATAAAGGTAGGTCAAACATTGGAGGTTTAACTCTATCCTGCAGGATTATAGGACTATCCTATAAAAGCCCTCTCCTAAAACCACAAGAGATAGCACCCATTTTACCTATACGGAATCTATTGCCAAAATTATCCTTTATAATCATTCCCAAAAACCAGAACTCCAATCTCTTTACCTTTAAGAAGGATCATAAACTTCTAGGTCGATTACCCAAAACCATTATCATCAATTAACTGGAGCTAACTCTTTACAATATATACTCTTTCGGATTCTCAAGAATATCCTTCAGCTCAGATAAAAACAAAGCCGCAATTGATCCATCTAAAGCCCTGTGATCACCGGAGAGTGTAATTTTCATTCTCATACCGATTTGAATCTCCCCTTCCTCTACAACAGGAATCTCTCTGATAGCCCCGACTGCAAGAATCAATGCCTGAGGTGGGTTTACAATAGCAATAAACTCCTCAATTCCAAACATTCCAAGGTTAGAAACAGTAAAAGTCCCTCCCATCCATTCCCCTGGTCTGAGCTTCCTATTGCGAGTCTTTTCTATAAGAATCTTTGCCTCTTCATTTATATCAAAAATGCTCTTTTTATCGCAGTTTCTTACAGTTGGTGTGATCAATCCTCCTTCAACAGCAACAGCAAGGCTTATATTAATATCATTATAGTATCTTATTTTATCATCAATGTAAGAAACATTACACTCCGGATGATTCTTTAAAACAAGAGCAACAGCCTTCATAATGATATCATTAAAACTGATCTTTCTATTTCCTTCTGAATTGAGCTCTTCTCTTAACTTTATACATTTTCTCATATCCACATCAACAGTAAGATAAAAGTGAGGAACAGTGAGTTTGCTTTCCAACATTCTTTTTGCAATTACCTTCCGCATTGGAGGGACATTCTCTTCTCTATAATCAAGTCCCTGGTCGTCTCTTTTCAAATTGGCTTTACCCATTATCTTTCCTCCCATTCTATAATGCAGTCTATAACCCTTAAAAAGATATACTAACTTCATTTTATTGAAAAGTAACTTCTTTTCAGAGTTAATTAGTAAGAAATAATCTTTTTTTATTACATGATAGAAAAAATATATTGCAAAAACATTCTAAACATGCCAATATATTATTAACAAGAAATTGATATGTTTTGCTTATCCATCAGGAGAGGATGTATCATTTCTAAAGGTCAAAGATTTAATGACAAAAAACGAATTTCAAAAAAAGGTTATTGAACTTCTAAGAAAGTATCGCCTTCCAAGCAGTATGCAGGAAAAGATCATTCCGCTCTTTTCAATAGTTGATAGTCTAAGCCAGGAAGAAATGGTTAATGTTTATAATATTTTAGAAGAAGCGATCATTGCACAAAAAGAAACCGAGGACTTAGCATCAAAACTGAAGATTTTATATACCGACTTTAATAACACCATAAAGAACGTTTCGAAAAAGTTATACGAAATCAGGAAGAAACTGGAAAGTATAAATAATTCTGAAGATTTTCCTATTTTAAGTATAAGTGACTTGCCTTCTCATAAAGAATATACTAATATAGAATATAGAAATGCTATGAAGTATAATAAACATTCATTCTCAGGTGAAAAACCAAACTTTGGCCTAAAGCTCAATAAGCTTTTCTCTGCATATATAACAGAGTATGGTTCAGAAAATATTACCATGGTCATAAGTGATTCTATCCTCTATACAAATAATCTCATATTGAGAATATCACTTAAATCAAAAAATGTTCTTATCGGATCAAGCAAATCACTTAAGTTGTATGAAACAGGTGAAGGGCACAGTTTCCTCATAACTGATAAACCGGAGGTTATCCCTTTTGGTAACAGGAAAGGATTCTATTTCAAAAATATCACTTATGAGGATATTTTGAATCTAACAAATGGCGACTTCTTCAAGGTATTCAACACTGATATATTGAAGGAATACAAACAGTATGAGATATGCCTACCAGATGAACTGAAAGATGTAGGGTACTACAATTTTGAGTGAAAAACCTATATCTATTATATTCTCCTTTTAATTTGTAACTCCTGATCAAATAAACTTACCGGGACCTTTTTAACAGGTCACAGGGGCATTCTTCACAGGTCACAGGGGCCTTCTTCACAGGTCACAGGGACCTTCTTAACAGGTCACCGGGACCTTTTTAACAGGTCACAGGGGCCTTCTTCACAGGTCACAGGGGCATTCTTCACAGGTCACAGGGGCCTTTTTAATAGGTCACCGGGACCTTTTTAACAGGTCACAGGGGCCTTCTTCCAGAAAGAGCCTTTGAGAGGGTAACAGAATCAGCATACTCAAGATCACCTCCCACAGGCAGCCCGCTAGCTATTCTTGTTACATTGATACCAAGCGGTTTAATCAGTTTAGAAAGATAGAGTGCCGTTGCATCACCTTCAATGTTAGGATCTGTTGCTACAATTATCTCTTCGACTTCTGCCTCATGAGCTCTCTTCAAGAGCTCCCTTATTCTCAGCTTTTCTGGACCAATTCCATCAAGAGGAGAAAGTGCGCCCATCAGCACGTGGTAGGTACCTTTGTATGTCCCGATCTTTTCAATAGCCCAGATATCCTTAGGTTCCTCAACAACACATATTAGCTTTTTATTACGGTGGGGGTTACTGCAGATCTCACAGAGGTCATACTCTGTTATGTTTCCGCACAAAGAGCAAAACCTGGCCCTCTCTTTTACCTCAAGTATGGCATGGGCAAGGCTCTGACTTAAATTTTCCTCTTCTTTCAATAAATAAAATGCTAGTCTCTCAGCTGTCTTTCTCCCGATTCCGGGCAGCTTTGACAACTCATTTATCAGTCTGAATATTGTACTTTTCTCATTCAATTAAAAAGGCACCTCAAGACCAGGAATATTCAAACCACCTGTAACTTTGGCCATCTCCAGTTTAATCACCTCATCCATCCTGTGCATGGCATCATTTACAGCAGCGATGATAAGGTCTTCCAGCATCTCAATATCATTCGGATCTACAACTTCCTTTGATATTTTAATATCAATAACCTCATGCTTACCATTTACTGTTGCTTTGACCATATCTCCGCCTGAGCTTCCTGAAGCTTCTTTATTTACAAGATCCTCCTGTATCCTCTTAATCTTCTCCTGTAATGCCTGGGCCTGTTTTAAAAAGTTCATATTAATTCCCATCAGTTACCTCCAAGATTATTTTTAGATACAATTTCTCCCTTAAAAATTTCTATCACCTTTGATACATCGGGTGATAACACATTCTCCTCTTCCTTATGCCTCTTTTTGGTCTCAATAATAAAGCTTACCCTTATGTCCTTTTGTAAAAAATCTCTTATCTCACTCTCAATATATCTCCTTGTGGAACCTTCACTTACATGTTCATAACTAAGCTTCTGCTCCGGTTCATACCGTATTGTTAAAAGATTATCCTTAAATTGATAGCTGCTTGCTCTATCAAGAAACTCGGCAATTGCTCTCCTCTTTTTCGAAAAATGATTGATAACTCTTTCAGCTATCTCCTCTTCATTCTTTTCTTCGAGCCCGTTACTAGTTTTCCCCTCATCTATTCCATTAAAGAGTGAGGACTGTCCACCAACCCCTCCATTAATTTCACCAATACTTCTCTTAATCTCTTCGAGCCTCTGGATAATAGAGGGAGGGTGAATAATTTCCTTATAGTGTAAAAGCTTAATCATGGTGATTTCAAAGAGCTCCCGGGCAAGCTCACTTCCCCTTATATCGAAGTATACCTTTGATAACAGTATAAGTATATTGTTTATATCCCTCTGAGTATAATTTTGTAAAAATGGCTTCATCCTCTCGATATCTTCCTGTGGAAGATCTATAAGGTCACAGTTTTTTTCATCAACTGAAAGAAGATAGAGATTTCGAAAATATTCGATCATTCCGGAAATGAGAGTATTCACCTCAAATCCGTCTTTTATAAGCTTATCCAGAAGAGAAAGGCATTTTTTAAAATCCCCAAGAGAAAATCTTTCAGCAAAACTATGGTAGATATCGTAGCCAGGCATCCCTAATACATAAAAAACGTCTTCTTCCTTAATCTTACCCTCAGAATAGGAAATCATCTGATCGAGTATTGACTGAGCATCCCTCATCGAACCAGATGCAGCCTTTGCAATCCAGAAGAGTGCCCGTTCCTCTGCCTCCACAGTGAGATCTACAAGAATCCTCTTAAGCGCATCCATAATGAGCTGAATTGGTATTCTTTTAAAAACAAACTGCTGACACCGTGAGCGTATAGTGTGAGGAACCTTATTCACAGCTGTCGTTGCAAATATGAAAACAACATGCCTAGGAGGCTCTTCAAGGGTCTTTAAGAGGGCATTGAATGCCTCTGTGGTAAGCATATGTACTTCATCGATTATATAGATCTTGTATCGAGAAGATGAGGGAACAAAACGTACATTTTCCCTTAGCTGTCTTATCTCATCTATCCTCCTGTTCGAAGCGCCATCTATCTCAACAAGATCCAGTGCTCGACCCTCTGTTATCTCTCTACAGAAGATACACTCATTGCACGGCGCCTTTGTAGGTCCATGCTCGCAATTTAAAGCCTTGGCAAATATCCTGGCAGCAGAGGTTTTGCCTACTCCTCTTGGACCAGAAAAGAGGTATGCATGTCCAACTCTGTCCTTAACAATCGCATTTTTAATTGTATTTGATATATGTTCCTGACCTATGAGCTCTTCAAAGAGCTGGGGCCTGTATTTTCTGGCTGAAACGACGTAAGACATCTCTCACCTGTTTTGGAGATATTTTGCAGGTCAAAACATTTCTTAATAGAATAACTCCAATTGGGGATTATTGCAAGTTTTTCAAAGTGCCTGTTTTTAAGTATCTGCTCCAATCGAGTATTAGAATTCACAGAAACAGATCACTTACCGTTGCTACCTTCCGGTCCTGGCGGGGTTGGGTGTCTATCCCTTGAACCGTACCCGATTATCATCACAGGCACTAAAAACAGGCACTATGTCAAATCAGTTGATTTTGCCGTATTATGAGCTATCAAATACTCGTAGATCTACCCTATCGTTGGATCGAAAACAACATATTTGTAGGTCTACCTTGCCATTGGATCGGCAATCAAATATTATGAAAATCTGAAGATACCTGAATAAATTAAATTCCATAATGACAAATAGCCTCGGAGAGAGTGGGATTCGAACCCACGGTACCCTTTTAAGGTACACACGCTTTCCAAGCGTGCTCCTTCGGCCTCTCGGACATCTCTCCAGATAACCCGATACTCAATAAAATATATTTAACAGGGATTAAAAAATCAAATGTTGTTTTTTTCTTCCTCATAAATTTAACAATTTTACCTTAGCAAGTTTCTGCTAATTAGAAATAATTTTCACAAAAATATGTAAATGTAACGATTGGGGGATGGTGTTTTAAATAATTTAATTATACGTTTATAGCACTTAGATTACCTGGCATTCCTCTTTAAAATATGTTCACCCTAATATAGCTTGACTATCAGAGCTTCTTTAAACATTTCTTTCTCTATTAGTTAGAAGCTGTTTTGAGGAATAAGAATGGAGAATCTTATTCAATTTCTAGATAATATTATTGCACTCTTTCATTAAAATGCGATTCTCGGCATTGGGATCCTCCTGATTGCAGGATTCTTTCCGGGCAAGTTGTTTGAACTTATAAAGCTGCCTGTAATAAAAGGATAAATACTTGCGTGCCTTATTCTTGGTAAGTCGCTAACTGGACTCATAAACGAGGAGACTGGTTGAAGGAATTGAGGATATTATGGGTGATCTGGATACCCATTCTAGGGCCATGGTCTTTTCACTGGATATCACCTTTATGAAAGACTCTCTTGAGGCATCATAATCTATCTCTTTACTGCATTTAGTGCAGCTTCGTAATCTGGTTCCTGCGTTATCTCTGGAACAAGTTCTGTATAAATAACTGTATTATTCTTATCCAAAACCACTATAGCGCGTGCTAATAAACCAGCAAGTGGTCCATCAACAATCTCAACACCGTAACCCTTACCGAAATCCCTATTTCTAAGCTGTGAAAGCGTAATAACATTCTTTATACCTTCTGCTTCACAAAATCTCCCCTGTGCAAAGGGCAAGTCATTGCTTATGGTGAGTACAACAGTATCTGTAATGGTTGATGCCAGTGTGTTAAATCTTCGAGCAGATGCTGCACAAACATCGGTATCAAGGCTTGGTACAATGTTGAGTACCTTTTTCTTTCCAGAAAAATCATCCAGAGTTACATCACTCAAATCACTTCTTACAAGGCGAAAATCTAAAGCTTTCGTGCCTACAGCTGGAAGCTCTCCTACTGTATGAATTGTTGTGCCCTCCAATGTAATTTTTGCCATATTTACTTCCTTTTTAAGGGAAATATATAGCTATAATAGGCATTGTCAAGGCCTTATTCTAAAATATGACATATACCAATTGCCATATCATCATTCTCCTCTATCCTTCAAGCTATTTTCCTGATCTTGACATTTTATCATTTTAAGGTTATCGTTTTCCTATCATTTACTAAACAAGGAGAAGCTTTTATGACAGATCTTTCAACCAAATATATGGGCTTGAAGCTACAAAACCCACTAATAGTGGGCAGTAGCGGCCTTACAAAGGATATAAAAGGGATACATCACCTCGCTGAAAATGGAGCGGGTGCTTTAGTCCTCAAATCACTTTTTGAGGAGCAAATACAGAAGGAGATGGTAGAGGATATAGAACAGCACATGGTACCATCATGGCATTATGAGGCACGCGATTATATAACAAAGATGGGCATGGAACTAGGTCCCCGAGATTACCTGAAACTAATTGAGAATGCAAAAAAATCGGTTTCTTTGCCAATTATTGCAAGTCTCAACTGTGTTTCCTCCTCCTGGTGGATAGACTATGCAAAACAGATAGAAAATTCTGGAGCTGATGGTCTGGAACTGAATATAGCCTATCTCGCAAGTGACATGAAAAATGAGAGCAGTAAAATAGAACATATATACTATAGAGTTCTCGAAAAAGTTAAGAGCAATGTTGAAATGCCAGTAGCAGTAAAATTGGGGCCATACTTTACCTCATTTGCTCAGGTTGCTAATGAGATATGCAGGAGGGGGGCTTCTGCACTGGTTCTTTTCAACCGTTTCTACAATATCGACATTGATACAAAAAGACTAAAAATTATCGGGGGCAGCCACTTAAGTACAGCTGATGAAATGTATCTCCCTCTTCGCTGGATTTCTCTGCTTTTCGGGCGAATAAATTGTGATCTTGTGGCCACAACAGGTATCCATAATGGAGACTGTGTTATAAAACAGATCCTTGCCGGTGCGCAGGCTGTTCAGGTTTGTTCTGTTATCTATAAAAATGGGGCAGAGTATTTAAAAACTATGCTCAATGATATTAACAGCTGGATGGAAAAGAATGGTTATAAATCGTTGGATGAAATTCGAGGTAAACTCAGTCAGAAAGAAAGCGATAACCCTGAACTCTATGAGAGACTCCAATATATAAAAGCTCTTGTTGGAGTTGAATAATCTTATTTAGAAGTTCACCCTAATAAAAATATAAGGGGGTATTCAATGAGTTTACGTATTATTTTTGCCTATCTGGTTTTTATGATTATACCGATATCAGGTTTTTCTGATGAAATAACCCTGGAAAGATTTCTCGTTCTTGTAAAAGAGAACCATCCCCTATTTAGAAAGGAAGCTCTACAAGTAGATATTGAAAAAAAGCAGTCTGAGAAGTATTTAGGAGCCAAGGACTGGAACCTCAGTATTACCCCATCCTTTTCACACTTAGGTGAAGCAAGTGCCTTCGAATATGGTGGTGCTGATAGTATCGACAATTTCAGTCTTGACACCGGTATTAGCAGGGCCCTATGGTCAACAGGGGGGAGGCTTGGTTTCTCCCTAATATCTGAGTACACCTATATAGGACTACCTACGAGTCCCCATAGAGGATTTAAACAGGGAATTGCAGTGCGCTACACCCAACCTCTCTTACAGAACTCTCAGGGAAAACTCGACAGATTGAACTATGAGCTAAGTAAGTATACAGTAGACTCAACAAAAGTTCAGTCTCTGGAGAATCAGGAAGATTTTATGCTCGATATAGCGACAAGATTTGTGGACTGGGCCCATCTTTCTGAGTTAGTAAATATTGCAGAAGAGTATCTCAATGTGTCGGCTGAACAGCTGAAGCAGGTAAAGAAAAAACATAATGCTAACCTTGTTGGAAAAGTAGATGTTCTTCGCGCCGAGGATGCTGTTCGAATTGCAGAACAATCTCTTTTGCTGCTTGAATCTCAGTGGAGGGCAAAACAGGCTGAGCTGGCATCTTTTGCTCAATATCAGGAAATCTATAAAAAAACTCCTTCGTACGATCTCTATAGATTGGAAGACATGCCTGAGGTTGAGGAGTCCATTTCCAATCTGAAGCAACACTCCAGATTACTGAAAATACTCACAACTTGGAAAAAACAGTTGGTTCACTTACATGAGGGATTCGTGGATAAATCAAGGCCAGAGCTTAATCTCAATTTAACAGGAGGGCTCTATGGTAGGGATGAAAGTTTTTTGCGATCATGGGAAATAACCAAGCCTGATGCATATGTATCTCTGGCATTTATGTTTCCTCTTGAAAACCGGACTGCGAAAGCAGATATTGAAAAGGTTAATCTACAGATAAAACAGATAAACGAAGAGATAAAAAATGTTGAAATATACCTTGAGGCCACACTGAGAAGCCTCCTGATACAGATCAGTGAGATGGAGAAGATCCTTGCCCTAAATCAGGCACAGATCAAATCTGCAAAGGACAAGACCGATGAAGAACTCAAGCTCTATAATCAGGGAGAGGGCAATTTAACATTTGTGATCCAGAGCAGGGAGAATGAAGTAAACGCAAAGATTACCTATGCTGATAACACAACTTTCTATCAAAAGCTCCTCGTTCAATATCGCGCTCTTTTTGACGAGCTCTTTCCAGAGGATTCATGAATAACGTTCTAATATTAAGCATATATTTAAGGAATTGCCCCAACCTTTGGAATCACTGTTATTAATTATCTGTTTTTGTGTTAGTTAAATTTTAAAGTGGACTTTGGGAGAGTCCTCTTTTCAATTTTAAATAGCATAATTATCTGTTTTTGTTGACAAAAATAAATAAAAAGGATATAATTAATAAAATAATATATTTAAAGGGGGAAAAAATATAATCAGTATTAAAAATGTTTGTTCTTAGGTATTGCCTCAAAAAACTCGAATATAATTTTTCCTATCAAGTATTCCACAATCAATTATACTGCAAGTTTTGAAAAAGAAACTTATTCGTTTAATAAATTTAGCAAGAGTTATGTTTTTTTGAAATACAAATGAAAATGGTTATCATTATTAAATAAAAGTTAATTTACATTACCCGTATGGTGATGCCGCAGGTCATGCTTGTATGGTTTCAATGGCAGGAAGTGCTTGTAGCTATTGTACCTGATATCCTGTGTACTGATTAGAAGATGGACAATAAGAAATCTCAAACAGAGACTGTGCTCACTGAGGCGATTGATTCTTTTGCTCACAGTGGGTATAAATAAAATTTAAAGTTAAGAAAGGAGGTTCAAATGGAGCGTTTTGGAACAAACTATCTGGATGAGCGTAAGCTCATAAAACGGTGGCCAGGTCCAATTCCTGCCATTGTTACTCTCATCTTTACTTGCGCCCTTTTTTACGGTACATGGTGGCTCTTTCAGGACCCTCGTGGTTGGTTGCGTTTTTATACGCCATTTAAAGGCTATAAGTATGCGATCTGGTGGTTGGTCTCAATCATCTGGATGGTCTATCTTTTTAACTTCTGGCCTTTCCGAAGGTCCTGGCTGGAAAAAGCAAGTCCGCTATTGAAAGGAGCTGTGTTCACAGTAATCTCGGTTGGCGTGCTGCTAATATTCGTCAAGATTTTCTTCGAAGGAATTCTAGGGCATCTCGGCCTGGCATACTTTAGTCCAGGCAAATTGAAGGCACTGCCACGCGTTACAGAGTTCTTCGCTATTGAATACGCTTCTCTCGCCACCTTAATGTTTGCGACGATAGCTGCCTGGTTGAGCCCTTCATGGGTTATTGCATGTGAAGAATCTCCCTGGCAGGAGCTGAAACAGCCAGCAAAAGGTGTGAGTATATTTGTTATGACGTTTCTCATCAGTACAATTGTTTACTTCATAACCATTCATTCACACATGGGTATACTAGCCTATCCGTGGCAGTATTTCGCATCAATTGCACCGCCCTGGTGGGAAAAGTTTGCACAAACTGTGTCAGGCAACTTCCACATTGGGTGGATTTTGTGTTGTGTTGCTACCCTCTGGGTTGTTGAAACCATATGGGAACGATACCCCTTCAAGCTGATTAAGAATAAAAGGGCTCGACGCCTTACTGCATTCTTTGGGATCATCATCATTGCCTTTATATTGTGTTTCTTTCTCTTTTTCGTACAGGAGTTAACATGGGGCCCGGCTATTAGAGGTACGCGTCGTGACTTTGCTCCTGACTGGCGATGGTTACATGTAGGGGAAATGGCTATATTCTTCCTGGTTCCAGCATTATTTATAAAATTCTACGCGAATAACTGGCCAAGGAAGTTCAGTATGCCTGTTAACATTTTGATCAGGACCATTATAATGGTAGTTGTTGGTACCCTTCTCTATTTTGGCATTTACAGGTATTCCCATCATTTCTTAGGAACACAGAAGGGATTTTCCCATCCACAACAGTTCCCGCTGATACCCATAATCTGGTTGATCTGCTTCTGGCTCGTGAATCACTGGTTCATGGATAACTGGCCAGGCTGGAAGATGGTACCGAAGACAGAGGAGGAGATTGCAAAGGATCGCGAGGAAGAAGAAAAGAAAATAAAGGATATAAAATGGAGTCCAGCCCTAGGATGGGGTCTTGGCGTTGGTGCTGCTATAGGGGTAGGTCTTTATTTTGTAGTTATCTGGTTACTACCAATACTTCATGAATCGATAACAATCGTTAAGTAAGCAACCTGAATATTTTTATTATATAAGGAGGTTAAAAATGGCCGACAAAAAAATGAGCCGCCGTGATTTTCTTAAAGGTGCAGCTATAGGTGTTGCAGGCGGCGCTCTTGTAGTTATGGGGATTTACTCCTATTCCCCATGGCGTAAAAGATACTTTCCAAAAGTAACAAGGAAGCTTGTTGATATTGGCGCCTGTAAAAATATCAAAATTACAAACATCAGCGAGACAAGCTGGTTTGATAATGCTACACTTGTGGGAGACATAAAGGGCGCGGGTGGAACTCTGGTAAATCAATATACATATAACTGGCCTCCCTTCGGCGATGGCTCTGGATTGGCAAAGGGTTCATATGAAAAGGGAATTGCAAAGATAAAGCATCTGCTGCCCGATAATCTTGAAGAGGCATGGGCAATCACTGCAAAGAACTCTGTAAATCCTGAAAATGCCGGCGGCTATGCATGTCTGATAGAGCTGGAAGAGCTAAGCGGTAAAAAGCATAAATACCTGCTCGATACAGGCTGGTCGTACAAATGGACAGATGAGTGCTTCAAGAGGGAAGGGATCGATAAAATGCTGCAAAATGGAGAGATCGAAGCCCTCTATATCTCTCATGAGCATTTTGATCATTACTGGGGCCTGCCGGTAACCCTGAAATACGATCCAACGATCCCTATCTATGTACCGGAGGGTTTCTATGAAGAGGGACGTGCATACCTTAAGGATGCAGGACATAAGGGAAAAGCAACATTTGTAAAGAAAGGGTTAAACAAGGTTATTCCCGGGTTTGCATCCTTTGTATTCGATCTACCCATCATATGTCGTGTATATGGAGAACAATCCCTGTACTTTAATGTTAAGGATAAGGGATTGGTTAGCGTCACAGGGTGCTGCCATCAGAGTATCATTCAATTCGCTGAAACAGCATTTCGGGAGATCAAATATGAAAACGATAACTGTCATGGCATCTATGGAGGTTTGCATATCTCTCCGTTCGAGGATTGGGATCCCAAATATGACGACCTAGTTATTTCCCTTGGAAAATATGGATTCGAGAAGATAGGGTGTAATCACTGTACCGGTATAGTCACTGCTAAGAAGTTTATTGAAACAGGTTATCCTGTTATCCAGGGTACTGCCCGTTTTCGCTCCAAGGATACTGCGTACTTAGGTAATGGCGATACAATATCATTCGGAGCATAAGCTAAGGCTTTAGATCCTATAAAGTGTTAATTCCAAGCAGAATGTGATATTTTTACATAACTATAGCATAGGAGAGGGGAGATACACATCTCCTATGCTATTATATCTGCTTAAAAAATCCAAACTGTGTTTGATTTGTAAAATAATAATAGACCATAAAGTCTGATATATGCATTACGAATGTATAATAATGCTCGATGGCCTAGAGGTTTGCTTCATCGACATTATTAGTGATTTTCTTGTCTTTTAAATCAAGAATGTGGCTTGTCCATATTAGGGAATGGTAGATATATGGAATTGAAGAAGTTATTTCCAAAGGAAATTCTATCTTCTCCAGATATAGGAATTCAGGAATTAATGAGAGCTTTTTTGGTACGTACTAACTTTGTACCTGCTGTAAGACATGTCATCGGTTGGCGAGGATTGAAGGAATCCTTTACTAATGTGGAAGGGTGGACAGCAAAGATCAGAAGCCTTTCAGGTATTTTCGGTCTCTATTTTGAAAAGGTCAAGACGAATGATGAATGGGTAAATGGAAAATTTGAAGTGCTCTACTTTCCTGATCCAGATGAAGAAATTGTCGAAAAATTCTCAGTTCAGGCTGCTCTATTTACTCAAAGGGAAGACTATTTAAAACTTGTTCGAGATTTCTTACTACATCCGTATCTCTGCAAGCTTTTCAATATCGGTATATTTGATCTATGTATAAATCGATCTCTAGATGCACTCTTACTGGGACTGGAAAGCATTTCCAGACAGCGAGTCATTGCTAAAGATGGTATATCAATACAGAAAAACGATAGTAAACTTGAAATTGTCGAGCCTGGAGGATATGATCAAGATTTACCTTCCTACAGCACAGCATTGCCTTTTTATGAGGTTTTGGCTGCTTCTATATCATTCAACATAGAAGAACCCCCTGCATATTTAAAAAAGGAGAGCAGGATTGGATCGGAAATTACCTATGATTCTTCAGGTAAATATTGGGAAAAATTTTCCGATGATCTGCAGGAAGAACATTTATATCTGGGCTATGGCAATGCAGATTTTGAAAAATGCATTGAAAAAATTGCGAAAGGGAAAGCTTTGTCGAAAAAGACTGTTGTCTGGAAAGAAGGCTATATTACAATTCCGGATTATAAAGATGCACTATGGTGGAATGCGCATAAAATTAGTGATTATAAAACCCTTGATAAGAAAGCCCTGGGGGTTGATGATAGACCCCAGCTTATTGTCCTAACCGGATTTTTGGGTTCCGGGAAGACAAGTTTTTTACAAAACTTCATAGAATATCAGATCCAGCTCAATCGCTTTGTGGCGATTATTCAAAATGAAATTGGGGAAGTTGGTTTGGATGGAAAGCTGTTAGATCATGACTATTCGGTTACAGAGATAGATGAGGGTTGTATCTGTTGTACACTGGTTGGTAACTTAAAAAAGGCAATACATCAAATATTGTCAAGATTTCAGCCGGATTATATTGTTCTCGAGACTACGGGGTTGGCTAACCCTTACAATCTACTGGATGAAATATCAGAAATAAATGAGCTGGTAAGGTTTGATTCTGTAACCACCATTGTCGATGGCATTAATTTCGAAAAAGCAGTTAAAGACTATGAAGTAGTCCGCGATCAGATAAAGGCTGCTGATATTTTATTGCTTAATAAAAAAGACCTGCTGTCTGAAACAAAAATAAAACAGGTCAACCAAAAACTAAGAGAGCTTAACCCAAATGCGCCTATTGTGACAACAAAGCGAGGTGATATTAATCCTGCATTAATCTATGGTGTTGACCCACAGGATATCGAAGAGTTAGCATATAAAGAATCGCTTAATACTCACCATTCACATGAATACGATTGTCTTTCCAGCATTAAGATTGATTTAAATACACCGCTCGATCGTGAGCTATTCCTAAAAAAGATACGAGATATATCAAAATATATATTTCGTATCAAAGGAATAGTTGAATTTGAAGATAATGATAGCCCTATGATATTCCAATTTGTTGCAGGCAGATATGAAATCAGTGAATATAGAAATCCAAAATTTAAAAATAGATTTTTAATTCTCATCGGGCAAAATATTAAAAAAAATCTCTCATTATACAATTTTGGTTCTACCTTTTCCTGAAGTTATATTAATTCTACATATACCATCCTCTATAACAGGCTAACATCTCGATGCAGTTTTCATCGGGTATTTGTTATTGAATGATAAAAAGGCTAAGTTAAATCTATCTCTCTCTATCTACGGAATAAAGGCTTATCCAATTACTTACAATACAATGGAGTACTGATAATTACAGAAATACAGAAAAAAGATTTGACATACTGAAAATTGTATTTTATTTTGGTAATGGTAACCGTTTTCAATTTTAATAATTATGACAGCCAACGAATTATAACAGGAAAGATTTAGAGGGCAGGGCTAAAGATTAGCCATTCCAGCGGCGCTACCAAAAAAATATAATTTAAAGACTACCGGTTTACGGTTTATGTAAGTTATGTAAAATATAACATAGCTTTTTAAAACACTGACGAAAACGGTTTTATTATTAAACATGCAAAGAAATAGTTGTTTTATCGGAAGTTGCATGTATCACGATTACTGGGAGAGATTTAGTACTATCTCGAAACCAAAGGGCATTTATAAACGAAAATGAAAAATCTGCCCTTGTTTCTGCAATTGGTGAGAAGCCTCTCATTTTGGAAATGCTGAATTAAGAGGGATCAATATTGAAAGATATTGCCTTTGCTCTTGAGAGATTCTTAGATATATAAGCCAGACTGAATCGATTTATACTATGGGGGGAAATGATGTATGGAGCAAAAAAGAATTTAATAGCATTTGGGCCAGTTCCATCACGACGTCTTGGTCAAAGTTTAGGAATAAACAATATTCCACCAAAAATTTGTACATACTCATGTATTTATTGTCAGGTGGGTCGAACTCCTGCAATTCAGATCAATAGAGAAGATTTTTATAATTCCAGTGAAATCTTAAAATATGTTGAAAAAAAGGTCAGGGAGGCTGAAGCTAGAGGAGAACCGATAGATTATCTGACATTTGTGCCTGATGGTGAGCCTACACTGGATAGAAACCTTAGAAAAGAAATAGATCTATTAAAAATATTAGGTATCAAAATTGCTGTGATTACAAACGCTTCACTTATATGGATGAAAGATGTAAGAGATGACTTACAAAATGCAGATTTGGTTTCTTTAAAGATCGATGCTATAAGTAATGATATATGGAGTAGAATTAATAGACCTCATAGGTCATTGAGTCTGGATAAAATACTTACAGGAACCCTGGAATTCTCCCACACATTTCATGGTGAGCTTATAACCGAAACTATGATTATAAAAGAAGTAAATAGTATTCCTGAGGAATTAATAAGGATCGCAGATTTTATTTCCGATGTAAATGCTAAAAAAAGTTATCTGGCGATCCCCACAAGACCACCAGCAGAAAAGTGGGTAAAACCTGGAAGTGAGTATACACTTGCTGTTGCATACCATCTCTTTAGAGAAAGTTCTATTGATGTAGAGTATCTCATTGGGTATGAAGGGAATGCTTTTGCATTCACGGGAGATGTTGAAGAAGATTTGCTCAGCATTACATCGGTGCATCCAATGAGAGATGATGCTGTAAAGGCATATTTAAAAAAAGCAAATTCAAACTGGGGAGTAGTCGAAGAATTAATAAATGAGGAAAAGCTAATAGAGGTAAATTATAAAGATAATAAATTCTACACGAGGAAATTGTAACAAAAGAGGTATATAGCCAACTTTATTGTAACATGGAGAGCTGAAAGATCACTATGTCTTGGTTATTGCAAATGAAATAAGAAATATTGCGGGAGCTATATGGCAAAAACTAAACCCTTTGATGATCATATTTTTCAGTACGAAAATTGGTTCGAGGTAAATAAGTATGCCTATGAATCAGAACTTAAGGCAGTAAAAGTACTGTTACCTGCGATTGGTAAAGGGCTTGAGATTGGGGTTGGGAGTGGTCGATTTGCCAAACCACTCGGTATTAAATACGGAGTTGAACCCTCAGAAAAAATGAGAGAAATCGCTCAGAAGAGAGGAATTGAGGTTATGGATGGCATAGGTGAGTCTCTTCCATATAAAAATTCCCGGTTCGACTTTGCGCTGATGGTGACTACAATATGTTTTTTAGACGATATTGAAGCTGCAATTAAAGAGGCATATAGAGTACTAAGACCTGGAGGTTCTCTCATAATTGGTTTTGTGGATAAAAATAGTATACTTGGAAAAAAATATCTGCAGCATAAAAACGAGAGTCTATTCTACGGGATAGCTACTTTTTACACCGTAGATGAGATCATCTTTTATCTTAAAAAAGCTGGTTTTGAAAACTATACTTTTACTCAAACGATTTTTAAAAAACTAAAAGAGATAAAAGCTGTTGAACCTGTAAAAGAGGGTTATGGAGAGGGTTCATTTGTTGTGATAAAAGCAATAAAATGACATATTAAGCCTTAATACTGTAATCAATCATATAAATTAAGATCTGTTGCTAAAAATAAAATTTTAATGAAAGACTCAATTTAGTAAACCTGGAGCAAAGTATGAAGCTTCATTTAGAATGTATACCATGTTTCATAAGGCAGGCACTTGAAGCAATCAGAATGGTTACGAGTGATAAAAAACTGCAGGAGAAGATACTTAGACAGTGTTTGATAGCTGCATCAAAATTCGATACGAATGATATTGGCATTTTAACTCACAATAGAATTCACAAAATTATAAAAAAGTCTGCACCAAGTGGTGACCCCTATGAAGAGGTAAAGGAGAAATTTAACAATATTTGTCTCAATATGACTCATGAAATTAAGCTCCTCATTGCAAAGTCAAATAATCCTTTTGAAACAAGTCTGAGAATAGCACTTGCCGGCAACATTATCGATTTCGGGCCAGATTCAGAATTGAATGAAGATATTATAAGAAAGGCGATCAAACAATCCTTGTATCAGAAATTAGATAAAAACAGAGTTAATTTTTTAAAGGATAATATTAGGCACTGCAAAAAAGTATTGTATATCGGTGACAATGCAGGCGAGATAGTTTTTGACAAGATTTTCATAGAGCAGCTCCCGAAAGAAAAAATAACTTACGTAGTAAGAGGAGGACCTATTTTGAATGATTCAACAATAGAAGATGCAAAAATGGTTGGAATGAATAATATTGTGAAAGTAATTACCACAGGTATTGATATGCCGGCAGCTGCTCTTCCTCTTTGTTCTAAAGAATTTTTAGATGAATATGAGAGATCAGATCTTGTTATTGCTAAAGGCCAGGGAAACTATGAAACACTCAGTGATGAAAAAAAGAATATCTTTTTTCTTTTGAAATTAAAATGTCCTGTTATTGTGAGAAATTTTAACAACCAAAACAAGGTAGGCGATATAGTTTTACATAGCACAATCAATATTCCTGATAAGCTAAGTAAAATAAAAGCAGATTAAGAAAGAGTTAAGAAAACAGAAGAGAGGGTAAGAAGAAAGAAATATCCCAGTTGAAAAGGTCGATAACATAGAGAAAAAATCTAAATTTTGGCTTGAAATCTATCTTAAAAGAATAAAAGGCATAAAAAGAGGTTCGCATCATGAATAAAAAAGTTGTTCTATTTTCCTCCTCCTCTTGTCCCTGGTGCTCTCGAGCTAAAAACTATCTCCGTCAAAAAGGAGTGAGGGTAAAGGAAATAAGAGTGGACAAAGACCGGGATGCAGCAAGAGATGTGGTAAGAATGACCGGACAGATGAGTGTTCCTGTTCTTTTAATTGGTAGCGCAAAGATAGCTGGTTTTGATAAGTATAAGATAGACCGATTGTTAAATCTAAAGTAACACATAGAATGTTGAGTCTTTAACAGGTTATTCTCCGCGTCTTCGCTTCCCGGATAAAAATTTATCTATTCCCTCCGAAGCGGTTTTTGCATCGGCAATTGCAGTTACCGCATCTAAGCTCAAGTTAACTATGTCTCCTCCGGCAAATAATTTTGGAATCGAGGTCATTCCATTTTCGTTGACTTTAACCTTTTTTCTTTCAGTAAATTTAAGCTTATCAAACATCTTTTCCGGTATAAATGAGAAGTCTGGTCTCTGACCAATAGCCTCAATTACCATATCTCCTTCCAGGAATATCTGATTTTCCTCATAAAAGTTAGGAGCAAATCTCCCCTGCTCATCAAATACAGATTTCACCTTCATACATTGAAGACCTTTTACATTACCTTTTTCATCAAGAACAACTTCCTTCGGGCCCCAGGCAGGGTTGAATTGTATTCCCTCAGTCTTGGCATCTTCGACCTCTTCCTCCGTTGCAGGCATCTCATCCCAGTCTTCCAAGGAAACTGTTTTGGTAACCACCTTTTCACCAGGATACTGCATATGCTGCAACCTAAAGGCCTCTCTGGCTACATCCATGGCTACATTCCCACCGCCTATTACAATGATTTCCCTTCCTACCCTGCTCCCCTTTCCAATTTTATTCTCTTTCAGAAAGTTCAGGGCAAGCTCACATTTTTCTGAATTTGTAACCCTTGTAGAGAGGCTCACAGTAGTTCCTATCCCCAAATAGATAGCTTCATAATCTTTCATCAGATCCTCAAACAGAATATCTTTCCCAACTTCGGTATTGAACCTGAAATCGACTCCCAGTGAGGCTATATAGTTAACATCTTTGTCTATGCTTTCTATTGGGAGCCTGTAAAGGGGCGGCCCAATCCTCATCATACCTCCGCCACCATGCAGAGAATCAAATACTACTGCCTTATGCCCTTTTAAGGTAAGGAAATAGGCGACTGCCAGTCCACTTGGACCTGCACCTATAACGGCAACCCTTTTGCCGGTTGGCTGGCCCGGCTTTATCTCCAGGGTGTCTTTATATTCTTTGACCTTATCCGCAACATATCTTTTCAGCCACCTCACTGCTAATGCCTCCCCTCTTATGCTTAAAGAGCAGGCATCCTCACAGTGTTTCATGCAAATCCTTCCACAGATGGAAGGAATGGGATTATCCTCGAAAATCTTTTTCAATGATTCCTCGGGTCTGTCCTCATAAATTGCCCTGATGTAATCTGAAATTTTTAGATGAGCCGGACAGGCATCCTCACATAATTTACATTCCAGGCACCGGGAAGCCTCTCTTTTAGCCTCTTCATTGCTATACCCTATAACCTGCTCGACAAAGGAAAGTTTTCTTTTTTCTGGTGCGACCTCAGGCATAGCCACGCGCTCTGTTTCAAATAGAGAATACCTGAGATCAGAGGCAAATCCCTCGTAATCCTCTTTACGGTGAGAAAGGCTTGCCTTAAGAACTGAATATTTCTCTGGAGGGAGAAATTTCTCTTTATCCGTTTTTTCATCATGGGGAAAGAAAACAAAAGTACCGGTGTCAAAGTGGATATGAAAATAATCCCTGGAAAGCCTCAAACAGCCTGGAGGGCAAATATCCACACACAAACCGCAGAAGCAGCACCTGCCATAATCCAATTTTGGACGTTCGTTCTTTTCACCAGCTTTCGGCTTTAACTCAGGTATCTCCACCATAGTTATCGCCTCATTGGGGCATATATCGGCGCAGTTCCCGCACCCAGTGCACTTATCCCAATCATTGAGATGAAAGCCCCTGTACCTTTTTGCAGGTTCTTTAAGCTCAAAGGGATATCTCAAAGTCTTAGGCCTTTTGAAAAGATACCATGTAGCTTTAAACGGACTTAAAAAACTTCTTTTGGCCATAATCTTTATCCCTTCAATGCACCTATTATCTATCTATCTCCGGTGCAACCACGTACAGACTTATCATCGTATTTCCTACATCTGCTATACTTGCATCTTTTAATGCTCTTTCCAGAACTGTGAGTCCATGGGGATAGGAGGGGGTTCTGAAGTGTGCCCTATATGGCTTATCCTCGCCATTGCTTACCAGGTAGAGGCCCAGCTCCCCGCGGGACGACTCACATCTCACATAGGCCTCTCCTCTGGGTATATTCCACTTGAACGGATTTGGAACCTTTTTGTAAACCTCCCCCTCAGGCATCTCATCAAGCAGTTTGAATATCATGTGAACACTTTCGATCATCTCGTCCCTTATCACCCATAGCCTTGAATAGGCATCCCCATCTTCTCTTGTAGGAACATCCCAGGGTACCCGGTCGTAAGCAGCATAAGGTTCTACCTTCCGTATATCGTACTTCATTCCGGTTGCCCGTAAGACCTGACCAGTTGCACCCATTTCTTTGGCCTCTTCCCTGGTTACCTTTCCTATGCCCTTGGACCTCTGGTAGAAAATACGGTTATTGAAAAATAGGGCATCGTAATCCGGTACACAACCGCCTATTGAATGTAATGTGTTTACAATCTTATCTTTAAAACCCTGCGGGAAATCACGCCTTACTCCCCCTGGCCATATATAGATGTGATAAACCCTCCCTCCGGTCAGCTCTTCAAATAGATCCAGAATCAGGTCCCGATGATACATTGCCCATTGAGCAACTGTATCAAAACCAAGCATATTTGCGTAAGCCCACAGACCAAAAAGATGTGAGGATACCCGGGAAAGCTCAAGATAAATGCTCCTTATATAATCTGCCCTTTCGGGAACCTCAATCCCTGCCAGTTTTTCCACTGCCATGGAATAGACCATTTCCATTGAGTCGGGCTCAACCACATTTATTCTGCATACCATGGGGAAATTCTGTATCCACTTTCTCAGTTCCATGAGCTTTTCGAAACCCCTGTGCAGGTACCCGGGGTTAGCAGTGGCCTCTAGAATCCGGTCTCCTTCAACCTTAAGGGTGATGCTGAAGTTTCCAACCATCCCCAAATGCTGAGGACCGAAATAAAGTTCGAGCTCTCTTTTAGTACTATCTGTCTTATTTATGATTTCCATCTTTCATCAGCCATTTTCATAAATTTATTGCGCTGTTCCTGGCTCATCTCTTCTACATTTATCTCTAACTGAATAGCCTTATCCAGATCAGTCAAGGCTCCTTTTATAATTTGAATTAAATCTTCTTTAATAGGAATCTCTAGAAAGGGAAGCCTTAATGTAAGATTAACTCTATCCTCTTTACATGTTACGTCCTCGATCATACCCAAATCAACTAAGCTATAGTTGATCTCAGGATGCATTACTTTGGATAATGCTCTCTCTACATCCGATAATGACAATCTACTCATAATCTTTTCTCATCTATTCTTATCTTCAACAAAAGGAATTTTATCAAAGACCTCTTCAACATACTTTCTAGTATCAAAGTCTTTTCTGAAAGGAGGTATTTTATAATCCCTTTCCAGAAATAGGGGTATCTGTCTTGGATGACCTTCAAAATTTATCCCGTAAAGCTCGTGCAGTTCGCGTTCGTATGGCTCTGCATTTTGAAATATAGGAATTACTGTAGAGAATTCCGGGTTTTCACGGGAGATTCTTGTCTTTAAAATTACGTTTGTTCTTTGTTCATCCTTATACTGGTTATCATCCTGCATGTAAGTGGATAGGATATAAACCAGCTCAAACCCCTTTTCCTCTATCCAGTCCACACAGGATACAAGAGCCAGGTGCTCGTATCCTCTTTCTTTGAGAAAGCTCAGGATAGACAGAATCGAGTCTTTTTTAGCAGTTACAATGAGCCTGTCTTTTTCTGGAATTCTTATATCTAGACCCTTAAAAGACGATTCAAGTTCTTTCTTTAGCGAGCTGTTCATCTTTATCCCCTATTGAAAATAATGGAGGCCACTCGAGTTTACCAAAGAGCTTTTCCTGGTTTGCACGATAATATTTATACTTTTCCCTGTATCTTATATAACCATTTGCCATTTCCTTATCAATCAGTGTCCACAGGTGGGTTACAGCTATAAATATGGCTTCAGGTCGGGGCATGCATCCTGCAATCCAGCCGTCAACAGGTATATATTTATCCAGATGTTTTATGGTATTATAAGAATCCCAGTACATTCCCCCGTTTATGGGGCAGGAACCAAATCCAACCGTGAACTTTGGCTCAGGCATCTGTTCATAGGTCCTTATAATAGCCTTCAAGGTTTTTACTGAAACATAGCCTGTAATTAAGAACAGATTTGCCTGCCTGGGAGTTGCTACTGGTATTACTCCGAATCTCTCTGCATCCCAGCGTGCTGTTATAGATGGAGGTACCTCGATTATCCCGCATCCTGTACAGAAATAAACTGCATGAAGCGAATATTTTTGGCCCATTTTAGCCGGCTCTTTTAGCCATTTTATAAGCTGATTTCTATCCATTTCCTATCTCCCGATAATCAAGACTGCAACCAATCCTACAAAGGCAACCAGTGTAGGCCACCTCCAAAGGTATCTAAGCGCCTGCTCAACCCTAAATCGCGGGAAAACAGCGTTAATCAAAACCTCTATTATAAACAACACCAGCATTTTGATGAAGAAGTAACCAGGATTACTCGCCCCTCCTAAAAACAGGTCTACAAAAAGGGCTATGCCGATAAATAGGCTGAATGCATGTTGTATGGTGGCAAGAGCCAAAAATTTCCCTCCATATTCTGCCATAGGCCCTGATGAAATTTCCTGTGCTGCCCCAACCAGCTCAAAGGGCCTTAAGCCCAGTATCGCCGGGAGAATAAGAAGATAAGCAACACCGGGTATTACCAGAGGAAAAGACAGCAAAGACCAGCGTGCATTCTGCTGTGACTTTACTATTTCCACTATGGATATTGTATTGTAGTGAGTCATTACTGCCAGAAGAATAAACAGCAGAGGTACCTCATAACCAAGGGCAAGGATAAGTTTACGGGATATCCCAATACTGGTATTGGGATTGGCTGCCTCACCACCACTTAGAGCTGTACCCAGAGGTCCCAGAAGCATTATATATAAAATGACCAGCAATCCACCCGAGCCGCTCAGTGGACAGATATTCCCAACTGGGAGAAACAGAACCACAATCATGGAACCGGCCAATGAAAGGATTACTCCCAGATTAAAAATCCTTCCGTGGCTAATACTGGTTTGATTGAAGAGCTTAATTATATCGATAACGGGCTGAGTTAGAGGCGGCCCGTAACGCCAGTGGATTCGGGCCATTATTTTTCTCGATAATCCCAGAAAAAAGATCCCAATTACAAACGCAATAATGGGAGATACAACTATCTCAACAATATTTACTACCATATTCTCCATCTCACCTGAACGAATATTAACAATGCAAGAAAAAGCATTATGTATATCACGTAATAACCCACATCCCCAGTATATATTCGCCTTACTCCGTTACCCAATCCCCTTGTCCAGTGAGCCAGCTTCATGTAGAACTCATCCACGAAGTCTCTCAGGACAGGAGTAAGCATCCGATGCAGAGGGCTGTAGAAATCAACCGTATAGTGGTATCTCTCCCTGGGTATTGCTGATCCGGCAGCATAATTGTCATCCTGAGCAACGGAAATGGCCCTTGGTCCAGCTTTAAAAACGAGCCAGCCAATAATACAGGCAGCCATAACTGCAGCAAAAATATTTATTGTATTTATTGCCCCTGACTCAGAGGCAATACCCCAGAGGGTAATATTTAAAGACTCAAAACCAAAAGAAAGCCCAATGGCGTTGACAATTTTAAGAGGTATACCTGGAAGAATACCAAACAGGACGATGCCCACACTAAATATAATTATTGAGAATTGCATGCTAAACGGAGCATCTCTAACCTCTTTATATTTCTCAGGAAGCTGTCCCAGGAACATATTGTGTAGGAGTTTATAAACATAAAGGATGCTTCCCCATGTTCCTAAAAGGGCAGCAAAGGCTAAGAAAGGATGCCCCTGGAGAATTAAGGTCTTGTAGATCATCCACTTTGAGACAAAGCCATTGGTCAGAGGTACCCCAATCAATCCACAGGCCCCTACCAAAGCTCCGATGAAAGTGATGGGCATTCTCTTTATAAGTCCTCCCAGTGAGTTTAACTCTCTCACACCTCCTGTACGATACTCTACAGCACCAACAGTTAAGAAAAGCAGAGCCTTGAATGTAGCATGGTTAAATATATGGAACACACCACCAGCGATACTCAGGCTTGTTCCAAATGCAATCCCCAATATTATGTATCCTATCTGCCCGATCGAGCTCCAGGCTAAAAGCCTTTTCGCATCGTCCTGAAGAAGCGCTATGAATGAAGGAATCACTGCTGTAATTGCACCAAGCCAGCATAGAATATGGGTAAAATTGATCAATCCTGAGCCTGATTCAAAAAAAGCCTTTATTCCTACTATTGCATACATGATTAATAAAAAACCGTATGTCCCCATCTTGATCAGTATCCCAGAAAGAACTGCTGAAAATGGAGATGGAGCTTCCGAATGTGCATCTGGAAGCCAGGTATGTAAAGGAACCAGAGCAGACTTAATTCCGAATCCAATGCCAAAAGTAATTAAAATAAACAGAATATATCTGGCAGAGGCAGAGATAATGTGAGTGGCAATTTCAGATATACTTAACGTTCCATAAGCGGCATAGAGTGATAACATTCCGATAAGCATGGCTATCGAACCAACAACTGACATAATAATATATTTCATTCCTGCAGCCAGAGCTGGTCCACGATTGTAACTTATTAGAAGAAATGCACTCCATGACATGATCTCCCAGAATATATAGAAGGAAACCAGATCTCCGCTTAAAACGATTCCAAGCATACCTGCATTCACCAGAAGCATCATTAGATAGTAGAAGTCTGTCCTCTCCCTTTCTCTTATATAGCTTAAAGAGTAAATTATAGAAAGGACACCGACCCCAGCAACAGCAATAGCAAAAAACCACGATAGCGTATTTAATCTTAAGAGAAGTGGAAGACCGAGAAATCCTAAATAAAAAGTTTTTTCCAGCGACTGTCCATAGAGGTAAGCAATCGACGCTACAAGAGCACAGGAGACCAAAACAGCAAATATATCGCGCAACTTGGATGAGATCTTCCCTAATATATAGGTAAGGAATGCACCTCCGAAGGCTATTATTGGCAAAATCTCTATACTCATCCCAGAACACCCCTGATATATTCAATCCTGTTTAAAAGCTCCAAAGAGGCCGAGTTCAATATATTGGTTAACGGTTTGGGATATACTCCGATAACCACAATTAATATCATCAAGATTACCATAGGTATCAAAGCCGGAACAGGGGCTTCCTCTCTTCTTATATCCGTTTGTCTTCCTTTAAAAAATAAAGCCTGTATTACACGGAAGAAATAGGCCCCTTCAATTACCGTGCCTAAAAGGACAAATGCTATAAGCACGGTGAACAAAATCCCTTCTTGAGACAGAGCAGCCCTGACAATGAGGAATTTACTGGGGAATCCTATAAAAGGGGGCAATCCTACCAGGGAGAAGGCGCCCATAGTAAAAGCTAAGGAGGTGAGTGGCATCCTTTTTCCCATACCCTCCATATTAGAAATATCCATAGAGCCACTGCGGTAAATCATATATCCCACTGCCAGGAAGAGCAATGCCTTACTCAAGGCATGTGAGATAAGCTGGAACAAACCGCCAATCACTCCATAGGAGATTCCCATACCCAGAGCAAAAACGATCAATCCTATCTGTCCTATACTGGAATAGGCAAGAAGTCTTTTGATATTGTTCTGGCTAAACGCAGAGACCTCACCAACAAGAAGGGTCAAAAGCCCCAGAAATACCATAAACTGAAGAATACTTGAAGCGCCAAATATGGTAAATATTACTCTCGTTACTGCATATATACCTACCTTAATAGCTATTCCTGACAGAATGGCGCTAATGGATGATGGGGCAGATGAATGAGCATCTGGAAGCCAGGCATTTAAAGGAAATATAGCAGCCTCGACTCCAAGGCCGGTAATCAACAAAACCAGGGGCACGAATACAGATATTGAGCTAACTGTATCAATATTACTGGCTATATCTGCCATGTTTAGGGTCCCGAAAAGACCATAAAGCAAACCCACTCCTATGAGCAAAAGACTCGAGCCTATAGCTCCCTGAATAAGATATTTTACTGCCGATTCTATTCCAGCTCTATCTCCAAGATAGGCCACAAGTGCGTATGACGATATACAAAGAATTTCGAAAAAGACAAAGAGGTTAAATATATCTCCGGTAAGAACTACACCTGTGGCTCCGGTAAGTAGCAACAGGTACAACATATGGTATAACTGTTTGGCACCTTCCCTTATATAATCCAGTGCATATATTGAAACCAAGAGACCTACCAGGGCAATGAGAGCAGAAAATAAAACACCCACAGGACCTGCTACCAGGTTGATACAGAAGGGTGGAGGAAAGCCTCCTATAAATACATTTATTGGCTGTTTCACAACTCTGGGAATAAGCATCGAGGAAACAACGAGGTTAAAAATGAGAGCAGCTACTGGAATATATTTTTCTACTTTTTTTGATATGAAACCTAAAAGAGGAATGGCAAAAGAAAGCCCTAAAGGCACAGCAATCAGAAGTATAGGATTTACCATCTTTGTTCCTTTATTTTGCGAAGATTATGAGTGCCGTAATGGTGATACAATCTGATGGCCAGAGAGAGTGCCAAGGCCAGGACAGCTACACCGATAACAATAGCAGTTAGAACAAGCGCTTGCGGCACGGGGTCAACCATACGGACAAGTTTTGCCTCGACCTTTTCAAAGATGGGAGCAGTTCCCTTGCTGATATAACCTATAGAAATAAGAAACAAGTTTATCCCTGTATCAAGAATACTGAAGCCAATGATTACCTTGATAAGATTGCGCTTAACCAGGATAATATAAAGCCCGATAAATACGAGTCCAAATGCTCCTATATAATAAATATAGTTATTCAGAAAGCTCATTCACTTTCCTCCATTAATTTGTCGATTATACCGGCTAACTCTGAACCAACCTTAAATCCAATGGTGATATAAATTATGGGGATAATGCCCGCACTAAATAGAGAAAAGAGAAGACCCTTGGGAAGAAAATTATTGAGGAAATAATGTCCACCTACAGCCAAGCCAATTAATCCTACAACTACAAAAACTAAACCGCTCAGAGATTCTGTTAATTTACCCATTTTCTCGGAAACCCTTCTTCCTCGACAGCCCAGATAAATTAAAAGGAAGGCGGAAGCTACAATTGCTCCCCCCTGGAAACCTCCGCCAGGAGTTAGGTGTCCATGGATGAAGACGTAAGCACCAAAAAATAGAATCAGCGGAAACAAAAAGCGGCAGCCAGTGTATAAGACCAGACTGGATGGTTCAATCTGCTTTTTAATCTTCCTCTTCCCGGTGGCTAATACAGCGCTCAAGCCAATAGCAGAGATAAAAAGCACAGTAACTTCACCCAGAGTATCGAATCCCCTGTAATTTACCACCACCGATGTAACAATGTTGGTGGCACCTGTCTCCTGTTTACCTCTTTTTAAATAATACTCACCCACTTTTGTCTTGGGTATTCCGAAAGGAATGTTCAAAAGAGTCAGGGTAATTCCCAGAGCAACTACTGCCAATAAAATAAAGCTAATAATACGTCTCATTCTTCATACCTGTTTGTTCTTCTTATAGCGATGACAAAAACAGCGGTAACCAGTGCCGCCCCGATGGCAGCTTCCGCCATTGCTACATCCGGGGCTTGAAGGAGATAAAAAAGTATCGCTGCTATCAAACTAACTAAACAAGAAGCAATAACAGCGTTCATTAAATCCTTAAAAACAGAAGCTGCGATTGCTGCTGCTAGCATCACAATTATTAAAAAGGAAACAATGAAAATCATGCCTTCTCCTTATACCCATCCAACTCTTTGGTTTTATCCACCACACTTCTATCACATAAAGAGACACCACTTTTACAAGATGCTCTGGCTATGGCATGGCTGGAGATGGGATTTGTTACCAGTATAAATACCGCAATGATCAAAGTTTTCCAGAACCAGGCTGGCTGCATTATTCCTACTCCGATTATGGTGAGAAAAGCTCCTAAAGTAGTACATTTAGTCCCTGCCTGAACCCGATTATAGACGTCAGGCAATCTAAGCACTCCGAGATTTCCAAAAAAGAGAAACATAATCCCAATACCGATAATAATAGCTCCATGCACACTCATCTAAATTCCCCTTTCGAGAAATCTGGCAAGGGCAACAAGTCCGGCAAAAGAAAGAACTGAATAGACAAGGGCAACATCCAGGTAAATGTATCTTTGTAAGATAAAGCCCAAAAAGACAAGTAAAGCCACCACGGTGGTGGTAATTGTGTCTACCGATACGGCTCTATCAGAAGCAGTAGGTCCCATAAGCATCCGTAAAAAAGAAAACAGAATCCCTGCTCCTATAATTGAAAGGAAGATGATTAATATTAAGCTCATATTAACTTACTTTCCTTAGTTTCGTTACAGCAATTTGAGCAGCATTTACAAGCTGATAGGCTATTGGTGAAGCGGTGAGCATAGGGTGTGTTCCCATCTGAAAAGTGCTTACTTCATCGGCTCTCATTTTATGCTGGATGAGGGCACCAATGAAATTTATTTTCTCTCCGACAGATACTCCACCATACACTTGTCCACCTATCAATAAGCCAGTATCCTTCTCAAATATCAGCTTTATACCTAACTCCTTGGTGCCAGGTATATCACCAGGATGTTTATCCGGAGCTTTGACTTCTGCTGATACAACATCTATACCCATGGCTCTTGCACCTTCTTCGGTCAGTCCCGCAGACCCCACAGCAAGATCACCGAAACAGGTAGAAAATATACCTATAGCACACTCAATTCTCCGTTTAACACCAAAGAGGTTTGCTCCTGCTACCCTGGCTTCAGTAGTACCCATTGAGGCTAATCTGATACCTATGGGTGAACCACTGAGATAACATCTTTTTGCTGCACAATCCCCGGCTGCAAATATATTCTCATCGCTTGTCATCATAAAATCGTTAACCTGTATTCCTTCATTTTCATCAATCTCTAATCCAGTATTTAAGGCAAGCTCAACATTGGGTCTTACCCCTATTCCTAAAATTACCAGATCTGCTTTAATCTTTTGACTGTTCTCCAGTTCCACATATTGAACATTTTTCTTACCCAGGATGGCTTTCGCTTTTCTGCCACTAAAGATATTTATGCCTCTCTCTGAAAGCTTTTTCTCCACACGGGAACATATCTCCTCATCGCAGGCTACAAGTAAACAGTGAGGTAGAAGTTCTATTACAGTCACATTTAAGTCACCTCTTTTCTTGCACTCATCGGCAAATTCCAAGCCAATGAACCCCCCGCCTATGATAATGACATCTTTAGCTTTATCAAGAGCCTCTGATAATTTCTGCAGGTACTCCACATCCTTTCTTGCAGTAAAGACGTTACCTAGATCAACGCCTGGTAATGGAGGAACTAAGGGCAAAGAACCAGTTGCCAAGATCATCTTGTCGTAAATGAGAGTTTCACTTTTTTCTGTGGTGATGGTCTTCGCAGCTTTGTTTATGGAAGTGACATCATCTACAACCAGATCAATGTTATTGTTCGAAAGCACCGTATCTGCTATCAGATTCTTCTCAGGAGAGCCAAAGGTGCCGAATATATAGGGTATACCGCACGGAATTAAAGCCTTTTTTTCCTTACGAATAAGAGTGATCTTAATATCCGGGTAGTATCTTCTTGCTGTAATAGCTGTGGTGATACCAGCTGGCCCTCCACCTATCACAATAACCTTCTTTTCCATAACTTTTCCCTCTTACTTTACTGTATGCATCCGCCGAAAATTCTCTCAAGCAAATATCACCTTTAAAAACTTCTCAAACCGTTCCCCAATAATTTTCGTTGCCTCATTCACATCTTCTGTTTTTACATTTATCCAGTGGATGAGAAGCTTATCATTAATTATATCCAGAGTAAATGTACCCGGAGTTAAAGTAATAGAGTTAGCCAATATCATTTTAGCAATATCCTGCTTCAATGCAGTCCTTATAATTACAATTCCCGGTCTTATAGGCATCTTGGGGTGAATAATTCTATAGGCAACATCAATATTTGCCTTGAGTATCTCTCCAAAGAGTACACCTATATAGATAAAGAAAAATAGTATTCTTTTTAAGCTCAGTGGCGGTAAACCCAATTTAAGATACGTTTTACTCAAGAAGAGAGATACGATTAGACTTATCAGAATACCTACTGTGAGCTCCTGCCAGTGAAGACTTAAGGTGAGAGCAAGCCATATTATTACTAATAAGATGAATAGATAAAAGAAATTTCTTACTCTATGATTTTCACTGCGAACCATTTCAGCCATAATTAATCAGATTTATAAAGTTGAATAAAGAAATAATCAAATATTGTTTTGTTTATAGATATAATTATTATTGAAAATGATTTTCATTTTCTAAAATTATGCTATAAAACTGTTATTTTGTCAATAATTTTTTTACAATTAAGTTAATAAATTCGACAAATTATCTTGACAACGATCTATTAATTCTATTAAATAGTAATGGTAATCATTATTAATATCTTCTCTAATTAGCTGGCTTATTTCCCATGATGCTTCCAATAGCTGGATTTTAAAAGTAAAATGTTTTTCCTGTATACAAAGATCTGGAGTATATCTTCAATATGATTGAAATCTTGAATCTCTTAGAAGGCTGGATGTTATCGGAGTTGGATAGTTGGAGTGGAGTTCTCTTATGTATGTAGAAAGTATGAAATAGAAAATGTAGCAATTATTAAGCTTTTACCTCACTACTTTAAGTTTTCTTTTTATAAAGAATGTTGAAAAGAGATTGAGAATACCATTGTTGGAGGAGAGTTTGATGGAACGAATAAACAAAAGGCTATCGAGAAAATTTGGAAAGCACTGGATAAAGATAAAATTTTACGTAGAAGAACCATCCTTTGAAAATGCTCAAAGACCCAACAAAATAAGGTTCTGTGAAGCTACTAAAAGGGCTATATTGAATCCCATTCTTCTAGACAAAGAAAAAATCTCCTGCCCTGGTGCTCTCTATAGCTTTGGCTGGGATTCAAGATTTCCCCATCAATTATTTGACAGCTGGTCCAAGAAGAATGAAAAACAAAAAAATATTCTCCGATCACTGGTATCTCATATACCGGTTTTAGGCTCACCTTTTAAATATATTGGCCTGAACACTGAGGGTGAATCAGATATTGTAATGGCATACCTTTCACCTGAAGAGACGATGGAATTAATTAAACTACTCAACTATAAATTTGGAATCAATGTAAACACATCTCTATTTAGTGTCATGTCAATATGCGGAGGGGTTGCAGTAAAAACATACCAGGAAGGAAAGATAAATCTCTCTTTTGGTTGTGATGATTGCAGAAATTACGCAAAGATGCACAGATATGAATTGGCTATAGGAATTCCTAAAAGCATGTACCATCTGTTTCTGGAGTAAGTATTTTTAACTTAATCAAGAAGAGCTGATAGAAAGAGAAAATATCGATGCATTTGGAACCAAAAATTGAACAAGTACTGGACGAAGTTAACACAGAGAACCGGATTTTACATAGAGGCAAAGAGAGACAATCAGCAATCGGGAGAAATCAAAAAACAGATTATCTTCCCCTTCTCCTATCAGGAGCTCCTGCGAAAGAAAAACAAAAATATTGCCTACATGATAGCGAAATCTATTGTCGCTACAATCTTAAGGAACAATTCCACGATAAAGAAAAAATGCTGTTCGAAAAACTTATATATCTTTTAAGTATAGCAAAAAGCAGATCTGATGCTCAGCTTACAGTGAGAACTGAGATGGGGGCAGGTTTTTTGCCCAGCACACTGGGATTAAAACAGAGAATATTCGAGGAAAAAGACCCATGGCTTCAACAAAGACTTACCAAAAAACAAATAAGTCAGCTGGAAGCAGAGGCTTTAGAAGATATTGATAAAAAGGGTTTCATGCCGCAGGCTTTGGAGTATATCGAATACTTTAAAAGCATTTTGAAAGAAAAATCCTCCATTTGTTTATCATATACCTGGGGACCTTTTACCCTTGCGCATCTTATAAGGGGTGATGACATTTTTATCGATCTCTACGATGACCCAAAGTTTGTTCATCATCTCATGGAAATCAGCACTCACTTATATGTGAAAGGTTCATTTGCAATTAAAAGGGCGATAGGCGAACCTTTAAATCAGGGATATCATGGAAGTTTTTATATGAGCAATAGCGGAGTCTGGTCTAATGAGGATACTGCAGTACTCCTCTCACCTTCCCACCTGGAAGAGTTTGTTTTTCCTTACCTGAGAGAGGCTTTTAAGCCCTTTGGAGGAGCGGTGGTTCATTTCTGTGGACGCGCAGACTATATGTTAGATTCTTTACTCAACTTACCGGAAGTAAAAGGATTAAATCTAGGTGAACCTCAACTCCAAAAGCTTTCACATACAGAAATTATGAAGAAGGTGTTATGCAATAAGAAAGTCTATTATGGGAGCTGGCCCAGGGAAAAAGAAGAAGATTTACAAAGTTACTTTAAACGAATACTTAAACCTCTGGAAGGAGAAAAAAGAGGTTTAATTCTAAACTATGGCCTCGGTGAGGAAGAGCAGGAAAAACCTGAGAGGGTGATGGAACTCTGGCATTCAATTCAAAACCAAAGCAGATGATTGTCCAAGTGAGACTATCTATTTTAAATAAGAATGATTTGGAACATTGAACGGCTACTGAAAGTATACAATTGGATTGCATAATTCGTTATTTCACAAAAGAGATATAAAAGAGCGGTAAAGGTCCAGATACACAAAAATGAGGAGGAGAAAGATGATTGGACAGGAACAAAAACCTCTTGAGGAAATTGTGGAATACCTTGAAAAGAAAGAAAGAATAGTCATTGTTGGTTGCGGCGGTTGTGCTACGGTTTTTCATACAGGTGGTGAGAAAGAGGTAAAGCAAATGGCTGATACTCTGTCAGGTAAGGGGAAAGAAATATTAGCTGCTATTGCGCCTCCATTTGGGGAGTTCACCTGTTATGCCCCCTGGAGTATAAATCGCCTCGGTGAATACAGAAAGGAAATTGAGGAATGTGATGCTATCTTGATGCTCACCTGTGGGGATGGTCTTCAGGTTGTACGAGAGTTTATTCTGGAGGGAGAATATAGCATTGTAAAACCAATTTATCCAGGAACAAATCCCATGGGGCATATGGGGGGAGGCCCTGTTGTATTCAAAGAAAAATGCCAGCAATGTGGAGAATGTGAGCTGGGCAGACTTGCCGGTATTTGTCCTTTGACCCAGTGCCCAAAAGGTCTTATGAATGGTCCCTGTGGGGGATACCAGAATAGAAAATGCGAAGTTGACCCAGATCGAGATTGTGCCTGGATATTAATTTACGAGAGGATGGAAAAATTGGGTGAAATTGATAAACTAAAAAAACCAAGACCGCCGCACGACTGGAGTAAAGTACTAAGACCACGTAAACTTGAAGTTGAGCCACTTATCTTAGAATAAAGCCTGGCCAGTTTTTAATCTTCTTGTCCTTGGTGCCCTCGAGCTGTTAAGGCTATAAAACTCTTCTCATTGCAGGTATCATTTATAACTCTTCTAATAATTTGGATAACCTATCATCTGCCTTTTCCATCTCACTTGCTGCCTCTAGCAGGCTGCTGTAAAGCACATCGTTCTTTATCTTTTGAGCTTTCTGTGCCCATTTCCTGAATTTCTCGCTATCCTGTTTGTTGTGCTCAATCCAGGATGACAGGATAACCTTGAGCCTTCCTCTCTCGTCCGTCGGAAACCTCTGGATAATCTCCCCAACTTTTGACCTGATCATCTGTTCAGGAACTGCTCCGAGCAGCTCATCAACCTTCTCTCCGTCCGCAAAGAACATCTGCATAGGTATACTCATGACCTGATATTTTGTTGCTGTTTCAGGGTTCTCATCTACGTTGATCTTGCAGAATTTGAAATTCTCATATTCCTCTGCAA
>CAYRKG010000016.1:0-6768 GCA_964424795.1 uncultured Spirochaetota bacterium
GTTGGAATGAAATTCATCAGTGATGAAAACAGTATAAACTCTCCACAAGGTGTGTGGGTTGGTGAAAATGGATAAGCAAGTTTCCAGATTATACCATCTTGTGGGTGCCAACCCTTGACAATATTGTGCTAACCGTAGTGCCCTGCCAAATCCCGTTTTTCTTTGTAGGAACGAGCCTTTTATTCAATTCACTTGCTATTCCTCTAAACGAAAGTCCGCTTGATCTCAGCTGTTTAATGATCCTGATAACCTTCTGCTCCTCCTTATTCTTTTCAAGTTTGCCCTCCCTATAGTTATATCCAAAAGGAATCTGGCCTTGGTATCTAACTCTTCCTCTTGCGCCTTTATCATGTATTCCTAGTCTCCTCAAACACTCGATCACTGTCGAATGACTCACGTTCATTTGTCTGGCTATTTCTCTGATTGGGAGATCACGTTTAGTGTATAGGTTGGTTACATAGGATCTGCTACGTAAAAGCATTTTTGGGGGCAGCTGGATATTGTCGAGGATCAGTGGAGAGGCGATATTAGCTGAGTGTTCGAATGGCCGAGCCGAGTGAAACGCACTCGAACTAATTAAACCACCACGAGGAAGTTGGAAATATTTTCTATCTTGTAAGTATAACAATAACTTCAAAACTCATACAGAAGGGGGAGCATGGTCGGACAGGTTTTATAAAGCCACGTAGCAAACTCAAATCAAATCACCCTGAAAAAACAGTTCATCCATGTCAATAACCTATTGAATTGGCCAAAAGGTGTATACTTGCACTTACTAATAGAGGAAGCTGGGTCTTAGATCCATATGTTGATGCTGGGTCTGCCGTTATTGCTGCATTAAGAAATCATATTTACTACTTTGATGAAGCTACCCACTAATGACAACAGGATTTCACGATATGAACCGACACAGAAAGTATTCTATTATATTTTTATATGTAAGCTCCCTCTCATTCTGTGTGATAAGAAAAAAATCAAAGTTTATAGTATATTATTTTTTATGCAATAAAAAAAGCCTGCTTTTCCCCGGAGTCATTCTGCTTTTGCAGAATTTCCGTTCGAAAAGAGGCTTGCTCATTGATTTACTCTTTTAATTAGAATACTACCATTTTGAGTATTCCCAGGTCAATCAATGTGCGGTTGATTGCAGTATACTTCATCTGGAATAGCGTTTGACTAACATCTTGTTCCAAAATACTTTTAGTCATTATTCCCCCTTTTTATAGTCTTTCTCACCTGCTCGTACTAGTACTTTGAGCCAGTTTTCTGGAGGCACAAAAGGACAGGCATAATCCTTACTGTAAGCACACCAGGGATTATATGCCTTGTTGAAATCAAGAATCCATTTTCCTTCTGGAGTGCGGTGCTCCATAGGTTCAAAATCGAGATATCGTCCTGCCCCGTATGTCTCTTTGCTGTTTGTCGCATCACGGAAAGGAATAAATAGGCTCTCTTCCATGGGGTTGCTTTTATAAGCCTGAAGTACGCATTCCTCTTCATCTATCTTAAACCTGAATTCGCCCCATCTCAGAAATTCTCTCTCATTTCCCTGAGTATCCTGCACCTTTATTTTTTCTTTCTCCTTATGCTCATGAAGTTTAAGCTCAAACCTATATTGGGGATCAGGAGGATAATAATCAAGTCCTTTAAACTTCCTGCACACTTCATCGGGTATTGGCGACTGAAAATTCTGTCCAAAGAACCTATCCTTATTCTCTCGTTCAAGCTCAAGCCTTCTTTTCCATTCAGATATTTCCACCATCTTCTCCTGAAATTAAAAATACTTTCCCATCCTATCAAATGCTTTGTTGATCATCTCTTCAGAAACACAAAAAGATAAACGTAGATGTCCCTCACCAGTTTGGCTAAAAGCAATACCCGGAGTAGTGGAAACATGAGCTTCTCTGAGAAGTTTTTTGCAGAATGTCACAGAATCCTGTCCTTCTGGTAGAAGTATTTTGGGAAACATGAGATAAGAGCCAGCAGGTTTTTGGTATTCAAAAACTGAGTCAAGACGATCTAAATGCTCACACATTAAGTTCCTCATGGCAAGGTAGTGTTTTCTGAACTCTTCAACGCAATCCTGAGAACCTTTTAGGGCAGCCAGAGCTGCATACTGGGAAACAACAGGAGCACAAATAGCAAAGGGAATGTGCGCTTTGGTGATCTGTGGAATTAGTGATTCGTCTGCATGGAGGTAGCCGATCCTCCATCCTGTCATGGCATAGGTTTTTGTGAATATGTATGTACTGATCACATTTTTTTTCATATCGGGAATTGAGCCAATGCTGAAATGACGAGCATCATCAAAGATGAAGTATTCGTAAGCATCATCGGTAATAACCACCATATTATTTTCCAAAGCTATATCAGCCAGTTCACGAAGCTGGCTTTCAGAAAAAACCGTGCCAGTTGGATTGCTTGGAGAGCAGTACAATATTGCCTTAGTTCGCGGTGTGATTGCCTCTTTTACAGCATCGATGTCCCAGATAAATTTCTCTTCCTCTATAAGCGGAATAAGCACTGGCTCTCCAGATGCGATGAGCACCTGTCTGATGTGGGTGGAATAAGTCGGGGAAGGCAGAATCACTTCATCACCTGGATCAATTACAGCCATGATGGAAGCGGATAAACCCTCTATGGCTCCAACTGTTACGATAATTTCAGAAACTTTAGCATCTATATTGTTGTCCTTTTTCAGTTTTTTGGCAATTTCTTCCCTGAGTTCCAAAAGACCGGCAGTTTCTGAGTATCCCCCCACTCGTCCATCCTGAATCGCTGAAATAGCACCCTGTTTGATGTGTTCAGGCGTATCAGAAGTAGGCTTAGCCCACGAGAGAAATGCCACATCTTCTATCTCTCTGGATAATCGGGTCATCTCATGAATGGCAGATTTCTCCATCTGGGCGACCCTGTCAGATATTCTCCAATCATCGCTCATTTTAATTGTAGGCCTCCATTATCTTTTTGTCCTCTTTCATCAAATCACCTGCAATTTCTTCCATGTTGGTTTCTTTCCAGAATGGCAGATCCTTGTGAGCTTCTATTTTTTCCATAACTTTCCTCCTATTTCCAATCTTCAGGCAATTTTTCTTTTACTGCTAAAACTTCTGAGTGATAAACAAATTTTTTCCTTACAAACCAATCTTCGTACTTGGACGAATACTTTTCAAAGGGTTTAATTATCTACATTAGGTAAACTTTTTACTGTTAATTTTTCTTCCCGATTAAAAGCCGAATGTAACCCATATAAAACTGGTATGCTTTGAAATCATCAAAACCATGATCGTGTAATATCTTCTTCCAATCCTTTTCAACAAAATCGAATGCGTAAGGGCACTCGATGAGTTTAAAAATAGATCTTGTGTAAAAAGGTATATCTTTCAGAGAAAACTCATTGTAATCAAGAATAAAAAATTCACCCCCATTCCTCAAGGCTTTAAATGCATTATCAACAATTTGTTCTCTAACATTTTGGGGAAAGCCGTGCAATACGAAAGAGATAAAAACCTTGTCAAATTCCCCTTTATAAGGAAGGGGCTGATCGATTCTTTGACTAAAGATTTTGGCATTTGGAAAGTCTGCACATTTCTTCTTGAACTGTAAAATCATTTCATCGGAAATATCAACTCCAACAATCTCTCCTTTACCAAAAAGCTGTTTAAGCATCAAACATGCATTCCTGCCTGTGCCTGCTCCTAAATCAAGAATTCTATCCTCAGAACCGATTTTCATTAAACGAATTGCCCTTTTTATAAACAGAGAGTAACTGCCAAAAGTCAGGATATTAAGTAAAGCATCATAATGCTTTGCATTAAATCCGTGAACTTCCACTTTAGATTCTGGATAGTAGTTTGCCATATTTTAGTACTTGTTTCTATATTTGATTTTTGGATTCTCTAATACTATAAATCTGTTCACTTACCCCTGTACTCAACAGTTTGTCTCTAAATAGGATTTGATCTTGGAATAGATATTTAGCACTACATCAGTATGAGGGAGTACATCTAGGATCGTTTCTATGTAACCTCTTTCTTTAACTAGCTGAAATGTTCGCGAGAAGTTAACATCATAAACCCACCCCATCTGAAGCAGTTTGAAATCGTTAAGAGTCTTTATAGAAGTTGCCCTTGCAATACCTCCTGCTAACAGATCCTGACAAACTTCATCTGAAAACTCAGGAACATCTGGCAGATCAAGCTCGATGCTACTCTTCCGCGGCCCATCCTTGTTAGGGTAATGGTCAGTAAGGATCCTCCAGATGTCTAACTTATCAGCATCGCGAAGCAACTTGGCAAAAAAGAGGCATTCTTCTGTTTCGTCTTCTGGCAATTCTGCACGATTATGGTACGAGATTACCTTCAGTATCAGGTCGCGAGTTGATTGATCGACTCCGTCTAAGACATTCTGCTTTTTGAGCACTTTGACGCCGAGCGCTGCATGGTCTTCTGACACAAGATCGAAAAAGGTCCCATACTTAGTATATTGTTCAAATCGACCGACGTCGTGAAAAAGTGCCGTTACTTCTGCAAGAGAAAGATCGACCTGGCTTAAACCAAGACTTTTACCAACATCGATTATTTCTGAACATACCCGCAGGCTATGCTTCTCTTTCAAATTGATATTCTGCTGATAATCAAAATCTCCTACTTTAAATGTCTTTGCATACTCAGCAAACCAATTCCTTAATCTTAACAGAGTTTGTTGATCAATCATGTTTGTCCACTATTTATATAAACTCTGCTTCTACATATTTGGCAGGAATATCCGAAGCAGAAAATAAAAGATATTCTTAACCTTCATAAGTTATCTGGGTACTAAAATACTTTTTATAAATGAAATGGTCACCATGTTTACCTCTTTTTTAAATTAGTGTAATTTATTACACCATGGACAATCAGGAGAAGTATAAATAACAATAATTGATGTGGAATTACATTTCCAAAGGAAAATAGAAGATAAAGGTAAGATAATATTTGCTATTTATAATTTCAGACTATTTTTATACTAACCTAACACTCACTGGGAAACATCTTAATTAAAGGAAGCATGGTCGGAAAGGTTTTATAGATCCACAGAGCAAACTTGAAGCAAGAAATAGTAATGTATAATTATATCAATAATTAAATGCTATGTTACTCAATTTGTGATAAAGCCTCACTAAATAACCAGAGAAAAATTGAAAATGGGCGCTGTCCCTATTTTTTATTATTTGACAAGAGTAAATAGATAGTTTACTCTGAGAAAAAGTAGGAGAGGAGAATTATCATTTTACCTTGAAAAGGAGTGGGAAATCATGAAGCACAAACACATCTTTATCTATGTCATTGTTCTTATACTGGCTGTTTCAATAAACATTTTGTGTAGCTGTGGAGGGGCAGGAGGTGAAGGAGCCCAGGAAGACTCTTCAGCGAAAGAGATAACTGCTTTTTCCTTTTTGGCTGAAAACAACGATGCTCTTTTATCTGATGTCACAGGCACGATTACCGGTACCGAGATTACAGCTACTGTTCCCTACGGGACGGATCGGACCAAATTGGTAGCCACATTCAGCACAACCGGAGTATCGGTAACAGTTGATAGTACTTTACAGGAAAGCGGAGTAACAGCGAATGATTTCACAGATCCGGTAATATATACCGTTACAGCGTCAGACGGGAGTACGCAGGATTATACTATTACAGTGACAGCAGGAGCTGATACTACACCGCCAGATACTCCCACAGTATCAGTAGAGCTGATCATCAATGTGAGTACTCCAACCTGGAGCTGGACAGTTCCAGCCGATACAGTCAAGTTTCGTTATCAGTTAAATAGTGAGAGCGGTGCCTGGATAGAAACAGCAGATGCTACCACAACGTCCTACACGCCTGATGAAGCATTAGCGGATGGCTCACACACCCTTTATGTACAGGCACGAGACAGCGCCGGGAACTGGTCAGTCAGTGGCAGTGATAGCATTGTAATCGACACGATACTGAGCTTTTCAGAGTTCTTTCAGGACGAAGTGGAAGGGGTGGACGGTCTTGCTGCTGCACTCGGTGTTGAGGTCTCTTCTGATGGGAAGAATGTGTATGTTGTTAGTGCAGGTGATAATGCTCTTGCGGTATTTAACAGGAATACAACCACAGGAGCCCTAACCTACTCAATAGTTTTCAAGGATGAAGTAGAAGGGGTGGATGGCCTTGACTATGCAGAAGATGTGGTGGTTTCCTCTGATGGGAAGAATGTGTATGCTACTGGTAATGAAGATAATGCGCTTGCGGTTTTCAACAGAGATACAACCACAGGAGCCCTGACCTTTTCCAAAGTTTTTAAGGACGGAGTAGAAGGGGTTGACGGCCTTCTTGGTGCAATTGGTGTAGCAGTCTCCTCTGATGGGAAGAATGTGTATGTTGCTAGTTATGATGATAATGCTCTTGCGGTTTTTAACAGAAATACGAGCACAGGAGCCCTGACTTACTCAACAGTTTTCAAGGACGGAGTAGAAGGGGTGGATGGTCTTTATGGTGCATTTGGTGTAACGGTCTCCTCTGATGGGAAGAATGTGTATGCTACTGGTTGGAATGATGATGCGCTTGCAGTTTTCAACAGAGATACAACCACAGGATCCCTGACCTACTCAACAGTTTTCAAGGACGGAGTAGAAGGGGTTGACGGCCTTAATGATGCACAATTTTTAGCCGTCTCCTCTGATGGGAAGAATGTATATGTTGCTAGTGCAGCTGATGATGCGCTTGTAGTTTTTAACAGAGATACGACCACAGG
>CAYRKG010000016.1:6868-80240 GCA_964424795.1 uncultured Spirochaetota bacterium
AGCCCTAACCTTTTCCAAATTTTTCAAGGACGGAGTAGAAGGGGTTGACGGCCTTAATGGCGCGCGTGATGTAGCGGTCTCCTCTGATGGGAAGAATGTGTATGTTACTGGTTGGCTTGATGATGCTCTTGCGGTTTTTAACAGAAATACGAGCACAGGAGCCCTAACCTTTTCCAAATTTTTCAAGGACGGAGTAGAAGGGGTTGACGGCCTTGATGGTGCATATGGTGTAGCAGTATCCTCTGATGGTAAGAATGTGTATGTTACTGGCCCTACTGATGCTGCGCTTGTAGTTTTTGATAGATAAGAGTAAATGTTAAAACATCTATTTTTTTGGCACCATGAATAAAATAGCCTTTTTCAGTCCTTATTTTGGCAACAAATTACCTTCCTTAACAAAGATCATCTTTGAGAGCTGGGGATATAATTCTCATTGCGACTTTATAATACATACAGATTGTTAAAAAGATTTTTTAAAATACGGCGCTGATAATTATCCAAATATTCGGTTGATAAAAATTAATTATCATCAATTTTTAGAATATTTTGAAAATAATTTATCTTTAAACATGTCGATCTTAAAAAATGAAAAACCATTCAAATTATGCAGATTAAAACCATCGTTTGGTGAATGCTTTTTTGATCTAATCAAACAGTACCAATTTTGGGGATATATTGATATCGATGTTTTATTAGGTAATACACAAGCCTTTTTATCAGATGCTATTTTGGAATTGTATGATGTTCTTCCATTTACTCATATTATAAGAGGCAACATAATTCTTTTTAAAAATATTGAGAAATTAAGGATTTTATGGAGATATGTCCCTGATTACAGGAATATACTAAGCAATAAAAAATAACTCTATTTCGAGGAAAGAATGAACTCATATTTTCCTAAAGTATTATACGATAATAAACATATTAAAATCTTCAAACATACCAAAGAATCGAATTGGACTGTTGATTTTAGATGGGATCTCTTTGATCAGTTAAGAGGGCATTTTTGGATTGATAGTATCTCGGAAGTTATATATAACAACAATAGGATATATGATAAATTTCATAGCCAAGAGTTTGCCGGAGTAGTGCTCGATGGTCTATCAAAATGGTCACAACATTATGAGTTTAAAAGAAATGGATCGAAATTCTGTTTTTATAATCCAAAATATAATTATTATTCAAATCCAATAGAAGACATCGAAGATCCGAAACTCTTTTATAATGAGATATAATATAAATACATCAAATCAGTCGTATGGCGACCTTATTCGATGAAATCCGTGCAGTTCCTGCTACGCAGGAACTGCCAGGGAGTTTGCCTTCGGCAAACTCCACTACTTTCACTGCCTCGTTTTGGAGGGAGATATCGACGAGCCGGGATCTTTCCACCATATCCCTTTCCGGCTCTCCTATCAATTATCCTGCCAGGCCTCAGGACATAAGAGCGAGAAAGACGACGTCTGGTCGTGACAGCCTTTGGTCGTTTCGAAGGAGTTTCAAGTACAAAACTGTATGCTCAATAGATATTAATAGTAGCTCTTATAAATGGCGTAAGACACTTTGAGAAAAACCTGTGTAAATCCAATTATAAAAACTCCTTGAAAAGATACTCTGCTCGTTATACGATTTATCTAGTAAATGTAATGGGGATAATTATTTAAATGAAGAAGACTCTGAGCTCATTGTTACAAACAAGGCAGGAAGAACTGAATCTGGTCCTGCTCAGCCTTCTCCATTCGTTTTCTATCGGTGCGAGTCAGGTCATTACCGGAACAACGGCAAATACACTTTTTCTTACAAATTTTGAGGCAAAACTGCTTCCTCTGGTATATATCGCCTCGTCTCTGACAGTTCCCGTGATCGGTATACTGCTAATGCGGATTGAAAAAAGGATGTCTCATAGGCTCTTTTCATATATGGTTTTTCTCCTCCTCGCAGGGATACTTCTAACGTTTTTAACGCTGTTCTTTGTTTCCCCAATCCAACGTATTCTTGCCTTTACCCTGCTCGTATGGGTAGACGCAGAAATCATACTCTCCGATCTTATTTTCTGGACAACTGCGAACCGGTTTTATAATATCCGCCAGGCTAAACGCTTATTTGGACTGATAGGGAGTGGACAGGTAGTTGCTTATATTGCAGCAGGAGCCCTGATTCCCCTCCTCGTACGGTATATTGAAATCCCCCTCCTTCTGGCTGTATCAGCAGCTGGACATATTATTTCTTTTTTAATACTTATAAATCTGCATCATCAGTTTGGCGCTCTTAAAGACAATAAATCCCCTGTTAAGGAATCCTCCCAGGTTCCGTTATCCGGTTTCTTCAAGGAGAAGTATTTCAAAAATATCTTTGTGATGGTTGGTTTGGGATATTTCGTTTATTATTTTGTTGACCTCTCGTTTTATGATTTAAGCCAATCTTTCAGAACTCCCGGACAGGAGCTAGCCTCATTTCTTGGAATATTCTGGGCAGCTGTCGGCTTTGGCAATCTGTTCATGCGGATAGTGGTTTACGGGCGATGGACCACCGCCACTGGTATACGAGGCGGCCTGCTTGCCGGCCCTGTTCTAATCGGCCTGGGCGCATTATGTGCAATTTCTCTGTCAGCTATTAATCCTGTTGCAGGGCCGATATTTGTAGCAATCATTATGACCAAGTTTATGGAAAGAGTTTTTATTAATTCCATGTATGTTCCTGCGTATTTTACTCTGTTTCAACCACTTGAAGATAGTATACGTGACAGGCTCCAGAATTTTACAGAAACTATAATCGGCCAGGGAGCAGGAGGTATCGCCGGACTGTTTTTGTTACTGATATTTGATTATATGGTGCTTCCTCCTGTAATCACGTATCTCCTTCTCTTTATTATCATTGTTGTCTGGATTTTCAGCATATTGAGGATAAGTGGGGAATACCGTAAATCTCTGGCAAATGCTCTCAGAACAATGGGTCAAAAAGGCAGGGAGATTAAGCTCAACGAAGGTGATATTGATTATCTGAAAGATGGATTAAAGAGTGATAATCCATGGCTTGTTAAAGCATGTCTGAATATTCTTAGCAGAAATAAATGTAAGCTGAGTGTTGCCGATAAAATAGTTTTACTCAATAACAAATCATCGCTCGTGCAGGAAGAAGTATACTCCATGCTGATTCAGGAACCGATCCCGTTATTGCTCCCTGAACTGTTAAGGCATTTTAATTCAAAAAAAAGTCCTGAAATAATTCCCCGCCTCATAGAGGTCATTGGGGCGACAGAAGAAGAGGAAGCATTCCGGGTGTTGAAGAGCCTGTTAAACAGCGATAATACCAAAATCCGTGATGAAGCAATCTTGTCTCTATTACAGCATTATCCGGGTAAAGAGGATGCGTTTACACTGAAGGGAATGCTTCATAAATGGACCGTTTCAAAAACAGTGAAAAGAAGATTGTCAGCCGCATTCATCATTCCTCAATTAACCGATGAGGAGTTCATCCATGATACCTCACTACTCCTGAATGATAAAGAAACTGAAATTCAGAAAGCGGCTGTTAATTATTTTTCTCCTGAAATGGTTCCAGTACACCTAGAAAGCCTTATTGAGATAATGAATCAGCCGGGACTTGAAACATCGGTGATTGAGGCTATATCCAGGACAGAAAAGGATATAACCCAGAAACTTGAAGCGTTGTATAACAATTCAGATGGAAACAACAGTTCCAGGAAGATGTGTATAATCAGGATCTATAAAAAACAGGCTAAAGTGAGTTATCAGTATCTTCTTTGTGCAAAGCTTAATGAAGTAGATAATAATTTAAGGGCTGAGTTACTGTACGCTCTGCAGTCATGCGGTTATAAAGCACAGAGTTATGATATTGGAATGCTCCAGAAACTTCTTGAGCTTGAAAGGGAATATTGTTATAAAGTATTTTCGGCCGTAAAGGCCCTCGACCTCCAATCTGACAGCCTCCTTATAGATGGTTTGAAATACGAAATCAATAAATCTGTCAAAAGGATCTTTCTTATCCTCGCATTTATCTATCCTTCAGAGGATATTATTACCATACTAGATAATCTTAATACCGAATCGGCTGAAAAACGGGCCTTTGCTCTTGAACTGGCCGATACACTGATCAAAAAGAGGCATAAATCTCTGGTATTCCCAGTTATTGATGAGGTTTCCATTGATAGAAAAATAGAAATGCTGCAGAGCAATTATAAAAATATACGATCTCCTGACAGAGAAGAATTGTTGCGAAGCATCAACGAGGGGTTGTGGAAAAACAGCTGGCTTGAAACATGTGCAAAAAAATTAAACAGGGATCGAAAAGCACAAAAACTTGTCAAAACCGTAGAGATACTGAGAAAAGCTGAACTTTTTTCGAAAATACCGGATGAAAAGCTTGCAGTTCTGGCTCCAATAGCTCTGGAATTTAAATACCATAGGGAGCAACAGATAATCAAGAAAGGTGAGCCAGGAACATCCATGTACATAATAGCGAAGGGAAATGTCAAAGTCCATGATGGAGATACAGTACTGGCAAAAATTGGTGAAGGAAGTTTCTTTGGCGAACTGGCCGCTTTAAGCCCGGAACCCCGCTCTGCTTCTATAACAGGAGTTACTGCAACACGACTCTTCAATATAGAACAGGAAGCCCTGATTGATTTTATTAAAAGTAACCTGGATGTTGGCAGGGCTATTATCTCAGTACTGTGCGGGCGGATAAGAAATACACTTAAAATGAAAGAGAGTTTAATGCCAGATTGTCAGTCTAAAGCCACAGGAAATACAATCACAGCAACACGATATGAGAAATCAGAGCTGTTAAAAAAATTCCTGATACTAAAATCGCAGACTGTGTTTCATAATCTTCCAGTTACTATTGTAACAGAAGCAGCAGAAAGATCAAAAAGACTGATAGTAAAAAAAGGCCAGATCCTCTTTAAAAAGGGTGAAAGAAGTTCCCGGCTCTATTTTGTAATGGAGGGACAATTCAATGTCATGAGTAATAAAAAACTCGTACAGACAGTCGGCAAAGATCAGATCTTCGGCGAGCTTTCCGCGCTGGATTCGCTGGAAAGAGAGGCAACTGGTTTTTCTGTATGTGATTCAGAGGTCCTTGAAATGCGCCAGCGAACCTTAACCGATCTTATGTGGAACCAGTATGATCTAGTAGAAGGCTTATTACAGATACTGATTTCGAGATTAAGAAAAATAAATAAGATATAGATATGGATTTGTGAGAAACGGAGGCTGGGGGAGCTCGTGATAAACCTTAAGGACATTACAGGTGGTTATATTGATCTGCCGTTTGTAAGCGAATACTACGATTATATCTTCAATGATTTGCAGGATAAACAGTTCTATGTAGATCTTGCCTTAAAATCAGGAGGTCCGGTTCTGGAATTAGGTACTGGGACAGGTCGTATTTTGTTACCTATAGCGAGAGCGGGAGTTTCAATTACCGGTATAGATCTCTCTGAGGGGATGATAAACATCTGCAGGAAAAAACTAAAATCCGAATCCGAGGAAATTAGAAGAAATGTTAAGATAATAATAACCGATCTCCGCAGATTCAATCTTGGAAAAAAATATCCTCTTATAATTATACCCTTCAGTACTTTTCAGTACCTGCTTGAAGTGGAAGATCAGCTTTCCTGCCTGGAATCAATCGCAATGCACCTTAAAAAAGGAGGCAAATTTGTCCTCTCTGTATTTAACGAATCAATTTCTCGCCTTTCTGACGAAAGCCTTTATAATGAATTTGATATAACTCCGGAATTTGTAATGCCCGATGGAAGAAAGGTTTACCGCAGGTTCCTGTATGTGGAGAGAGATTATACAAAACAGGTAGAAATTAAAGAATCGATTTTTTATGTTACTCATCCTGATGGGAGAAAGGAGCGGCTTGTTCATAGATTTGGAATGCGTTATTTCTTTCAATTTGAGCTTATCCATATGTGTGCCCGGGTGAATTTAAAAGTTAAAGGGATATACTCCGATTATAATTATATGCCCTATGACGCAGACTTCAGAGAGGGGCGTCTGATAATCATTGCTGAAAAGTAATGTGAGAAAAAAGTGGAAGAAATTAAAGATATCTCTGGCGGATATATTGAGTATGACTTTGTATCAGAGTTTTATGATTATATATTACCCTATACTGAAGATATTGATTTTTATATTAATCTGGCAAAAAGGGCTGGAGGACCTGTACTTGAGCTCGCCTGTGGTACGGGAAGGACAATAATCCCGATTGCGCAAGCGGATATAGAAATTGCAGGTATGGACATTTCACCCAGGATGCTGTATCTTTGCAGGAAAAAGATAGACAGAGAAAAAAAAGCTGTACAGTCACGGATTACACTGATTAATGGAGATATGCGAGATTTTAACCTGAACAAAACTTTCTCTATGGTAACAATTCCATATAGTTCGTTTACTTATCTAACCGAGGTGGAAGATCAGCTAGCCTGTCTGGAATCGGTTAACCGACATTTGGAACACGGCGGTACATTTTTTATGACAGTATTCAACGAATCTGTTCAAGCCCTTGCTGATATCAGTGTGTTCAATGAATTTGATATTACACCGGCATTTACGATGCCTGATGGTAGAAGAGTGTATCGTAGATTCCGTTATGTAGAACGGGACCATACCCGGCAGGCAGAAGTCAAAGATTCCATTTACTATATAACTTATCCGGATGGCAAAAAGGAACGACTTGTCCACCGTTCCACTATGCGGTATTTTTTCTCCTTCGAACTGATACACCTTCTTGCACGTGCAGGACTTGAGGTAACGGGACTCTACTCAGACTATAACGGCACACCGCATGACGCAACAATAAGAGAAGGGATGATTATTGTAACTGCTAGAAAAGTGGGTTATGTATGATCATTGTAATCACCTCTTAAGAGGAGGGTCATGTCTGTTCTGAATATTAATACCTCATCAATATTAAAAAATCTTATTACAATTAAAGAATTATGCGAAGCCAGAGGAACTCAGCTGGTTCCTGTAACAAAGATCTGTTGTTCAGATCCAATTATTATAGAAGATTTCAAAAATTGCGGAATAGATACAATCGCAGACTCGAGCCTTGCTAATTTCAATAACCTTGACATAGATATCAAGAGGCTTCTTTTAAAGATAAGGCTGAACGAAGCCAGAGACGGGGACCTTAAATTGGTTATAATCTTACTCTTAATGAACCTATACAGGGTTTGATAAATGATGCCTTCAAACTTTCAGGAGAAATACTCGAAATAAGAGAAAAGAAGTTGAATCGCAGGGGAAACTTTGGGTATAATGCTTTTGGAGAAGAAATCAGCAATATCGAACCAGGTTTTCATAAAAGAGCGGTTCTTGATTTTGGAGAACTTGGTGCACCTGTGAAAGGAATGACCCCAAAAGATTCTGATGTAAAAATAATAGGTTCAACTCATGACTATACAGTTGTTGATATATCTGAAAGCAAACAAAAGTATTATGTCGGAGGATCTATTGATTTTATACTGAAATATAACAGTGCTGCTCATGCATTTATTTCACCTCAAATTAAAAAGCGTTTTAACAGAACGATAAAAAACATTTAATTATTTATCAATGTTGCATATCTTGCAAGATAGGATAATTGGAGGCAATTAAATGAAACGACTCTTTCTATTTATATTTCCTCTTCTCGTATTGCTAATGTTTTCATGCTCTCGCGGCAAACAGGAAAGCGAGGGCCCTGTTACCCATCCAATAGAGGAAAGAGATAAAGCGGTTGACATAACAGAAAAGAAATATACCGATACATATGAATACAGTCTGGAACCATTCTTGAAGGAAGGGAATCAGAAACACAATATTGGTGTTGTCATCTATGGCATATGGGAGGAATTTCCGGATTACAGTGAAGTCTTTGTCGGTATGATAAACGGGTTGACAGAAATCGGTTGGATAGACCCCATTGAAGAAGCAGCCTTCTATTATGATCCTGAAATGAGACACATCAAGGAAGTCATAGATATCATTGAAATGATAGAAGTAAATGAATATTCCAAATATCTCAACATTTCACGGGATTTATATTTCGATCTCGAATGGGATACAGAAACTGCAAGGTCTCAGGCCTTCCAGAATCTTATATCAGAAGACAGTGCTGTTGACCTGATTATTGCTCTTGGTACAGGTCCTGGACAGGTTTTTTCAGGGCTCGATGATCTGAAAATCCCTGTAGTTGCAGACTCGATATCTGATCCTCTAGGTTCGGGAATTATTGATTCCTATGAAGATTCCGGGCAGGACTTTCTTACTGTACGTGTAGATCCGGATCGATATAAGCGCCAGATAAGAATGTTTTATGATGTTGTTGGTTTTGAAAGCCTTGGCATTATCTATGAAGATACGGCTGAAGGGAGGACCTATGGAGCTGTAAATGATGTTGAGCTTATTGCCCAGGAGAAAGGTTTTAAGGTTGTTCATAATACGGATGTTCTTCCCGTTGATGCAGGAGAAGAAGCTTGTGAAAAACAGTATCTTGTTGCCATAAATGAGCTGTGCCAGGAAGCAGATTCGGTATATCTGGGAATAGTAAATGGGTTGAGTTCCCGAAATTTACCGAATATTATGGAAATCATAAACGGATACAAAATACCCTCTTTCTCCATGAAGGGATCAGCTTATGTCAAGCAGGGTGTACTTTTTGGTGTCTCTGAAAGCGAGGAAATAGCAACTGGAATCTATAACGCTAAAAATATAGTACAGATTCTAAGAGGAAAACTACCAAGGACAATAAATCAGATATTCGAGCATGTACCTCATATCGCCATAAATATGGCTGAAGCAACGAAGATTGAATACGATATACCAATAGATATTATTGCCAGTTCCGATGAAATATACACGGATATCATCTCAGGAGCAAAAGATGAATAAAGGAATACGAAATGCAATTATCGCTGCTGTTATCGTACTTCTTGTCGCCCAGATATTGAACGCTATCCTGGCAATCTCATCCTTCGAAGAAACCTACAGAAAAACCCTTATATCCAATTTCAGAATAATCGCGCGAGACTTGAAACGCCAAATAGAAACCGGGGTTAATTTTGGAAAACCAATATCCCTTTTCAGCGGTATGGATACAATCTTCTCCAATATCATGATTGAAAATGAGAACATAGAAGAATTATATGTTACCCTTCCAGATAGAAAAATTATCTACAGCACCGATCCGGGGACAGTTGGACATATGTTGGGGTCAGATGACTTTCCCGTATTTGTAGAAAACCCGGATCAGGAACAGCTTTACCTGAGTGAGGTCAGTCTTTACAGGGGCGCCTATTTTATTTCCCTGCCTGTCTACTATAACCAGCAGAGCTGGGTGGGCACTGTACATCTTCAATTTAGCACATCCGTCATTTCAGATAAGGTCAATACAATTATTAAGGATAACCTTTTCTATTTCTCTATTATTCTGATCTCCGCTCTCATAGTAATGGTTATTCTTCAGATAATCATTGGCATGCTCCATAAAGAAAAAGGATTAAAGCTCAAGTTCAAAAACACTGTTGTTATCGTTTTAATCCTGCTAATTTCACAGCTTCTATTTGCCTACATGAATAACAACTACTTTAGAAATGCATATATCCGGATTTTTAATACAAATGTTGATACACTTTCAAAAGCGATTAAGAATGACACGGAATATATTCTTGACTGGGGTGTACCCATTGACCGCATGAAGAAAGCGGAAAAAATAATTGTCGGGCGTCTCAAGAATAATCCCCAGGCAGTTGAAATAACTATAACCAACCCAACCGGGAAAGCCTTGTACCGGGCTCATCTTGCTAATGGAGATACTTTTCAGGCAAGCAGCATACTTGAAAGTTCAGCTGTAAATATCAAAGACTATCAGGTTGAGCTTACAAGTACTGAAGTAAAAAGAATAATTCCCCTGGAAAGCAAAGGAGTTCTAAAGGGATATCTTGCAGTTTTCATTAATACGAAGCTGATACAGGATCAGCTGAATGATATTCTCTTTGACGCATTAACAGTCATTGTTGTAGCCCTTATTTTCAGTATCGAGCTGCTGCGCATTCTTTCAATCATGCTGCCCGCTGAGGAAACCAGAAAAGAACAGGCCGGGCTGCTATCAACTGATGGAGAAAAAAATCTCCAGATTATAAGAATAACATCCTTTCTGTTTTTTTTCGCGGCTTTAATTCCCCTTTCGTTTCTCCCCATATTCATAAAGGAAGTCTTCGAGATATCTCATTTCAGCTTGATGAATCTGTCAAAAGAAACTATTCTCAGTCTCCCAATCTCAAGTTATATGATAGGGGCGGCTGTGATTATTCCTATTGTAGGATTTATCTCGAACAGGCTTTCACTCCGAAACATATTTCTCATGTCACTCGCACTGTTTAGTGGGGGAACCCTATTATCAGCTTTTTCAAACAACATGATAATTCTTATAATCGCCAGGCTGATAGCAGGATTGGGTTACGGTGCAGGAATAATAAACAGTACAAACTTGATTGTCAGATTGACCGATTCAAGCACCCGAACGACGGGTTTCGGCAGCTGGTCAGGTGGTTTTGCGGCTGCATCAATCTCCGCTATCTCAATCGGAGGTGTTCTTGTAAACCGTCTGGGCTACAGAATGGGATTCTTTGTTTCCACAGTATTTGCGATTCTCCTTGGATTGTTCGTATTATCATATCTAAAGGTAAAAGAAAGGAGGGCGATTCGTCGGATTGAAAGAATCGGCCTCAAGTCCTTTCTTCAAATTTTCAGAAACCGAATACTCCTGGCAAACCTGCTTTTTTCCACTATTCCAATTCAGCTGGCCTTTATTGGACTCTTTCAATACGTCTTCCCCCTGTATATGAATGCCATGGAAATCTCCCAGTCAAATATTGCTCGAATACTTACCATATATGGATTGATAGCCCTTATTACACCCCTTGTAAGCCGTGCATCAGACAAGATTAAAAACAATAAACTTTTCATAATAATTGGTAATCTTATAACCGGTGTATTTCTGCTGGGCTTTTTCCTCTATGAAAATATACTACTGCTGATATTGACCATAGTGGCAATGGGTCTTGGCAGTATGATAGTTGATGCCGTAAATGAAGCCTTTATTATTTCAACAAAAGAAGCAAAGGAAATAGGAGAAACAAAGCTGATGAGCATCTATATAACTTATGAAAAGATGATAGCTATTGCCGTGCCCATAATAGCGGGTGTTTTAATCACTTCATTAGGTTTCTCTTCGAGTATCGGTTTTATAGGTGTGTTTACAGTTTTCGGGTCCATAATCTTTGCTCTGATAGGTAGAAATATTAGATTTAAAAAGACAGGAAGGGTCTAAATCAGTGAAGGAAGATCAGCAGCGGAAGGAAAGAGTATGTGTTCTTTTCGGAGGAATCTCGCCGGAACATGATATTTCCGTAAAATCCGCACTCTTTATACTGAAATCGCTAATAAAGGCAGGTTTTGAAAGCTTTGCATACTATTTTGACCGTCAAAACAAGCCGGCTGGTCTGGACTCGTTAAATGAGAGGATAAGAGTTCTGATAAAAGAAGGAATACTTTCAGAAGGAGCCTATACTGATCTACTTTCTGAAGGGTTGATATCTAAAAAACCACTCGATGTGGGCGAGCTTATTAATATTCTTATATCCGGCTACTATGACGTTGTTTTTCCTGTCTTTCACGGCCCGGGCGGAGAAGACGGTAGTATTCAGGGTGTTTTAGAATTCCTGAATATTCCCTATATTGGATGCGGAGTCGCAGGTTCCGCCATGGCCATTGACAAGGTAATTACAAAAATGTTATGTGCTGCGTCTGGATTAAAAGTCTTAGATTACCTGAGCTTTTCTATTTCTGAATGGGAAAGAGAAAATTCGGATTACGTAAGAAAAATCGAAGATGAAATTGGTTATCCCTGTTTTATCAAACCGGCAAGACTCGGTTCATCTATCGGCATTTCACGGGCCGATAATAGAGATGATCTTATTTCTTCGATAAAGAAGGCTGCTGAATATGACACTAAAATAATATGTGAGCCTGCAATCAGTGGAAGGGAATATTCAGTAGCGGTTATAGGCAATTCATGTCCGCAGGCCAGCGTTCCTGCAGAAGTGAGTCTCTGGAATGATTTTTTCGATTATCCGGCTAAATACGGACCGGAGGCTATAGAAGATATTATTCCAGCTCCTCTTTCTTCTGAATTGATACGCAAGCTTCAGCAGACTGCTTTGAAGCTGTACAGAATGCTTGGTCTTTCCGGTATGGCCAGAGTAGATTTCTTCGTTGAAAAAGGTCAGATCTATCTTAATGAAGTAAACACAATACCAGGCTTTGGTGGGAACAGCCTTTTTCACCGGATGTGGGAAAAAACAGGAATTACAATGTCAGAGCTATTTAAACGATTGATTACATATGCTTATGAACGAAGTAGAGGAATCTGAAACCTAATTACGTTATAGGGAGGTTTGATCATGAGAAACAGTAAAAGATCAATGCTACGCAAGAAACTTCAATTGGCCTTAGTGCTTGCAGCAACCGTGTCAATCTTCTTCACTGCATTATTTTCTCTGATCTATTTCTACAGGGTTGTCAAAACCAAAGCCATTGAAAATATGAACAACAGTCAGATGGTAGCTGAGCTCATGTATAGGAACAAGATGAATGAAGTTGAGCATTTTGCCCAGAACCAGGCAAATTCAAAAGCATTAACCATCCTTGTTGACCTGGACATTCCCAACAGGATATCACAATACCTGCAGGAAGTTGTGGAAAGGGAGCAGATGTTCCATATTACGGCATATAATACAAAGGGAAAGGTGTTATCAAGTGTCGGGTTATCACGTTCGCTGATAATTAAGAATAGTGATAGTTTAAATCTGACAAATGAAGAGCTTGTATATAAGGCTATAAGCGGTGAAACTGTTACAACAACAGAGAGAATATCAAGTAATTCCGGCGAAGATTTATTGTCAATATCAACTGCTGTTCCGATGAACAGGAATAACAGGATAATTGGTGCCTTGCTTGTTCGCTATGTTTTAAATGAAAGAAAAGAGATTGTATCCGGTATAAGGGATCTTCTCGATGTTCAAGCAGGAATTTTCCTGGATACTACCGCAGTGAGTATGGATGGTCAATTTGAACTTTCTACCGATGTTTATTCAATACTGGCATCGGGAGAAAATTCATACAAAATATCCAACATGTGGTTTGGTGGCAATTTTGCACGGTACTCGGCTTTGTATGACTGGAAGAACCAACTGGTCGGGACTCTCGGAATCTATGTAAGTGCGGATACATACAACGCTGCATTTGTCAATGCCGTAATTGTTGTTGTGGGAATTATGATTATACTCATTTTTATTTCCTTTTTCGTTGCTTACTTGATCTCCCAGAATATTGTTAATCCGATAAATAAGCTTGTGGATGGGGCAAATAGAATCCGGAATGGAGATCTTTCCTATGAGATTGTTGTGGATTTGAAGGATGAGATCGGCACGTTGAGTGATACCTTTAATAACATGAGGATTGTGTTGAGAGAAAAGATATCAACAATTCAGAAAATGAATTTAAACCTTGAATCAACTGTGAAAAAAAGGACTGAGCAGATTGAAAGTTTACTCAACAAGATGAAAAAATACCTGTCACCGCAGCTATATGAATCGATAAGTGGAGGCCGACGAACGGTCGAATTCAGTCATGAACGTAAGAAACTGACAATTTTCTTTTCCGATATTAAGGATTTTACTGCCACAACCGACAGCATGGAAGCCGAAGCGCTGTCTGAAGTGCTGAATAATTATCTGGATGAAATGGCCAAGATCGCACTGAAATACGGAGGTACAATCGACAAATTTGTCGGTGATGCAATAATGATATTCTTTGGTGATCCTGAATTTATCGACGACAAGTCACACGCCTTGCGTGCTGTTAATATGGCACTTGAAATGAAGAGAAGGCTCGTGGAGCTCAGGGAAGAATGGACTGCAAAAGGTTACTCTAAAGAGCTGCATGTTCGCATGGGTATAAATACTGGCTACTGCACAGTAGGCAACTTTGGCTCTGAAAACAGAATGGATTATACAATTATCGGCAGCCAGGTTAATCTGGCCCAGAGGCTTGAGGCAGCGGCACCTGTTGATGGACTATTGGTAAGTCACGAAACCTATTCGCTTATTTCTGACGAATTTGAATGCAAATACAATGGCGAAATCACTGTTAAGGGTATACATTATCCCATAAAAAATTATCAGGTATTTCGGGCCAGAGGAGAAAGAGAATCCTATAAGAGGTTTTTAAAGAAGGCGGAAGATGGCCTTGTACTGAAGAGCATGATTATTCATAAACGCATGAATCCGGAAGAAAAGGAAGATGTGTTGAAGGCTCTCATAGTTGCTCTACGTTATACCACTGGGAAAGGTGGGTCGAAACAGGAATACAGTAAAATTGAAAAATAGGCGCTGCGTCTATTTTTAATTTTAGTATCGCAACTTCTTAAAAACGTTGATAACCTTGGTAAATACCTCAAGCAAATATATTTTCAAAATTGTTTCTGGTATCCAGCTGGACATATAATAATTAGTGAGAACAACCATAAACTCTTCATAGCTTATACTAAGCTTTTTATAGAAAGGCTCCTCCCTATTCCTGATTAACATATCCCCAAAAAATATTTCTTTAATGGCATAATCAAGAAGAGTACTTCCATTGTAATAATGTTTATATGCATTATTCTCAAATGCACTGTCTGAAGGTATATAGTACTTCTCAATAAGCATATTCTGTAAAAAGGCCTTTGAAAAATCTGTAAAAATATCGAGGGTCTTATTTTCCGAATTAGCGATTGGCAGTGTGTTAATTTCCTCCAGGCTTATAATACCATTTTTTAAACATTTAAGAGAGTCCTTGTAGCGAATCTTCCTCACACCCATCTTTCTCAGGTGTACGTTTTCCAAACCATACTGGTAGTATAAGTAAATCCCTTCAAGAATTCGATTGATCGCCCTGTTGAACTGTCCTAAAAAGGTTCTTTTTAACGTATTATACTGGCTATGCCTGTAACTATCTCTTGTAGATGTGATATAATCAAGTGCTACCTCATAGGCAAGATTTAACTCTGTCATCATCCTGTGTGCCCATGACTCATTTCCTCTATTAAAATCTGGATGATACTTTTTTGCAAGTCTCCTGAAGGTAGAGTTAAGTTCCTTCAACGTAGAATTTAATGTTAATCCTAAAAGTTTCAGGGCTTTATCTGGTTCCATAGCCTTATTATTATTTAGATTGAGCTCTATGTCAAACAAAATCAGCAATTGGCCATCACTGAGCCTACAATTCAATTATAATTATTTCATTGTAAGCATACGCACAGTACCCTTAAGTTCACTTATCTGCTTTTTCTGATTACTGATTAGGGCGAGCAGCTCACCAATATCGACATGCTCCTCAGGTTTCTCCGAAGCTAAAAGCTCTTCAAAATCGTTCTGTGCCTCTATCATCGCCAATTCAAAGGTATCCTTATAATAACTGAGATCCAGGGGCATCTCTGGAAATCTATCGGACTGTATGATTTTCTGTGCAATTCTGTCTATAGCCCTGGCAGCTAAAGAGTTAATATCATAGTTCATGAGGGGGGTGAGTTCTAAAACGGACTCCCTTAGAGTATTATCTGAATATATTAAACCCATACACTCAATGTTAATTTCCAGGTTTTTCTGAACCAGATCTCTCAGCTTCTCACTGATAACGAGATCATCGGGTGATTCAGTCAGATTAACGATAATCTTCGGGTGAAGAACAGAAATGTATCGCCCAGCCTTTTCACCAGCTTTCCTATCTATCTCATATATCTTCTTGATTATCCGTTTGATAGTTGGAGTTGAGTTTGGCTTCCTCTCTTTCAGAATACTTCGCAGATACCCGGATACATCCTTATAAGATGTAAAAGCCCGGTACAGAAAACGAAAAGCTAAATTTTTCAGAAACCCATATGCATTTATCACAGAGGTAGGCTGGCTTGTAGTAATGACAAATCCTGAATTTGATATAAGAAAAAAATCAATAACATTAAAATTGCTCCCGGAACCAAGATCAATAATAATATAATCGGTTTCGAGCTTTAAAATATTCGCTATAATCCTCTTCTTTTGTGAAAACCGGATATTTGCAACGCCAGAAACTAGAACATCGCCTGGAATAAACTTAAGATTTTTATAGGGAGTAGTTAATACAATATCGCGAAAGCTGATCTCTCTATTTGAGAGATAATTTCCTATCCCTATTTTTGTATTCTTTAATCCAAGGCATGTATGCAGATTTGAACCCCCTAGATCAAGATCTATGACAACTGTATTTTTTCCACTGTTTGCGAGCGCAAGTGCCAGGTTTGCTGCAATTACAGTTTTACCGACCCCTCCCTTGCCGCTTGCTATTGGGATTATCTTTTTTTTTACATTCTCATTGATTACCATATAAATAAAGCTCCGGTATTCGTTTTATCTGTTTATGACTTAAAAAAATCCTTATATAATAGCACCATGTGCCTATTATAATTAGTTCTTCGATAATAATTCAAGTATATAATATAAATAACCATCACATGGAATTTTGACTATTGATATATAATGGGTTATTGAATAATTCAAGTATATAATATAAAGAACTAATCCATGGAAATTTATAGAAAGATATGAAATCCCAAAAATATACAAACAGGTTTTACAGAAGATGGCAGAACCCTCGGGATCTAATAGCATACAGAGTTCGCTACTTTGAAACCGATCTGCAGATATATTCCAGAAAAAATTTATCAGAAAAGGCCTCGTTGCTCGTAAAAAAATACAGAAACCAGATAGAAAAAACAATAAGAAAGTACCCTCAATTTTTAAAGTCCCTCGATCCCGTACGGATCCCGATAAGATACAGAATCATAGAGGAAATGATACAGAAGTCTTCTCTTGCAGGTGTTGGGCCTATGGCAGGGGTGGCAGGTGCGATAGCCGAATTTGTGGGCAAGAACCTTTTACAGTTCACCGATGAGCTCATTATAGAGAATGGTGGAGACATATTTATAAAAACCCTGAAAGAAAGAACACTTCTTGTCTATGCCGGAGAGGAATCGCCATTCAAAGATAAGATAAGAATAAGAATAAAGCCTGGCGATAAACCTTTTGGAATATGTACTTCATCAAAAAAGATCGGTCATTCTCTGAGCTTTGGGAATACAGATGCTGTTGTTGTTATTGCTCAGTCGGCTATAACAGCCGATGCCTTTGCCACAGCTTTAGGGAATATCGTTAAAACTCAAGATGATATAGAAAAGGCAGTGGGGCATGCTCAATCCTGCAGTGAAATATCAGGAGGATTAATTCTTATTGGAGATAAAATTGCAGCATTTGGAGAGATTGAGTTTTTATAATCGCCTCAATTAGAACATTTCCAGCTCATCAGGACCTCTTTTTAATACACTTATCCTGTTACTTATACTATCCCCTGCTATTACAAAATATCTATCTCTCTTTTCTTCAATAACTATTACAAAAGAAAAGAGCATCCCATTTGGAGTAAAGGGAATCGTAACCTTTCCTTCAAAAACCTCTGCGCCGGGAATCACCTTTATACTCTTAACAACAAGTCTTTCAGGAAAGGTAACAGGAGCAAGATACTTATCCCCTACTTTTCCAAGAGGATTTCCCTCTTCTGAAACAGTAAAATGGTATTGCCTTTCATCAAGATCAAAATTAAACAGATAAACCTTTTTTTCCAGGATGGATTTATCACTTAGATAATCGAGGGTATTTTGCAGTGTTAGCACAAAGTTTTTTGTTCTTTCAGGATTGATAGATGCAACAAAATTGGGGGATACAATAAAAAACAGTATTGATAAGATTGCAAGAACAACTAATAGTTCAATCAGTGTAAATACTTTGAGCTGACTATGTCTCATTATCTAATTAGCTTCTGGTGAATAATTAGTGAAATTGCATAAAAACCATGCTCTTTCCTCTACTCCCAGTTTGTAATATCTGCATCATAATCCTCTCCCCCCTCTTCTCCATCCTTCCCGAGGGAGTAGAGATCATAATCAGTATTATAAATGCCAGGAGAAATATAGACATAGGGAGTTCCCCATGGATCAACAGGAATTTTTCCCTTGGCAAGATAGCCTCCCTCCTTCCAATTCTCAGGTATTTCCCCTGTTTCTGGTTTTTCAACCAGAGCACTCAAGCCTTGATCTGTTGTCGGGTACATCCCATTATCAAGATAGTAAAGCTCCAGGGCCTGCTCAATGTTTGATATCTCTATCTTTGCCTTTGTTACCCTGGCATCTTCTGGCCTTTTAGTAATTTTAGGGATCACAAATGCAGCAATGATACCAAGTATTACAATTACTACCATAAGCTCTATCAATGTAAAGGCCTTGAATCCTTCTATGGACTTTCTATGTAACCCTTTGACCCTTTGTTCTCTTTCGTAGTTTGGTGAAAAATCCATTTTGACATCTCCATATAAAAAATCTCAACATTCAGAGAAATATAAATGTGTATTAATAAAAATTGATGATTGTTAATAATAAGTTTTTTAGCATATATACACTACTTTTTATTATATTATTGAAAATCCGGTAATTAATCAATTAAAAATAATACAATGAAAGTGAAGGACTACTATTTTAAAAAGGCCAAAGAAGAGAGATACTACGCCAGATCTGTATATAAGCTTGTGGAAATTGACAGAAAGTACCACCTGTTAAAGAAGGGTCTAAAGGTACTGGACATTGGATGTACACCTGGCTCATGGAGCCAGTACATTCTTGAAACGATCGGAAATGGAAGGGTTCTTGGTATTGACATAGATAACAATATTCAAATCAATGACAAGCGTTTCACATTCATACATGATGATATATTCAATATTAAAGAACCGGTAATAAAAAAAGAAATCGGGATATTGGATATGATATTTAGCGATGCAGCACCAAATACAACTGGAAATAAGTTTATGGATGCTCAGAAGTCTCTAAGTATAGTAAAGAGAGTTTTCCAGATAGCTAACGGCATCTTAAAATCTAATGGATCGGTAGTGGCCAAAGTATTTCAGGGAGAGGATGTTGCAAGCTTCGTAAAAGCCATAAGAGGTGATTTTTCAAGAGTTACTCTATGCAAACCGAAAAGTTCAAGGAAGGAGAGCCGCGAAATATTTATTGTTGCCCAAAATAAGAGGTTTCAGTAATGATAGAAAATACAAAAGCAATTACTATTTCTTCATACTTATGCATGTTTTTCATCGGGATTGGAAGCACAATATTAGGTGCAGCGGCACGAAACATAGGATTAACTCCATATCAGATTGGATTGCTTTTATCCATACAGAATCTGGGTTTTTTCTTTTCTGTAACAGCTTCCGGTGCGCTCTCCGATACATATGAAAAACCAAAAATACTTCTTTTTGGGAGTATTATTCTTGCTCTATCATTTTTTCTCTTCTATCTGTGGCCCTCATTTCTCCTGAACCTTCTTATAATGTTTTTTATAGGAATAGGTTCGGGTACCTATGAAGGAGTTACAGATCCAATGCTCTTAGACATACACAGGGAAAAGGAGAGCTTGTATATAAATATAAATCACTTCTTCGTAACTTTTGGTTCATTTATGATTACACTGTACTTAATATTCCTGCAGATGAACTGGAGAAATTCAATTATCCAGTCAAGTGTAGCTGTACTCCTTCTTTCTATCTTCTTTGCATTAGCTAAACTTAAGAAAGAGAGCAATATAGCTAAAGGGTTAGCTCCCAGATTCAGGTTCCTTAAAAAGAAAAGGATTGTAGCTGTATTTTTCCTCGCAACAATCTGTACTGTTGGTCTTGAAATTGGATTAACTGGGATTATTACCACCTTTCTCATGGAATTGAGAGGCTTCACTCAGGTAACATCAAAGATAGGTCTGCTAATCTTTTTATCCGGGATAGCTGCGGGAAGAATCCTTATAGGCTTCCTTACAAAAAAGAACCAGATGTTCACTTTTATTATTCTTCTTTTTGGACTTTCCTCAATCTTTTTCAGCGGACTTTTTTTGGTAAATATCGATGGATCAATGCTTCCAATCCTTATTTCAATCTTCCTCTGCGGGGCTACAGTTTCTGCTATCTTTCCCCTCACTATAACTCTTGCGGGACTAATGTTTAAAGATATGTCTGGCACAGTACTTGGAATAATAAAAATGGCGCTTCCTGTTGGAGGAATCCTAATTCCCTTCCTTCTCTCTTTAATTTCCAAATATATCTCATTTCAGATATCACTTTTGATTTTTCCATTTATTGCCCTTTTTGGTTTTTTCATTCTTTTATTAAACATGAAAAAGATCCAGCCCCAATTTCAATAGTATGGTCTGTAAAATGATTGGAGATTCCTATTTCATCAGTATTGATGCTGGTACAACACGATTCAAGGCAGCCCTTGTCTCTCAAAGAGGAGAAATAATTGCAAAAAGTGACTATTACTATGGCATCGATGAGGGTCTTTTCCATGAATATAAAAGAGCTGCTTTTAAAAATGCCCTCATATCAACTGTATCAGAAATTATAAAAAATACCGATAAAAACAAAATAGATGCTGTAGGTATTACCGGTCATGGCCCTACACTCATTCCAGTCTCCAAAGATGGAAGCCCCCAGTTCAGCGCTGTTGGCTATCTGGATGAGAGGGTAAAAAAATATATAAAAAGATTGGCAGAAAAAGAGAATAATAGGATCACTTCTACGATGTATATCCCCATTGCCCTCTTCTTTAAAGAGGAGCTCTCCAAAGTCTATGAAAAGACCCATAAATTTTTACAGTCATTTGATTATATTGCCTATGTGCTAACTGGCGAGTTTACTGCTTCATCATCATCAACCGGGATTAAACCGTGGGAGAAAATCACTATTGAAAAAACAGGATTGGATATTAACAAGTTTCCAAAAATCTATTATATGGGGGAAAAGATAGGAAATATAACCGTGAGCTGTGAAAACCTCCTTGGTATCCCTAAAGGTACCCCTGTTTTTGCAATTGGGGTAGATTTTGCAGCAGCGCTGGTAGGAACCAACACCCTTGATAAGGGTAGATCCTGTGAGAGAGCAGGTTCATCTGGAGGAATTAATCTCTGCTGGGATAAAGCCATAGATGACAATCGGTTACTCTGCTACAAACACTTTATAAGCGGATTCTATAATGTAGCCGGAATAACGAGCTCTTCAGGCCGGGCTTTAGAATGGATAAAAAAAATTCTCAGTATTAAAGAACTACCCTCTTTTAAGGACATAAATAAAAACGAAAAGATCATTTTTCTTCCCTATCTTCAAGGGGAGAGAACTCCTCTCTGGAACCCTTACGCAAAAGGTATATTCTTTGGTCTAATGGAAAAACATGATAGAAGAGATATACTTATCTCGGTCTTTCTAGGCATTGCTTTGAGTATAAGAGATTGTATGGAGATTATAGAAGAAAACGATTGTAAATTCAGCTCTCCTGTTGTGACAACCGGAGGACAGGCAAGGAATGACTGGTTTGTCCAGCTTAAAGCAGATGTGACTGGAAAACCCTTTGTAAAAACACAAACTGAAGATGCAGAACTTATTGGAACCTCTGCTATACTTGCAACAGCAACAGGACATTTTACAGATTTAGCTTCTGCTGCAAAAAAAACTGTAAAAACAGGCAAAGTTTTTAAGCCTCGAAAGGATAAGTTTCAATATTATTCAGAACTTTATAAGATATATAAAGAACTCAGATCTAATTTTACCAGATTTTTCTAGCCTAAAATATTTGACTACCCTTTTTTATTTGTTTAAATTGGCATTTACTTCGATATTTACCTTCCAGGGAGTATTCAATGAAGAGATATAAAATGGTTGTACTTGTGAAGCAGGTTCCTGATACTCAGAACCTTACAGGGAAGGCAATGAAAGAGGACGGCACTGTAAACAGGGGAGCGCTTCCCGCAATCTTCAATCCCGAGGATCGCAATGCCCTGGAGATGGCCCTTAAGGTTAAAGATGATCATGGAGGAATAGTAAACGTTATAACTATGGGGCCTCCTTCAGCAGTAGAGGTTTTAAAGGAGTCGTTATATCTGGGTGCTGATAATGTTTACCTCTTAAGCGATACGAAGTTTGCGGGTTCTGATACTCTAGCTACCTCCTTTGCTTTGAAACAGGCAATTATCACGAAAATTCCAGATTTTGATATAGTATTTTGTGGAAGGCAGGCAATTGATGGTGATACTGCACAGGTTGGACCTCAGACAGCAGAAAAGCTCGATATTACACAGCTCACCTATGTTGAAAATATTGAGAAGCTAGGAGCAGGGAAAATAAAGGTGAAAAAGCTAATAGACAACGGCTCTGAAATTGTTGAAGCTGATCTTCCTGTTCTCCTTACAGTAACAGATACAGCAAACGAACCCAGACCATACATTGTAAAAAGACTTCTCAAATATCGGAAGGCCTGTAGTGAGTTTGATCTCCATAAAATGCTGCCAAAACATAGTCAATTTAAAAATACCGAGGAGTTAAAAGAGCATCTCCGAAAAAAGGGACTTTTTATTGAAACCTGGGGCCATGGAGATATCAATACAAGTCCACAGGATGTTGGATTTGCAGGTTCACCCACTATTGTAAAAATGATAGAGAGTATCACCTTAACGGGAAAAGGTTTTAAGAAGATAGAACCAACAGAGGAGGGAATTGGGCAGTTCGTGGCCGAGCTAATCGAAGATCATACATGGTAAATATTTTTTAATAAACAGGAAACGCATTATTTTTATCTTAAGAGGAGATAGTAACTATTCAGTAATTGAAAATTCCTATAGCTTTACTGAATAGTCACAGGAGAGATGTATGTCTTACCAGGGAGAGGTCTGGGTATTCGCTGAACAGGACTGGAATATACTTCAGGAAATTGGTATTGAACTCCTCTCAAAAGGGAGAGAACTTGCTGAGAATCTGAATGTGAAACTGGCCTCTGTGCTAATAGGTCATAATGTTTCTAGGCATGCGAGTATTCTATTCGAGCATGGAGCGGATAAGGTATATGTTTGTGACAGCAACTCATTTAGCCACTACGATACGGTAAATTACACCAAGGCATTTGAGGATCTAATAAAAAAGTATAAACCGCAAATCGTTCTTTTTGGAGCATCTACGCATGGAAGAGACCTTGCACCTAGAGTCGCTTCAAAACTCAAGGTCGGATTAACCGCAGACTGTACCGACCTTCAAATCGGAAACTTCAAGCATAAAGATGGCATAGACTATAAAAATATACTCTATCAGATACGTCCCGCATTCGGAGGGAACATAATTGCAACCATTGTCACTCCCAAAACAAGGCCCCAGATGGCTACAGTAAGGGAAGGGGTAATGCCCGTTCCCCCTGTTCAGAGGGGTAGAAAGGGAGTGATAGTCAAAGTGGATACTGAGCCGGGCAATTTGAAAAATGTTACACAGATACTGCATAGAGAAAAGACCGAAAAAAAGGTAAATCTCAAATCGTCGCGCATCATTGTTTCTGGCGGATATGGTGTTGGATCAAGAGAAAACTTCAATCTAATAAGAAATCTTGCTGCGGTTCTCGGTGCTGAAGTTGGGGCTAGCAGAGCTGCAGTTGATGCAGGATTTATCGAAAAGGATCATCAGGTTGGTCAAACAGGTACCACTGTGAGACCAAAGCTGTATATTGCATGTGGTATTTCAGGATCAGTTCAGCATAGAGCAGGAATGGATCAATCTTCCAAAATTGTTGCAATAAATACCGATCCTGAGGCACCGATATTCAGTATTGCCCACTACGGGATAATTGGAGACCTCAATGAGGTTATCCCAATAATGATAGAAGATATTAAAAAGAGAAGGGTAGATTAAATGGAAAACTTCTTTACAGAAAACAGGGACATTCAGCTATTATTTAACAATACGGACTTGAAAGAGATAATAGACCTAAAAGAGGGAGATTACTCCGAGTCGCTAGAATATGACTACGCCTTTAATGATTCTCAGGATGCAAAAGATGGATACAGAGAGGTACTTTCTCTCATAGGCAATATCTCTGCACAGATTATTGCCCCCCTTGCTTCTGATGTAGACGAAGAGGGATGTCATTTAAACGAAGGGAATGTTGACTATCCTAAAGCCATCCAGAAGGAGCTGGAAGTTCTAAGAAAATCAAACCTAATGGGATTTACCCTTCCCCGAAAATATGGCGGTCTGAATCTCCCAACCTTTGTATATACAATAGCAATTGAAATGGTTTCTCAGGCCGACGCAAGTTTAATGAATCTCTTTGGTCTGCAGTGTATTGCAAATACAATTGATGAGTTTGCAGATGAAGAACTAAAAGAAAGATACCTTCCCCTCTTTTCAAATGGAGAGGTTACAGGGGCTATGGCCCTAACAGAGCCGGATGCCGGTTCTGACCTTCAGGCAGTACAGCTTAAGGCAACGTTCGATGAATCGGGTGGAATCTGGCATCTGAACGGTGTGAAAAGGTTTATTACAAACGGATGCGGAGATATTCTTCTTGTACTGGCAAGATCCGAACCTGGAACAAAAGACGGCAGGGGGCTTTCCATGTTCCTCTGCGAAAGGGATGAATCCCTTGTTGTCAGGAGAATCGAGGATAAACTCGGAATACATGGATCTCCAACATGTGAGCTGCAATTTAACAATACAAAGGCCTATCTGGTTGGCAAGAGAAGAATGGGATTGATACGCTACGTTATATCTCTCATGAACGATGCACGGGTTGGGATTGCAGCTCAGGGGCTGGGTATAGCTCAGGCAGCATGGCTTGAAGGATTGGCCTATGCAAAGGCAAGAGAACAGTTTGGCACTCAGATCATAAATATTCCCCCAGTTTATAGTATGCTTGTGGATGCCCTTGTAAATGTTGAAGCTTCGCGTCTTCTCACCTACGAAACATCACGTATAGTTGATTTAAAAAAAGGGTACGAAAAAAAAGTCGGTGAGGCAGAAAAGCCTGAAAGAGAGTTAAGGGAGAAGGTAAGATACTACAACTCTCTTGCTGCACTCCTCACCCCGATGGCAAAATACCTTTCAACCGAGTATGCAAATGAAGTTTCGTATAATATGCTTCAGGTTCATGGTGGGACTGGTTATATGAAAGATTTCAATATAGAGCGACACTACAGGGATGCCCGTATAACAAATATTTATGAAGGAACAACTCAGTTACAGTACGTCGCAGCAATAGGTGGTGTTGTAACCCGTGTTATGGAGCCTGAGCTGGATAAGATGGAATCTATATTCAACGAAGAGTTTCAAAAGCCCTACATCAAGGAACTCAAGGAAAAGAGAGCTCTGTTGAATAGGGCTGTAGATTTTATAAAGGAAAAGGATGATCACACATACCAGTCGTACTATTCGGACAAGCTTGTAGACATGGCCACAAAGCTATTTACATCCTACCTCTTTTTGAAGTACTCTCCATTTTCTGATATAAAGAAAAAAATCATGTCCATCTTCTTTGAGAGAGAGATGCCTGAAATAGAAAAAAATTATGCTATCGTAACAAGTGGAAGCAGTAAGGTTATTGATGATTTTTCAGATTTGTTGAATGATAATATTTAACAATTTGATTAAAAGATTTTCTCTAAATTTAAAAAACTTCAAGTATTATTTGAATTAATAAACTGATTTATACTTTTTCTAAAACATCCGCACCCGTAATCATACTCACTATTTCATTAGCATCGACTTCTTTTGCAACTTTTACCCCAACTCTTTTTCCTCTTCTGAGAACCATGATCCTATCAACAATACTAAAGATATGTTGTAGATTATGACTGATAATTATTACTGATAACTTATGTTTCTTTAATAATTTTATGAGTTCTAAGGCTTTTTTTGCCTCTCTAACTCCTAGAGCTGCCGTTGGTTCATCAAGTATAACTACCTTCTTTCCCCAATAGACAATCTTACTAAAAGCTACAGCCTGCCTTTGTCCCCCTGAATATAACCTTAGTTGCTTATGTATATCTATTAAATCAATATCAAGTTTTTTCATTAATTTCATAGTTTCTGCATTCATTTTCTTAAAGTTCATAAATCCAAAAAGTTTGCCAAATATATTGTCCTGCCTAATCTCACGCCCTAAAAAGATATTAACAGGTACATCAAGTTGATCAACCAGAGCAAGATCTTGATAGATTGTCTCTATTCCTAATTTCTTAGCATCTAATGGGTTCTCAATTTCTATCTTCTTACCTTCGAAATATATTTCTCCAGAATCTTTTTCATAGGCTCCTGTAATTATTTTTATAAGCGTAGATTTCCCAGCACCATTATCTCCAACAAGTCCAAGGATTTCTCCCTTCACTAATTCTAAATCAACCTTATCCAAGGCACATACTCCACCAAAATGTTTTGTTATTCCTTTGGCCTCAAGTATATATTTTTTCTCTGATTCCATTTTGAGCCTCCAAATATTTATAAAAAAGAAATTATAAACTTTCTGCCATTAATTGTTTCCTATAATCAATCGCAACAGCTGTTATAAGAATTAAGCCAATTATTATCTGTTGATAGAAGGATGAAACATCAAGCAGAACAAGACCATTCCTAATAACTGTTAGAAACATCACACCTAAAAGAGTACCGGTTAAGGTGCCTTTACCGCCCCTTAAACTACATCCACCAATAATAACAGAGGCCATAACGACGAATTCAAAACCTAATCCTGCATTGGGTTGACCTGAATTCATCCTCCCTGCTAATATTATTGCTGCTATTGAAGATGTAATTCCAGATAAAAGATATGTAAGTATTTTTATTCTATTATATTTAATACCATTTAAAATAGAAGCTCTTTTATCCCCCCCAATGGCATAGATATATCTACCGGTAATTGTAAACTTTATCATTAGACCGAAAAATAGATAGATAATTGCTGTCCAAACTACAGGTATAGGAATTTTCCAAAAATATCCCACACCAATCCAGTTAAAGTAAGTATCGGTTGTATTGGCAACAGATTTTGCATCAGTTATAATATATGCAATCCCTCTCAATGAAAAGAACATTGCTAGAGTTGCTATTATATCTATAACTCCAAGTTTAGTAATAACAAACCCATTCCATAAACCTACAGCAATTCCTAGTGAAATACCAACTAGTATTGCCACAAGAAGGCTATTTGTTTCCCTTAACACAATCACAACAACAGTCCCTACAAGTCCTTGCATAGCACCTATTGAGATGTCCACACCGCCAGCAATTACAGTAAGTGAAACTCCAACAGCAGCTATTGCATTATATGATCCTTGTCTTAATACATTTAAGAAGTTTGTTACTGTAAAAAAGTATGGGGATAAAATACCAAATATAATACAGGCAATAACAAATACTATACCCAGCATTATTTGATCACTTCTTATTATTCTACCCGCTACATTTTTAAATCTATTTGATTCTATCAAAATTGTTAGCCCCCCTTTAAGAATAGAATATCAAGGTAAAATCTTCACCTTTAATACTCAATTAACCATTCGATTAAAAGCCAATGATATTTTTTAATGAGTATTAGACTAGCATTTAATAAATACTTTTATAGGCTTAATATGTATTTTAACAATATACGAATATAGAAACCTTCAATGATAAATAATTAGATCTACGAAATCAAGTCCTTTAAAAGCTGGATACCCATTACAATATTATGCATTAATTTCTTATAATAATCACATTAAACTAGAATAATATATATTTCCCCCTGTTATTGATAACTTTATCTTATCTGATCTTTTATACTATCTTGAAGTTAATTTTTAATAATCTTGCTGAAAATATCTCTTTTCAATATATAACTAGCCTCAATCAGTATAGAGTTTACAACTCAGTTCATTAGGTTCAATACTAAGCGTTTGATGATTCTTAAGGAGTCGAAAAATTAAAACACAAGGAGGTATACCCACGGAATTATTGGACACTAATAGAAAATATACTATGAGTTTCCTGTTTTCTTTAAGAGATATTCAGATTATCAAGAGATATTCAGATTGATAGAAAGGCTTATTCATCTCCTCATAACCTGTCATCTAACGACTATATGGTACAAGTAGAAACCCAAAGCTGATAAAGCTAAGTAGTATCCCCTTCCAGGATTTACCTCCTTAATGTCTCTTTCTATTAAGAAATTTTATTTCTTTAGATTGATAACCTCTGGAGCAACTCCGCCTAACTTCACAAGTATTTTTGCAATTCCATCAAAATTTTCTTTCCAGCTTCTGTCTTCATAATAGTAGAGATCTTCAAAATTATCTCTATCTACCGCAATGCTAGCAATAGTTCCAATAAGTGCCGTACCATCTGGGTTCCTCTCTATTAAACCGAGGGCTAGAGCAGCCATGTAATGAATATTGAGGTAGCCGCTGAAACTTGGGAAACAGGCAATATCAAAATAATTATCTCTCGTCTGAATAAAATCGATTGCTTCTTCTCGATAAAAACCTATAGAGCTCACAACCATATTTTCCACATCAAAACCTTGTGCTTTAGCAGCTTCGTATGCACCAAATGTTGAGTCATTATTTATACCATAAAGCATATTAACATCAGGATGAGCTGTTAGTGCATCAGTACTTACTTCAAGTGAAGTTGACATAATCCCTTGACCGTCCACCTCAACTGTTTTTTCATATTTGGCTCCAACTTCATCAAGCCCATCATAGTACCCCTGTACTCTCTGTACACAAGTAGGCAGAGAAGGAAAGCCCACAACTAAAACCTTCCCGATTATTCCTTTTGAGTTCCAGTTTTTTTTCACATATTTTCCAGTTGCTACGCCAGCTTGATATCCAACATCGTAATTATCCCTTGTCATATAAACATCCTCTGCATTTTCGCAGAAAAGGCCCATAGTGACAACTGGTATTCCTGCATCATGAGCTTCTTTTATCAGCTGCTTTGAAACTTCCTTATCTATTGACCCGACTAGTATTACATCTACTCCCTTTGAGATGAAAGTTTCAAAATCAGCAACTTGTTTTGAAACATCACTTTCTGCACGTGCAACATCAAGATTAACCTTCATACCGGTTTTTTCTTCGATTAAAGGAACAGTATCTCTCATTGTATTTTCAAGAGTTTGGTAATAAGCTTCACCTGCTAAAGGTATACTAAATGCAAAGTTTAATTCTTTCTTTTCTTCTGCTTCCTTCTCACCTGCTGCAAATAATAACCCAGCTGAAAACAATACCATCATGCTACAAATAAATAGCTTTCTCATTCTTAATTCCCTCCTTAAATTAATAATTTTTAATTGCAACATTATGTTTAAAAATCTTTATTTATTATCACCCCCTTATATTTATTTTTGTATCTATCGCATCAATAAGGTATAAATGCTCTATTCTGAACATTCTCTTCAGGAAATGCTCCTTACGAAATATATTATTTAGCATTAATACCTTGTTGACCTGCTTCAGGACATTGTTCAACCCTGTTGATAGGCAAGGTATCTCCCTCCTTTGGCCAAGCAAAGGGATCATAAGGCTTAATCTTATTAACCCACTTACGTAATAGAGACCTTTCTTTCTTTCTACGTTTACATATCTTTTCTATGAGTTCTGGGTCCCAACTATCCATAACCATTTCCTTCATTGATAAAATAATCTCCTTACATGCAGGATCAATCGATCGATCGTAAAATTCACCAGGGTCTTCTTCAAGGTTAAACAATTGTGGATCATAACCCGGATATACATTAAGCTTCCATGGCCCTTTCCGTATCATACGCTGTGGCGGGTCATAACTTTCTCCTTCGATAGCTTTTATAATATTGGAAGGTTTTTCATTAGGTTTCCATACATCAGTCCATAAAAGAAGAGGATCATAATATTCGCTAAAGACTTCATCGGGCCAATCAACAGTCTCATCGAAAAGAAGAGGACGTAAGCTCTTTCCCGAAGCACCAGGTATATCCGGTGCACCAGCAAAGTCAGTTATTGTGGGAGCAATATCAATGAGACTAGCATTTGCCGTAACATGGCTCCCTTCTTTTAAATGCCCTTTCCAATATATAACTAGCGGCACACCTATTGAACCTTCATAGAATGTACTTTTCCACCAAAGCCCATGATCTCCAATCTGGTCACCATGATCAGAAGTATATACAATAATAGTGTTATCCATAAGGCCATTTTCTTGAAGGGCATCTAGTATATTACCTATAAGTGTGTCCATCCATTCTATCAAACCATAATAAGCAGAACGAGTGCGAGTTATTTCCATCTCTGTTAGATTATCTATCTTTGTTATACGCCGAATCTTTTGATGAATTGGGTGGAGTTTTTCGAGATGCCCTTCTGGAAAACTGGGAAGCGACATTCTTGAAAAATGGTAGTTGAAGTATTTCCTTGGACATACATATGGAGAGTGCGGAGTCATAAAACCTACTACGAGACAAAAGGGCCTTATCCCATTTTTTTGAGCAGCACGCTCATGAATCCATTCTATGGTGGCATTGCGTACACATTCATCATATGCCATATATCCCGTCTCTCCAGGGCCAGACTTTTCCATGCTAGCCCGATACATACTTGCTGTATCGAATAATGAGCCGAGAATGGGTTCCAAATCCCAGCCACCCCAAAGCCATGTGCCACGAATATCACCAATGGGACGTTTTTCAAACCCATGGTATTGGTCAGGTCCCACTATATGCATACGTCCCGATAGTACAGTTTCGTAACCTGCAGCACCCAGTGCATGGGCAAAGGTTGGCTGGCTAGAAGACAAATCATCCATGCTACTATCCCAACATTGTATCTCATAAGGATGACGAGAAGTAAGAAATGACATTCTCGCTGGAAGACACAAAGGGGCATTACTATAAAAATTGTCGAATACGACTCCTTCATGTGCGAGACGATCAATGTTTGGGGTCTTTGCTAGAGGGTCTCCCATACACCCCATAGCGCTTCTACGATGCTGATCAGACATTATTATCACAAAGTTTGGAGGATTTTTAGTTTTATTTGGCATAGAATATACCTATCATTTTTATATCAAAATCTTTCTTCTTATTAATTATTTTATTTTATCCATTATTCAGAAGTAACCTATGATTTATTATTATTTTAAGACATTGTGTTAAAAAGATAATACTAAAACTCATTTTTAAACAAAATAATAACTATATTAAATTAATTAAAATCATTTTAAAACATGTTAATACAATTGTCAAATATTTTTCATTAAATAAAGCACTTTTTCTGGAATTTTATCTTATGAAGCAATAAATAGAGCTTGAAATTTTCAAATTTACACTTTAAATGTTCCTTTTAGGAAGAATCGTTATCTAAATATATTATATATACCAAGATAAAGTCATATAATTAAATATATATAGTTTGGCCATATGATTACAATCAAAATTATATATAAATTACTTGACAACTAAACTTATAGTATTAATTTTGTCAAAGTTGATATTTATTTGTTTTATATCTTATTTATAGTGTTATTAATTGATATAACTTGATTATTTCTGATTATAAATAGAATTTTTCAACTTACAAATAATTGAGAAATTTTATAGTATCGTTTTTATATTAGATCTATAGCTATAAATATTCCCATTTATTAACTTAAACAGGAGAGGTAATTGAGTAAGGAAAAACTTAAAATGTTTCCCTATGAGAGATATAATCTGATTATTAACGCAATTAGAGAATCAACATTTATGACAATCGATGAGCTCTTAAAATTAACTGGTAGTTCATTAACAACACTTCGAAATGATATTAATTATCTTTCAGTAAAGAATAAAATAAGGAAGATGAGAGGTGGTATTGAGTATGTTGAGGAATCCACTTCTTTTCCTTATCAAAACCGTAAACAATATATGGAAGAGGAGAAAGAAGAAATTGGAATTGCTGCTCAAGATTTTATTAAGGATGGAGACATAATAATCATTACAAATGGCACCACTACATCAAAGGTTGCTAAATATATCAATAAAAATAAGCATATTACTGTTTTAACAAATGGAATAGACATTGTATTAGAACTAAAAGAAAAGCCTAACATAAATGTAATACTCCTCGGTGGGATTGTAGATTATACAAGTTTTATTGTAATTGGTCCTACAGTACTAAAAATGCTTGAAGGATTTAACCCATCAAAAATAATAATGGGTGCTGGTGGCATCACAGAAAAAAAAGGAATAACTGTATATGATTTAATTACAGCAACATACTACCCAAAAATGTTAGAGATGGTTAATGAAAGAATAGTAGTGGCAGACCATTCAAAAATTAACAGATGTGAATTGGCTCAAATTGCAACATTAGATCAAATAGATGTTATAATAACTGATGATGGTTTACCAGAAAAGTTCAAAGAGATCTTTAATAAACACAAGATACATTATGTTATCGCTAAAAAATAATGGCTAATTGAGAATGTAAATTAAAATTATATCCTACCAATAAACTGAAATTTTACTATAAACAAACTGCTTTACTAAGCTGATATTTTTTCAAACATACTTTAGTACATGTATAACATAATATATTCTAAATTAGTGCTTAATGAGAATCCTGTTTTTGAATATTATTATATTTCATAAAAAACAAACCTTTGAATTATCTGCTTTTGTTACGAAAAACAGGAGAGTTTCTCATCAAGGGAATTGTTGAAAAGTATGTAAAACTTATTGAAGAGTACTTGAAACTTTAAAGTATCCTAGGAGTTACTATAAATTTTGACATGGAAAAATATAAAAAACTTGAGGTTCTATGTAAAGAAAGGGATGTAATCACTCAAAAATAATTAAGCTATAATAATGCCTAAGGAGCAGCTGCAATGACTTCTAAAGAAAGAGTTTTAACAACACTTAATCATGAAGAACCGGATAAAGTTCCTATAGATGCATGGATGGTTAATGAAATTACAACGGTAATTGTAAAACTCTTAAATATAAATATAGAAGAAGGCAGGTTTTCATATGCAAAAGCTCTTGGACATGATCTTCTATATAAACATATGGGTATTATGGACAGTCTTGCTTCAATTTATAAGCAAGATAGAAAAGTAGAGGAAAATTTATATCAATGTAAATGGGGAATTAAATATAAAAGATTACCACACAAATATGGTATTTTTTACTCCTTTGTAGAACATCCATTAGCAGATATTAAAAATTACGATTCTTACAACTGGCCTGATCCATTGGAGATTGAGAGAGATGGAATTGAACTATACAAGACTATTATAGAGAGAGATGGAAAAGATTATGCAATATTAGGTGCTGTACCATGTACAATTTTTGAAGGTTCATGGTACTTGAGAGGGTTAGAAAATTTCCTAATAGATTTGTGTCAAAACAGAGACTTTGCTGATGAACTTTTAAGAAATATGATGAATTACCATCTCACTCTGTCAAAGAAACTCATTGAAATTGGAGTTGATATAATTTGGTGGGGAGATGATATAGCTATTGAAACTGGGCCTTATATTGACCCAAAGCTCTTTAGGGAGTTAATAAAACCAAAGTATGCTTATATGGTACAGGAAGTTAAGAAAATAAACAAAAATATAAAAATTGCTTATCATACTGATGGCAAAGTTAACTGGGTATTAGATGATTTAGTTGATATAGGTGTTGACATTCTAAATCCATTACAACCTGATGTAAATGATGTATCCACAATCAAAAAGAGATATGGAAAAAAATTATCTTTTTGGGGCAATGTAGATACCAGATGTGTTATGTCTGAAGGTTCTTGTGCTGATGTTGTTGATGAAGTAAAAAATGTTATTAGAACATTAGCACCGGGAGGTGGATTTATCCTCAGTACTAATCATACAATACAATCTACACCAAGGGCGATAGATAATACAATTGCATACTACTGGGCAGCACATAATTTTAGAAACTATCCCATAGGTTCAAAATCTACCAAAGAACAAGGAGTAGTTGATTGGGGAAACTAATAAAAAATATAGATTAGATTGTAAATATAATTATTAGCCCTGAAATGGAAAAAAATGTCCTAAAGATTCTTCCTGTATGGGGTTATATAAATCTTTCTAAATGGAGGATAACAGTATGGCACAAATGTACTGGTATACAACATTACGAAATACCATTAATAAAATCGAGATACCAAAAGAAATGGCTGGTTCAATTGTAGTTGGAAACGAGGAAGTTTGCCAGAGCATTTATGATATAATAATGGATCACTATAGAAAAAATAAAAACCCATGCGTTATTGCAATGGACGGATATCTAGGATCTGATTGGAGCTTTATTGTAGACGCTCTTATTGGACATTTAAAAAGGGATGGGCTAGAAGTAAAAATCATCGACTTCACAGATCTTTACAAAGATAGAGAATGGATAGAAAAAGTGATTGCAACTTATACAGATACAGATCCAAGCCTAGGAACTGCCTGCACAGATAAACGCATTGAAGACCTTCTTTCGCCTTCAAAGATTGGTTCTACAAGAACTGCAATTCTTCATTTGAAAAAAAAACACCCTCCTAAACTCAGTGCCATTCTATGCCATGGGATAGGCTCTGCATCAAAGCCTCTTCGTGCAGTTTATAATCGGATCTATTTTTATGATTTGAGTCGTGTCTCCGTAATGATGAAGAAGTTTGCCAATAAACTAAGAGAACCCTATTTAAGAGATGCAGAACCTTTATATTGGAAAAGAGAGATGTATTTCTACTACCATATACTAGATAAATACAGAAAAGATATTATATCGCACATGGATGGATATATTGATGGAAACGATGATGAAAAGCTGAAACTAATTCCCATAGAAACCTATAATACTATTACCTACGAACTATCTAGAATACCTCTCAAGTTCAGGAGGTTCATGCAACCAGGCAATTGGGGCGGATTGCATCACAAGAGCTACTTTAATCTTCCTGAGCTTACAAATTGTGCGTGGGATACGATGTTCTATGCTCCAAAAAATAGCTGTATTTTTGATGTTGGTATTGGCAGTAGCCTAGAAATACCCTTCCTCAACGTTCAGTTGCAATATCCAGAACAGGTTGTTGGCCCATATCTTGCTGGCAAATACTCTGGACTCTTGCCAATGATAGCATGTATAGATGACGGATATTTTCCAAAGCCTGTAAAGCCTGAACGATCGAATATGCCAGTCCATCTCCATCCTGATGGAGTTTATGTAAAAAAGAACTTTAATGAGCGTCTCGGCCGTTATGAGACCTACTATATCGTTGAAGCATATGAGAACGCAAATACTATGCTCGGACTGCTCCAAGATGCAGATATTGATAAGTTCAGACAGAAGATAATAGATGCAGAACAAAAGCAGATCAAATTTGACTGGCAGCAATATGTTAAGACGTGGCCAAGTAAAGCAGGAGATCTCTACCTTATTCCTGCTGGAACAATTCACGGCACTGGTGGCCACCAAATGATACTAGAGATGGATACCTGCCCCAGTAATGTGGGAACAGAATATTCATTCTTTATATATGATTTTCTCAGGCCTTCATGGGATGACGATAAGAAAGAGTTTTCAGCTCCTCCAGTGAAACTACAGACCAAGCATGGGATTGCGCAGGCTCGTTGGTATCGAAGAGAAAAATGGGTAGAGAAAAACCTGCTTGCAAAGCCCCATATTATAAGAGAAGGGAAAGGATGGTCTGAAGAACAGTATGATTCTTACGGTCCAATGCCATTTCATATTGAGAGGATGAATTTCGATAAAAAGATCTATTCTGATACATTGGGCCGTTTCTGTCATCTCGTGTGTTTGACAAAAGGTGATAGAGCAATGATACGCTCTAAGAGAGAACCTGAGAGGAAAGTTGAACTTGAATGGATTCAATTTGCCCTCATCCCGGCCGGATTTGGTGAATATGAATGTATTAATACTGGAAAATCGTCTTCTTGTTCAATTGTCAGAGAACGGTGGAAAAGAGGATAGTTATATGGAAAATGTTTTTATGAGGTATCTGAACTCGGAATTAGATGACAGGGTGTTAGTCTCCCCCCTAATTAATATGTATGTTACCTCAAGTCTCCTTCATAAGGAATGGCTCAGTGATGTTACTTTTGATGATGTAATAAAAGCAAACGAAATGTGTGGTATAGATCCGATGTATCATCCGAAAGAGAGTACATTGGTTTTTGATGAGCAGCATCCTTTAGGATGGAAAACTAAAGTAAAACAGGTGAATGAAAATGAAAGAATCTATGAAGGTATTTTGCATACAAGATTGGGTAATTTAAGGAGATTAATAAAAGAGATCAAAGGCCAATCATATATGGAAATCGAGAGTCCGATTAAGGATGAAAGTGATTATGAAAAACTAATTTCATGGCTAAAAGAAGCCAGGAAAGAAGCTGATTATTTTACATATCTTTATAAAGGGTATAAAAGTAAAGTAGGTAACAAAGGTTTGTTAAGGTTCGAAATCCCACTACCTTTTGAAGGAATGTGGTGGATGCCCAGACATGATCCGATTTTTCATGCATTAGATTGGCCCAATACCTTTACACGATTTGAAGGAGAAGCAATGGAAACAATTCTAGCCCTTATTGAAACAGCAGTTAAGGGGGGCGCTAATCTAATCTTTTTTGGTTCAGTTGGAACTGAGCTTTACTCTGAAAAGGTCATTACTGAGCATGTTCTGGAGGATGCAATTTGTGTGGCTAAATTTATCAAAAAGCAGGGCGTTCTGAGCATATTTCACTGCTGTGGCTATGCAAAAGTTTGGATTGATACTGGATTTTTAAATAACGTGAATCCAGATATTTATGAAAGCCTCAGTGAACCACCTGTTGGAGAAATCGAAGATTTACGGGAATATAGAAAAAAGATTAATAAAACTATATGTACAAGGGGGAATATTGATTTAGGAATTTTGCACGATGGGGCTGTTGATGATGTGGAGTTTCAAGTAAAAAAGACATTAGATGAAATGAAGGGATATAAACATATAATTGCTGGAACATGTGCAATCACTATAGGTACACCTCTAGAAAATTTACAATCGCTAGTTAGCACTACTGAGAAACTAGGAAAACATTTCAGGTGAATGGTAAACACATAAATATGCTTTTAGTGTACAATTGGTCTGCAAACTATTGGAAACCTTAGCACCATCACGCCCATATTTTTTCTGAAGACTGGTTACTCTTCGATAGAAATCAACTTCCATAAGCGTGGGCTCTCAACCCTGCCACCCAAAGGAGTATTGGGGCTGATCTATTGACATATAAGATTGGATCAATTTTTCAAGTACAGCTTCAGACATAGGATGCCTTTTTGTTTTGGAATAGAGTGTCCAATTGTCCAAATAGAAACAGTATTGACAGCGCATATTGCAATCTGATGAGGCTGGCTTAATGAGGAGTGAAAAAGGTTTCAAAAATATATCCTCGAGTAGGCTATTTCCATTCTCATACTATTTTAAATAAAGTTATTATTTTTTAAACGGTAGTGTAGTATTCATTATAATTAATACATACTTCCAAAAAAATAGATCCAAAATCTGAGCTATCTAACAAAATCATTCGTAAAACAATCCTCTGGTTTTACTTTTTGCTTTATAAGGCCCAGTTTATACAATATATCGATCGATCTCTCCCAGTCTCTTTTTGTTGTATACCCGAGCCCATACATTTCAATATCCTCATCTACCCATAGCTCCATAGATGCCAGCAAAACCTTCTTGTTAATTTCGATATTCTCCTGCGTAAGAGTCGGTATGTATTTCTTAAGAGTATATATAACATCATCTCTATTCTCTAAGGCATAATCGCTTCCTCTCACCACAGCACGTACAAACCTCTTTACAAGTTCGGGCTTTTTATCTATCAGCTTATCCGAAGCGATAATTGCTGCTGATACCATTGGTGTTATGGTATGAGCTTCAATTATGTTTACCTTCTTTCCCATGTCCTTTAAAACAACTGGTTCATTATTGATAAAAACAACACAGGCATCAACTCTTCCTGCAATAAGGCTCTCTACCTGTGTATAGCCAATATACTCGATGTCAACATCATTCAATGAAAATCCTTGGCTGTTCAATATTATCTGAAGGCCAATATAATTAGAGCCATATGGACCAGGAGTCCCTATCCTTTTACCTTTGAGTGAATAAACATCAGTTATTCCCCTTTCTTTAAAAGAAACGATACCCACAGGATACTTTACATACATGGAGTAAACAACCTTAACTGAAATTCCTTTTTCCCGTGCAATGATTACCTGATCAGCATCAGAAACACCGAAATCAACAACCCCTTTGGCTACAAGAGTCATAATATCTGTTGACATTCCATAGTCAAAGGTTACTTCCAGCTCCTCATCCTTAAAATATCCCTTCTCCATGGCTATATAGTAGGGTGCAAACTGAACATTAGGGATATAGCCCATAGCTATTTTTATGGCGTCTTTTGAAAAGGCATAGTTCAAGGGTCCTGTGATGATAAATATGAGAATAATGACTAAAATAAGCAGATGATATCTCTTCATTACTATAACTCCTTTTTCTATGTCTCTTTTTTCATATGTTTACCTAAAAAAAGATATTCAATGAGTGACATAATCAGATAAAAAGATATACCCATGAATCCAAGAAGTATTATGCTCACAAAAACAAGCGGTGTATCAAAACTTGCCCTGGCCATATTTACAAGTGCCCCCAGACCCCGTGAAGCACCCAAAAATTCACCGACAACAGCGCCGATAACTGAGAGTGTTATTCCTACCTTCAGGCCTCCGAAGAGAACAGGAAGGGCAGAGGGCAGTTCAAACTTGAAAAGTGTCTTGAAAGGTCCTGCATTGAGAGACATGAGGAGCTCCATTATCTCTTTGTCTGCGTAACGTATACCAACAATACTATTTATGAGAACCGGAAAGAATATTACAAGAGCTGCTATTAATATTTTTGTCTTTATCCCAAATCCAAACCATATTATTAAAAGCGGGGCCAGAGCAACGATTGGAATTGCCTGCATGGCAACGATATATGGTGAAAAAAGCCTTTCAGCCGTTTTATACTTCGCAAGAATATAGCCAAAGACCAAGGCTATTGTTGCGCCCAGTAAAAAGCCAAAAAAGCTCTCATAAGCTGTTACGAGAAAGTTACTGAGAAGTAAATTTTCATTCGTTGCTGTAATAAACCTTTCCAGCACAGTCTTTGGCCAGGGTAGAATGAACTCAGGAAAGCTGTTTATTCGTGCTATCATGCCCCATATGAAAACAAAGAGCATAATCCCAAAAGGAATGAGGAGGTATTCATAATGCCCCGATAGGCTCTTTAAAAGGCCCACCTTTTCTCTATGCCTTAAAACACCCACAACATCTGTACTTATTTCATCAGACCATACAGTCTTTATCCTTCTTCTGACATCAATAACTGTTTTGGATACATATTCAGAAGAGAAGATATTTTTTGCCGATCCCTTTTTATCAGAATCTATTTCAACGATATCTTGAACTCTCCCTGGAGATTTTGATAGAACAACTATTCTGGAAGATAGGAGCACGGCTTCTGAGATGCTGTGAGTAACAAAAATTATGGTTTTCTTTGTTTTCCGCCATAATTTAAGAAGAAGATGGTTGAGTCTCTCCCTTGTGATAGAATCGAGCGATCCAAACGGTTCATCCAGTAAAAGTATCTCGGGATCCAGAATCAGGGCTCTTGCAATTGAAACCCTCTGCTGCATCCCACCAGACAAATCGCCGGGATACATACTTTCAACCCCTTTCAATCCCATTGACTCTATCAGTTCCTTTGCCCTCTCAGTATCCTGCTTCTTAATTTCACCCTTTATCACCTCCACTGGAAGCAAGATGTTTTTCAGTACATTCCTCCAGGGCAGGAGAGTTGGTTTTTGAAATACATTCCCTATGTCCCTTCTCAGATTTTGAACAGGTGCCCCTCTGATTAAAACAGTCCCCTTTGTCGGTTTAAGAATACCGGATATCAATTTGAGCATTGTTGTTTTTCCACTCCCTGAAGCACCGACAATTGTTACAAACTCCCCCCTTTTGATCGATAGATTAATATTGGATAGTGCTTTAATACCCTCTTTCCTTTTTCTTGTTAGAGGGAAGACCTTTGACACATTGATAAACTGAATAAAATCAACCTCCATTTTACCTTCCATGATCATAACCTATTATATGAGCTTTTATTGTATATTATTTAATATCACCTGATCTACTATAATCTAAAATCTTCTTCAAGTAATTACCCTTTCATACCCTAATGCAGACAAGTCACATTCATTATACAGTCACTTTTGCTCAAATTGAGCCCAATTTTCATAATAAAAAGGCCCGAAAATCATTATTTCATTATTTGAGGTAATAACTGATTTTACAATAGATTCGGGAAAATCTTTCCCCCTGGAACGGGGCAAGGTGAAGAAATTCGGTTTAGCTATTTAAAATAGCGAGGGTCTATTCTTCTCCCTTCCAGACTTTAACTGTCGGCTCTGGATTTTCACCAGATCAGTCAGATTAACTTGAGTCGCGGGCTTTACCGCCGATCGGGATTTTCACCCTGCCCCGAAGAACATTATAAAAATATGAATATTTACCGGGAATGTCAACAAGTTTAATTTAAACTTCCTCTAAGAGCTTAGAGAATTTATGGAGGAAAAGTCAGGGGATAACATGCGGGGTGGGTATAAAAAAATACTACTGCAGTATATCAATCATTCTTGCAAGAACAGCCTTCCCTCTGTAATCGGGCAGTAATATTGGAGCTCTTCTTTTTTTCTTTATTCCTGCATCCTTAAGCATCTTTATGTAATTATTTAAATGTTTCAGAGTCAATTTTCCGTTTCCTTTGTACGTTTTTGCATATTCTGCTGCTGACATACCGGCCCTCCTCCCAAATACCAAGCAGTCAAGGGTGGAATTACCCATTAACCTGTTCTTCCCATGTACTCCTCCTGATACCTCTCCGGCAACAAATAGGCCTTCCACGTTCGTCTTTCCATCGGGGTCCGTCTCCACACCTCCATTCTGGTAATGAAGTGTTGGAAAAACAAGAACAGGATATTTTATCATATCGATTCCAAATCTATTAAACATCCTCACCATTCCAGGAAAATTCTTTAAAATAGTTCCCTCCCCATTAACAATATCAATTAGAGGAGTATCAAGCCAAATACCCCTCATTCCTGATGGAGTTGTTATCCCCTTATCCTTTATATAGCACTCCTTAATAATTGCTGAGGCCTCTACATCCCTGGGCTCAAGGGGAAATACAAATGCATTACCATCGATATTTACTGGCTGAGCGCCGCTTGTCCTTAATTTTTCTGTTAATAAAAGACCGATAATCTGCTGAGGATAGGCAGCTCCTGTAGGATGGTACTGCACAGTATCTGTATCCCGCAAACGGGCACCTACACGGTACGCAAGAACAACTCCATCACATGTAGCTCCGTAGTGATTTGTGGTTGGGAATCCTCTTATGTGAAGCCTCCCGAATCCACCTGTAGCAAGTATAGTAGCCTTTGCCTTCACAATCTTATACTCACCTGTTTCCAGCCCCCATAGTACGGCACCTGTGACCCTTCCATTATCATCAGTTAAAAGCTCAATAACCGGATAAAACTCAAGAAATGGTATTCTCCTGTTTTTAAATTCATCTCTTATGACCCTTAATTCTTCCATTCCTGTATAATCCCTGCAAGCATGCATCCTTTTCCTTGAAGTTCCACCTCCTGAGAGCTCAATAAAGGTAACATTCTCATCCCTATCAAATATTATCCCAAGATCACAGAGCCATTTAATGACTGTAGGCCCATCTTCAGTAAGCGCCTTCACTACATCATGCTTATTCGTAAAATGGCCACCTCCAATTGCATCTATATAATGAATTACAGGTGAATCATTTGGTCTATCTGCTGCCTGAGTACCTCCCTGTGCCATTACAGAATTGGAATCACCATGTCTCAGTTTATTGACAAGCAAAATATTTTCAGAAGAGATTCCGGATTTATTGGCAAGCAGTGCAGCACTGGTCCCAGCAAGCCCACCCCCTATTATTAGAACATCAGCCTCATGATCTATTTTACTTAAATCTATATCACTCGAATCTATTAACGGAAATGATTCAAGAAGATCAGCTACCTCATGGGGAGCTAAGTCCCCTTTATTCTGTCCATGCCTTATGGCTCTTTTTCCACCCTCTGTATAGTCTGGATGACATAACCCTAAAATCTCTTCTCTTTGATGCGGCGACATCTGGGAAACTAATTTTCCTATCCTGTCTTGTCGTGTTCTTTCAACCATCTTTATCGAAGCATGCATATATTCAGGATATCCATCAATAAATTTGAGCTCAGGCATATTAGCCCTCCTTAGTAAACTTCTCTTTTTCTTTGCTGTTCTGTATAAATAGGTTTTAGCTCTTCAATTTTTAAGCCCATGATTCTATCAAACTCCCTATCATATTTACTTTCTTTTATCTCTTTTACCCTCTTTTCAACATTCTTTTCTCTGGGTAACCCATATCTTCCATACATTCTCCTTCCAAGTTGACCAACATGATACTGAACGATTTCAGCAGGACACCGAACAGCACAGAGCCCGCACTGAATGCAGTCAAAAGAAAGATCAGCAACCTTTCTAAAATCTCCTCTCAGGGCAGCCTGTATATAATCCATTACCTGTAAATCCTGTGGACAGGCCTTTGTGCACGTATTGCATGATACACATCTAGCAATCTCTGGATAGTACTTTAAAAATACGTTTGCTCTATACTCTTCTCTCTCAATCTCATATAACGCCTTCTCAGCAGGTGAAAATGGGATCTGAACGAGATACATGCCATCCTCAACCCTCGTCTGGCACGCCATCGCAGATTTCAACCGGTAATCACCCACTGACCTATAGATTGTGGAACAAGCACCGCAAAAGCCTGCTCTGCAACCGCAGGATCTAATAAATCTATACCCTGCATATTCCATTGCCTGCATAATTGTCAGATCTGCAGGCACTCTATGCTCTTTTCCCATTACGTATATCTTCACCCAATGCTTGATATCTTTCTCATCAACTCCTTTAGTAACTGATCTGTTTGTCTCCGCAATTATCCCCATAATGTCCTTTTCAGCCATTAGAATTCCCCCATTACAAAGATCAAAATATATCCTCTATAAACCCTTTTATCTGTTCATATGTAAAGATAGGCCCATCTTTACAGACATAAAGTGGCCCCAAATTACATCTTCCGCACTTGCCTATACCGCATTTCATCTTCATCTCAAGTGTTGTAATAATCTGTGAAGGCGAAAATCCTAGTTCATCAAGTGTCATAAGAGTAAGCTTTATCATAATCGGCGGACCGCAGGTAACAATAATGCTATTTTCTTTTGAAAGCGTTGTCTTTTCCAATATTGCAGGAACAAAACCTACCTCTCCCTTCCAATCTTCAGTTTCGCCACCAGGATCTAAAGTCAACACTGTCTTTATATCATCTCGCTTTCCCCAGCTATCAAGTTCATCTTTATATACCAGATCATTAAAGCTACGTGCTCCATAGATGACAGAGATATCTTTAAACTCATTTCTGATAGAGAAGACCTCTCTTATCAAAGATCTCAGAGGGACAAGACCAATGCCCCCTCCAACAAATATTAAATTTCTACCTTTCATCTCCTCTATTGGAAAACAATTACCGAAAGGACCCCTGATTCCTATTATATCACCAACTTCAAGCAAATGAATGGCTTCTGTTACCTTCCCAACCTTTTTTACACTGCATTCTATATACCCTTTATCAGACGGTGCTGATGCTATACAAAAGGGCGATTCACCGGTTCCAGGAACAGAAAATTCAATAAACTGTCCCACCGAAAAAGAAAAGTTATTTTTTATATCTTCACTTTGAAAGATGAGTTTAAAGGTTTTTACATCCCTCGTCTCGATTTTAATATTCTCTATTCCTGCCAGTTCAGGTATATAGATGTCCTTCATAAACACCCTTTTTCATTTACTATATTATTCACAATCTCAACGATATCTGTCTTGACCGGGCAATGCCATGTACACCGCCCACAGCCGACACAGGCATATTCACCAAAGGTTTCTCTATAATAACTAAACTTGTGATATATTCTTTGACGGTATCGTTTAAACTTCTGCTTTCTAGGATCCTCTCCTGATGCCATACGTGTAAAGGTATTGGAGCTGCAGGTATCCCAGCATCTGATTCTAAAGAATCCTTCGTCAACGATATCGAAACAGTGGCACGTTGGACAAAGATAGGTACAGATACCGCATTTCAGACAGGCCATGGAGATATCTTTCCAGTAGTCCGAGCCAAATTTTTCAAGTAGCTCTTCCGGAATATGTATTCCCCTCTTTATGGATTCTTCTGCCCGTTTCTTGAGTCTTTCAAAGTTTTGTAATTCCTCTTTCCCTGCCTTTTTCCCTTTACCTTCTAAGATATCTTTCCCTTTATCCGTTATTGTCCTGATCAGGAATTTATCATTATCCATAGCCGTTATTGAAACATCCATTCCTTCTATATCAAACGGGTTGCCCCCTAGTGAAAGACAGAAACAGTGCTCACCCGACTCACGGCAGCTAAGACCCATAATAATGGTATTTTTTCTTAAAGACGCATACACTCGATCTTCGTAGTCACTGATAAAAAGCTTATCCAGTATCCTTAGGGCACGCACATCACATGGGTGGGGAAGCAAAATGATCCTCTTTTTTACCGAATCAGTTACAACTCTTTTTACACCTGACTGTTTTAATTCATATAATACCTGGCGTGGAGGAAAGAAGAAATCTTTGATACTGTTAATGGTATTTTCAAACTCCCATATTATATCATCCAGACAATTGATAGACCTGAAATATATTTTCTCATCTTCTTTAACCGGCCCTATCATTTCATAGCTGTTTATCAGCGATTTGAGAATATTCAATAACTCATTTTTATTTAAGACTAATTTATCCATGGGAAGAGAAATTTCTATTTTCCTATTTAATAAAATCCTCGGGGTCATCCTGCTTGAAACATACCAGAGGCGATATTATCTTCGGATCTCTGCCAGCCTCAAAATTAAAACTATCTTTCACAACTTTTACCATCTTCCTATTAATTTTACGTAATGGTATCCCGACAGGACATACCCGTTCGCATTCTCCACAATCAGTGCATCTTCCTGTCAGGTGATATGCTCTTATAATATGAAAAAACAGGTTGTTTTCCTCTGAGGGCGAGGGCGGTACCCATTGCGGATTATTTTGCTCCAATACACATTCTTTGCAATAGCAGAGAGGGCAAATATTTCGACATGCATAACACCTCAGGCATCGTTTGAAATATTTGTTCCAAAGTTCCTGACGTTTAACAGGGTCAAGGGCTTCTATCTCATCTATATCAGAAAAATCATCTTCTTTATTTTTCTTTTCAACCTTTTCACCGATAATAACATCGCATAATTCATTATCAGGGTTATTTACATCACAGGTCTCACACTTTAAAAGCAGAGAGCCTCTTTCATTCCTCATACCCTCACAGGTTATACCTATTATCTTGATTTTTTCTCTTTTAATCTGTAATTCTGAAAGTAAGACCTTTAGGGACTTCTGGTCACATCCCTTGATCAAAATACCTATTGAGCCTTTTTCCATTTCAGTTATATCTTTATCTGTAAGATATCTTGTGAGGTTATAATAACAACCTTCATTCCAAACCAGTTTATCAACATCTTTCTCATGTTTTATAAAAACGGGAACAGTATAATCAAGGCTATTCATTCCGTAGCCTATCAGAAGGCTCACTGTCCCATCATTAAACATTTTTTTTGCTTTTTTTTTGATCTCATCAATTATCATTTTATTTTTTCTTTAGAAATTGCCTTGATATCTTCCACCACCTTTTTAACGATATCAGCCCATTTTGCACCCTCAGCAGCGGAAACCCAGGACATATGAAATCGTCTTTTATCTATTCCAAAAAAATCGAGGAGGCTTTTCAGCATCATCATTCGACGCCGTGTGTAATAGTTTCCTTCCTGATAATAACATTCACCTGGATGACAACCGGATACCAGAACCCCATCTGCACCTTCCTGAAAACATTTCAATATGAGTAAGGGGTTTACCCTACTGGAACAGGGAACGCGTATGATATGGATATCGGCCGGATACTGAAAACGACTGATACCAGCAAGGTCAGCTCCGGCATAGGAGCACCAGTTACATAAGAATCCTACTATTTTCAATTTCTTATCCATTTTATCAACAATAATGATTCATACACATTTTCTCATAAGAATCTTCTTATAAAAACAATTCCTGGAATTCTTTTATAATCTGTTTATTGGTAAAACCGCTCAAATCAATTGCACTGCTTAAACAGGTTGCCGCGCATGTGCCGCATCCTCTGCAGAGAAGTGAGTTTACCTTAGCTATCTCTTTTTCTTTATCGATCTCAATAGCGCCATAAGCGCAAACCTCAATACACAAACCGCATCCGGTACACCTTTCTTCATTGACAACAGCCATATATGCCTCTGAACTGATTTTATCCTGCGTCATAATGGTAAGGGCACGCCCTGCCGCAGCGAGCGCTTGAACGATAGATTCATCGATGTATTTCGGACTATGAGCCGTACCGCAAACAAATATACCACTAGTGGCAAAATCAACAGGACGCAATTTAACATGAGCTTCATGAAAAAAACCATCTTCATTGAGAGGAACTTTAAGCATCTTTGCCACTTGCTCGTTCGTCTCAAGAGGATCTATGCCAACACTCAGAACGATCAATTGGACAGGCAAGTATATATCTTTCTGGAGTATTTCATTGAAAACCTTTATTCTAAAGTTTCCATGTTCAATCTTCTCAACAACCGGCTTCTGATTTTCATTAAACCTTAAGAAGAGGGCACCTGTTTTTCGAGCACTAGTATAATAAGGCTCACGCAGTCCATAAGTCCTTATGTCCCTGTAGAGAACATAAACATTTTTTTCCGGATAATCCTTTTTTAACTGTAAAATATTTTTTATGGCCTGACCACAACAGACACGGCTGCAATAATTTCTGTCTCCCTCACGCGAATCGACACACTGTATCATTGCTATACTATCAACATATTTCATAAGAGGATTCTTTTTCCTGAGAATCGTCTCAAATTCTCTCTGAGTGACAACATATGGATCCGTCTTATGGCCATATTCTTCTGTTTCATGTTCCTTGGCCCCGGTTGCCACAATAACCGTTCCATGCTCTACACTCTTTTCTTCATCATCTTTTGTAAAGATTGTATTAAAATTACCTACATAACCATTTATGTCTTTTATATTTGCATTCAGAAAAAGTTCGATCGAGGGATGCTCCTCAATTCTTTGAATGATTCTTTGGAGAGCAGAGATAACATTTTCCTCGGGAAGTAAATAATTGATTTTTAATAGATTCCCGCCAAGTTCACCCTCTTTTTCGATTAGATATACCTTATATCCATTATCTGCAATAGATAAAGCCGCCATCATCCCAGATATTCCTCCACCGATAATCAAACAGGCCTTATTTACATCAGAATACAATTCATAAAGCGGCCTCAGATATCTTGATCTACCAACAGCCATACGAACAAGATCTTTTGCCTTTTGTGTTGCCAAGTCAGGAGTATTCTGATGTACCCAGGAACATTGGTCCCGGATATTGGTCATCTGTAGGAGATATTTATTCAGGCCTGCTTTTTCAAGTCCGCTTTGGAATGTGGCTTCATGAGTTCTCGGAGAACAGGAAGCTACCACAACACGATTTAAATCATGCTCTTTGATTTTATCTATTATGAAATGAATAGAATCTTGTGAACAAGCGTATAGAAGCTCATGTGCAAACTTTACATTAGGTAACGACCTGGCAAACTCTACAACTGAAGAGACATCTACAACAGAACCAATATTAATACCGCAGTGACATACGATCACACCGATATTAAGTGGTTTCCCTTCTATATCCAACTCCTCAGGTTTTCCTGTTATAATCTCAGAGCTTATGTCAGGACTCAATAGCCCTCTGGCTGCCAAAGAAGCGGCAGCACTTGCAGAAACAACCACTTCCGGTATATCCATCGGTCCCATTACCGTGCCGCAAACATAAATTCCATCAACATTTGTTTCTCCCGGTTGAAAGGTACGACACTGACTGAAACCATATTCACTGAGTTTAACACCCAATCCTGTCAACAAGTTCTTTAAACTATCAGGGATTCTTATACCGACAGATAGGATCACAAGATCAAATTCCTCTGTCTGTACCCTTCCATCAGGTGTAATAAAATTAATGATAAGATTTTTTGTATTCGGGGCTTCAAGTATCTCTGAAATCCTAGATTTGATATATTTGACATCATATTCCGTTTTGGCTCTATCAATAAATCTATCGAAATCTTTTCCATATGCTCTGATATCAATATAGAAAATCGTGGACTCTATATTGAGGTTATGTTCTTTTGTGATAATGGCATCTTTTGTCGCCTGCATGCAGCAATAGGAAGAACAATACCCATAATTACCTGATGATACATCACGCGATCCCACACACTGTATAAAGGCTATTTTATCAGGGTCCTTCCCATCAGAGGGTCTGACAATACGACCATTAGTCGGTCCTGAAGCACTGAGAAATCTCTCATATTCGATACTTGTAATAACATTCCCATATACTCCATATCCGTATTCAGGACGGATATGAGGTGTGAACTCCTCAGCGCCTGCAGCAATAATAATGGAATTAAAATCCATTACCTCAATTGTATCTTTTTGCTCATAATCAATTGCACCAGCAAGACAGACCTTCTTGCAAATACCACATTTCCCCTCTGTTAGATACAAACAGTGTTCTTTATCGATTTTGTAGATAGCCGGTACAGCTTGTGCATAAGGGATACTTATACATTTTGATGTAGTAATATTTTTATTAAACAGATCTGGAACCTTAACAGGGCATTTCTCAGCGCATACCCCACATGCCGTACACTTCTCTTCATCAATAAAACGTGCCCTTTTACGGATACGTGCCTGAAAATGATCACCCTGCTTAATAATATCTTCAACAGTTGAATAGGAAAATATATCTACGTTCATATGAGAAGCGATTTCTACAAGCTTTGGTGATAGGATACAGGTAGAACAGTCATTTGTCGGAAACGTCTTATCGAGCTGAGCCATCCGACCACCGATGTTTGGTTTCTCCTCGACAAGGGTTACTTTTATACCCATTTGGGCCAGATCGAGCCCAGCTTGTACTCCACCTATTCCTCCTCCAATCACTAGTATTCGCCTGTCCATGATACCAACCTGCTATTTTAATAATTTAATTTTTCAGAAAGTTTATGGATCTCATTTATATCATCTTCCATTATTGAATCACGCTTTTTGATAATTCGTTCTAACATTTTGCGCCTTATATCCTGGGTGACCTTATCTATCTCTTTAATTGCATTCACAAATTCTGGTTTTACATATCCCTGTTCAAGAGCCATCTTTCTTAATACCCGCATAATTTCTGGATATTTTACATCTTGAGGGCATCTGACATGACATCTGTAACATGTCATGCAATACCAAATAGCATCCGATCCAAGCACTTCATCTTGCATTCCCAATAAAATCATATGGATTATTCTCCGTGGGCTGTAATCGACTGTAACCTCACTAACAGGACAGGAGAGAACGCATGTCCCGCAAGCGAAACAGCGCATAATGTTTTCACCACCTGGATAATTGGCTACTTCAAGTTTGAATTTTGGATTAATAAGAGTATTTTCTTTAGCCATTCATAACACCAACCAGTTTTATAATATTTATTAAGTAATAATGCCCCTAACTTTTATCCTCAACTTCTGATAGTTCTTCTTCTCTGAAAGTTGTAACTGGCAGTTCCTCATCACGACTCCTTCCCGGTACATAATCAAATAGAGCCTGTATCTTTCTGCAGAAAACGTTATAGATACTACTCAGTGGTATATCCATCGGACAGGCCTGTTCACAAAGACCGCAGGAAACACAAGAATATCCCATATGGTTTATCTTGGTCAGATGATATAACACTGTATCAACGGGCATCTTTATCTGCTCCTTTTTAGCAGCGCGGTTCAGGTATCTTTCCGAAGAATATCCCATCTTCTCGGGTTCCAGCAGACACTCTTTACAATAACATAAAGGGCAAACTTCACGACAATTGTAGCACCGGATACATGGCTGTATAAGATCGAGAAAGCCTTCAATTTCATTTTTTTGTCTCTGTTTTCTCTCTGTGGCAATTTTCTCTATCTCTTCCTTTCTTGCTGCAGAATCGCCTATTTCTTCCGATTTAAGGTCATTGAAAAGACTTTTTCCTTTATCTGAATTTACCTCTATCAAGATCTCTAAAGAATCCGACCCAATCCATGCTATATTGATGTCCGCACTATCTCCTGTAAAATACGTACAGTATCTGCAGGATTCTCTAATCTCTTTTTTATCCCCGCATAGAAAATCCTCCATATGTTTTAAGGTAAACTTTTCTTTATCTTTTTCCTTCTCCACTATAATCATATATTCTTTAACATTGTATACACCTGGACAATCATACCCTATCAAAAACAGGTTGTTATCCAATAACTGTTTGAGTTTAATGAGCTCTATTGTGGCTCTTACCTCACAGGGCCTCAGAACAACAGCAATCTTTTTATCCACGGGGTCTTTTGCCAGTTCTTTTACGATATTAGCTGCATTCACCATCTGTACCGGTGCCAAGGGATCAATCCCTTCAAGTTTAGATGGATCTGTAATGAGAACCTGTGAGACATTTCTGCCGTTGGGATAGCGTTTGGGGACAAGTACGGCATCAACCTTTTTCTTTTGTAAAAGTTGTTTTATAAAACCTGTTATCGATTCGAGATAATTCTTGCCTTCAATTCCTTTTACCATTAATAACATTTTTAAACCTCATACTATTATATCGTCCAAGCTGATTTTAAAGGATTAGGCCCCAAGCGCTTGATATATGCAACCATTTCCCTTACAGTTTCAGCAAAATAGGCGCCTTCACTGGCGCTGATCCACCTCAGCCAGACACGTTCCGATTCAAGGCCTGCCTCTTTAAGGGATGACTTCAGTATGGCAATACGTCTTCTAGCTTTATAGTTCCCACTGATATAGTGACAATCACCAGGATGACATCCTCCAATCAATACTCCATCAGCCCCTTCCAGGAGAACCTTGATAACATATGTTGGGTCAAGTGCTCCACTACACATGAGCCTTATAATCCGGATGTTAGGTGGATACTGTATCCTTGAGACACCAGCAAGATCGGCACCGGCATATGTACACCAGTTACATAGGAATGCTATTATCTTTGGTTCAAATTCTCGATTCTCTTTCTCCATTTAAAGTTTATTACCTTCCCTTCTTATCTTTATACTACTTCTTCTACCATCTGATATATCTGGCTTTTCGTAAAACTTGTCTGTTGCGTAGCTGCATTGGGACAAGCCGTGGCACATATCCCACAGCCCTGACAGAGCACCTCAATGATCCTTGCCTTTCCTGTTTCTTCATCAATTTCTCTTGCATCGAAAGGACATATCACAACACATATTCCACAACCGCTACAAATTCTATCCTTCACCTGAACGGTTCTACCTGATGATTGTATTGTATCTTTAGCCAGCAGAGTGGCAGCACGGGCAGCGGCACCCTCTGCCTGAGATATCGATTCTGTTATATTCTTTGGGGAATGAGCAGTCCCACAGAGATAAATGCCCTCAGCAGTGAAATCAAGAGGTCTTAGCTTCGCGTGTGCCTCAAGGAAAAATCCCTCTTTATTCAATGGAACCTTGAATATATTTGAGATAGATCTATTTTCAGGAGGCTCCATTCCAGTACTGAGAACAAGAAGATCGGATGATAATTCCATATCCTTTTCCAGCAATATGTTATGATAGCTGATAATCGGTTTCTTCTTTTTATTTAAACTCACTACAGGTTTATTATCTAATTCATACCTGATAAAGCTCACACCCATCTCACGTGCCTTCTGATAATATTCTTCATAAAAACCGTATGACCTTATATCCCTGTAAAAGATATATACGACTGATTCGGGTACACCTTCTTTTATCTTAATAGCATTCTTAAGGGCCGACTGACAACAAACACGACTACAATAAGGCCTTTTTTCATCCCTTGAACCGGCACATTGTATCATGGTAACGCTATTAAAGGCTTCGCCATCAGCAATCCTTTTTTCAAGTTCACGCTGTGTAATAATTGAATCTGATTTTCCATAAAGGTATTCATCTGTTTCTACTTCAAGTGCACCTGTAGCAATAATAACTACTCCATGTTTAATCTGGGTCTCTTTATTGGAAGACCTGTTTTTTACAGTTGTATTATAGTTCCCAACATATCCTGTGACATCCATCACTTCTGAATCAGTGAATACGGTTACTGCTTCATTTGTCATTATTTTTTGAATTAAATTATGAAGTAGTTCTTGAGTATCATTTCCATCTATAGTATAGAAAATATTTCTCAGGTTACCTCCAAGTTCTTTTTCGTTTTCTACCAGATATGCCTCAAAACCCTGTTCAGCAAGGCTCAAGGCAGCAGTCATACCTGCAACACCGCCACCGACAACGAGTCCTTTTTTAATCACAGGAAAAGAAGACCTTTGAAAAGGGGTAAGGAGTCTTGCCCTCGCTACTCCCATCGATACCAATTCTTTTGCCTTTTCAGTAGCTCTATCTTTTTCCTTCATATGTACCCATGAGCACTGTTCCCTGATTCCCACAAACTCAATAAGAAAAGGATTGAGCCCGCTTTCCCTTAATGTATCCTGAAAAAGTGGTTCATGTGTTCTTGGTGTACATGAAGCAATTACTACTTTATTAATATTGTATTCCTGTATCACTTCCTTCATTTTTTCCTGAGTATCCTGAGAACAGGTATAGAGATTTTCTTCTGCATAAACAACACAGGATAATGTTTTTGCATATTCAGTAATGGCAGGGACATCAACGACCGAACCGATATTGATACCGCAGTGGCATATAAAAACACCCACCCTTGGTTCTTCGTCTGAAATATCTCTTTCTTCGGGGTATTCCTTGCTAACGGTTAATGTATAGCGCACCTCCTTTAAAAGTGAAGAGGCGTGAGAAACTGAGGCGCTAGCTGTCGTTATTGTTTCAGGTATATCTCTTGGTGTTGAAGCAGTTCCACAAACGTATATACCATTTACGTTTGTTTTTTCTTTGAAGAGAGGGTCTGTATTAATAAAACCAAATTTACTTAATTCTATACCAGCAATTTCTGAAAAATTCTTATTGTCGGAGCTTGATACCAGACCCGTGGACAGAACGATCATGTCGTACTGTTCTTCCTTTACTTCATCATTGCCATCAACACATTTTATAATAAGATCATCTGTTCCAGGTATATTTTCAATTAAAGAAAGACGCGCTTGTCTGAATTGCACACCATATTCGTCACGTGCACGATCATAATACTTATCAAAATCCTTTCCATATGCCCTGATATCAATATAATAGATATGGCAGTCTACATCGGGTGCATGTTCCTTGGCTATGACAGCTTCCTTGATCGAATACATACAGCAGACCGATGAACAATAGATCATGCCCTGTTCCCGCATCTGACGTGAACCAACACATTGGATCCAAGCTATTTTCTTTGGTTCCTGGTGATCGGAAGGACGTACAAGATGACCGCTGAACGGCCCCGATGCCGAGAGTATCCTCTCGAATTCAGCGCTCGTTACAACATTCGGATATTTCTTGTAGCCATATTCTTCAAGCCCAGAAGGATCAAACTTTTCATAACCAGTGGCCAGTATAATTGCACCGGTATTTATGACTATCTCTTCCTCCATCATCAGGTGATTAATAGCGTCGCAACCGCAAGTTTCAACACATACCATGCATTCTGAACAAACAGCACAATTAAGACATCTCAAGGCCTCTGCCACTGCAGTTTCTTCATCATATCCCAGTTCAATTTCCTTAAACCCCTGTATCCTTTTTTTAATGGGAAGCACAGGCATCTTTTTTCTTGCTTCTTTCTTAAAATGTCTATCAGGTAAATTAACTATCCTGCCAGATGAATATTGACGATTCTCTCTAAGGTCTTTTCCCTCAATAAATCGCATAATAGATTCTGCCGCCTCATGGCCTGAAGCCACTGCTTCAACCATAGAGGCTGGACCAAGCATAACATCACCTCCGGCAAAAATCCATTCAATATCTGTCTGTAACGTTAAAGGATCAGCGTTTATACTATTACCAGAACCTAGCTTAATTGAATTAAGATTATTGATGACTGTATCATCTGAAACCTGCCCTGTGGCCGTAATAATGAAATCTGCATCTAGCACCATAGATTCATCTTTGGATATCTGGGTGCTGAAATTTCCTTCGATATCAAAAATACCAGAGCATTTAAGAAACTTAATACCTGCTACATGTCCATCTTTGGCAATAACTTCATCAGGAGTCCATGAATTGTATATCTCTACACCTTCTTCAATGGCTTCATCTATCTCCCATAGATAGGCTGGCATTTCTTTCCTCGTACGACGATAAATGATTATTGACTTTTTAGCCCCCAATCGTAAGGCGGTTCTTGCTGAATCAGTTGCTACATTACCGCCACCTATCACAACCACAACGCCATCCAATTTAACCTCTTTACCTATATTCACGTCACGCAGGAACTCAATTCCTCTTAGAACTCCTTCTGAATCTATTCCCTTGACTTTGAGATCTTGTGATTTGGTTGCTCCAGTTGCAACAAAGACGGCTCTATAACCCTGGTTCTTGATATCAATCAGTGATTTATCCCTGCCAATATTAACGCCATACTCTATTTCAATATTTTTATTGCCCAGGATACTATCCGCCTCTTTAAAAAGAACTTCCTTATCCAACCTATAATCTGGAATACACATATATAAAGTGCCACCTGGTTTATATTCACGTTCGAATATTTTCACATGATATCCATTCTCAGCAAGGTCTTTTGCACATGTCAAGCCTGCCGGTCCAGCTCCAACTATTGCTACTTTTTTACCCTTTTGAGCATTCTCTTTTGTTTCCTCTTCATCGATCAAGCCGTTTTTCAGAACGTAATCAGCCGCAAATCTCTTTAAATAGTTTATAGCTACAGGATCATCAACTTCTCCCCGGTTGCATGCTCTTTCACACGGTCGATGGCATATTCTTCCACAGACAGCTGGAAATGGCTGTCGCTCTCTAATCAGATTATAGGCCTTTTTGTATTCCCCTACCGATATGAGATCTACATATCCCTGTATGTTGACATGAGCGGGACATTTATCCTTGCAGGGCGAGATTCCCTGTTTATCGATAGAGAATAGGTTGGGTATCGCTTGTGGATAACCCCTATAAATAGCCTTTCGATCATTCATACCCTCATCAAATTCACTGGGTACGTTGACAGGGCACTTCTCTGCGCAATCGCCGCATCCATTACATTTCAATTCATCAACAAAACGTGGTTTTTTGTATAATCTTATCTTAAAATTACCAGCTTCTCCTTCCAATTCTTTTAAATCTGCATTGGTAATGATCTCTATATTAGGGTGACGGCCTGTATCAACAAGCTTTGGAGACATAATGCACATCGCACAATCATTTGTCGGAAATGTCTTATCAAGCTGAGCCATCACTCCACCTATATAGGGTTTACTATCAATGAGATAGACCTTGAATCCAATCTCAGCCAGATCAAGAGAGGCCTGCATGCCGGCGATGCCTGCTCCAAATATTGCTACTGAACCTATCTTAGCCATAAATAATCCTCATACAAATGATTCAATCATAGAATAGTACTGTTTTACAGTGAAGTTTTTCTGTTGCGCTGCGCCGGAAGGACAGGTAACAATACATGCCCCACATCCCTGGCATAATATTTCATTTACATATGCCCTCTTTTTCTTCTCATCTAGTTCTATGGCATCATAAGCGCACTGGGTAACACATTGACCGCACCCGGCACATAATTCTTCATCAATCCAGGAGGTTATAGGTTCATGCGAGAGTTGTTCCTGTGAAAGTAATTCTACAACCTTAGAGGCTGCTGCACCTGCCTGGGACACTGTATCGGTAATATCTTTTGGCGCTTGTGCACAGCCTGCGAGAAAAATGCCTTGAGTTAGGGTCTCTACCGGTCTCAGTTTAGGGTGTGCTTCTGTCAGAAATCCGTTATTATCCATCTGAATTTTGAGTTTTTTTACGATTTCCTCAATCCCTTTAGATGGCCTAATTGCCATTGCAAGAACCACCATATCTGCCCTGATTTCGATCTTTTTCCCGGAGAGAGTATCCACTCCGACAACAACAACCTTCCCATCATCCCGATATAACCTTGCTACTCTACCTCGAATATATAAGACATTATCTTCTTCTTGAGCCCTCTGAACGAATTCCTCATAGTTTTTACCGCCTGAACGAATGTCTATGTAGAAAACATAAGGCTGTCCATCCGGTACTCTGTGTTTGTAGAGCATAGCGTGTTTTGCTGTGTACATACAACAGATACGGGAACAATAAGCTAAGTGATTATCCGGATCACGCGATCCCACACATTTTATGAAAACTATTTCTTTCGGTACAGTTCCATCAGAAGGGCGGACCAGTTTGCCTTGTGTTGGTCCTGTGGCAGAAAGAAGCCTTTCGAATGTTAGCCCATCTACTACATCCTCACAATATCCCATTTTGAACTCTTCAATCTTTTCTTTTTCGTATAGGTCATAACCAGTTGCTACAACAATAGCTCCAACCTCAATTTCTTCAATTTTATCTTTTTGTTCGAAATCAATTGCGCCTGGAGGACATGCCTTAACACATAATTGACATTTACCTGTTTTAAAATATAGACAGTTTCTTTCATCAATAACGAACTTATTGGGAACTGCCTGCGGAAATGGCGTATAAATTGCTTTACGCTGGCCAATCAGTTGTTCGAACTCGGATGGAACTTTTTTTGGACATTTTTCAGAGCATATACCACAACCAGTACATCTATCCCAGTTAACATAAGCAGCTTTACGACGTACCTTTACCTTAAAATTCCCAACATAGCCTGATATTTCTTCAACCTCTGAATAAGTCATAAGTTTAATATTTTTATTTTGTCCTACCTCAACCATGCGTGGTGTCAAAATACACTGTGAACAGTCCAATGTGGGAAATGTTTCTGAAAGCTGAGCCATATGCCCACCAATCGATGACTGCCGGTCAAGAAGAAAAACCTCAAACCCGCTGTTGGCTATATTCAGAGCTGTTTGCATCCCACTGATACCAGCCCCAATGACTAACGCTTTCTTTGTTATTGGTATTGAAACCTCTTTGAGTGATTCATTTCGTCTTGAGAGTTCTATAATACTTTGTATAATGTCTATTGCTTTTGTTGTTGCTTTCCCTTTTTCATCATGATGAACCCAGGAACACTGCTCTCTTATATTGGCGATTTCTACTCGATACGGATTCATACCGGCTTCAATAGCTGCCCGTCGAAATGTTATTTCATGAAGTCTTGGTGAGCAGGAGGCAACAACTATCCCATCGATCTGGCCTGAACGGCAAGCTTCTTTGAAAACTTCCTGCCCGGGTTCTGAACACATATACTGATAATCTTTGATAAGCTCCACTCCCGGATACTTAGAAATAGCCTTTTTTACTTCTCCTATGTCAACAACAGAAGCAATATTTATCCCGCAGTGACAGATAAAAACAGCGATGTTGTTCAGACGTTGAGTTCTTTTCTTCTCAACCATATTCATTTCAGTAACCCTCTTTTTTTTAAAACAGGTCTAGGATCGACTGAGTGCAAACTGTAATCATTTACATTATCTATCCCGACCAATAATGCCAACAGTTGACTGATGTACATAACAGGAATTGTCCTAAAACCGGGCACTATATCAACTAACGTTTCCTGAGAAGAATCAAGATTAAAATAGCATAGGGGGCAGGATGTTACTATCATATCAGCGTTATTCTTTACAGCTGAATTGATTATTTCTGCTGTTCTTGATAAGACAATATCCTTTTTATTAACTGTCTGATAGGAACCACAACATTCAGTTTTAAAAGGAAAATATACCTTCTCTATACTGCATGCTTGAAAAAGTTCTTCCATGATAACAGGATTTTCTGAAGACAGGTCAATTGAGACCTCCCTCGGCCGAAGAAGCATACATCCATAATAAAGGGCTACTTTGATATCTGATGTTTTGTTTTTAATTCTATCAGCTAATTCTTCAAATCCTACGAATTCCTTTAAAAAATTGAGAAGATGTACAACTCTGATCTCATCACCATTGAAATTTGTATCTTCTAGATACATAAATTCATTTATCTTATTTCGTTTCTCTTTATCATGAAGTACCAAATCCTGAGCTCTTCGTAGTGTGTTATAGCACATTGAACAGAGGACTAGAAGATCACGCCTGCCAGTCTCCTTTGCACGTATCAGAGTTCTTATAGGAGCAAGGTGATTCATCAGGTTATCGGAGGCCAGTGAATAGGTAGTGCCGCAACAAAACCAACTTTTGAGTTCTTCAACCTTAATATCAAGCATCTCTAACAGCTTTAATGTTGAGTCCTCAAAATTCTTTCCTGTTGTCTTTAATGTACAACCAGGCATATATGATATAGTTAACATCTAATTCAATAACTTCCCGTATCGATTTTTTTTCTCCTATTGACTAATGAGTAAATTTGCGAAAATTGGCAATAAGTGCAATTTGTGGTAATTTCTGTAAGTTTCCATTGGCGACTGCCTTCGGATCAACATAGTTCACATTCTTTCTCAAGATGACTTGTCGCAGTGCTTCCATTATCTTTGATAAATCTACCCCTTTTGGACATCTTATAGCACAGGTAATACAAGAAGCACATATCCAGATGGTGTTATTATCCAATATTTCATTAATCCGTCCTAATTGTAATAACCTTATGACCTGATGGGGTGGTATATCCATGAATTCTGAGGTAGGACAACCAGCCGTACACTTCCCACACTGATAGCAGGCAAATATATTCGTATCACTTAATTCTACTATTTTATCAATATCTTCATTATTAATTTCTTCAGAGGACAACTGTACAATCATAGATTAATCCTTATATAGATTATTTACGCCATAATTTTATAAAGGATTCTTAACGTGCGTATCTTTTAACTCCTTCTTCATATAAATCATTTCCATAAACATCATTCACAACAATTACAGGAAAATCTTTAACCTCTAATTTTCTTATCGCTTCAGTTCCCAGATCTTCATAAGCAACAATTTCTGATTTTTCTATGCTTCTCGCAATTAGCGCAGCTGCTCCGCCAACTGCAGCAAAATAAACAGCCTTATATCTTTTCATCGCTTCAATAACCTCTTTTCCCCTGTTCCCCTTTCCAATCATCCCTTTAAGCCCTTTTTTTAATAGAATTGGAGTGTAGGGGTCCATCCTGTATGACGTTGTTGGGCCGGCCGGGCCAATCGGCTTTCCAGGCTTTGCTGGGGCAGGACCAACATAATAAATTATCTGCCCCTTGATATCAATTGGCAACTTTTCGCCTTTTTTGATTAGCTCAACCAAACGTTTGTGAGCTGAGTCTCTTCCGGTATAAATTATTCCATTTAAAAGAATCTTGTCTCCGATTTTCAGCCTACTTACCATTTCATCGGTTAATGGTGTTTTGAGTTTGATTTCATCCATTTTATTTTATAATGTTATTGATTCATGTCTGCAGGCATGACATTGAATATTAACTGCCACAGGTAAGGATGCAATATGGCAGGGAAATGTCTCAATATGAACTCCAAGTGCTGTAATTCTTCCCCCAAATCCTTGAGGCCCAATTCCAAGATTGTTTATTCTTTCCAGTAATTCTTCCTCCATCCGGGCATAAAATGGAAGAGGATTCTTTGAGCTAATAGATCTCAGTAAAGCCCTTTTTGCTAACATTGCAACTCCTTCAAATGTTCCGCCAATTCCCACTCCCACAACAATAGGTGGACAGGGATTTGCACCTGCCTGTTTAACCCATTCTACTACAAACCTCTTTACCCCTTCTGCTCCATCTGCAGGGGCAAGCATCTTTACTGTTGACATGTTCTCACTCCCACCACCTTTGGGAGCAATTGTAATCTTTAGTCTATTCCCCGGGACAATTTCTGTATGAATCATTGCTGGAGTATTATCGCCGGTGTTTTTTCTATGTAAAGGGTCTGAGACAATCGATTTTCTTAAATGACCCTCTTTATATCCCTGCCTTACTCCTTCATTAATAGCCTCATTTAAATCCCCACCAATAATTCTCACCTCCTGACCCAATTCAATAAAAATAACTGCAAATCCGGTATCCTGACAGATCGCTACCTGCTCCTCTTGAGCAATTCTGGCATTTTCAAGAATTTGCTCAAAAACAGCCTTTCCCAAGGGTGATTCCTCTTTTTCCATCCCCTCTTTTAATGCCTTTAAGACGTCATCTTTCAACATAAAATTTGATGAGATGGAGATTTTTTTAACAGATTCGATTATCTTCTCTGTTTTAATTTCACGCATAATTCATTCCGGGACTTTTGGGATAAATCCCTCTTTCATTAAAAATTGCACCTTTTCTCGAGCCTTTTTAATTATTGCTGAAGCAGTGGTGAATAATTCCTCTTTGCTCATCTTTTTTCTGGCAATCCCCTGCTCAATTGCCTTCATTCCAACAGCCACTGCCTCTCGAGGAAAAACCTCCCATTCATCCATTGTGGGTATCAGATAATCCTCTCTGAGCCCTTTGTCTTCGGCACATTTAGCCAATTCACTGGCAGCAGCAATACACATCTCATCAGTTATGGTCCTGGCCTGAACATCCAGGGTGCCTCTGAATATTCCAGGAAAACCTAAAGAATTATTCACCTGATTGGGAAAATCGCTTCTTCCGGTTGCAACAATTTTTGCTCCAGCCTCTTTAGCCTCCCATGGCCAAATTTCGGGAATAGGATTTGCACAGACAAAGAGTATTGAATCTTTTGCCATTTCTTTAATCCATTCCTTCTTTATTGTATCAGGTCCTGGTTTTGAAAGTGCAATTAAGACATCCGCTCCTTTCATTATCTCTGGAATCCCACCCTCTATTTGCTGGGCATTGGTCTTCTGGCACATCTCCCATTTTTCCCTATGAGTCTCTTTTAGTTCGGTGCGTCCTCTATGGAGGGAGCTTTTAGTATCACACATAACGATATTTTCCGGATTTACTCCAGCAGTAATAATCACCCTGGCAATACATATATTTGCGGCACCTGCACCAACCATAGCAATCTTCACCCTTTCAATCCTCTTTCCTACAATTTTAAGGGCATTGATCAAACCTGCCAGAGTTACTGCAGCTGTCCCCTGCTGGTCATCATGCCATACAGGAATTCTACATTCTCTTCTCAACCGAGCAAGAATCTCAAAACATTTTGGCTGGGAGATATCTTCTAAATTGATCCCCCCAAATGATGGTTGCAGCCACTTTACAGCAGTGATAATCTCCTCAGGATTTTTTGTATCAAGACATATTGGAAAGGCATCGACTCCGCCAAGATATTTAAAAAGAAGCGCCTTTCCCTCCATTACAGGCATGGCTGCCTGTGGTCCAATATCTCCAAGACCAAGAACCCTTGTCCCATCAGAGACAACAGCCACAGTATTCCATTTATTTGTATATTCATAGACCATCTCTTCATTCTTATTAATCTCTTTGCAGGGCGCAGCCACACCAGGAGTATACCATATGGCAAAATCATTAAAATCCCGCACCGCACATTTAGAGGTTATCTCGATCTTCCCATTATAAAAGGGATGTAACTTCAATGCGTCCTGAGACGGTTTCTCTGCCTTTTTTAGTAGTTCCTCTTTTTTCAATTTCTCCTCCTCTAGGTACAGATTAACATGCCCGCCCTTAAGAGAGCGGGCGATATCTGATATAACTCTTAATACTCAATTCCCTCTCTTGCCCCTACTCCTTTTTCATAAGGATGTTTAATATCCAGCATTTCGGTCACATAATCGGCCTTCTGGATTATTCTCCCCGGGCAATTTCTGCCGGTGAAAACCAGCTCTGTACTATTCCGATATTGCTGGATTATTTTTTCTACTCTCTCCATATTTAACAATTTAAAATCTAAAACCAGATTAATCTCATCTAAGATAATCAAATCATATTTTTTATCCTTGAGTGCTTGCTCAAAGTATTCCCATCCCTTTCTGGCTTCCTCAAAGTCAGTCTTGCTTAGATTTTCCTTATGGATAAAATCGCCTGTTCCAAACTGAACAATTTCAATATCATCCATCTGTCGTACGGCTTTATGCTCACCATAATTGAATCTTTTCATAAACTGTAGAATGAGGATTTTCTTTCCCTGGCCTTTAGCCCTCAAGGCCAATCCCAAGGCTGCAGTTGTTTTTCCCTTGCCCCTACCTGTATAGATGTGAATCATTTTTTTAGGAAATTATTCTTAAAAAAGTATGTTTTTGAACTTATTACATCTTCAAAATTTAATAAATTTTTAACAATAAAATGAAAAAATTAATATGATTACAATATTGTATCTATTATAATTTATGATTAGATTTAGTCAAGTTAAATTGCATTTTTGAGAAATTATAATCGTATCTTGTGCGGGATTATCAAAAACGGTCGTTTTTAAGCCCATTATATCTTTCAAGGATATTTTTTTAAAGGTAGAATCATCATCTGTTATTGTCAATGAAATTTATTAAAATAGATATATAGCTTCATCAGTCAAAATGAAAGATCTTACAATTTCAATTAATTCAAAGAAATTGCTTCTTCCTGGTACCATAAACAGGCGCTGTCCCTATTTATTAAGAAGATCTTTCAACAGATCAGGAATCTGATCCGGCCTATCAGCCACAGGTACAAGAGCATTTTTAAAAGCCTCTACTTTTGCCTCCGCCATCCCTTTACCACCGGTAATAATTGCGCCTGCATGACCCATCCTCTTACCAGCCGGAGCTGTTCGCCCTGATATGAAAACAGCAACTGGTTTATTAATAAAAGCTTTAATATAATCTGCTGCCTCCTCCTCGCTCTCACCTCCTATTTCACCAATGAGCACAACTGCCCTTGTTTCATCATCATTCTCAAAGAGCTCCAGAAGTTCAACGAAACTCGTTCCTATAATAAAGTCACCCCCTATTCCAATACAGGTCGATTGTCCCATTCCATTTATAGTTAAATTATAAACAATCTCATACGTTAAAGTGCCGCTTCGTGAAATAACTCCGATGCCTCCAGGCTTATGGATGTGGCCTGGCAAAATACCCACCTTGCTCTTTCCAGGTGATATGATTCCAGGACAGTTCGGTCCTACTAGAACTAAGCCTAATTTTTTAATATAATGATAATTCTCCACCATCTCCATTAACGGGATCCCCTCTGTAATGCATACGATAACTCCTATCCCGCTGTCTGCCGCCTCTCTCATTGCATTTGTTGCAAAACGGGCAGGGACAAAAATAACAGAACAGTTTGCTTCTGTTTCTATTACTGCTTCCTTTACAGTATTGAACACAGGAAGCCCATGTACTTTTTGACCACCCTTCCCTGGGGTAACTCCACCGACCACCTTCGTTCCATACTCTATCATCGAAGCTGTATGAAAGGATCCATCTCGCCCTGTTATTCCCTGAACAATAACCTTAGTGTTTTCATCTATTAGGATACTCAATTCGTTTCACCCCTATCCAATGCATAGGCCTTGTCTATGGACTCTCTTACAGCATCAGTCAGATTATCGAAACAATCATAACCCTTTCCTTTTAATATCTCCCTGCCCTCCCTTTGGTTTGTTCCAATCAACCGTATAATAAGAGGTACAGGAATACTAATTTTTTCCATGGTCATGAGAATGCCATTTGCTACATCATCACAGCGGGTAATACCGCCAAATATATTTATTAAAATCGCTTTAATTTTTTTGTTTTTTAGAAGGATTTTCAAGGCATTCAATACCTTACCGGGATTGGAGCTTCCACCAATATCTAAAAAATTAGCTGGTTTTCCACCCATAAGCTTGATCATATCCATTGTGGCCATTGCCAGCCCTGCACCATTAACAATACAACCTATATCTCCATCAAGGCCCACAAAACTTAAACCTGCCTTTTGGGCATTGATTTCATCTTCACTATATTCCTCGGGATTCTTTAAAGATTCTATTTCTGGATGCTTAAAAAGCCCACTATCATCAAAGTTTATTTTCGCATCGATAGCAATGAGTTTACCATCATCAATCTGAGCATAAGGATTAATCTCTACGAGGGAGCAATCTTTCTCCTGAAGTAACCGGTACATGTTGAGCATTGTCTCACATACCTGAGGTACAAGCTGTACCTGGAATGTTTTAGAAAGAAAATTTTCAAGCTCCTCAGCATCGAGCCCTTCAAAGGGATTAACATACAACTTCATGATCTTTTCAGCTTCTTTGGCAGCCACTTCCTCAATTTCGATCCCTCCAGATGTACTCACTATACAAACGACCTTCTTTTCCGCACTGTCAACTGTAATACCTAGATAGTATTCCTTCTGGATATTGACTGCTCTATTTACCAGAACCCGATTGACAGGAATTTCATTGATTCTCATGGAAAGTATATCCCGGGCCGCTATAAAGGCTTCTTCAGGGGACTCAGCTATTTTTACCCCACCTGCTTTACCTCTGCCTCCTATCAGAACCTGAGCCTTTACAACAACCGGACATCCTAATTCGCGGCTAACATCATGAGCCTCTCGGGGGGTTTCGGCCACTCTACCCTGCTGTATGGGAATCTTATACTCATCAAAGAGTATTCTTGCCTGATATTCATAAATCTTCACTATTTCTATCACTCTGTTTGTTTAACTAACACTTTTGGCACATTGATTAATCAAGGATAAATCACGGGATATTTAAAGGTATTTTTGTAAACTCTCCTATCACATAATATTATGACATAAAACTATGTCAATAGAAATTGTAATAATCTCTACTTTAAAGTCATAAATAGGTCTAATATCGATTTAAAAAATAGATAAAAAGTAGTAAAAATATAGAAAAAATATAGCAATGCAAGACAACCAAAGGTTGTAGGAAACTTCGAATGTAGAATTACTAAAATAGTAAAATTTTTCATATAATATAGTTATTTTTTAACTAAAAATTAAAGCACGAAGTTCGTCATAAATAATTTTCTTGACATAATATCATTTACTTATGTATGGTTGTTTGGACTAAAATATGTACTGGATATCGGGTATTTTGGCAAAAAGGTTATTAGAGGGGAAAACCAAATGGAAAAGCTTAACGAAATAAAGGTTAAAAAGATGTACGCTCATATGCGTGCAATTGCAGCCATTGGCCCTCGTCCCGACGGAACAGAGGAGGATCACAAAGCAATTAGTTATATAAAAGCAGAACTGGAAAAACTTGCCATCAAAGCAAATAGCTTGCCTTTAGAGGTTCCTGTTATCGAAAACATGGTAACAAAATTAAATATTCTGGATGATGAACCTTATGAAATCCCATGCTACCCGCTCTTACGACCAGGATTGACTCCTGAGGAGGGTATCACAGCCCCTCTGGCATACGTGGGAAAGGCCTTTGAGCAGGATTTCAAAGATGTTGACTGTAAGGGAAAAATTGTACTTTCATATGAAGACCACCCCTTTGAGGGTCCTACGCCCGAAGAGGGTAACTTCCCAGTAATTAAAACAGAGAATGCTTTTAAAGCCGGAGCCGTGGGATTCATCTTTACAACCCGTAGAAAAGATGATTTCATTCAAACCTGGGGGCTTTACAGGGAATTAGACAAGATTCCATCGATTAGCATTCCCTTCGGTGAACTCCTTAAGCTCAGAGAAAAGTTACAATCCAAAAAAGAGCTGAAGGCCCAGCTGACCTGTTTTGGCCATGTCAAAGACGGATTTTCTGAAGATGTTTATGGTATCCTAAAAGGCACTGAAAAGCCGGATAGGACTATCGTTATTTCAGGCTCACACCATGAGACACCCCCGGGGGCTGGCGGGGCTAACGACAATGGTTCTGGTATTGCTGTTATGCTGGAGCTTGCCCGTTTTTTCTCGAAATATCGCACCAGGAAAACCCTCATCTTTCTCTCTTCCTGCGGTGAAGAATCCGGCACCTGGGGAAACATTGAGTTTGTGAAACAAAAGAAGGATGTTTACGGACCTCATTGTGAAGGAGTTTTTATTATTGATATGGTTAATTCTTCGGAAAATGGTATGCTTGCAGGCCCTAAAAACGGTTTGAAAACAGATGTTCGTTTGAATAAAATGCTGGAGAATAACGCTGATTCATTGGGATACCATCTTCCTGTTATTGATGATCCAACTATCACCAGAGGAGGGTTGGGGGACAGCCTTGGCTGGGTGGAAGAAGGAATCCCTGCCTCTTTCATTGATGGCTATCACTCCGATTACTTCTACCATACAGATGGTGATTTACTGGAGGTTATAAACCCGAATGTCATGAAATCGGTTGCCGACCCAGTTGCACTAACAGTAATGCAGCTCGACATTGAGTAAAATTACCCGAATCAATATAATGCAGGCAGGATACTAACTCTATTTTTCGAAAGCTTTACGAATAAACGTAAACTCACAATATTGATTCGTCATACAAAGCTGAGACGGGAAATTAAAGATCCACTCCCCATCTAAACCAGCAAGCTCCAGGAAGGTTTCAAATATTGCATGGTTACAGGCAAGTTGAATCTTTTTATTGTAGGCCATGGCTTCATCAGCGGATAGCATCTTCCAGATAATCTGTGTTGTGTAGGGGCAATCAAAACAGCGTAGCGTCATACGATCGGCTGTTGATTCTGTTACTTCTACCGGGTTCCCATATTCGGCAAAGCTGGTAACAATGGCATCACCCAGCTCCTTGATCGTGAGCTTATCCCCTGCCTTCTTGCCAATTGAGCTCATTATGTCACCCCACTCCAGTTTTGTGCGGAATTTCCAGATCTCGGCGTAAAGCTTAACAGCCTTATCAGTCCCAAATTCTTTTTCTATTACTGTGAACATAGAGTAATCGTGCCTTGTCCACAAGGTGAGAAGTGATTCAATCACATAATCTTTTGTCAACCTTGGAAACTGTTTTGAGAGCTCCTCAAGATTTTTTACTACATTTTCATGCCTAAATTTCATTGGTAGCTAACCTCCTTGATGTTGATTTTTGTGTTAAATATTATTCTCCCTACCCCTCTTTTGATTAAAATTTTTTCAATGTATCATTATTCTAATAAATAATAAAGCCCTGACCTCAATCCTCCATCTGAGCGGCAACCGTTGCTCCATCGTAATATTCAGTAATTTTAGAAATCAGTTCTCCTTCAAACTTAAAAATATAAGCGATGCGAATATCAACAGGCTTATTTGTTGCAGGTTCCCCCCGAAAGGAACCGCTGTTTGTTCCAGTCCACCGAACCTCGACCAAAACCTGATCATCCCCAGCGAATGAATTGAGGATTTCACATTTACAGTCCGGGAAGCCTTGAAAAAGATCCGTATATGATGCTGCGACTGCTCTCTTGCCGATATTAGGACTGGATTCGGCAACCTCTAGTCCTCTCAGGTTCTCGTTACAAAAAGAAAACATTCTATCTACATCATGTGTGTTCATGGCTTCCAGCCAAGCCTTTGCCGTTTCCAAATGGGTCATTGCCTTGCTCCTATTTCCTTTTTTCGAAACGAACTCTGCAGCAATTGTCGCCGCAGCAAGAAAATTTGTCCATAGTAAAGCTATATTTATCAAAGACACCCAAAGCCTTGAGGATAGAATCGTAGTAATTTACGGAGGTATGAGCCTCGGTTTTTAGAGTCATGGATCGGCACTTTTCTTCTCCTAAGATAATTTTCATATTCTCCCAGTAAGGGCACATCTCAACCTCTGCTTCATGGATAGCAGCAGAATGTTTAGTGACTCTATAGGGACATGCGATTGATTCCCAGTATGCCTGGGAGAGTTTTCCGATGATATCCATTGTGATCTCGGTTTTATCTTCGATCCCAAGAGCCTGCTTGTGATGATCAAGCGCGATCAATGCAAAGCTCTCCCAGAGGCCCATGTAGATACGCAAACCTTCCTTGGCCCCCAGATGCCTCTCTAAATATGTATAGACAGCAAAATCATAAATGGCGAATGTTTTAACCCAGTTTAGAATAGCCTCCTCTACTGTATCTCCCATACCCATGATTGCAGGGTGTTCCTGTTGGTTCATAATGTCCGTCAATGTACTGTTTATGTGATCGATATCCGGCACTGCTCCTAAGCCGAGAACTCGATTGGGGCGCTCTAGAGCTACTGAGAAAAAAAAGTTCCATAAATCAGTAAGGATCGCTTTTGCTGTACTATCATTAACATTTTCTTTCAAGGCGTTTATAAAATTATGATTGTGCAATCCCAATCCCTGCGACCAAACATAGATATCGCTCTTCACCTCGTGACCAACCTTCTTTAAAGCGTCAAACAGAGGATTGCTTAATACGGAATCTCGTGTTTCCATTCTTTCCTTCTTTGCTCCTTTCTATCAAGCTATTCTTCTTCAGTAAGACCAATTAGTTTCTGGTAAATGATTCACCAATAAATTGGTGAAGATGCACCAGAACCTGCCTTCTTAGAACGTACCAAGTTCTTGAACCTGGCAAGTTCTTGAACTTGGCAAGTTCATTGGTGGCTTCATTATATACAGAAAATACAATGATTTGAAAAATGCATTTTCTAATTGCATTAGATTTATTCGAATTAATCACCAAGAACTAATTACCTGTTTAACGAACTCAAGTGTACTTCTTGAGTCTTCAGCTAAAAAATCCAGATCAATTTCCTGAAATTCATAATCTTTCACAGACTCCTTTGCGTTTTGAATATACGACTCCCTTATTTTGTCAAGATCGACTGCCTCTACTTTTATCTGTTCTACTCTCTCGGGAATTACGATCGTCCGCCCCGGACAATTATCCTTGGGATCACCGCTACGAACCTCCACCCTGTTTTGTCGGGCGAAGGTAAGCTGGGAAGTTGGCAATTTGCCCGCCCCCGTATACTCAGTCTCCTGCACCACAATGATCTTATCCTGCTCCATTTTCTGTGCAATCGATAGAGCAGCAGTTAAAGATGTGTTCCCTGCCGGGCCTCGCTGAAGACCCTCCATTCTTGAAAGTAGCTCTGTCACAAAAAACACATCTCCCTGAGTAACCAGAACATAGCTATCCAAGTACCTTAATGCCCTTGCGCAGTTACGAGGTACATCAGTGCGGTCGGGCCATGTAAGAAAGGGAACACCAAAACCGGAGTGCCCGGTTGTAAAAGATTTGCGGTTGAAATCCTCATCACTTGCCATATGGATACCCTTAAGATCCACAGAAGCTCCAATAACCTGCGTTGAAGGAGAACCAGCCTTCATTAAGCCACGTGCTGTTCCGGTCACATTTCCTCCTCCGGCATGGGTAACAATGACTGCATCGGGGAATTTTCCAAAGCGTTTCTTTGTCTGTAAGGCAAGCTCATAGCCCAGGGTTTCTATTCCTAATACCGAGGTCGGGGTGTAGAGAGAGGCGCTGTAAAAACCTGTTTCTTCCAGCATGCGAAGCAGCATATAAAAAAGCTCAGGCCCTACACTCATCTGCCAGACTTCCGCCCCGTAAGCCTCGCAGGCACGTGTCTTCTCCAAAATCTCTGGCTGTCCAACATGCCGGCTATCGTACACTTCCTGGACTATAATCGCCTTCAGCCCAAACTTAGCAGCCTGTGATGCTACTGCAGCCCCATAATTCCCGGAGGTAGCTGCAATAACCCCTCTATAGCCCAGACGGTAGGAATGATATACCGATAGAGAAGCCCTTCGGTCTTTGAAACTTCCACTTGGATTTGCCCTTTCGTCCTTTACGAAGATTCTAGCACCTTTTCCTGGAGGGGAAATTGAGCGTATAAGCGATGTAATCCTTTTTAATTCCACAAGGGGAGTATCTCCCACTCCAGTTTCTGCCTGAATACTCCGGATCTTATCTATCGAGTATCCAGGAGAGCTGAGCAGTCCCTCGTAGTCAAAAGCGAGAGCTGAGGTCTCGAACTGCTGATAATCAATGCCTGTGGAGTTCTTTAGAATTTCACTCTTCCGGGACATAACAGAGCTGTAGTCCATTTTTTTCACTCTTTCTGCTCCTGCTCTCCCAACCAGGTCTCCAGTCCTACCTGGACCAGTTCCGGCTGAGGTTCACCGAAATTGTGGTTATAACTGGGGTTAATGCCTGCCAGAGTCCCTGTGATCTCCCTTCCAATAAAACTCTTGATATGCACCGTATCGCCGATTGTTGCCCTCTTGTCAATTAGAATACCCTTTACCCAGGCCTCATAGGGAACCCGCTTTGTGCTATCCGGAAGTTTTTTCACGCGCTCTTCCGGCTTCAAAATGACGAGGTGAATCTGAACAAGATCACCTCTATTTGCATGTTTTTTATTCATCAGTGTTTATCTCTCCCAGCCCATCTGCTGCATCATGGTATATGAATCCCAATGATCCCGAATATACTTTATCTTTCCATTTTCCACTACAGCAACCTGACAGTACATGCAATCGAAGGGTTTGTTCGGAGCCGGCTGCCCGAAATATTCACCTGTAATGGTTCCAGATATTCTCCCTACATTTACCACGTAATTACCTTTTACGATGAACTTTTCGATGAAGACAGAGAAATCCGGAGCAGCCTTCAGCCATCCTTCACCGAATTCTCGAAGACCATCATGACCCTTTGCAGGAGGAAGGGTAATATCGTGATAGATAATATCCTTGTCCATTACGGAGATAACCCTGTCAATATCCTGAGTATCCCATCCCTTCAGCTCCTCCATTACTATGCCAAGATTTTCCTGTTCTTCTTTATTAAGGTCTTCAAATTCACTGGGTTTTTTATACAGTAAATTTTCCATGTGATACCTCTCTCCTGTTGTGCTATCCTTATAAAAACTTTCTAATTCTGCTTTTAGATCTAACTCTCTAGTGCTCAATTATTTTTCTATCCCAAGATACTTGGTTTTTATCTCTTCGTTATTGCTCAGCTCTATGGGCGTTGATTCGTATACTATCGAGCCTTTACTTATGACATAGACATAATCGGAAAGGGCCAATGCCATGGGAAGATTCTGTTCAACCAGTAGAATGGACAATCCACGCTCCTTGAGCTGTTTGATGATCTCGCAAATTTGTCGAAAGACTATGGGAGCCAATCCCTCTGAGGGTTCGTCCATAAGGAGTAAATCAGGGTTGGTCATCAGGGCTCTGCCGATGGCCAGCATCTGCTGTTCACCACCGCTCAGGCGGCTGGCGCTGAGTTTTGCGCGTTCCTTGAGGATGGGAAAACAGGAGCACACACTATCCAGCGACCAGGCCTTAGCCTTTCGGCTGCCAATTACTGCTATGTTCAAGTTCTCTTCCACGCTCAGAGAGGGGAAAATACGCCTGCCCTGAGGAACCAAGCCGATACCCATCTTTGCGATCCTGTACGATGCCAGATTGACGATGTCTTTTCCTTTGAAAGAGATTACACCCCGCCTCGGTGGTGTAAAGCCAATGATAGAACGAATAGTTGTAGTTTTACCCATACCGTTACGTCCTAAGAGAGCTATTATAGTGCCTTTTTTGACCTCTAGGGATATACCGTGAAGGATGTAACTCTCACCGTAGTATGTATTAACATCAACCAGTTGTAATAGTTTCTGCATTGTCTGCACATCCCATATAAATTTCCCTGACCCTTGAGTCAACCCCAATTTCTTCAGGTATCCCTTCAGCTATTATCTTGCCGTAGTGCAGGACCATGATTCGGTCAGCGACACCGAACACCAGGTCCATGTCGTGAGCTACGAGCATTATTGTTATCTCTCTACCCAGATTTCTGAGAATATCGATTATTTCAGCACTCTCGGCGCTCGTCAGCCCGCAGCTTGGCTCATCCAAAAGCAGGAGTTTTGGTTCCAGTGCCAGAGTAAGGGTGATCTCCAATCGCCTTTGCTCACCATAAGATAAGTTTTTTACGAGCTCATCTCTATGCTCCCACAAATCTATCGCAGATAAAAGTTCCTGTGCTTTCTTTTGCATAGCCCTATATGAAGTAGTTGATCTCATCATCTGAAAACGGGAGCGTCTCAGGCCATGAAGGGTGATGAAGGTATTATCAAGCACTGTAAGATTGAGAAAGAGACTTGTTATTTGGAAGGAACGGCTCTGGCCGAGATGGGTACGGCGATAGGTTGGGAAGTAGGTTATATCTATTCCGAAGAGGTGTATCTTGCCCGATGATGGCGGCAGTTGCCCGTTGATCAGGTTAAAGAGCGTTGTTTTCCCCGCACCATTGGGTCCGATGATCCCCAGACGCTCTCCTACCTTTACACTAAAGGAAACATCGCTCAGGGCATGAACTCCACCGAAGTCTTTTGTTAGACCTTCAACCTTTATAGCTTCCATGGCGACATCTCACCTTTTCCCAGAGTTTTGTTAAGTGAATACCAACACCACCACGGGCATACATAATAGCTGCTACAAAAAGAGCGCCCAGTATTAAAGGCCAGCGCTCCGGTGTAAACAAGCTCGAAAAGTATTCAACGAATACTATTATCAAAGCTCCTATCACCGGGCCGAGGAGTGTTCCACTGCCGCCTATGATAACCATGATCATAGGCATGAAAGATGTCCCCACGCCGACATGTGTAGGAGATATAAACCTGTTATAGTAGACAAATAGAGTGCCCGCTACTCCGGCAAATGCTCCGGTGATTATAAAGACCAGGTATTTATATAGCCAGGTGTTGTATCCCAGAGACTGCATCCGGGCCTCATTCTCGCGAATCCCTCTAAGTGCATGCCCGAATGGAGAATTCATGATCCTGTAGACAAGGTAAAAACAGATGAGAAAGACAATAAATACGAAGTAATAGAAGCTGATGCTGTTCCAGCTAAATCCAGGTATGCCTAAGTCTGGGCGCGACAATCCTGAAATACCCTGCATCCCTGGAGTCGATAGCCATTTCCAATTCCACGTAACGCTGTATAGCAGCTCCCCGAAGGCAAAGGTAACCAACAAGAAGTACATGCCTGAGACTCGGAGTGCCATAAAGCCGAAGATGGAAGAAACAATAGCAGCCACCAGGATTCCAAGAGGCAATCCTACCCACAGGGAATCTATGTTATAATGAAGCATCAACGCAGCTACAGTGTAA
>CAYRKG010000017.1:0-76158 GCA_964424795.1 uncultured Spirochaetota bacterium
GAAAGCGACGTGAGGCCGAAGGCCTTAATTTGAGTGAAAGCGACGTGAGGCCGAATGCCTCAATTTGAGAGAAAGCGACATGAGGCCGAAGGCCTCAATCGAGAATGTGGCTTACCCACATTAGGAGATAAAGGGAGGGTAGTAGTCTATCCTGCTATTAATATGAAAAAATTATTGAGAGGTAATTAACATGGATAAAAAAGAATTATTAGTGAAGAAAGCTATGGAAAGAGGGCAGGGGGTATTTAGGTTACTTCCAAACTGGGTTCCCAGGGTTTTTTGCATCCCTGGCAAACGTTTGAAATTACATCCGGATGATTACTATTCTTTTGGCGCACATAGAGGAGGTATAGACGAGAGGTGGTTTGCATCCACTGTAAAAGCAGATAATGGCCCTTTGACTCTTGAAGATGAGGGATTGAGCTATATCTATGTCGAAGATGGTAATCGGTTACAAAAAGTTCTGTTTAAGGATGCTATAGAACTTATGGGAGATGAAATACTGGGAAAAGAAGTAATGGAGAAGCATGGCGGCTGGGTTATGTTTGCAAAATATTTTGATAATATGGAACCTCTTCCACATCACCTCCATCAAGACGATGAAAGTGCCTCTAAGGTGGGCCAGAAAGGGAAACCAGAGGGATATTACTTTCCGAAACAGCTCAACAATCATTCTGCATACTTTCCCTATACCTTTTTCGGTCTTAATCCTGGAACAACCAGGGAAGATGTGAAAAAATGTCTCGAAAAATGGGATAACGGCGATAACGGGATTTTAAACATATCACATGCATATAAACTCAAGCCTGGAACCGGATGGGATGTACCTCCAGGGATATTACATGCACCTGGCACTCTATTGACTTATGAGCCTCAGAGGGCTTCTGACGTATTTGCAATGTTTCAATCGCTGGTATGGGATAAGTATCTGCCCTGGGATATGCTTGTGAAAGATGTTCCAGAAGAGTATAAGAAAGACCTTGATTATATAGTAGATTTGATCGATTGGGAGCTGAATCTTGATCCTGATTTTTATAAAAATAGATTTTTAGAACCGAAACCTGTGAAAGCACTCGGAGAGATGAAGGAAGATGGATATGAAGAATACTGGGTTGTTTATAATTCTGAGTATTTCGCTTCAAAAGAGTTAACAGTACATCCCGAACGAACATTAACCGTAAAGGATGATGCTGCTTACGGTTTAATCGTCATTCAGGGACATGGGAAGTTTGGAGTTTTAGATATAGAGGCTCCAGAGATGATTAGATTTGGAAAGCCAGCAAATGATGAATTATTTGTAACAGTGAATGCTGCCCGGGAGGGTATTGTGATAAAGAACGATAGCAAAACCGAGGATTTGGTTATGCTTAGGCATTTCGGTCCTGAAGCCTGATTATTTATGTATCATATGATTCTATTATTGCCACAATATATTTTTCTATTGATTTATTAGCTCTATCCTTAGTTAGATAGGTTTATTCTTAGAATCTTTATTCATCCCCTCATAATCTAAATGTACATTGAAGCGTTTAGCTTCATCTTAAGCCGAAGATGACCAACCGATGAGCTATTCTTTTTTTTGGATATTTTAATTTAGATAGGTTTCTATTGTATAAACAACAAAAGAGGTTTATGATTATACATTACCGATAACGTTATTATGTATATTTTAAATGATAAAATATATTAAAGGAGTTATATATGCTAAGTGATAGGTATGTAATAGGTATTGATTTTGGTACTGATTCGATCCGTTCAGTTGTTATTGATGCTGGAACAGGTGAAGAAGTGGCTTCATCAATTGCAGACTTTAGAAGGTGGGGGGAAGGTAGATATTGTAATGTTTCAAAAAACCAGTTTCGACAGCATCCCGATGATCACATTGAGGGAATTGAATTATCGATAAAAAAGGTACTGGAGGGGCTATCGCGGGAGGTGGTAGATAATATTGTTGGGATAGGGGTTGATACTACAGGCTCCACCCCAGCACCAGTTGACAAGAATGGGGCGGTATTAGCATTAAAGGATGAGTTTAAGGATAACCCAAATGCAATGTTTGTATTATGGAAGGATCACACTGCTGTAGATGAGGCTGAAGAGATCAATAAAGTGGCGAAATCCTGGGGCGGTACTGATTTTACAAAGTATGAGGGTGGGGTCTATTCCTCAGAATGGTTCTGGTCAAAAATTCTCCATATTTTGAGAAATGATGCTCAGGTGAGAAGGGAGGCATACTCCTGGATTGAACATGCAGATTGGATTCCAGCAATTCTCACTGCTAATCTTAACCCCCTGACTTTAAAAAGAAACAGGTGTGCTGCAGGACACAAGGCAATGTGGCATGAAGAGTGGGGCGGACTTCCTCCAGACGAGTTTCTTGTTAAGATTGATCCTATGTTGAAGGGATTGAGGGAAAGGCTTTACTCTAAGACCTATACCTCAAATGAGAAGGCTGGGGGATTGAGTGAAGAATGGGCAGAGAAGTTGGGATTAAATGGAGGGATCGCTGTTACAGTTGGAGCCTTTGATGCCCACATGGGCGCAGTTGGAACAGAGATTAAAGAGGGGACTTTTGTTATGATACTGGGTACATCTGCATGTGATATGGCGGTTACTTCTCACAAGATCCTTGGGAATAAGCTTGTCGATGGAATTTGTGGGCAGGTCGATGGTTCAATTATTCCAGGGATGATTGGGTTGGAGGCAGGCCAGTCTTCTTTCGGTGATGTCTACGCCTGGTTTAAGGATATCTTGCTCTGGCCAGTAGAATATTTGTCAAAGGAGACTGTTATTTTTGAGGAATTGAAGGATGAATTTTCAGAAAAAATCATTGCCCATCTATCTCTTGAGGCATCAAAGTTAAGTATTTCTGAGAGTGGGCCTATTGCTCTAGACTGGTTGAATGGTAGAAGAACACCGTATGCTGATCAGAAGCTGAAAGGAGCCATAGTTGGATTAACCCTTGGAACGACTGCAGAAAAGATATTTAAATCTCTTGTAGAATCAACTGCATTTGGAGCAAGGGCAATTGTTGAGCGCTTTCAGGAAGAGGGTATTGAAATTGAGGATGTCGTTGCCTCTGGAGGTATTCCAAAGAAGTCACCTTTTGTTATGCAGGTTCTCAGTGATGTTTTGAATATGCCGGTAAGAGTAGCTAAATCAGATCAGGCTGGCGCTCTTGGAGCAGCAATGTTTGCTGCCTGTGCTTCGGGCCTGTATAAATCCATTGAGGAGGCACAAAAGAGAATGGGGAATGGATTTATCAAAACATACTTCCCTGATAAAGAAAAGGCTTCACAGTATGAAAAGCTGTACATGAGGTACAGCGAGATTGGTGCGTTGCTGGAGGAGCAGTTAAGAAGGTAATCGGGAGAGTGAATGATGGCAAAGAACCTTTTAAAACAGCTCAGGAAAGATGTTTATACAGCAAATATGGAGCTGGCTGCCAAAGGCCTTGTTATCTACACCTTTGGAAATGCATCAGGAATTGATAGGGAGAGTGGAATTGTGGTCATAAAACCAAGCGGTGTTGATTACAGCGAGCTTTGTCCAGATAATATGGTACCTGTTGATCTAAGGGGGAGGGTAATTGAAGGGGATTTAAATCCTTCTTCGGATACAAAAACTCATCTAACCCTTTATAGAGACTTTAAGGATATCGGTGGAATTGTTCATACACATTCCCGATATGCTACTTCATGGGCCCAGGCGATGAGGCCAATACCATGTTTGGGGACAACTCATGCTGATTATTTCTATGGTGAAGTTCCCTGCACTGAGATAATAAGGGATGGGCAGATAAAGAGGGATTATGAAGAAGAAACAGGTGTACAGATATTAGAAACCTTTAAGGACATTGATTATCATAGTATGAAAGCGGTTTTGGTGGCCTGTCATGGGCCATTTACTTGGGGAAAGGATCCAAAGGAGGCAGTATTTATCAGTGTTATGCTAGAAGAGATAGCAAGAATAGGCCTGATGTCTGTTATGTTAAATCAGAAGGCTGGAAATATTAAAAAGACGCTCCTTGATAAGCACTATCTTAGAAAGCATGGAGATGATGCCTATTATGGACAAAAATGAAATAATATTTAAATATGGTTCTACATGACCACCTTTTAGTCGTTGGTGATTAAATGCCTGCTTCGCAGGAAGAAGCACCAAGTCAAAAATTGGTTATTCAGCTTTTTATTCTCAAAAATTTAAACAGCAATTGTTACTATTAAGTATTAACTAATTTAAAACTCGAAATTCGCTATACTATTCTCTTCGCCTGAAGTAGGAGTATATCGATAGAGAGACAACGATAATTAATCCATAGATCAACTGAGTCCAAAAACCTGTAAGACCGATGGCAACAATACCACCTTCTAAAGATCCAATAATGATCGCACCGATGAATGTCCCAAAAATTGTACCCATACCGCCAAAAACAGATGTTCCACCAACAAATACAGCAGCAAGGGTTCTTAAGAGGTAGCCTTCTCCAAGAGATGGCCATAGGTAGACTACTTCAAGGCTTGCTAGAATACCGGCTAAGGATGCAAATAAACCCATCTGCATGAAAACAATCATCTTCACTCTGTTGACTCTGATTCCCATCATTCTCGCACTTTCAACGTTGTCACCTACTATAAGAACATGGGAACCAAACCTGTGTCTTTTTAGAGCTAACCAGAATGCAACAGCTAAAACAAGCATCCATATTGCCTGGGCTGGAATTGTGCCTCTTATCCTTCCAACAAATGCCTTGAAAAGGAATGTTTCATTAACTGGAACGAGAGTTTCTCCAAATCCCTGTCCGCAGACATTAACAAGCCCCCTCCAGAAAAACATAGTTCCTATTGTTGCTACAAGTGAGGGTATTCTTGTTTTTACCACAAGTGTTCCATTCAGAGCACCTGCGATAATCCCTGTAGCAAAGCAGCATAATGTTGTTATTACTATAACTAACTCTGGATTAATATCTCTGTTTATCAAAACATTCGAAAGTTTTGCAAAGACCCATCCTGAAAAGCCCATGATAGAGGGAAAGGAGAGATCAATCTCCCCTGAAACTATAACAAAGGTTGCTGCAAGGGCCATAATACCGGAGAATGGAATTGTGGACATGAATGAGTAGTAGATATCAAAACGAGTAAAAACATCTGGACTCCCGATAATAAATAGGAGGAAAATTCCTCCAAATACAGCAAGTATGCTCAGCTCTAGCCTCAGCTCTCTTCTTCTTGCAGATGTTCCCCCTTCTATTTTTTCCATAGTTTTACCTTTAAGTTCTGTTAGAAATGCCCATGGCATTTTTTAAAAACACCATGGGCAGAAATCTAACTCATCTTTCCTGTTTTTGCGAGTTTAACCATCTTTTCTACAAGTTCATCTTGAGAGATTTCCTTCTTCATGAACTCGCCTGCAATAGAGCCCCTGTCCAGGATGACAAATCTGTCAGCAACAGGATATACATAGTAGATGTTGTGGCTGATGAAGATAGCTGATTTTCCCTGCTTTTTGATGTTTCGCACGAAATCCAGCGCCTTTCTCGTTTCGGCAAGAGAAAGTCCCATTGTTGGCTCGTCAAGGATAATCAGGTCAGCATTGAAGTAAAGCGCTCTTCCAATTGCAATACCCTGCTTTTCTCCACCTGAGAGAGTATTTACAACTGAATCAGTGGAGATTGCTTTCGATGTAAACCCCATCTGCTCTCTGAGTATCTTTTCTGTTTCCCTCCTCTGTTCATCGATCTTGAGAAAGCCAAAATTCGCAGTTTTCTCTCTTCCCATAAAGATATTTCTCCACAGGGTCTGCTGTTCACTTAATGCCTGTTCCTGATACACAGTTTCAATGCCTAATTCTCTCGATCTTTCAACCGAGTGGATTGTGATCCTTTCGCCTTTAAAGTATATCTCCCCCTCATCAGGTCGATGAACCCCAGTGAGTATCTTTATAAGTGTTGATTTGCCTGCGCCATTGTCACCAACAAGGCCAACAATTTCGTTATTGGCTACTTCAAAATTTACACCCTTTAGGACCTCAACTTTACCGAATGATTTTTGTATACCTACCATTGAAACCAGCGTCTCTTCAGCCATCTTTACCTTATTCCTTTCTGAGCCAGTGGTGCTACAAAGTCAATATTTGTTTTGTCGATCAGAGCTGCCCCTGTATCAATGTGAAGACCTGAAAAGCCGTACTTCTTTGTTAAGCATACCTGAAGGATTGGCAGGTATCCTTGAAGCCATGGCTGCTGATCAAGAACAACATCTGTATAACCTTTCTTAATGGCATCTACAGTAGCAGGACTTAAATCAAACCCTGCTATGTATATATCATCTGGCTTCTTTCTTGCTGCCTTCATGTATGTCTCTGCAGTTGCTGTGAGTGCTCCATGGTCTGTAATAATGAGCTTTACGTCTGGATGTTTCGATACATATCCTGTAAAAACAGGAGTACCTAAGGCAGCCTCTGTATTAATGGCATCTGAAATCTCAATATAATCCACCGTCATACCTGCTTCTTTAAGGGCATCCACACATCCTTTTGACCTGAGACCACGTGTTGGTTGTGCAATGAGACCCCAGACCATTGCCCTGTCGCCTCTTCTTAGATTTGCTCTTTTAATAGCTCCCTTTGCAAGCATCAGTCCTGATGCATAGAGTTCCTGTCCTACATAACCAAAGCCTTTATCCTTATACTTCTCTTCTATTGGTGGCAGTGAAGTATTCTGGCTCGTTACTATAATCCCTTTTGCGATTGCCTCATCTACAAGAGTAGCAAAAGCATCAGGGCCTGGATGCCCCATGATACAGATAGCATCCGGTCTCTTAGCAACTGCATCCTTAAATTGAGCAATCATCTTATCAGGGATCCAGCCAGACCATACATAGTCCACCTTGCAGCCAAGGTCCTGCTCAGCAGCCCTTGCACCTCTATAAACAACGGAGGCAAATGGACCTCCAGGAGGGCCACCAGGAAAGAATACAATACTTACATCTGAGAAATGTTTTTCTTCTGCAAAACCGATAGATGCAATGCTCAGCACTAAAATTACTGCTAAAAGAAGAAGTAAAATTTTTCTTTTCATTTTTTTCCTCCTTAAAAATTTTTACTATTTTTACTCGAGAAGTGGTTTGATAGAGATTCTCACCCCCTTTCAGATGAATTTGTGCCTTAAGCAAAATTTGTGAATCTTTATAAAATAGTAAGTTACAAAAGTGGGGTTTTGAAACTTCACCTCCACCTCGCTAACTTATTGCTATCCAATAAATTATAACTTCCAAAAATACGACTTTCTTTTATTTTCCTCCATTTCCAAAAGGGGTGGAGATGAGCTTTTCCCTCTTGTATAACTACTCCTATTTTGTGAAACCCTCTCTTTTCAAACAGCTCTTTTGTAAAAGATCGATTCTATAAACACTGTATACCTAAAGGTGATCCTGACTGCCGCTTAGGAGTCACTATACACTTCTTACCCTCAGGAAAGAGAGTCTCTTTCTTCTGGGGTTACCGAAATTATACTATCACTGATATGCCTTCAGAACTTCCTCTCCTAGAGACTACAAAACCAGCAAATGTCGCTGAACCGAACCTCTTCATCCCTCTCTTCAAACAAGTCAAACAAACCTTTAAACTCTCCCCCAAAGTCCTCCTCGGTGATTCAATATACAACAGTGAAAAAATCCTCTCTTTCGTTATCAATGATCTTAAAGCCATCCCCCGTATCGCTTGTAACTACTGTTGGAAATCTCGCAGACCCGTCAGACTTTCCTCTCGTGGGAACACACTATGTCTCGCATGTTTCAGAATGATTTACTGGGGTAAGTTCACCGATAGATGCAAAATACGCAAAAAATTCTGCTGCCCCGTTACCCACTCGAAAAAGTTCGCCAAATTAAACCCAAGATGTCCGTAAAATCACCCAACCTTACTAAAGGGTAAAAGCTGTGTGGCTACCTTAGAGGCGATTATGACATCCGTAAGAGCATTGATTATGGTTCTCAGTCTTTCAAAGAACAATACAACCTGCGTACAGGTTCAGAACGATTGGCTTCAAGATTACTTACCCTATGTATGCAAGACCCCTCTGTAAGAGGCCTTACTGCAACAGCTAATCACAGTGCTATTGCACATATAGCATTGACTGCAACCAAAACCGGTCTCAATGATAAGAACTTCCTCCCAAACCTTTAATTTTGTGAAGCCCTATTAAAGTTTATGTAATTTATTACAATAGAGTTTTAGCTTAATAATACATTTTTTTATTCTTGCTAATTTAAACTTTTAAAGACAAAGCTTTTTATTTAACATTAAATTTTATATATCTATAAATTATCATAGCTCTCTTAAGTTTTAATAAATATTTATTCTGTTAAGTTTATCTTTAAATACTTTTTTGATTCCTTTTTTAAGTACCAGATAATTCTAGAGAATCGTTGAATTGTTTTACCAAATACTTTTAACCCGAATGATATCAAATCTATGTTATCGTTACCGTTATCGTGAACATTTTATCTTAAATAGAAAATTAAGTCAAGTTTAAATTTTATTAAAAGGCATTTGCTCTGTAAAGTTTTACCTTTATTGGGCTATACCGAGCCTTCGTTTTTAATGTGATTTTTTAAAAACTTTTTCTGTTATACTGCTTTTTTAAAGTATAGCATCTTATTTTGGGTAATGATATGTTACAATATAAAAATTTTTATGGTGATATATTTCATATTTACAGTTCACTCAATCGTTGGCAACCATATTTTTAACGAACCATGAGATTTATGACTATCAAAATAATAATCAGATCATTGCCTTAAAAGGAAATGAATCTAAAAGTAAAATCTTTAATTGAAATCTCATTTGTAATACTAACTGGATTTATAGCAAATTATTTGGCAAAGAAATATGAGATTAATTTTTTTCTATTTGCTCACTTGATTTTCTTGTTAGTCGCTGTAGTTATAAGGAGTTTCATCTCAAACTGGAAAATAGCTGATTATGGAGTAATGCTAAAAAATTTTAAAAACCAGCTATTTAATGGACTTATATTATTGATCATTGTTTTAGCATATTATTCATTTTTAAATTTATTGACACCACTAATCCCTGAGTCAGAAAAGATTGGTGCACAGATTTTTAATATATCGACAAAAGAAAGGTTAATACAAAAAATAACTAGAATAGCATTCATTAAAGCTGGATTTATAGAAAGCTTAAGGTATTTTTCATATATTCAAGGACTTCTTATGCAGACTTTTAATAAAGCTATGGGTGGTTTTATGACATTTGTATATTTTAGTTCATCTCATATGGGAATTATGAACCTTATTACGCTACCCGTTAATTTTCTTTTTGTTTATTATTACCGAACATATAAATTAATTATTCCAATAGTAGTACTTCATATATTTGCTGATTCAATTAGCTTTACTGGTATGTATTTGAGTTATAAAGGATATTACTTTTATAATGTTATATTTTTTTTAATAATACTAATATTATTTTATTTCTTTCGTAGTAGAATAAGAGCATTAATTAAAGATATAACAAGCACTGTTAAAGAAGATTACACTTGGTTATGGGGGAATAAGTATAAAGCGATCTTGGTTTCATTAATTTTACCAATCTGGTTACATTTATTATTGTACATTGATAGAATGATTTGAAAGTAAATAAAATATGGTTGCCAGCACGCAGTATAAAAAATTGGGGCGAAGTGGTTTGCGAAAGCTCTGCCACGCTTTTGCCTTTGTAACGGTGGATAAGGACATAGCCCGCTCATCCCAACTTTTCATATTGCAGATTCGTTGGCAGCAATGTGGGATGTTACATCGGGTGTTATGATTGATGGACGTGAATGGCGAAACAGATCTAAAGACCTTACTTGAGACAATGCGACCTGTCTTGCACGAGTTGCCATATGTTTTCTGCTCAGTTAGTAGGGATACTTATGAAAAGTTACCATTTGACCCGCTCGGTGTATTCCATGAGCAGGAAGGCATCACTATTATAGCAACGCAAAAACAGGCAAACGATAATGGATTACCATTTGATATAACTTGGGCTTGTATAACCCTGACAGTACACTCGTCATTGTCTGCTGTTGGTTTCCTTGCTGCTATTGCAGGCAGGCTTGCACAGGCAGGCATCAGCGTTAACCCAGTTTCCGCCTACTATCACGACCATCTGTTCGTTCCGTGGGAGAAAAGATGGCAGGCGATGGATGAACTCAGAGAATTGAGTAATTCGAAGTGAACCAGAACTTGCCGCCCAACATCTTGCTGAAACCAACGACGCCTTCGGCGGCGCGGCTCAGCTTTATGCAGTTTTACTTAATAGATACAGGATATTCAGTAATTGAGTAAGAGCGAATTACAAATGTGACAAAGGAGTTAGGTATGTTTGAAAGGAGTAGCGAAAGTGGATACCGTTTCTCTCTAAAGGGAATCGAGCAAAAGACATTGGTGTACGGTGAAAAAACGCTTATGATGGAATTCCGGTTGAGAAAGGGTAGCACCTTAACAAGACACACTCACCCTCATGAGCAGACAGGATATCTTATGAAGGGTCAAATTCGTCTTTCGATCGGTGCGGATGAGTACGACGCTAAGGCAGGTGACAGCTGGTGTATCCCGGGTGATATTGAGCATGGCGCGGATATCATCGAAGACTCAGTTGCCATTGAAGTGTTCTCACCTGTTAGAGAGGATTACTTGCCAAAATAAATAGGCTCAACCTTTTACTGCCACCGACAGCGGTATAACTTCGATGAATCGCTGTGGGTGAGTTAAATCGTTAGGGGTAAAAGTCCTTCGCGATGGAAGTATAATATGGGAGATCATTACCAACTAATCAGAAAGCAATACAAAAACAAAACTGAAGATTCCATCGAACTGTTTCGAACTGTTTCGTCAGTTGCCGATGAAATCGGTCTTGACAGGGCGTTAGCTTATCTGGAGCAATGTGTAATTGAGAAGCGGTTAGCGTGGCTTGATAAAAACCTTGCCAGTGTGGATAAAACGAGCGATCCCGTTCTTGATGGCTACAGACTATTCTTTGAAGGCTATCTGAGGGTCTCGGTTCCGGAAGACGGGGAGATCGTTGAAAAGACAAAGAGAAAGATGGTGATGAGGTGGTGGAATCAGTGCCCCACGTTGGAAGCTTGTCAGAAGTTGGGTTTGGATACGAGGGAGATTTGTCGGAAGGTGTATCATCAGCCTGTGCAGGAGTTTCTATCGAGGGTCCATCCCAAGCTACGATTCGAAAGGAATTATAATGAGTTGAGACCATATACGGTATATTGTGAGGAGATTATTGTTTTAGAAGATTAGTCTATTGGTTTGTGTGAGTACGCCCTGAACTGTTGCTTAAGCTGACGAACATCCAGTGTACCTTATAGCGAAGCTCACAGGTCGGCAAAAAAACTCGATCTTACAAAGTAATTTGTTGATCCTATGGGTGCGGCTTCGAGTTATAGCGCCAAATTGGGAAAGTACTATGAATGATAATCTACAGCAATCTGTGGCAAGAGCAATCTATGGCAAGCTCTCTGGAAGCAGAAAAAAGACTCTTACCATACATGTCCTATCTGCTTAGATTTTCTCAGTAATCTTCCTCTATCTTCAGATACAGTAAAGGTTTTAGACCTCGGTTGCGGTAAGGGCGCGGTCTCTGTTCAGATAGCCTCAAAATTTGGATTCCACATAGTAGGTATTGATGCAATGCCTGAATTTCTCAAAGAGGCACATAAAAAAGGCATCTGATTTGTGCACTTTTATTGAGCAGGATATTCTAACTTATGTGATAGATAAACATAATTTTGATATAGTTATTCTCGCTTCTTTAGGTGGGATATTTGGAAGTAACAAAAATACTATAGAAAAATTGCGTACACAGGTCAGACCTGGAGGCTATATAATTATAGATGTATATTTGCGGACGTGCTGTTCCACACAGCTGAATTCAAATGAATCTAGGTACTCGACTTTACTACGATTAATAAATAAAATCAAACAAATTGCCTGGAATGATACCAGAGAAAGCAATGTAATCCACCAAAAAATGAGCAATTATTAGAGGAATGACACTTCTTGTTTTCCACATTACAATCATAAAAATTGCTCCAATTATAGCTGTGTTTATTATCGCATGAACTCCTAATGACCAATGAATTATACCAAATAGTAACGAGGATAAAATAACCGTTATTGGTATATTATTTAATTTTTTTTGAAGAACTGTAAAACTGAATCCTCTAAAGATAATTTCCTCCACAATGGCTACTAAAAACATCCCAATATATAAATCAAATTTGAACAATAAAGAGTTTGTATCTACGGGGGGGAAACCACCTAACTGTGTTTTTGGAAGTACCTTCATCCAAAAACGCCATCCAATTTGATCAATAGTTGTTGCAATGATGATCATTAGTAAAGTTAGAGCAATAAACGGAAATACTCCAAGTTTTTTTATACCTATATCGGGATATGTGATATACTTGTGTCGAAGCAGGTATATAATGAAAAGTAATGGAGACAATTTTACAAAGATATAATCGATTAATAAATAGGTGATATAATCATTCACAAAAATATTTGTTAAATCGTTAAGAATAAAAGGCAATATTAATAAGACAAATATTAAAAGCTGATTGTGAAAATACTTTTTTTCTAATACTTTTGCTTTTTGTGATTCCACCATTATTATTCCCCTTTTATTATGATTATGAGCTTAATAGTTGGGTGAGATGCAAGTATAAACCTAATGCTGACAGGCCACATTCAAGATTATGTCGCTTTCGCTCAAATTGAGGCCTACAGCCTCAATAAAGGTACTAAATAACTTTATTAGTGCAGCATATCTCTCTACGTCAAAAATGTAGTGTATTAGCCTTTTCTTCTTCTAATTTAACACGTATATTATCTTTTTTACTTCAAAAGTGCAAGTAACTTTCAGGATTAGAGAGTTGGAGTTTTTATTGTATATTTTTTCGTATCCTGGTTGAAATCTATAATTATAAAAGGAAAGGACGTTGCTTTTGTTTTGTAGAATTTAACTTTTCGACCATTATTTATATCATCAAGCATCCTGTTTACAGAATAAAACTTTTCCTGGATAATATTTTTACCATTAAAAGTGGTATAGAGAAAACCAAAACTCGTGTTAACATCATTACTGTGTGATGGATCTGTCGTATAAAGGATGAGTTTTGGTGTATTTTCTATTTGTGCTCCCCACATGCCTACAAATTTATCATCCTTGTATGTATTTACTCCTGTATTTAGCAGCCTTGTAATTTTTCCATCGGCCAGACTGAAAACGGTTATGCCACCACCAAACTCTTTTCCTCCAATTTCACAGATTATCTCTTCTTTTTTATTATTATTCAGATCAAAGGCGATTAACTTTTTAATCGGAAGGGCTTTTTGGTATTCAAGTTTATCTGTCAGCGATATTCTATCCCTGTTCATTTCCATTTTGGCTGTATTGAGAAAGTAGGTTATAGTGCCATCAATGTCGATAACCCTGTTCTTTCTCAGGTATATAAGGTAAGGAGCTTGACCATCAAGCAAAGCAATAGAAACCATGGGGCTGGCAATTTTTTGTTGTAAGATAAATACATTTTTTTCCTTATCATATCTATACAAGCTAGAAAAATTGTTACCATAGATCGCGATAATAGAAATATCAAATGAGCTCAAGTTAAATATTTTTACATCATTTATATCTGTGACATTTATCTTTGTAGTATAAACTGATTCAAAGCCATTTTCCTCAGATTCATATCCTGTGATATTGCTGTATCTTTTCCGCTCTTCTGTATTAATAAAGATTATCTCATCAACACCATTTAGATTAAGATCTCCTGTTGAGATCAGAGAAGGATTTTCTTCGATGGCTCCCAATTCTTTAAAAACAAACTGTTTTGTTGCTGCTGGCGGTGGTGTTACTTTTTCTTGAGGTATCGGAAGGGAAACAACCTTTTTATTGAGATATTCACCGAACATCCAACCTTCTATCCCACTTTTTTCAACTTTAATATTATACCAGTAGTTTTTCATACCATTGATGTTTACGACTGTATCTCCTCTTTTAATGATAGTTACTAAGGTCTCTTTATTGACTTTTGTTAAGATTCTATTTTCCAGAGATGGGCCACTTCTGATTCGGACATAATCACCTGTTACAAAGGCTTTGTCACCATTTTCGAGCACTCCATTAGGAAGAATGGTAATGTCTCCAGTATTGAGAATAGGGGACAAGGAAAATGTTAAAATAATGATGGATAAAATGATAATCTTCTTCATTTTATAATAATCCTTGAATATAAGAATAACCTCTATTATTCTTATCGTATCTGTGGGAAAAAAGTAAATCTTTTAGTGAAGAATTTGTTCAGGAGGCTTATGTGGAGCGTGTTAGTATAGAAAGGGAATGCTGTAAGGGGTGTGAGCTCTGTATCACAGTGTGTCCTAAAAACGTTTTAGTTATGTCAGAAGATTTTAATAAATCAGGATACCATTATAGCATTTTTGAAAATAAGGAAGATTGTAATAGTTGCACCTTTTGTGCTATTATATGTCCCGATGTGTGCATTGAAGTATATCGATAGCAGGTTACAAATATTGATCTTTTAAAGAAATTATTTACAATTAAAATCTGAAAAAATTACCTGTTAATATTCGTCTACTATGATTGGAGCAGAAGCATGGGTGAAAGAATACTTATGAGAGGAAATGAAGCTCTGTGTGAGAGCGCAATTATTGCTGGTTGCAGGTATTACTTTGGCTACCCCATAACCCCTCAGAATGAAATTCCAGCATATATGTCCAGGAGGCTTCCTGAGGTTGGCGGCTGTTTCTTACAGGCTGAAAGCGAGCTTGGTTCTATAAATATGGTATGGGGGGCAAGCTGTGCAGGAAAAAGGGTCATGACCTCCTCCTCTTCGCCTGGAATAAGTTTGATGCAGGAGGGGATATCGTACCTTGCAGGGGCAGAGCTTCCAGCAGTTATCGTTGATATTGTAAGAGGCGGTCCCGGTTTGGGCAGTATTGGTCCAGCTCAGTCGGACTATTTTCAGGCTACAAGAGGTGGCGGGCATGGTGACTATAGAGTTATTGTGCTTGCACCATCTACTGTTCAGGAGCTTGCTAATATTATGATAGATGCGTTTGATCTTGCAGATATCTACAGAACACCTGTACTTGTACTTGGTGATGGTGTTCTGGGTCAGATGACAGAACCTCTTGTTTTACCTGAGGCTTCGGAGAGGACTATTCCTGAAAAGGATTATATTCTTGATGGTGCAAAAGACAGAGAGCCGAGACTAATAATGAGCTTAAGGCTCATTCCACAGAATGTATTGGAGGAGCATAATTTACATCTGTTTAGCAAGTATGAAGAAATTGCAAAGAAGGAGGTAAGGTACGAAGAGTACAAAACAGACGATGCAGAGGTTATCATCGTAGCTTTTGGTACAGCTTCAAGAGTAGCTAAATCTTCGATTGGGAAAGTACGGGAAAAAGGTATAAAGGCTGGTTTGATTCGACCTATTACCCTGTGGCCATTTCCAACAGAGGTAATTTCAAAACTTGCAGAGAGAGAAAAGGTAAAGTCATTTCTCAGTGTTGAGATGAACCTCGGGCAGATGCTTGAAGATATAAAACTTGCTGTGAATGGGAAAAAAGAGGTCTTTTTTTATGGGAGAACAGGAGGGATGCTTCCCGATGAGGATGAACTCTGTGAGAAGATTTGTGCGGTTTTCTCAAAAAGTGAGTAACATGGTAATGAATTAGTGGTATGGTAATACATTAAAGTGTCTGGTATCAAATGGTATATGTATTGAGAAGAGCGTAACTATCCGCAGGATAGTCACTTTCCGCAGGATAGTCACTTTCCGAAGGATAGTCAAACCCCTTATATTCTTATTTATAGTATTTTGTGAGAAATTGGAGGTTTCGGGAGGTTTATAAATGAAAGTTTTGTATAAGAGGCCTGAAGCACTTAAAAAGATTAAAATGCATTACTGTCCTGGATGTGGCCACAGTATTATTCATAAGGTTCTAGCTCAGGTCATTGATGAACTTAACATAAGAGAAAAGACGGTTATTGTTGCTCCAGTGGGATGTTCAGTTTTGATTTATAACTACTTTAATTGCGATGGCTGTGAGTCAGCACATGGAAGGGCTCAAGCAGTGTCAACAGGTCTTAAGAGGGCTCAGCCCGATAAAATGATTATCTGTTATCAGGGAGATGGAGATTTAGCTGCAATCGGAACAACAGAAACTATTCATGCAGCAAACAGAGGGGAAAACTTTTCTGTTATATTCGTAAATAATGCAATATACGGTATGACAGGTGGACAGATGGCACCTACAACGCTGTTAGGACAGCAGACAAAGACAACTCCTCTTGGGAGGGATCCTGTTTTAACAGGAAATCCTCTGAAAATGTGTGAAATACTGAGTCAGCTAGAATCTCCAGTATATATTGAGCGGGTATCAGTTCATGATGTTAAGAATATCATAAAAACAAAAAAGGCAATCAAAAAATCCTTGACCTATCAGTTGGAGGGCATGGGGTATAGTTTTATTGAGGTGTTATCCATGTGTCCCACTAACTGGGGCTTGACTCCAAATCAAGCTATTCAATGGGTTAAGGAGAGTATGCTATCCTACTATTCTCTTGGAATTTTCAGAGACTCAGCAAAAGAAGGGGAGAGTAAATGATTGAGAGGATTATTATTGCGGGGTTTGGTGGCCAGGGGGTAATCTTTGCGGGTAAGCTCTTAGCCTATACTGGAATGGTTGAAGGGAAACATGTCTCCCATATCCCATCCTATGGGGTGGAGATGAGGGGCGGTACAGCAAATTGTGCTGTCATCATATCTGACAGAGAGGTTGCTTCTCCACTAGTAGCTCACCCTACATGCTTGATTGTTATGAACGAGCCTTCGTTAGATAAGTTCGAAGGGAATGTAATAGAAGATGGAAATATTTTTGTAAATAAATCACTAATTGAACGGAAGGTTGAAAGAGCAGATGTAAACGCATACTATATCCCTGCGAATGATATTGCAGAAAAAGCGGGGAGTGGGAAAGCAAGCAATATGGTTATAGTCGGTGCATTCCTGGCTGTTACAGAAGTTGTAACAAAGCACAATGTAAAAGCCTCGCTAGGCGAGGTGATTTCAAAAAGAAATGTTAAGTACAATGAAATAAACTTCAGAGCTATTGATATGGGGTATGAATATGTAAAGAATATGGTGATTCGTTGACTACTGTTTTTCTTTCTTTTGCTCGGTTTTAAGAGTTTTTATCTCTTCTTCCACTTCTTTTATCTCATTTTCAATGCCCCTTATTTTGAGCATATAGTTTAGAGCTTCTTCATCATCCTTTAAATCATCAAGCCTTTTTTCAGAAAAAAGCGTATAAACTTTTCCACCAAGATCAGATGCCAGTTTTTCTGCATGTTTCGTGAGGTTATACTTTTGTATTGTGAGTTTGCTGTATTTGCTGTATTCACCAACCTTTTCTCCAAGAGTAGAAGCCTTTTGCTTGAGCGTATCTTTTACTCTTTCCCAAAAGCTTTTCATTGTTAACTCCAAATAATTATCATTTTACCATATTACTCTGGCAATGATGTTGAAAATGTCAAAATCGACTTATAATTTAAAAGTAATGTTAAAATGTAATGAATCATTATTCAAGATAATTATATTTCATTTTTATGAAATTTTAAAATAGTTTTAATCCCTTATGAGGCCTTCGGCCTCACGTCGCTGGCGCTCAAACTGAGACCTACGGTCTCACGTCGCTGGCGCTCAAACTGAGGCCTTCGGCCTCACGTCGCTGGCGCTCAAATTGAGGCCTTCGGCCTCAATAGGGGAGGGTGATGCAATCTCCTATGTGGAGCAATTAAAGGGCAAATTAAAATGAGGCATTTATATTAAGATAAGCAGTAAGAAAGTCTCTTGACTGGGAGAGTAAATTGACGTCAACTTTTATCTTCCATGTTACACCAGATGTGAATATGCTTACATATGGTGAAATATAAACTCCAATTGGGTCTACTCTGCTTGTCTGTATGTTAAGCTCTCCTCCTCCTGAAAAGTAGCTTGCCTCAGGTGAGTAGTTTAAATTGAAGTTAAAATCAATATCGTTTGTTTCATTTGTACTGATGTATGACCTATATACATAATTATAGTGGACCTTTGGCCGTGTAAACACTGAAAGAATAAGATTCCAGTTGTTCATTTTAAACCACTGTTCTATTAAAAGATAAAGATCGTCGAAAGTTAATTTCCTATATAAATCGAAAGTAAGGTCTCCTGCAGTGAGATAAAACTCCATATCTTCACCAGCATACATAAATTGTGTTCCTATCCTGTATGAACCGCTTGCACCACCTAGGAAAAGTTTGATAGTAAATGGGTCTAAATACAGTCTACAGACTAGATCACATGAATTGATATTACTTGAGCCATACTGTTGATATATAAATCCCTGTATATAAAATAGATCAGGCTTGCTATTAGAAAGCACAAGTCCTGTTCCCAAGATAGGGAGGTAACCATTATAATCAAAACCATATCCTGTATGATACAGGTGTCCTTTGTAAAACTTCCCTTCCCCGATGACTCCATAGTATCCTGTCCAGTAGGTTAGATCGATTATATGGAATATATCTCTTATGGAGGCCTGTGCTCCATCGAAAATAAGAGCAGCCTGCGTATTATCTTCGAGTGCAATATCGTAATACTGAAAAAGGAGTTTCCCCTGGTATTTATATCCTCCTTCAAAGGATAACTGAAAAAATCCCCTTGTCTCTAACTGTGCATGGAGGTTGACCCTTGTTGTTAAATCCATTGTGGGAATAAATACATCTGCACCAAAAGATAATTTAACAATACTGACAAGGATTATAGCCAAAAACATTATTTTCATTTTTGAAAGATTCATAGGTACTCCTTATTTTATATTCTATAGTATACACCGAATTGGCCTTTATTTCAAAATTTGTTCTAAGAGGATTATTTACATAAGACTACTTTGAAAAGATTGTATGGAAGAGGTTTCCAATTGATTCCTCAAGCCTTGATGCAAAGGAGAATCTATTTATTTTGTTTAAGATCTTCCACTTATGTGAAGAGGTGCCTTCCTGCGCCCCCCTGAACTCTTCCAGAAGAATATGATAGCTCCTATTTTCTGGATCGTAGGTTACAGCCTCTTCAAGAAAAAACTCCGCTCTGGCATTTTTTTCCATGTGAAAATTACAGATTGCAATAAAAACACAACAAGCGCCAAGCCTCTTTCTGTCTCTCAGCAGGTTGTATGCTTCTATAAGGTAGTGTAATGCCTCATCCCATACCTTTAACAGATAGAATGCATACCCAGCATCGAGGAAGTACTTTCCGTTCTCCTCATCCATCTGTGTTGCTAGAATAAGCGGTTCTAAAGCCTTTTTATATTCCCCTGATTCACAGTAAGCAAGTCCCAAAAGATTGTAAAGCGTAGGATTCTTTGAGTGTTTGAGTGCATTATTAAAATTTCTAATAGCCTTTTGAAAATTTCCTTCATTAAAAAACGTTATTCCTCTATAAAGAAAATCTTTGGCATTCTGGTGAATATCTTCTTCCTTCTTTTTTGAACCAGATTTTTTTACTGGTATATAAACGTATTCTTCTCCAACAATGGCATGATAGGCCTCATTAATTTCTTTAAACTTCTCTTCTGCAAGATCGTAGAGGGGATTTTTCTGATGCTTATCAGGGTGGTATTTTGCAGCTAATTTTTTATATGCCTTTGTAATTTCTTCTTTTGTTGCAGACCTATCAATTCCCAATACTTTGTAGTAATCTTTTTCCAATTTTTACACCTGGTTATTAAATTCTAAATTAAATTACGGTATATTTCAAGATTTTATTATACCAAAGTTATTGTTTCCGATAATCTTGTTAGAATATCCTATAAAGTTTAACGAATAGTCATATGAAAAGTATATTTTTTGTTATTATTTTTATTATATTTACGCCTTCGCTCTTTGCTCAGGAAGTTGGTTTTATGAGCATAAACATAGGTATGTCCCGGCAGCAGGCTTTGGAAGCAGCTGAAAAGAATGAAATGATAAAGGTTCCTAAAAACAGGGATGTTGATTTTTTCCCTGTTGAGGATAGAAAGATTCTCACTCTTTCAATAAAACCAGAGGTGCCGTACATATATCTGCAGTTTTATGATGATATATTATATGCAATTACAGTGATTTTTGATGAGAGGTATATTGATTTTTATACATTAAGCAGTTCTTTACAGGATAAATATGGAAAGTATAGTGAATTAAATCCAGTGTGGAGAGAATGGAAGATAGATGAAATTATAATCAAAGTTGAAAAACCTGCTATTGTAAAGTATATCGCACTGAAAGAGTTTTTAGAGGCAACTTCTTTTAAAGGAGCCAGAAAGCCTGAGGAATATGAAAAGAGAAAGGCTCTATTGGATGGTTTGTAGGATTTTTAAGTAAAGCGGATTAATGCGGTTTTCTCATTTCTAATGCCTTTGACTTTAAATATTTGACTGTTTGCGCTGGGAAGTTTTTGTTGCCAAGAAGGAAAAACGTATTATTCTGGAATAAGGGCTCTTGTTCAATAGGGAAGGATGTGGTCAAAACTGTCTCTTTCCATATTTTTGTACCTGGTATTGGCGAGAAGTAGGATAAAAAGGGGCTTGCGCCAGCCCTGTATACGAAGTTGATTGAGTTTTCTACATCGAATGCTGTCTGACTTGGTAATCCTACCATAATATATGTTCCAATGCTCTTACTAGTATATCCAGCTTTCAGAAGATGCTCTACTGCCTTCAGGTATAATTCATTTGTTGTCTTTCCTCCTGTTTTGCTTTGCAAATTTTCATCTGCTGTCTCAAAACCTAATCGTATGGTTTCAACCCCGGAATTGTTGAAAAGTTGAGCAATCCTTTTTGTTATAAATCGTGAATTTATACCATTGGGAAGATGAATTGATACCTGTAGATTATCCTTAATAATCTCTTCGAGGATAGGAATAATATGTTCTTCAGCATTTACAAGGAGTGCATCATCATAAAATGCGATATTTTTTGTTTTAAGCATTTTTGAATATAGCTGTATTTCTTTTATTACAGATTCTTTGCTTCTTCGTGAAAAGCCTTTATTTAGGATACCTGAAGCACAATAGCTGCAGGCATAGGGGCATCCCCTGCCTGTTAAAATTGAAAAGAAATCCCTTTCTCTGCCAAGCTCATGAAGGGGAGCAGGATAATCAGAAAATGTATTCAGCGTGGGGATATGTTTAAATCGTTTATCTGTTATTCTCTCAATTAACTTAAAAAGGTGAGATATGTTTTCATCAATGAAGATGAAATCAGCACCTGAATTATTCTGTGCATGTTTGTAGCAAAGTTTTGGATAAATACCGCCCAGTATAATTGGGGCTTTATGTTTGTAAAATTCTTTCACAAGTTTTATAGCTTTAAAAACCCCAGGATACCAATAGGTCATAATTGAGGTTACCAGGATTGCATCTGGTATGGGAATCAGTGCTAATCTTTGAATAAATTCATCTTCATGTATACCGTAGAGAGCATAGTGCCTCGGTATGGATGAGAGAACATCAGGCTTTTTTATACGTTTTCTTAAATATTTTGAGCATCCATTATCTTTGGATTTTGGATTTTTTTCATAGATACTGGTAAGACAGTCTACATAATTGATATAGCATCCTGCATCCTTTAGTATTGAGCCAATGTAGAGCAATCCTAATGGCTCTGCCCAGAAGTTGTATGCTGCAAAATCTATAATCCAGGGATTGATCAATAGAATTGAAATATTACTGCTCATAGGGTATATTATTTAGGTATATTATGGTTTTATGTAAGAGTTCATCCTGAAAAGATCGAACTCTGTCTTTTAATATAATTGTTCTCTTTTTGAAGAGAAACTCGAAGTTCAACCTATTTATCTTATTGATACCCATGAAATGCTATTGACAGGGTCTCAAATTAGTCTGTAGTGTGATTTTTTAGGGGCAGAATATATTCTGCCCCTATGCTCAAGGTATGGGAAACATTACAACGGATAATACTATGGGAGGGACAGTATCCGCTGCTTTTACTATTATCGTAAAGGTGAACATAGAATTTTAGGCTGAATTTGGAGTATAATCGATATTTATAATATGTGATAGGGGGTTGCCCTTTGAATTTCAGAAACATTATATGCATTGGTAAAAATCGGAATTCTTCCTCTTTGTGAGATTGTATATTTTGGCACAGTGGGTCAAGGTTATGGATTATAGAGATAAAAGTTTTATAATGGATATGGATGGAGTAGTATATTTTGGCAATAAGCTCATTGATGGAGCAAAAGATTTTATTGACAAGCTTAAAGAAAATGGAAACAAGTACCTTTTTCTGACGAATGGTTCGAGTCAAACCCCTCTAGATTTGAGTAAAAAGCTTTTTTATCTTGGAATTGAGGTTTCTCCGGAGAAGATATTTACAGCAGCAATAGCAGTAGCATCATTTCTCCAGGGACAGAAGAAAAATGGCAGTGCCTATGTTATTGGCGATCCTGGGCTCTCCAATGCAATTCATGATATCGGTTATCATATAACGGAATTTAAGCCTGATTACGTAGTTATCGGGGAAACTAGAACTTATTCCTTTGAAATGATTGAGAAGGCATGCAAATTCATCATAGAGGGGGCACGATTTATTGGAACAAGCCTGGATATAACAGGCCCCTCAGATTTTGGAATTGTCCCTGCTGTTGGAGCTCTTACTGCACCAATTGAGCGTGCAACGGGAGTAAAACCTTACTATATTGGGAAGCCAAATCCTCTGATAATGAGAACAGCCTTGAGAAGGTTAGGGGCTCATTCAGAAGAAACAGTTATTATTGGTGACAGAATGGATACAGATATTGTTGCAGGTATAGAAACAGGTCTTGAAACAATTCTGGTTCTCACTGGAGTTACAAAGAGGCATGAAGTGGGAAGGTATCCTTATCTGCCAACAAGGATCTGTGATTCTATAAAGGACGTTTGGGTTTAAATATGGTCTCCGCTCTTATCAAATCCTCCTTTGTATCAATTTCTACCCATTCCTCATGTCCTATTTCATAGATATAGAGGGGCATACATTTGATATGTTCGCTTATAACATCGTCAAAGAGGACATCTGCTCTATCTTTTTTCACAAAATCGCCCATCCATTGTGACAACTGTTTTCCATAGTCCTTTTGAATGACAAGCATCCCGCTTGACATAAAATTGAGATCACCTTTCATCCCCCTTTTATCTCTCAGAACTTCGATGGATTTTATCTTGAAGCTTGAATTTGTTTTAATTAAAATTTCGTTTGGCTTACTGTTATACTTTCCTGCCAGATAGTGGGATTTTTCACCCATACTCTTCAGAGCATTTTTAAGGGTTTTTGCTCTGAAAAAGATATCGCCCTCTAGCACAACTGCTCCCTCTTCTATTGTATCCTGTGCAAGCCAAAGTGAGTACATATCGTTCGTTTTATCATATATATCATTCTGTATATACTTTACTTCAACACTCCGGTAACAGTTACCGATTAGATTCTCAACAACACCTCGTAAGTACCCGGTTACTATTGTACAGTATTTTATCCCAATATCAGCTAAATTCTCTAGGGTATTCACCAGAATGGGCTTCCCATTTACTTCCGTTAGGCATTTTGGCGCATGGTCAGTTAACGGTTTGAGCCTTGATCCCAGGCCTGCAACAAGAATTATTCCATTTTCGATCATCATTTGCCCTTTAATTTTCGTATTGGGAGCAATATAATATAATCAAAATAAAATGGGAAGTAACTTGGCCATAATGGGCTTGCTCCAGATAATCTCAGTGATTATCATAATTTAAGAAGATGAAAACTCTAAGGTTTTATATTTTAAAAGAGTTTATCCCACCATATATAGGGGGCATGGCATTTTTTACAATGCTCCTGTTACTCGAAAGAGTTATGAGTTTTGTGAGCCTCGTAACTAATGGCTACGCAACAGTAATAGATCTTCTCGCCCTTATCTTTTATTCTGTGCCTCCAACTCTTGCTGTTACTATGCCCATGTCAACGTTAATGGGAGCACTTATTTCTGTAGGGAGGTTATCCAATGATAGTGAGATCACTGCGATAAGGGCAAGCGGATTAAAATTGAACTCTGTTTTTTTAGGACTTTATATAACGGGGATAGCTATTGGGATTCTCAGTTTTTATCTTACAGATTATTTTGTTCCTGTTGGAAATATCAAGTTTAGAACACTGTATCAAAAGATTACAATAGCCCGCCCTGATGTTCAGGTTGATGTTCACAGTATAAATGAGATTACCGGTAATATTCTATTGCTTGTAGAGAGTGTGGATGATAAAACTGGCGATCTGTCTAATGTTACTATATTCGAGAGTAAAGATGGTGCATATACAAAGACAATTACAGCCAAGAAGGGAATGTTCCTTGCAACCGATGTTACAGCTCCATACATAACACTGAGGCTTAATAACGGTTCTATTATAGATCCAAAAGACAAAACAGGGGATAAGTTTAATTCAACGACTTTCAAAGTTCTGGATTTCAATATATTTTTTTCAGACAAAAAAATTAAGAATATAGTAAAAACACCAAGAGATATGAGTTTAAAGGAGTTAAGAGGCAGCATGTCAGAACTGGAAAAAGGTACAGGATCCTACAATGCATATGCTGTTGAATATCATAAAAAGATTGCTATACCCTTTGCCTGCGTGCTTTTTGTATTCCTGGGCACTCCCTTTGTTATTACAAGAGGAAAAAGCGGAAAGGGGCTCGGACTTGGCATCGGAGTTCTTATAATATTTCTCTATTATATATTTATACTCTTCTTGGAACGCATTGGGAGATCTGGAGCTATTGATCCTGCACTTGCTCTATGGCTTCCAAACATACTATTTTTTGCTGCCGGGATCCTTCACCTTCTTTTGAGGAAAAGGGTATGAAGCCATTAATAGGTAAAACCTATTCAATATTCCTCATAACTCAGTTTCTAAAGGTTTTTTTTGTCACTATTCTCTTTATCATGGGTCTTTCATTGATTGTGAGAACGCTACAGGGACTTGAATATTCAAAAGCCTTTACCTTTTACCAGGTTATATTGCTGCGCATTTTAGAGACTCCAGAGATTATATCAAGAGAATGTCTTCTGGCTTCTTGTATGTTTGCTTCTGTTTATACAATTAGTAATCTTTCAAAGAATAGAGAGATTTTGGCATTAAGAAGCTGTGGAGTGAGTATATATAGAATAATTTTACCGCTCATTTTTATTGGATTTCTGGTTTTCGTTAGTTCAATTCTATTTGAAGATTATATTGTGGTAAGGAGCTTTGTTTTAAAGGATAGGTATGTAACCCGCTGGAAAGGGGAGGAGCCTGTCAGTTACTATAGAGACAGAAGCAATGTTATTGTTTTTGGTGAGAATAATATCATTTACAAGATTGATAAGTATTCTTCTAAAAATATGGAGATGAGTGGAATAATGATTATCCAGAAGGATATGGAGGGAAATATCACCTACAGGATCGATGCAGATAGAGCAATTTGGGATGGTGAGAGGTGGATTTTTTACGATGGAATTTTGCGAAACTTTAATAAAGATGGTGATATCAAAGAGAGAGAAATCTTTACTGTTATGGAGTCAGCTATAAAGGATGATCCGAAGTACTTTGGACAAGATATAAGAAGGGCAGAAAATATGACTTTACGGGAAGCATACGATAACATAAAGATGATGAAAAAGATGGGATTTGATTATAAAATGTTTCTCGCCAGGTTTCATAGAAAGATAGCTAATTCATTTACCCTCTTTCTTGTCATTATTATTGGTCTCTCGCTTGGGAGTATGTCATTTAAGAATGCACTTGTCATCAGTTTCAGCATAACAATAGGTATGGTATTGGTGTTTTTCTTTATCATTGAAATAGGATATACTCTTGGGAGCAGCGGTAAAATCCCCACTGTAATCGGGGGATGGCTTGGAAATATTGTTTTTTTTATCGTAGGTCTATATTTAATTAAAAAGATCAGGGTGTGATTTTAGTATGGGAAGAAACAAGATTATTATAAAGGGAGCAAGGGCTCACAATCTAAAATCCATTAATCTCGAACTACCGAGGGATAAACTTATTGTGATTACCGGGCTTTCAGGGTCCGGAAAGTCCTCCTTAGCTTTCGATACAATCTATGCAGAAGGACAGAGAAGATACGTAGAATCTCTTTCTGCGTATGCGCGGCAGTTTCTGGGTCTTATGGAGAAACCGGATGTTGATTATATTGAGGGATTATCACCTGCTATCAGTATAGAGCAAAAGACAACACATAAAAATCCAAGGTCAACAGTTGGGACGATAACTGAGATATACGATTATCTGAGGCTTTTCTTTGCAAGGGTTGGAACGCCCTATTGCTACAAGTGTGGAAAAGAGATCAAAAGTCAGACAGTTGATCAGATCATCGACAGAATAATGGGGTATAAAAATGGCGAGAGGATCATAATATTTGCTCCAATTGTAATTGGTAGAAAAGGAGAGTTTAAAAAGATATTTGATGATGCGCGTAAGAGCGGATTCGTACGGGTAAGAATTGATGGAGATGTAAAAAGGATTGAAGATGTATTATCAGAAAACATAGATAAACAAAAGAGGCATAATCTTGATATTATTGTTGACCGCGTTATTCTTAAAAAAGAAAACAGGAAGAGAATTGCAGAATCTGTTGAGACAGCGAGTAGTTTAACGGAAGGTCTCGTAGGAATTATTAGAGAGAATAGTAGTGAAGAGCTTTTTTCTAAGAAGCTTGCATGTGTTTCCTGCGGCGTAAGTTACCCTGAGATACAGCCGAGGATGTTTTCGTTTAACAGCCCTCATGGCGCATGCCCTGAATGCGCTGGCCTTGGATTAAAATTAGAGTTTGATCCTGAATTAATTATTCCCGATAAATCTTTGTCTTTCAATGATGGTGCTATTTTAACATTTTCTCCTCGATCAAGCTGGGCTCGTGCTATCATTGAAGCCTTTTCAAGACACTTTGGTATTTTTCCTGCCATGCCAATTTGTGAAATACCTGAGGACATCTATAAGAAATTACTATACGGAACGGATGAAGAAATTTTGTTCATTCATAATAATACTGATGGAAAAGGCAGATGGGAGTATACCTCAAGATATGAGGGTATCATCAAGAATCTGGAGAGGAGGTACAGGGAGACAAAATCCGATGGTATGAGAGAATGGATGGAAGAGTTTATGAAGGAGATTTCATGCCCTGTTTGTGAAGGCAAAAGACTGAAGAGAGAGAGCCTTTCAGTTAAGATTAATGATAAGTCTATTATTGATATTACTGAAATGCCTGTGGAGAGGGAAATTGAGTTTTTTAATAAGCTCCGCCTTTCTGAAAGGGAGCTTTATATAGCCCATCAGATAATCAAGGAGATAAAAGAGAGGCTTTCTTTTTTAAAGAATGTTGGGGTGGGTTACCTTTCTCTTGATAGAAAGGCCCAGACACTCTCAGGAGGTGAAGACCAAAGAATCAGGCTTGCAACACAGATTGGATCTGGATTAGTAGGGGTGTTGTATATTTTGGATGAGCCAACAATTGGACTCCATCAGAGGGATAACAGAAGACTGCTCGATACCCTCTTTCGGCTCAGAGATACTGGCAATACACTTATCGTTGTTGAGCATGATGAACAGACCATAGAAAGTGCGGACTTTATTGTTGATCTCGGTCCCGGTGCTGGTGAAGATGGAGGAAAGATAGTTGCTCAAGGCACACCAAATGAAATAAAAGAGAATGAGAGATCTCTAACAGGAAAGTATTTGAAGAAAAAAATAACAATTCCCCTACCAAAGGTGAGGAGGGGTGACAGCGGTAACTATGTTACCTTAAGGGGAGTAAAGGAGCATAACCTGAATAATATTGATGTATCCTTTCCTCTCGGTACATTCATTGCTGTTACAGGAGTATCAGGATCGGGAAAATCAAGCCTCGTAAATGATGTCCTTTATCCCGCGCTTGCGAATAGACTCAACAGAGCAAGGTTGAAAGAAGGTAGCTACATGAGTATTGAAGGTCTGGAAAATCTTGATAAGGTTATTGATATAGATCAATCTCCAATAGGCAGGACTCCAAGATCGAATCCAGCCACGTATACTGGAGTTTTTACCCCTATCAGAGAACTGTTTACATCTCTCCCTGAATCAAAGATCAGGGGGTATCAGCCTGGAAGGTTCTCATTTAATGTACAGGGCGGGAGGTGTGAGACTTGTCAGGGAGATGGAACTATACGCATCGAAATGAACTTCCTTCCGGATATATATATAACCTGTGACGTGTGTAAGGGTAAGAGGTATAATAGAGAGACCCTTGAGGTAAAATACAAAGGAAAGAATATCTCTGATATACTCAATATGACTGTGGATGAAGCTCTTTTGTTTTTTAAAAACATTCCTCAGATTAAAAGAAGGCTTAAGACTTTACAGGAGGTTGGACTTGGGTATATCAGACTTGGACAATCCGCAACTACACTTTCCGGAGGTGAAGCGCAGAGGGTAAAGCTCTCTTCAGAGCTTTCAAAAAGGAGTACAGGTAAGACATTCTATATCCTTGATGAACCAACCTCCGGGCTTCATTTCGATGATGTAAAAAAGCTTCTCAAAGTTTTACAAAGATTTGTCACTAATGGGAATACGGTTCTCGTGATCGAGCATAATCTTGATGTTGTAAAAAACGCTGACTATATTATAGATCTTGGTCCAGAGGGTGGAAATGATGGCGGTGAAATCATTGCAACTGGCACTCCTGAAAAGATAGTTGGAAATGATAAGTCATACACTGGAATGTATCTAAAGCAGTATTTGGATAGAATCGCCCAGGTTGTATAAAGGTTTGATAATTATTCAGCTTCTTTTGTTGGAAAGATGAGTTCCATAATGGTGCCCCTGCCTCTTTTTGGTATAGCCTTTATGGTTCCTCCATGTATTGTTATCATCTTCCTCGTTATGGTTAAACCCATACCTGTAACATTTGCCTTGTCGGAGTTGGTAAAAAAGGGTTCAAAAACTCTCTCAAGATTTTTATATTCTATTCCTACACCGTTATCCTCAAAATGGATAATCATTTTATCCTTCTCTCTATTACAACTTACCTCTATAGTTCCTTTGGCTTTTATTGCGTCAATGGAATTGTTCAAGAGGTTCACAAAAATCTGGATCAACATATTCTTATTACCAAAAATGGTATGAGCTTTGGTATTATTCAAAATTTTAATATCCTTTTCTTTCAGTCTGTGTTCTAGAAGGAGAAGGGCCTCATCTATGATACCTTGAAGATTCAGCTGTTCAAAGCTTCCAATTTCCTTTTTTGAAAACTCCATTATACTATCGATTATTGGCAGTGACTGTACCATACTCTTTGAAATAAGCTCTATTTTACTCTTGAGCTCTTTGTCCTCTACCTCCTTTCCATTAACTTTTTTAGTTATCTTAAGATCTTCCCCTTTTAAATCCGAGAGAATAAGCTCAGGAATTCCCTTTACAAAAGCAAGAGGGCTCCTTAAATTATGGGCTATACCAGCGGCAAGTTCTCCTAAAGTTGCCATTTTTTCTTTTTGAATTACATTTCTCTCATTTTCTTTTCTTTCGGTTATATCATAGACCAGGATAAGGGTCTGGGAAGTGCTCTTTACAGGAGCTGCCTCTATGTGAAGGTGGTATTGTACGTCATCTCTTTTCACAGTCAGATCTGCACTCTTATTTTTTTGTACAAGATTCTCAATAATAATCTGAAGATCATTTTGAACAAAGATATCAAGATTTAAAAGATTTTTATCTTTTAAGCTCTCACCAAATATCCCCTCTGCTTTCCTGTTGTATTGCACTATCTTATAGTTTTCATCTATACTTAAAATCCCAACAGGAGAGTTTTCAAGTATGAGCTCATTTAACTGTGATATTTTCTTTCTCCTTTCAATCTCTTCCTTAAGCTTCTTAATGGCTATATTTGAATTTTCAGTTTTAATCCTATTTGTTAAGAAGAGCTTCAGGTTATTCAATCCCAGGGCCAATTGATATACAAATGATTTTATATCTGTTCGATCAATGAGTTTTTCAGTTTCGATAAATACTTTCCCCAACTCCTCATTGAAGCCAGTATCTATACTGTATACTGTTGCTCCATTTTGTGGTTGAAAGGTGCCTCTTTGAACAATCTGTTTGCTCTCCTCGAAATCCTGCGTCTTGATTGACATATCCCTATCTGGGAAAATATTTGGACGGAACACATTATACAGGATTGATTTCTCCTCGTTGAGATAGAACTCAATAGAGATGGAGTCAGAATCAAAATGCTGTAAAAAAGATTCACAGGATGTTCGCAAAACCTCTTCAATATTTTTTTCATTTAAAAAAGTAGAGGAAAGATTGTGAAGTCTGGCGAGAAGATTTTCTTTTTCAATTAACTTTTTCACCATCTTTTGATTTTCAAGATACATTCTTCCCAGTTCTCTGTTTGCAGCTGAAAGCACCTCAAAATAGCCTTTTATATCGGTTTTTTGTATATTCAGAGCGTTTGAAAGTGCAACAATTTTCTTTTTCAGGTTATCAAGAATAATATCCATGTCTGTGTGCAGTAATCCTACGCGTTCAATAACATCTTCACTTGCAGTGTATGGTGGTTCTTTTGGGTGAGTACCATACCCAGTTATATGGGCCATTTCATTGGCCACCTTTACTATAGCAATCCTCGTACCCTTTATCTCTTCTAAATTATGATTTTCTTTATGATATTCACATGTAGGGAGGATAAGCTCCTTCGGGAGCTCCCAGTATTCGAAAAGGAATCGGGCAGCATCTGTATGATCAAATCCAAATACCTCATTTTCTGCCTCTCTGAACATAAGACTTCTATTCTCGATCTTTTCTATTACATCTCTGTACTTATCTTTATCTGAGATAAAAAGAATGGCTTTCCCTATGTCGTGTAAAAGACCTATTGCATATGCATCATCTTCAAAGCTCAAATGCAGTTTCTTTGTAAACTCTTCAGATAGAATTGCTACTGCTATGGAGTGTAACCAGAAGGCTTTATAGTCGAACCATTTAGATTTTCTATCTGAAAATATATCCCTGATTGTAATGCTCAGGATTATGCTTTTAACTGTTTTATATCCAAGGAAAATAATAGCATCTTTGATATTAGTGATGAGATTCTTTCTTGAGTACAATGAGGAGTTTGCCACTTTTAAGATTTTCAGGGCAAGAGATGGGTTTTCTTTGATAATATTTGATAATTCCTCTGCAGATTTTTCCTGAATAAGGGTTTTAGAGATTGCTAATTTCGCTGCAGCAGAGAATGCAGGTATTTCTTTTATATTAAGGGTTTCTATTAAACGATTTTCTATAGAATCCAAAGGATCCTCTTTTAAAAAAGATTTTCTTATGCATGTACAATATAATTATAAGACAAATTAATCTAAAGAGTAGCTATATTTTAAAATACATTTGCTCAAATATATTATCGGGATATAGAGATGAGTATCTTAACAGGGTGAATTTCGAGAGTTAAATTGATGTTTTCCCGTTTACTTAATTGCTAAAACCGGGTATTTATCCTGTATATAATAAATCGGGCAATTTCTGTTGACAAAAATCAAATTGGATACTAATTTTTTTTAGATAAAGGCGGCATAGCCAAGTGGGAAGGCGACGGTCTGCAAAACCGTTATACGTCGGTTCAAATCCGACTGCCGCCTCATTTTTATCTATTATATCGTGCTCTCATTTTATTTCTCTCTTAATATGAAACCCTCACCGGTTCTTTTTTCTTAACAGAATCCATAATAGTTAGAGCATTTAAGATAAGCTCAAGATCTTCATAGGATGTTGCCAGAGGTTTTTCACAGAGGATATGTTTATTCCTCTCTGCTGCTACAATTGGCTTCGCATGAGAAAAGTAAAGCTTGAGATTGACTTTATATCTTTTGCTGTTTAATTTTATTATTGGTGTAATATGAAGATCATAATAAGTACACTTATAATTCTGTCTGTTTTTGCCTCATTTACAATGGCGTTTGGTGAAGAGCGCAATACTGATAAAAAGAAGCTCTATGTTATCCCGATTCAGGGCGAGATAGACAGGTCCCTTGTTGTTTTTCTTCGCAGAAGCATTAATAATGCAAAAGACCAAAATGCAGACATTATTGTCTTTGATATAAACACCTTTGGCGGCAGGGTGGATTCAGCACTACAGATAGCAACACTTATCGGTGCCGGGGAAGATGTTTTGACAGTAGCCTATGTTACTACAGGCCCTGAGAGCTTAGGAGTAAGCTGGTCAGCAGGGGCTCTCATATCATTTTCCTGTAATCGTATATATATGGCTCCTGGAACATCAATTGGTGCAGCTGCTCCTGTTTATATGACTCAGGAAGGTACTGAACAGGCCTCTGAAAAGGTTGTGAGCGCCGTAAGAGGACAGATGGCAGCGCTCGCAGAAAAAAACGGTTATCCGGTGGATATCGCACGGGCAATGGTGGATGAAGATATTAAGCTCCAGGAGGTATATTTAGATGACGAGCTTCTGGTCATAACTGATGAGGAGCTTGTGGATGTTGAACGGAAGGCGAAAGAGAGCGGACAAAAGGTGGAGGTTGGGAAAGTAATATCTCCATCAGGAAAGCTTTTAACCCTTACTGCAAAAGAGATGGAGAGGTATGGTGTCTCTTCAGGTACAGTATCGAGCCTTAAAGAGCTGTTTACATCTCTGAGTTTAGAAGGCCCGGAGGTTACTGAACTGGAAGAATCTGTGGCTGACAGGGTAGTAGGGGTTCTTACAGGATCCCTGTTTACAAGCCTTTTGATAATGGCTGGTTTGGCTGCCCTTTTTATGGAGCTAACCAGTCCAGGTTTTGGAGTACCGGGGACTATTGCTATAATATGCTTTGCAGTTGTATTTGCAAGCTATGCATTGCTTGGGACTGTAGGTTCTCTAGAGCTTATTATGTTTGTACTGGGATTGGTGCTCCTCATCCTTGAGATTTTCGTAATACCTGGGTTCGGGGTAGCAGGTATATCAGGTATTGTACTGATTGTTGCTTCCCTTGTTTTTTCCATGCAGGGTTTCGTATGGCCGGATTATGACTGGCAGTGGAATCTTTTTAAAAGGAACATACTTACTGTGAGTGCCAGTGTAGTGGCTTCATTTATAGCTTTCGGGATACTTGCATACTTTCTACCACAGGGAAAGTTATTCAGTAGATTGACATTGAAAGCAACACAATCTGTGGAGCTTGGCTTTACTGTTCAGGCACAGGAAGAGGGAGCCCAGATTTTGGGGAAACGTGGAAAGGCCATTACGACTCTTCGGCCTTCCGGTAAGGCTGAGATTGATGGAGAGGAGCTTGTTGTTGAAACCGATGGAGAATTTATCGAATCCGGTGATTCAGTAGAAGTAATTGAGATAAGTGGCAACAGAATAGTAGTGAGGAAATGTTGAAATGGGGCTATGGGTATATATTGCACTCCTGGGTATCGGCTTTATTGCAATATTTATAGAGCTCTTTGTTCCAGCAGCTGGAGTGATTGGAGCTGCTGGTATCATCTGTATGATTGTTGCAACTGTTCTGGCATATATTCATCATGGAACAAGAGCAGGAACTGCGCTTCTTACTGCTTTTTTACTGGGCACACCATTTGTTATATGGGTTGGATTAAAGGCTTTTCCAAAAACATTTGTAGGAAGGAAGCTAATTCTTAAAGAATCTCAAACAAGAGATGTGGGCTACACCTCGTATACAAGTGAGCGATATGAGGGTCTTGTTGGAAAAGAGGGCATTGCTGTTACTATGCTCCGGCCGTCCGGTATGGTCAGGATTGAAGATTCCAAGTACAGTGTTGTAACACGAGGGGAATTGATAGATAAAGGGGATCCTGTTGAGGTTATTAAGGTAGAAGGAAGCCGGATTGTGGTACGAAGAAAAGGGTAAGTACTTTTTTATCAATATATTATTGGGCAATTTAACTAATTATTCACAAGAAACTAATTATACACATACAGATTTTATGTATTAATATTAATATAGACATTTTAAAATTCATTGAAAGGATAAAAATATGCTAGTAGTACTTTATATCTTTCTTGTCATAGTGGCCATTACGTTCATTATTCTATTCATCAAGTTCTTTGGATTATGGTTCAGGGCTCTTCTTTCAGGGGCACCGGTAGGAGTATTTAAGTTGATCGGGATGTGGCTCAGAAAAGTGAGCCCGAGTATAATTGTGGATTCGAGGATCATGCTTACAAAAGCAGGGCTTCCACTTGATACTGATCTTTTAGAGACACACTACCTTGCACGGGGCAATGTACTTCGGGTATGTATGTCGCTTGTTGCTGCAAGTAAGGCTAATATACCACTTAGTTTTCAGCGTGCCGCTGCAATTGATCTTGCTGGAAGAGATGTTCTTGATGCTGTGAAGACCAGTGTAAATCCCAAGGTAATCGATTGCCCTGATCCAAAAAAGGGTAAACAGACAATTGACGCTGTTGCAAAAGATGGGATACAGTTGAAGGCCAAGGCTAGGGTGACAGTAAGGGCAAATATTGAGAGACTTGTTGGAGGAGCAACTGAGGAAACAATCATTGCACGTGTCGGTGAGGGGATTGTCACCACAATAGGTTCTTCAGCAGCCTATAAGGATGTTCTTGAAAATCCCGATACGATCTCCAAGAAGGTTCTTGAAAAGGGGCTTGATGCAGGAACAGCTTTTGAAATCCTCTCTATAGATATAGCTGATGTTGATGTCGGTGATAATATTGGTGCTAAGCTTCAGGCTGATCAAGCAGAGGCAGACAAGAGGCGCTTCCAGGCTATAGCGGAACAGAGGAGGGCTGCTGCTCAGGCCAGGGAGCAGGAGATGATTGCGCTTGTTCAGGAGAACAGGGCCAAGGTAGTACTGGCCGAGGCAGAAGTTCCAAAAGCCATTGCAGCTGCATTCAAAACTGGAAACCTGGGAATAATGGACTACTACCGCATGAAAAATATTCAGGCAGATACAGATATGCGACAGAGCATAAGCGGCGAAGGAAAGCCAAAGGGTGGAGGAAGAAGGTAAATTATCGATCAGTTTAAATTTCAGGTTCATCCGGATAAAGTGTCATTTGGTCGAAAACAGATAAACCTATGATGTAGGAGAGTAGAATGAACGGGCTTCAGGGTATCCTTTTTGGAATATTCATCTTTATAGTTCTCTTGAATTTACTCATTCGTTTTGTTGTTAAAAAACTAAAGAAAGAGCCAGAATTGAAAGGTGAGCAGCAGAGTAATGATATTAAAAGGGCTTCTTCGGATATCCCCCTTACTGTACGTGAGGGGGAAGAAACATTTGTACATCCAATGTATAGGAAGGAAAAAGAGATTTTAATTCAAGAAGATGAAGATGCTTTAGTTTCAGAGATGCCTGATATTTTAGACCTTGGGGAAGTCAGGCAGAGGATAGGTAGACAGTACTTAACTGAGCAGGATCAGAAAATTTCAGATAAAAAAAAGGAGCCTTCTAGTCCTTTACCATTGACTGAATCCCCTGAAATGGTGAGCCAATTGGAGGAGGAGTTAGATACTGAGAGAAAAAGATATACAAAGAAATGGAAAGAAGCTTCGATAAAAGAGCTTAGTGGGACAATTGAAGAAAGAGAAATAAGAGAAGAAGAGCGTGTATCCTCCTGGGATCGGATAGGAGGTCTTTCACCATTAAAGAGGGCTGTTATTTTTTCAGAAATACTTGGAAAACCAAAGGGTTTGTGATTTTTAAAATATAAGAGTAACTTTCGTTATATTATATATTAATCATCCCCCTTCGTATATTAAATCTCTTTACGTTGTAAATAACCAGTTCCTAGTTCATCTTCACCAATAATAAATAGATATTTAAGTAATTTAATGGGCTGATTGGTCCTTGGTTAGCCGTTAATTACGTATAACGAATTAATAATGATCTTGTTCAAAGGGGAGGGCAATATGTATGTGACAGTGGTTTATGTTCATGTTAAACCTGATCATATTCAGGATTTTATCAATGCCTCTAAACCCAATCATGAAGGATCAGTTCAGGAAAAGGGAAACAGGAGGTTTGATATACTCCAGATGGCAGATGATCCAAGCAGCTTTATTCTTTATGAGGCCTATTCAGATAAGGATGCTGCTGCAGCTCATAAAGAAACCTCACATTATCTCAGATGGAGAGAGACTATTGCAGAGTGGATGGCCGAACCTCGACAGGGTGTGGTGTACAATGGATTGTTTCCAGAGTAAGATTTGATATAAATAACGATTATAATGCCCATGACCTAATACCTCAATTCTCTTAATCAATATATTAAAAGGATCTGTCTTTCCGAGATCCCGCTGTATACATCAAATGTTATGGTAGATTGTTATAATACCAAGCTTCTTTTTGTAAAGATGGTTTCTGATCTCCCGGATATCCTCGGGGTCGATATCCCCTATTCTCCTGTCTCCAAGAATCTTTACAATGTGGTTTCTGACAATCGATTCCATACCCATGAAAGTGCTTTCTTTCCATCTGCTGCCGTATTTCTTAAGAAATACCTATGCAAACTCAAGTACAGTAATTTTCTCTTTATCAATGGACTTTTTGCTTCTGAATCTCTTTATGAACTTTTCGCGGGTCGGGCTGCTTCCTCAGCCGTTCTGTAACTTCCCGGAACGTGGTATTTTTTATAGTGATGTACCTATTGAGCGTACCATGAGTATCTGCCTTTTTTATTCTTGCACTTGTAGACCCCTTTGTATTTTGGCATTTATTCACCCTATTTAAAATATTGACATATCTAATAGAAAATGGTAGTGTAATATTCTATATAAATAAATAAATGACGATATTACAAATAGATATTATATTATTAAAAGGAGATAATAGAAAGATGTCTCTAAGAGTAATTAATAAAGATTGGGAACCAATACCTTAAAAAGAACTCTTGGGAAAATTCCTCAATTTTTGTTTAATAATTCTTTCAAGTAGGGTTCCTTTGACCCTAGGATCTTCGAGAATTCGGGTTAAATCCTGTTCAGCTTTAAGCAAGTCGTCCTTATCGATTGGGATTCGCAATCGTAAAAAAATAATAGTGTCCTCATAATTTAACTTTTTCATCTCCGAATAATCTTCGATCTGTGATTCTAAATATTTAATTACACCTTCCGCTATTTTTGCATCCTTCCTATCGCCTCTTAGAGCGAGAGACATGGCATAATTATTGTAGATGGTTACAATAAGATCTTTTTGTTTCTTTTCATCTAATTTTTTAGTGAGATCTATCGCTCTTTTACCATATAGGACTGAGTTATCAGCGAAAGAAATTAGCAAGGGTTGTAGTTCTTTTTTAATAATAGGTTTAAGGATTTGATACATACGTCCCCATAAAGAACATACATGGGAATGAAGTCTAACCATAGTACAATGATATTCTTGTTCATATTCTTTTCTAGATTCTTCATAAAGACGTATAGCTTTTTTCATAGCTTCTTCATGCAGACGTGCAACTTCTTTTCTTGTTTCTTCATGGAAACATTCAGCTTCTCGTTTAGTTTTTTCAAGAAGACGGCGACTTACTATTCTATATGTCACCCATCCAAAAGCTCCTATTCCTAAAGCCAATAATGCTATTGTAATAGTTAAAAGACTTGAAAGTGTATCACAAGCCTCTACGGGATGTTGCTTTAATATCCAATGCCATAAAAAAGGTTTTAATATAGCAAATAATACTAATGCAACAAATGATCCACCCATGACCCAAAATATAATTGGTATTTTTTCCTTCATTTCTACCGGTAATTCTTTATTCATTTTCGATATCCTATAGATCAAAAATTTTTATTGGTCTTTTATAAGTTTCTTCACAGATTCACTTGCAATATCAACTATTAATTTCCTTAACTCGCTTAATGCAACTCCCTTTGCTTTTGTCAGGAATTTTTTCAATTTACTCGCAGATACATTAGTTTTTGGTTTATCAAAGATCAAATCGGGAAAGATGCTTTTTAGTTGTTTTTTTTCATTATCATTAAGATTTTCAAGTTCATCTGTAAGTTCTTTTGCTGCCTCAATTTTTGTTTTTGTCCATGGAAAAGGTTTACCACATTTATAACAAAATGAAGTTACTGCATAATCACCAATACTAAACATACCACCTCTCAAATAACCCTGATTGGAGCGTTGCATTCTTGGCAATTGGTAATAGTTTTTGCCCCACATTCATCGCAATAATCTTGATTATCTTCAGAATGATCTTCTGAGGATTCATTAATTAGATGCCCATTTAAACAAATTTGTGCGACATCATACGCATCTCTATTATAAATTGCCATGATATTTTCCCAATCCTGATATTAAACTTGACCACAACCCTCGTCTATTTTCTCTTGGCTCTATGTGTGCCGTGTTAGATTAGAAATTTTAATATGTTTCTAATTGTTCATTAATTATTTTTACAGATGAAGCCTCTTTTCCAGCAGTATCAATATAAGCTGTTTCGGTAAGTGTTATGCCTACTAATAAATCACTTCCATAGTCCCATTCAGTATATTTTGAATCATCTATACAAGTCACTTCCAATAGAACTTGGAAAAAGTCTATATCAACCTCTCCTATATTTTTTGCTTCATAATAAATTTCAACAGAAGAATATTCTTCTAAGTATTCATAATAATCCTGTTCCCAACTTGTTATTGTAAAAGTTGCTTCAGGGGAACTAGGAGGTGATTCGAGAAAAGAAGGTATTGAGCACCCTGTTAGTACTTCTCCGATTAAATATATAAAAAAGGTTAAGAAAACAAATATGATTATCAATAGCACTGTATATTTTTTCATAAAAACAACTCGATAAACTGGTATTTATTATTCAAAGTCAGGTAATTATTGGTAAACGTAATTGATTACAGCATACATACATTAAAGTGTTAAAGAGTCTGATGTGAAAACAAATCCTAAATATAAATCGCTACGGTCTGGGCCTACAACAAAAGTAGGACTAATAGAAAGAGAAATAAAACCTTTAAAAATACCCAATGTTGCACCCACACCAATTAAAAATATACCCTCAGCCTCTTCAGCTCCACCAGTTACATATGCACATAATCCAAAGTCTACAAATGTTATTGATTCTTTATTCATTTGTTTATGTTTTACAATTGGTTTAGTTATACGTATAATTCCTCCAAGATTTGGCACAAACATATCAGCCTTAGCAGGGTTAAAAGGAAGGAGGTATCCGATACCAACAACTCCAACTGTTGCTTGAACATCCTCAAGAAAGGGAGGTTTTGCTACATTTTCTTCAGCATATGCAAAAAATACAGATAAGAGGAAGAATACAAAAATGTAAAATGGTATTTTTTTCATTTTCTTTTCCTTCTTTCTTTTAATTTCACTTTTTTATTAATGCGAGTGCAAACTAAATCTCTTGCGATGTGGTGAGTAAAATCTTCATGTGATGAGATACTAGATGTAGGTTAGTGCAACTAACTATAATAGAATTATATTTTGTAGCTTGCCTCCTTTATTAAATCTTAAGGCAATAATTTGATAATATCAAATTTTTATACGCTTATGGTTTCTTCCCCCATCCGATAATCAAGATTATTGTTTAGTAAGAAGCCATTTTGTAGCTTCCTTAAAGTATCTGAATACTCTTAACTCGAAAGGAAAATCATTTGTATCGGACATTATCTGAAACATGCGCGCTAGACCGTATGCAAGATCTGATGGTGTCACTACCGCAGTTTTGCCACCCTGCCTGACGAATCCTCTATTTTTAATTAATGTAACCATTTCTCTAACATTCTCTGAAGGAATATCATTCATTGATGCGTTAGAGAAATCCCATAAAGTGTACGATGTTGGAGAGCCGTCATAAAAGGAGTTTATAGCATCGATCATCTCTTTTGTTGTTAGGTTTCCAGAACATTTTTGTATGGTCAGATTGCGTTTAGTGTCAATGGTTGTTTCTATCATCTCTTACCCCATTCGATATTAAACTTGACCGGGTAATAGAAGCAGATCCAGGCGCCGATGCCAAAAATAACTGCAATCCAGTTATTTTGTCTGTATAACATAATTGATCCTACCGCTCACGTTTTCCTTGGATGATACTGGATTGAATTTCAGCTTACGGACTGTATCCAATATTGCTGTATCGACATCAGAGTAACCTGATGAGAGCTCTATCTCTAAACGGGTTGTATGCCCTTCCGGAGTTACTGCGAATGACACAACCACCTTTAAATCAAGTCCCTCTTCCTTTACCCATGAGGGGATATCGGGAAGCGCTCCGGAGGATAGTAAAACCCTTTCTTCCCCGACACTATCCCAGGTAATAAGAGGTGAATCTTTTGCAGCAACATGGCTTTCTAGGACTGGCTCTGCTGGTTCAGATTTCTCTTTTAAATCCAATTGCTGGCTCTTCTCAATAACCTCATCGAGCCTTTCCATATCAAAGAGTAGGGGCTTTTCCTCTTCTTCAGCAGAAAGGAATTCAGGTGGGAGTTTTTTGGTCTCTTTCAGTCCTTCCTCTATGCCTTTTGCCTCTTCTAATGTTGGAGTAACCTTCTCTTCTCTCTTCTCTATATCTGACAGAGGCTCATATGCAGGGGGTATAGTTTTATCAATATATTTTTTGATTCCCTCTTTCGAAGTAGACTCCTTTTTTTCAGCCTGTAACCCTTTTGTGGCTGTGATTTGACGTTCCTGTACTTCATTGTATTGTATTTTAAAAGATTCCTCAGCAACGAGATCCTCTTTTTCCTGTTCCTGTACAGCTTTTGTTTTATCTTCAAAAGGCTCTTTAATTATCGGGGCTATTGACTCACCAATTGTTACATATACAGCACCACTGTACTCAGGAATCTCTTCAGGTTCGATAGGGAATACGTATTGAATGATGAAATAAGCAGCACCATGAATAATGAGAGCAAATATCATGCTGATTAGAAATCGTTTGGTATTCTGTTTTGTATCATCTCTAATAACGCTCATCGTAATAGAACCTTTCTTTTTTATTCTATATCCTCGCGTGTTTTCAAGTTTACACCCTTAAAGCCATTTTTTCGAAGTGCATCAAGAATATTAACCATTAAACTGTATGAAACCCTGCTGTCTCCTTCAATAACGACTGTCTTTATCTCCTCTTTTTCCGCTTCTGTGAGTGTGGCTAGCCTCTTCTCGAATCCGATGATATCGTATCGTTCCTTGTTTAAATATACCTCATTTTGAGATACCACTGTTACCACCAATTTTGTCATCACCACAGGCTCAGAGGTTGTTGAGCCCGGGAGTACAAGGCTGATACCAGGAGTGAGTATAAAGGTAGTTGATACCATGAAAAAAACAACAAGTTGAAACACAACATCAATAAGAGGGATAAGTTCTACATTTGTTCTGGTTGTTAATTCTCTACGAAATCTCATTCTCATTCGGTTTACCTCCTAGAAGCAATACAAGTTCATTTACTCTGTTTTCCAATCTAATGATTGTATGATTTACCTTACTTACAAGATAGTTGTAGAAAATAATTGCCGGAATGGATACGATTATGCCTGCAGCAGTAGTTAAAAGGGCTTCAGCTATACCTTTTGCAAGGAGCCCCGGGTCACCAACAGAGCCGAACTTTCCAAGAACTCCAAAGGCAGCTATATTTCCCGTAACTGTTCCAAGGAGACCGAGGAGTGGGGCAATATGAGAAACAGTCCCCAATGCTGGAAGGTGTTTCTCCATCTTCGGGATCTCAAGATTCGCTGCATCAAGGATTGCATCTTTGATAGTATTTGGTGGATATCCCCTGTGTTCTATCCCCACTTTCATAAGATTCGTAATTGGAGATGGGTTGTTCTCACATATGGAGAGCGCTTCGTCGAAATGTCTCTTGCTTAAGGTAGATTTCAAACGGTTAATCATCCTCTCTTCATCTACACGTATTCTTCTGAAGTAAAGGAGTCTCTCAATAATAATTATAGCAGCCAAAACTGAAAGAAACAGAATAATCCACATAATAACTCCGCCCTTTTCCAATATATCAATCATTTTTAACTCCTTAAAAATTAATATAAGTTTTTAGCGTTATACTAAATCCTTTTTCTATGTAGGGGTACCAGCTGTATCTTGGTCTATCGAGTACAGGGGCCAGAAGATCTTTGATCTCCAGTGACAAACGGATAGAATCGGCTATTCGATAGAAACCATTCACTTCAATAAGAGGAGCCTGAATGTACTCATGTTCACCGGTAAGAAAAATAGAAGTCAATCCTCCTCCATATTTCCCGGATTGCTCCAATGCATCGAGCTCAATGCTGAACCTGTATTGCGGAAAAAATCTTGGCCTATCTAAAAGCTCAGAGGACAAACCAAAACGCAACGACAGGCCCTTTAATATATTCCACCGCGCACCAATGTCTGTACTAAGAGTTACTGATTCTTCCTGATACAGAGGAAAGAGACCTGTTGTTCCATCTATCTGCTCTCCAGGTGTCAGCATACCACTGTTATCCATTAATGAAACTTCTGCATTTAATATCCAGTAATCCGATAGAATCCAGCGCGAGCCCAGATCAAAGAACCAGCCATGGTTATCTTCAAGAGTATCAGGAGCATCTGCAAGATAATAATCATTAAAGACCCCGATCAGATTATACTCAATGAGTCTGTATCCGGCCTTTGCCTGTATAGTAAAGGAATCTGACGGAGTTACTGAAAGGGCGAGATGAAATGGAAAAAGATGATCAGTGTTATCACTCCAGTACCAGCTTATATTTCCATCGACCCTGAATATATCGCTGAGATCGATTCCAACTTTTCCAGCTGCCTGTATCCTTGTAAGCGAAAGATCGGGATTGCCCGACACACTTCTGTAGCTGAGTCTGGGAGAAAATCCTAAATAAACTCTTTCAAGCTGAAGTTCGCCGGTAACAGTTGGAGATAGAATAAACTCTGTAGTCCCTTCAGGAACCGATGCCTGGTTGCCAGATTCTGTGATTAACTGGCTTGCGACTGAAGTATTTAAGGCACCCTTTATTGTAAATTGATCGCTTAGCTCATATTTTACCTCGGCATCGCCTGTCACAAAGCGGTTAATCTTTGAGTAGAAATCTCCATTGCCCTGCAGGCCTCTCTCAAGATCGTGAAACTCACCATCTATTTGAAAATTAAGCTCACTCAGATTGAACCTTACCATTCCTTCAAGGCTGTCCTCCCTTATATTGTATCCTGAACCTGGCGGCTTTGAGGAAAAACCGTCAAGCATTTCATGCTCGAAGAATATTTTACCCTCTGGTGGTTCCCCGAACTTGAAAAGGGATACATTGCCGAAGAAATGGTTCAGATTCCCTGTTCCTAAAACAGCTTCCGCAATAAGATCTTTCCTTCTAGTTATATAGGCAGCAGAAACTCCTTCTTCCGGTACTGAAATATCAAATGGCGTCTCTTCAACCTCAAGATCTCCTGCTTCAGGGAGAGGGTACCCTCTCTCTGGAGTTAAAAGCTCAGGAGATTCTGGTAGTTCCGCAGTTATGTCCTCAACACTTAGATCTTCAATTTCCATTACAACCATGGGAAGTATAATATCAGGCTCTTGTGGTTCCATATCCTGACCAAAAGGACACCATACCTTTAGCATAAAAAACAAGAGAATACTGATCAGTGTAACCCTTTTTGTCATTGAATACTCTCCAGAAGTCTCTGTCCCTCAAAAGACCATTCAGATTGAGGGAAGTTCTTTTGAAGCCTCCCTACAAGTTCTTCCATTTCTCTTCGCCTTCCAGCAAGCTTCATCATTTGAGCAGCGCGGTAAATGGAGTATGCCATAAAATCGCGATCCTGAGGTCTCTTTAGGGAGGCATTGAAAAACTCTTCTCCTGCCTTTACAAAATCTCCACTTTTAAAATAGTACTCTCCTAAGAGAAATTGAGCTTCGGCGTTTGTAGCCGGATCATCCTCTAACATCACCTGACCGAGCATCTGAAATGCTCTTTCGAGCTTTTTTTCATTCTCAAAGATATATATCCTTGAGAGTTCAAGCATTGCCTTCCTTCCTTCTATTGTTTTTACACCTCTATTCCTGCTGATTATCGCAGTCAGTTCTGCCTCCTTTTTTCCAAGACCAAATATAAGATATCGAATCTCCTCTGCACGTAGATTGACATCTGCTGCCCCTCCGTAATCGGGATACGTATCAATAAGAATTGTATATAGATCAAGAGCCCTTCGGTATTCACCAAAAGATACATATACCTCCGCAGACTGCCTTAGTGCATCGGCTCTGAAGGGGCTTTCTTTATAAGTATTAATAATTATCTCCCATAAAAGAGTTGCTCCATGCTCATTCCCCAGTCTATATGCAGAAAGACCCTCCCAGTAGAGCGATGCATCTATGAGTTTTCCCTCTGGATAGTTGTTCCTGTATTCAGAAAATGAGGTTTTTGCCTCTTCGTACTGTTCATTAGAAAAGAGAATCTCTCCTTTTTTATACAGGGCCTCTGGAGCCAGAGGGCTTTTAGGATACTTATCAAAGAGCCTTTGATATCCGGAAGCTGCCTCTTTAATCTTTCCCATATCTCCCAGTATATTTGCATATTCGAATAGAGCATCATCAGAATATGGTGAGTCAGGGTGCTCGTTAGATAGCCTTTGAAAAATTGTCAATGCCTCATCCCTTTTCTTCAGATTATTTAAGCATTTTCCCTCAAGGAAAAGAGCCTTGACTGAAAGTGTACCCTTTTTTATTTTTGCCAACTCTGAAAAGAGACTCTGTGCCTTTGCATATTCACCCATACTGAAATAACACCATGCTCCATTGTAGAGCGCATTTGGGGTCAAATCGTGATCTTTGTATGATTGGATAAAGCTATCATAAAGTTCAGCGGCCTGTTTCAGATTATTCAAGCGGTAATGAACCCATCCCCTGTAATACTCAGTATACGGTAAAATTATTAAAAGTCCTACAGAGGTTAGTTTATCTTTTGTTATCTCTGAAAGAGTGTGTAATGCATCTTCGTACAGTTTCAGAGAAATCTGTGATAATCCCAAAAGATAGTTAGTAAGCACATATGCAAAAGGGTCCCTCTCGGACAGATCCTGGACAGACTGTCTGAGATTTGACGATTCCGAAATAACCTTTTTATACTCTCTCATTGAAAAAAGGATTTTTAAGAGATCCAGACGAGCTCTTATCTCATCAGGATACCTTTTTGTATACTCTATCAAGCTCGTATAGGCCTCCTCCTTATCCATTTTTGCGAGAATTATTGTTTTCAGTCGAAAGATGTCACGCATGCGGGGCCATTCAATACCCTCATCCAGAAGAGAAGAACAGTAGCTGAGAGCAGTTTCAAGGTTTCCTAGCTTGTACTGGGAATATGCCAAGAGGTAACTTGCCTCGTTAAGATGCTCTTTGCCTTGAGGCTTTTCTATAAATTGCAATAACCTTTTTGAAGCTTCAGAATAGTTTTTTTCCTGCAAATAGAGATTGCAGAGGCGTAGAACCACTGTACCAGGCTCTTTCCCTGAAAAGTTAAGGTAATCTTCAAGAATCTTCCTGGCCTCATCAATATTTTCGTTTTGTTTGTTGATCTGGGCAAGATAGAGAGGTGCTATTTCTGTCATTTCTTCATAATTTTCCAGATTCCAGACCTTTTTAAAAAAATGCTCTGCCAGGTCAAGCTCCTCTCTATTATAACTTTCAATGCCAATTCTTACCCAGAGATCATCAAGGAGATTTTGAGTTTTTTCAAATCTTACCTCTGCTTTCTGTATAATACGTTCCATCTCTGAAAAATCATTTCTCTGTTGCGCAATAGTATAGAGCCTTCTATACGCAGTGGTGGCAATTTCATTACTTGCATCAAGTAAATTTTTATAAATCTTAGATGCTTCCCCAAAAGCCCCCTTACCCCAGTAGGCCTCTGCCTTATAAAGTAAAAACTTCTCTTTCCATACATCTTCCAGACTATCGAGGTCTATCTTATCTTGGAAATTGATAAGAGAATCATATTCCTGCTCCTTGAGGAGAATGTAACTGTAAAGAACAGCCTCATAGGAACTTAGATTGCTATATCCCTTGTCTTTCACAAGACGATTTATAGTCTTTCTAGCACTGGAGTAGCTTTTTAAAGAGACTTCTATGAGAGATTTGTACAGAAGTGCCTTTTGGATAAAATCAACATCCTTTGATTTTGTGAGAAATATTTCAAAATATTCCTTTGCAGGGCGGTAATCTTTCAGATAGAAGGCTGTTACCCCTTTCCAGAATGGGACGTATTCAATATATCTCGTAGTCCTGTATCGCTTTTCTATGGCTTCGAAAAGTGCATAAGCCTCCATGTACCGTTCAAGTCTGAAAAGACATACAGCGCTTCTATACTGTGCATCAGGAATGAGATCCGATAAGGGAAACTTTTCTATAAACTCATTGTAGGTTTCGAGTGCAACAGCATACGTTTTGCTGTAATACCTGCTTTCAGCTTCTGAAAAAAGCTCATTCTCGAGGGTAAAAGAGGCAACAGTTGTTGGAATCAAAAGTATGAGAAGTGGAAATATCTTTTTAATCATATAAAAAATATAGCTAAGGCGCTGTCAATATTCAATTGAAAACAGAACGCGCCTATTAAACAGTATATATACTTTTATAGAAGTTTTTTGTAATCTCATCGAATTCCTCCCTGTAGCGCTTAAGAGCCCGGGGTAGATAATCCAGTATATCCTGTGCTGTAATACCATCTTCCCCCTTGTCAGAGGCTGCAAGGTCTCCTGAAAACCCGTGTATAAACACGCCTGTTCTTACAGCATCTTCCAGGGACAATCCCAGCCCGAACATCGCAGCAATGGCTCCTGTTAAAACATCTCCAGAACCTGCTGTAGCCATACCTGAATTCCCGCTCATATTGATGAACACCTTTCCCCCAGGGCAGCCTATTAGAGAATGAGCTCCTTTTAGCACAATAATTGCATTGAGATTCTGGGCCTCATTTTGTACTGTTTCTATTTTAGACTCTTCCAGTTTTTTTATGGGAATAGCAGTGATTCTTGACATCTCTCCTAAATGGGGGGTAAGAATTGTTGCGGCTTTTCTTTTTCTTACTATTTCTATATTTTTAGAAACAGCTGTGATCCCGTCGCCATCGATGAGAGTTGGCTTTCTGATCTCTTTTGCAAGTCTTCTCACAAGTTCCTGAGTTTCTTCATTCAGTGATAAACCGGGCCCGAGGACGACCATATCAACATTGTCTGAAAGTTCCAATAGCCTGTCCATATTTTTTAAAGCAATGCTGCCGGAATCGGTCTCTTCCTGCGGGACAAAGACAATTTCTGAGCCTTTGGTGGCTATATAGGGGGAAATGGATGATGGTGATGCGAGACGGGAATATCCTCCTCCTGCTTTTAAAAAGGATAGAGCGGAAAAGTAAGGGGCTCCATAATAATTCGATGCTCCAGCAATAAAAAGGACATCACCAAAATCTCCTTTATGTGCATCTTCAACTCTATCTTTAAGCCTTAAAGGTTCGTTAACCTCTATTCTTAGAGAATCTTTGTTGTAAAGGGAGGGGGGAAAGGATATATGGGAGACATAGAGTTTTCCGCAATACTCGTAACCTGGATAGAGGAGATTTCCTAATTTTGGAAGCCCGTATGTAATAGTGTAATCAGACTGAACTGCTGTCCCCATAGGTTTACCAGTGTTTCCATTAATTCCAGATGGAATATCTATGCTGAATACCTTTTTCCCGCTTCTATTTATCAATGTAATGATATCCTTATATATACCCTCGACATCTCTTTGAAGCCCTGTGCCAAATAATGCATCCACAACAGCATCACACTTTGAAATATAAGCTCTCAAGGACCCCAGGGATTCAATAGCTTTGATCTCTAACGGTAATCTTGATGCAATTTCAAAGTTCTTCTTAGCTGCGCCCTTAAACTTTTTTTTATCACCCAGAATAGAGACCTTTGCCTCTCCTCCTGTTGAATGTATCTTTCTTGCAACTACAAGTCCATCTCCACCATTGTTACCCACTCCACAGATTATTGAAAACCTCTTACCTTTTATGCCAAGCTCCTTCAATATAACTGAGTATGCAGCAAGACCGGCATTTTCCATGAGAAGTTCTTCCGCAATAAAAAACTTTTCTATAGCACCTTTATCCAGTTCTCTAATCTCCTCTACTCTGCATACCTTCATTATACGCCCCTTTATCAATGATTATCTCACAATGCATGACACTGTCAAGGAAAACAGAAAGTATAACTGTATCGCCTTATTTCATTTCAATTGACATTTTTTTAACTTTCAGGTATGGTTATTTTTACTATAGACCTGGACTTTCAGGGAAGAAGCATTAATCACCAATACTGAGAGGAGGACCAGATATGCGTGTGGCAAGTGATATTGGGGGTACCTTTACGGACCTCGTTTTTCTGGATGAGTCTACAGGCAAGACCGGTATTGGCAAGGCATCAACAACACCAAAGAACTTCGCAGAAGGGGTTATTGAGACATTAGAGAAAGCGGAATTAAAGGTCTCGGATACAAACTTCTTTGTACATGGTTCAACAATTATTATCAATGCCTTGACAGAGAGAAAGGGAGCGAAAACCGGTTTGATTACTACAAAGGGATTTCGTGATGTTCTGGAGATTACACGTGCAAACAGACCGGATTTATACAATATGTACTACACAAAGCCAAAGGCCTTCGTTCCCAGACAGTTCAGGTTAGAGGTAAGAGAACGGGTGAACTATAAGGGAGAGGAGCTGGAACCGCTGAATGAAGATGATGTAAAGAAGGTGGTAGATTATTTCAAGAAAGAGGGAATTGAAACGATAGCAGTGTGCTTTTTACATTCGTATGCTAATTCAAGTCATGAGAAGAGGTGCGGTGAAATTATCAGAAAAATAGCCGCTGGAATTCCTGTTACATTGTCGTGTGAGATTACTCAGGAGTGGCGTGAGTATGAAAGGACAAATACCTGTGTTCTCAACAGTTACGTGCTCAACACCGCTCAGTACTATCTTGATAACCTGGAGAAATCTCTCTCTGACATGGGTATGGGAAAGGTTTATCACGTAATGCAGTCCAATGGTGGAACAGCGACGTTTGAAATGGGTAAGCGTGCACCGATTAATATGGTCGAATCTGGACCGGTTGGAGGTGTTATTGGCGCTGCGGTGATTGGAAATTTAATTGGGGAGCCAAATGCCATTTCCCTTGATGTTGGCGGTACGACGGCAAAGACTTCACTGGTTGAAGGAGGGAATCCTCGAATTACCACTGAATATAAAATCGAATGGCGACGTGATTTTGCAGGGTATCCTATTCTAGCGCCCACTGTTGATATTGTAGAGATTGGCGCAGGTGGAGGATCTATTGCCTGGGTAGATGGAGCAGGTGCATTGAAGGTTGGTCCGGTAAGTGCAGGGGCGGATCCAGGCCCTGCATGTTATGGATGGGGCGGGGATAGGCCCACGCTAACTGATGCAAATGTGCTTGCTGGGAGGATCAATCCGAACTACTTCCTTGGTGGCGAGATACCACTAAAGATAGATATTGCCCAAAAGGCAATGCAGCCGGTTGCAGATGCATTCAATATTAGCATTGAAGAGGCAGCAATGGGAGTAATTCGCCTTGCAGACTCAAATATGGTAAATGCCCTGAAACTGGTCTCAGTTCGAAGGGGCCATGATCCACGAGATTTCATCATGGTTGCCTTTGGAGGTGCTGGCGCTATGCATGCAGGGGCACTGATTCGGGAATTAAAAGTTAAAAAGGCTCTCGTTCCTACAAATCCAGCGGTATTCTCTGCATGGGGAATGCTTATGACAGATCTTCGCCAGGACTTTATCCGGACGCTAATATGCCGTACAGATCAGGTTGATCCTGCTGATTTAACATCCCTCTTCTCCGAGATGGAAGAGCAGGCAATGGACCTGATGAAAGAGCAGAGTATAACGGAAGACCGTATAGTGTTCCGGCGCTTTGCAGATATGAGGTATATGGGGCAGGAACATACAGTGAAGGTTCCCATGCCTGCAGGAAAGATTGAAAAACGCAATATACCTGAAATCAACGAGAAGTTCCACGAGTTACACGAGCACGCATATACCTTCCGTCTTGATACGCAGGTTGAGCTTGTAAACTATCACCTTACTGCATTCGGTGTTGTTGAAAAGCCGGATCTAAAGAAAATAGAAAAAAAAGGTTTGAGTCTGGATAAGGCAAGAAAAGGAAAAAGACGTGTCAACTTTGATGAGCTTGGCTTTCACTCTAGCCCAATATATGAGCGGGATTTGTTGCCTGTAAATGAGTATATCAATGGACCGATGGTCATCGAAGAACCTGCAGCAACAACTGTAGTATTCCCAGATCAAAAGGTTATTTGTGATGATTACGGTTTCCTGCATATAGAACATTCTGGATAGTCTTAGTCTAATAGTTCGTGCCTTTTAAAGGTATTTAAAGAAACATAGTAAAATTGGTATATTGAATTAAGGAATGGTGTCATTTAATGCATGCCTTTAAAAACTGATCTAATAGATTAATTTGAGCAATAATATCAAATAAAAAGGGTTAATCAAAAAGATCTGAAGCTAAGGAGGAACAGGAATGGCTAAAAGAGTAGTTGATCCTTTCACCCTTGAGATAATAAAAGAGAGTCTCATCGCCATTGGTGATGAGATGTTCGTTACAATGCAGAGAACAAGTATGAGCACCATCATCTATGAGGTGCTTGACTATGCAACAGGACTCCTGGATGCAAAGGGAAGATTGATCACCCAGGGTAATGGGGTAACCCTCTTCTTGGGAACTCTTGATTTTGGTGTACGGAGTGTGCTTGAGAAGTTTGGGGAGGATGGTTTAAGTCCAGGAGACATTATAGTAACCAACGACCCCTATGAGGGTGGAGGAACACACCTCTCAGACGTTACACTGATCATGCCCATATTCTACAAAGAGAGGATCGTTGCCTTTTCCGCCAATAAAGGGCACTGGACAGAGGTTGGAGGAATGGCGGCTGGTAGCTGGACAACGAACTCAACTGAAATTTATCAGGAGGGATTGCAGTTCCCCTGTATCAAGATTTTTAATAAAGGGGTCCCCAACGAGAGCCTCATAGATCTTATAAAAGCCAATGTGCGGACACCAGATATGTCAATAGGTGATATGTATGCCCAGGCTGCATCACTGAGGATTGCTGACCGGCGCTTCAGGGAGCTTTGCGATAAATATGGTGTGGAAAATGTAACTGAAGGTATCGAAACATTAATGGATCACTCAGAGCAGCTTGTACTTCAGGAAATGCAAAAGATTCCGTCAGGTGTATATGAGGCAGTTGATTATGTTGATGATGATGGTGTTGGGAACGGTCCCTTTGAGGTAAAAGTGAAAGTGACTGTTAGCAAGGATAAGGTTATCTGCGATTTTACCGGATCCCATCCTCAGGTGCCGGGTCCTATAAACGCGGCAAGAACAGGCCTATACTCTGCTGCTCGAGCTGTCCTTATTGCATTAACCAACCCATCAATTCCGGCAAATGATGGCTGTTTCAGACCCTTAGAGATAATATGCCCTGATAGAACTATCTTTACCTGTGAGAGGCCTGCTTCTGTTTCCACATACTGGGAGACAATGATGTATGCTGCTGATCTTATCTGGAAAGCAATGGCACCAATAATGCCCAAAAAGTTGCCTGCAGGACATTTTTTAAGTGTTTGCGGTGTTGTTCTCTCGGGGATACATCCTGATACTGGTGAGCTCTTCTTACTTGTTGAACCGCAGGCCGGCGGTTGGGGAGCAGGAGCGGATAAGGATGGTGAGAATGGGCTTGTATGTGTTGGTGATGGAGAAACCTATATCATCCCGGTTGAAGTATGCGAAACTCGCTATGGAGTCCTTGTTGATAGATACGGCTATGACATCGCTGAGGGTGGCGAAGGTAAGTTCCGTGGCGGTCGTGGTCTGGTGAGGGATTACCGTATCGTAAGCGAGGAGGCATGGTTCACAGGAACATTCGGGCGACACAAGTATCTTCCCTGGGGAATGGAAGGGGGTGCTCAGGGATCGAAAAATTATACGAAGATGATCTTCCGGGACAATCGTAAGTCAGAGATATTCGGGAAAACTGCTCAATATCATATGAAGAAAGGCGATGTAGCCAGCCTTGTTACTGCAACGGGAGGCGGCTATGGCAAACCACTGGATAGGCCTGTTGAGCAGGTTGTTGAAGACTTGAAAAATGGATATATAACTAAAGAAATTGCAGAAGAATCCTACGGAGTTATTGTGGATAAAAAGAGCTTCGAAGTATTAGGGCTTTCTAAAAAGAGAAGATCAGTTTAAACTTATCTACATAAAATCTATATATTTTTTATTACAGTTATAGCCTGGAGAAGAATAACTACACCTATTGTATACGAGGAGGAGAGAGATGAAGATTTTATGGATAAACCCTGTTGGTACTGATGCATTTGATACCTCTGTTGCGGATATACTGAAAAGGTCAAGCATCGGTGGTACAGGAGTCGATGTTGTTTCTCTACCAAAGAATCGTCCAAAGCATTTGGAGTATCATTCATATGAAGCTTTAGTAATAGGTGATATTGTTCAAATTACATATTCATATCGGGAAAAGTATGATGCTATTGTAATTGGCTGTTACTATGATGTTGGTCTCAGGGAGGCTAGAGAGGTATCTGGGCGTGCAATTGTAACTGCGCCATGTCAGTCTTCACTGGTATTCGCATCTCACCTGGGGAATACATTTTCCGTTCTCGTAGGCAGGAGGAAGTGGATTCCAAAAATGAAAGAAAATGTTCATATTTATGGCTATGGGAACAGGCTTTCTTCAATGAGACCACTTGAGCTTGGTGTTCATGATTTTCAGGCTGACAGGGAAAAAACTTTCCGGAGGTTAATGGAGGAAGGAAAAAGAGCTGTAGAAGATGACGGTGCAGAGGTGCTCATTTTGGGGTGTACTATTGAGTATGGCTTTCATGAAAACATGCAGAAGGAGTTAAATGTACCTGTGATCGAGGCTGTAGCTGCGCCCTTTAAAATGGCAGAATTGCTTGTTGAAACAGCCAATAAGTTTGGCTGGTACCCGAGCCGTAGATGGGGGAGCCAATCACCTCCTAAAGATGAGATAGGGGAATGGGGTTTATTCAAAGAAGATAAATCCATAGGTAATTTGCTCCTAGGCGAATAGCTATTAAACAATGATAAAATGAGAGTTGATCCATTTACAGTAGAAATCATTCGGGATCAGTTGATCGCTGCAGCAGAAGAAAGCTTTATATCTCTGGGAAGAAGCAGTCAATCTCCGATTATCTACGAGGTTCTCGATTATGCATGCGCAATAACAGACAGGAATGGGGACCTGATAGCGCAGGCAAATGGGGTCCCGGGCTTTTTGGGAACTCTGACCTATGCTGTTAAAGCAGTGCTTAACAAATACCCTCCTGAAACTCTTAATCCAGGGGATACGATCATAACAAACGATCCATATGTAGGGGGAGGTAATCACCTTTCCGATGTGGCACTGATCGCCCCGATCTTTTGTGGAAATGAACTTATTGCCTTTAGCGTTAATAAGGCACACTGGACAGAGGTCGGAGGCATGGCTGCAGGATCCTGGACAACAGACAGCACTGAGATCTATCAGGAAGGATTGCAATTCCCGGTAATTTATATTGGTAAAGATTATAGGCTCGATCAAGCTCTTATCGATCTTATTGAGGCCAATGTGAGAACCCCTGAAAGGACTCTGGGTGATATGTATGCCGGGATTGCATCACTGCGATCAGCAGAAAGGAGAGTGAATGAAATAGTAGCACGTTTCAGCCTTCCAGTTTTCAAACAAAGCATAAAGGCTATTCTTGATCATGGAGAAAGATTGGCACGTATTTCATTAAAAAAGCTGCCCAGGGGTACTTTCTTTGCTGAAGATTGGATGGATGATGATGGGCTTTCAGGTGATCCTGTATATGTTTGTGTAACAGTAACTATTAACGAAGATGAATTTATCTGCGATTTTACAAAATCATCGCCTCAGGTTAAGGGGCCTATAAATTGTACTGTTACAAGGCTTTATTCTGCATGCAGATCTATTTTCAAAGCCATAACAGATCCTGTGTTTCCAATGAATGATGGCTGGTTCAGACCAGTCAGGGTAGTATGCCCTGAGGGAACAGTCTTTACTGCAAAAAGACCGGCACCGGTCTCGACATACTGGGAAACCGGTGCATATGCCTGTGACCTATTATGGCATGCCCTTTTTCCTGTTCTTCCTGACCGCCTAACCGCAGGGCATTCTCTGAGTGTTTGTGGTACGATTATCAGTGGAAAGGATGAAAACGGAAAGGATTTTATCCTTGTTGAACCGCAGGCTGGTGGCTGGGGAGCAGGTGCTACAAAGGATGGCGAAAGCGGACTTGTGGTTGTTGGCGATGGTGAAACATACATTATGCCTGTTGAGATTTGCGAGGCTCGATATCCAATCATGGTTGAACAGTATGCATTCAATACAGAGGGGAGGGGAGCAGGAAAGTACAGAGGGGGATTCGGCTTAATCAGGGATTACAGGATTGCGTGTAGTAAAGTATATATAACCACGACATTTGGACGACATAAATATTACCCATGGGGAGCGAAAGGTGGTCATGAGGGGTCCCCAAATGGTGTTCTGGTATTTCGAAAGGACGAAAGGGAGCCTGCAGTTTGGAAGGGCAAACTGGCACGGTATCCGCTTGGAAGAGGGGATATGGTCAGGCTTGTCACCGGAGTTGGTGGAGGGTATGGTCCTCCAAAAGAGAGAGATCCAGATGCTGTTCTAAGAGATGTGTTCAATGGCTTCTTATCGAAGGATAATGCAAAAGCCATTTATGGGGTAGAATTGGACCCTTAAACAAAAGATATAAGGAGTTAAAGCCATGGTAAAATTAACTGTTATGTACAATCTCCCCGAGGGAGCGGATCATGAGGAGTTCATCAGGTGGCGTACTACAGAACATCAAAAAGAGAATATGGAAGTCCCTGGAGTCATTAAAAGCGACTTTTATATTGTTAAAGAGTCATGGAAAAGGGAAGATTTACCGTACAGATATATGACTGAAATATACTGGCCGGATATGGAGAGTTTTAGAAAATCCTTCTTTGATCCTGATTATCAGAAGGAGCTTGCCGAATCGTTAAAGAAGATCTCAGGGCCTCTCTTTTTAATCTCAGAGGAGGTTCTCAGTGAATCGAAATAGGATTAATATGTCTGAAAAAAATCTTGCAATTGATATTGGTGGCACTTTTGTAGATTTTGTATTACTGGATGATACTACAGGAAACATTACAACCGAGAAGGAACCCTTCTCAGAAAAAAACCTACCTGACCATATATTTCATGGTATCGATCGTCTTCAGGTGAAACCATCTGAGTTGAGTATGATTATCCATGGAACTACAGTAGTTATAAACACGATCCTGCAAGAACGTGGAGCCAGGATTGGGTTGATAACTACCAGCGGTTTTCGTGATGTACTCGAATTGGGACGCGGTAAACGGCCAGAGGTATACAATCTACTTTATAAGCCACCCGAGCCTCTTGTGCCGCGCCATTTACGCTTCAATGTACCCGAAAGGCTTAATCATAGGGGAGAGGTTTTAGTTCCTCTGGATGAAGAGGCAACGCGTCAGGTTGCGGGGAAACTAATAGAAGAAAAGGTGGAGGGGGTTGCTGTTTGTTTTTACATGCATATGCAAATCCCTCGCATGAAAGACGTGTTCGAGAGATAATTAACGAGTAGCTACCTGAAGTTCCTGTCTCAATATCGTCGGATATTACGGGAGAATTTCGTGAGTTTGAACGCACTTCAACGGTTGTTCTAAACACATATATAATGCCGCGTATGAGCTCATATTTAGGAGACCTGGAAAAGAGGCTATCTGATTCCGGTTTTAAGGGCCCCTTTAGTGTAATACAAACAACAGGTGGAATGATGTCTGCAAACATAGCCCGTCACTTACCGATCAGGACTCTTGAATCGGGTCCGGCAGGGGGTGTGATAGGAGCAGTAGCACTTGGTAAAAAACTAGGACTTTCGAATCTGATAGCAGCAGATGTTGGAGGTACAAGCTTTGATGTTGCACTGGTGGTTGGAACAAGACCTTTTGAAAAGGCCGAGACCTATGTAAACAAGCGCCCTATTCTCCAGCCTATGATTGATATTGTATCGGTTGGAGCTTGAGGAGGGAGCATAGCATGGCTTGACAAAGAGGGTGCTTTTCGTGTCGGTCCCCAGAGTGCTGAGGCTGATCCTGGACCTGTTTGTTTTGGGAAGGGAGGAACCCAGCCTACAGTCACTGATGCTCATCTCATTCTTGGTCATATTAATCCTGACTATTTTTTAGGAAAACGAATGGTAATGCACTTTGATAAGGCTGCAGAGGAAATTTCAAAAAGGATAGCTGAACCGCTTGGTCTGTCACTTTACGAAGCTGCATACGGGATTACGCACCTTACTGATACCAATATGATTAATGCTATTCGCCAAGTGACTATCGAGTGCTCATGCATCACCAGGTACTGCAACAGAAATTGTAAACCTTCGATTACAGCTACTACGGGAAACTAAAAAACCAGTGATCAGAGAGATACCTGAAGGTTCGGGTGATGGTTCAGGAGCTATGAAAGGGCAACGGAAGGTCTATTTTGAGCAGTCAGGAAGGCCTGTAAATTGTGCAATATATCAACGTGACAGGCTTGGTGCTGGTGACAAACTTAATGGCCCATCTATTATTGAGGAATGGAGTTCAACGACCATTGTTTTACCAGGTCAGGAACTTGAGGTGGACCTGTATGGTAACCTGAAAATTTACACCACTTACAAGTAAAAAGTTGAGAGGAAGAATTATGAAAAAGGTCGATCCCATCACTACTCAGGTTATAAGGAATGCGCTTGTTTCTGATGCAGAAGAGATGCGTCTGGCGGATGGAGTTGTTAAGGATAAGACACGGAAGATCAGGGTCACAGTTAATATTGTGGATGAGGAAATGACTGTTGATTTTACAGGTAGCGATGAAACAGCATCAGGTCCTGTTAATATTCCTCTGCCTGCTGCCAGAGCAGCTGCTGAGATAGCCTTTAAGTCGGTGACTGTTCCCCATGAACCTTCCAATGCCGGTCACAGCAGACCTTTCAAGGTAATCTCACCAGAGCACACCATTACCAATCCATCAAGCCCTGCTCCATGTGATTCATATGGTTATGGTGCCCTTCTGGTAATCGATCTGGTTAGCGAGGCTCTATCTTATGCAGTCCCCGATAGCTGTCCTGCGGGTGAATACCAGCTATTTGGCGGCTGGTTTTATCAGATAGATCCAAGGCACGGTAAGCCTTTTATACTAATAGATCCTGTGACTGGTGGAGGGGGTGCCCTTCCATTTGACGATGGAGCTGATGGATTAATTTTCCACGGAGACGGTGATGCCCCAAATACCCCGGCCGAGTTAATTGAGACTCGCTACCCGGTCATGATTGATCGATACCAGCTACATCCAGAAGAGTATGGAACCGGTAAATTCCGTGGCGGATTGGGAACAATACGTGACTACCGTGTGCTGAGTGATCACGTTTATATCCAGGTAGCAAATGAACAAACTATTTGCCGCTCTCATGGCCTCTTTGGTGGAAGAAACGGTGGTATTAACCGTTTGTATATAAGACCCGGTACAGAGAGGGAAGAGATTATCACTGATCGAATATCATACTACGGCCCTTTTCAAAAAAACGATGTCATCAGCTGCAGAACAGCAGGAGGCGCTGGCTATGGAAACCCACTGGAGCGTGATCCTGAACTTGTGCTTTCAGAGGTAGTAAATGAGATTTTAACGATTGATCAAGCTAAAGAGTATTATGGCGCTATAATTAAGAAAGATTCAAATGGTAAACCTTTCGTTGATCTTGATGAGACCAAGGCATATCGTAAAAAGCTTCATAGGAGCAAGCAAAGATAAAAAATTATTTTAGGTCGAATGTCAAGTTTTAAGAAAATAGAAAAGAATTAATGAACTGATATTAATAGTATGGCAATGCCGGCGAACTTCTTATATAAAACTATCGAAAAATTTAGAATTTTCATAGAATATAGTGATTTGTTTTATTAAATACTAAACTCGAAGTTCGCCCTTTTATTTGAGGTTGATACCCTCTTCATAGAATAGTACTTAGTACCTTAATTCTGATTTTCTTGCCAAAATGGCAAGAAAATATTTAAATCAGTAATGTGGCTTGTCCACATTAGGAGATTAAAATGAATAAAAGATTAGTTGATACCTTTTTTGAGATGGTTAAGATCGATAGCGAGTCAGGGGAAGAGGAGAAGTTTATAAATTATTTAAAGAATATCTTTATAAATGAATTAAAGGCAGAATGTACAATCGATGATTACGGGAACCTCATGGTAAATATTCCAGCCAAGAATGCAACCCGCCCTGAGCCAGTTTTTTTCAGTGCCCATGCTGATACAGTGAAGCCTGGAAAGAACATTGAACCATTTATAGAGAATGGGATAATCCGCTCTAAAGGGGATACTATCCTTGGGGCTGATGATAAAGCTGGTATTGCTGAGCTTTTTGAGGCTATCAGGACGGCAAAGCGACATCCTGCGTTGGAGATAATCTTTTCAAGGGAGGAGGAGCTTGGACTTGTTGGAGCAAAGCATGTGGATGTTTCCAAACTTAAATCAAAGATTGGTATCTTGATCGATATGGACGCACTTGATTCTGTTGTAGTTGGAGGGCCTTCCCATATGCTCATTGATGTGGATATTACAGGCAAGGCAGCTCATGCTGGTATGGAGCCAGAGAAGGGGATTTCTGCAATCAAGGCCGCTAGCTACGCAATCTCAATCCTGAAGGAGGGGAGAATTGATGAGGAGAGCACAGTCAATGTAGGAGTGATTGAGGGAGGGGAGATTCGAAATGGAGTTCCAGAAAAGGTTAAGATAAAAGCTGAGTGCCGCAGTCTCACACATGATAAATGTATTGCACAGGCTGAGCTGATAAAAGAGATCTTTGAGACTGCTGCTAAATCCATAGGGGCATGTGCAGAGGTAAGACTTGATCTGGCCTACAGGGCCATGAGGATTCCGGAGGATGCAGAGATAGTAACAATTGCAAAAAGAGCAGTCGAATCAGTAGGGTTTGATCCACGGGTTAGGTTGATCTGCGGGGGAACTGATGCATCAATTTATAATGAAAAGGGCATACAGATGGCAATTATCGCATTTGGGGGAAAGGCAGAGCACAGCAAGGAGGAGAATATAGCAGTAGCTGATATGGAGAAAGCTGTAAGCATAATTCAATATATATTTGAGAAACTGAGTGATTGATTAAAATATCGGATTTCGAGTTTTAGAGAGGTAGATAATAGGCAGAAGAATTTACTAAAAACAGTTGCAATTTTTTACAATCTGGTCAAAGATAAATTAATTATTATGTCCTCTTTTCTTGACATGAAAGAAAAGCTATTATACAATAGAAAATCTTAATTTTATTAAAGGAGGTAAATTATGAAAAAGCTTGCATGGATACTCATCCTTTTCATGATCATTCCAGCAATAGCTCTGTATGCTGGAGGAGCAAAGGAAAAAGAGGTACCCGAGAAGGAAGTGCCTAAGAAAGTGGAGGCTGAGAAACCTGCTCCACCGCCGGCAAAGCGTGAATTCAGGGTTACCTTTGCCTGGCCGACATATCTAGACCCTGCAGTTGGTTCTGACTTCTCAAGCTCCTCATCCTTTGTAAACCTGTACGATTCACTCGTCTATCCTACAACTTCAGGTGCTGCTAAACCTCATATCGCTGAGTCATGGGACACATCGACAAGTGGTTTGACATGGACATTTTATCTAAAGAGGGGGGTAAGATTCCACGACGGCTCTGAGCTTACAGCAGAAGATGTTGTTTTTAGTATGGATAGGCTGATAGCTATCGGTGAGGGCTATGCTTATCTGTTCGCTGGAAAGGTGAAGAAGACTGAGGCTTTGGACAGGTATACAGTGAGGTTTGATCTTGCCGAGTCTTACGGCCCGTTCCTTACAGCCATAGTAAGACTTTATATCCTGAATAAGGATCTGGTAATGGCAAATAGTAAAGCTGATGGCCCTTATGGTAAGTTCGGGGATTATGGAAAGGAATGGCTTTTAACTCACGACGCTGGTTCAGGCGCCTATATGGTGAAGGAGATGCGTCTGGAAGAGTATGTGCTTATGGAAAAATTTGGCGGTTATTGGGGAAAGTTTCGACCAAATGCACCGGATGAGGTTAAGTTTATCGGAACCACCGAACCTGTCACGATTAAGACAATGATGTCACGGCAGGAGCTTGAGGTAAGTGATCAGTGGCAGACTGTTGAAGCTTGGAAATCTCTGGATGCTATTGAGGGTGTAGATATTGCAACGTTGTATGGAGGTATGATGTTTTACTATATGATGCACACAAAAAAGCCTCCCACTGATGATGTTCATTTTAGAAGAGCTATGTCCTGGGCGTTTGATTATAAGACAGCGAGAGAAAAGCTCTTTCCTGGTAGCCGTGAAGCACAGGGACCGGTAGCACCGGGCTTTCCAGGTCATGATCCCAATGTTACCATCTATAAACGCGATTTAGACAAGGCCAAAGCTGAGTTGAGAAAATCGAAGTATTATGACAGACTTGAGGACTATCCAGTTGAGGTTCATTGGATTGCTGAGGTACCTGATGAGGAAAAGGTAGCCCTCATGTTCATGTCAAATATGGAGGATATCGGGATCAAGGTGAAAATAGTAAAGGTTCCGTGGCTTTCAGTGGTTGAGGAGATGAGCAACATTGATCAAAGCCCGAACATTGTAACAGTATTTGTTGCCCCTCACTATGCTGAGGCTGGCTCCATGCTGGAGTCCCGATATCATTCGAAATCGGCCAATACATGGGAGCAGAACGAATGGCTCCAGGATCCTAAAATTGATGCCATGATCGAGAAGGCTATAGCTACTATAGATATAGAAGAGAGATTCAAGGCCTATCGTGATATACAGCAAAAGATCGATGAGATCTGTCCATCTATCTATTGTTTTGAACAGGCGGAGAATCATGCCTATCAGGCATCCTACATTGACTGGCCTTCAATAAGGCCAGGTGAGAATATTCCGGTAATGGGTTATGTCTTTGATGCTCGTTTCATCCAGGTGTTTCCAGAGAAGAAAAGGTAATTGATATAAATGGACAAGGAGCTTAGATGAGGAGAGGGTCATTCCCTCTCCTCATTTTGGATACTATGAGGTTCTTAAAGTTTTTTTTGCGAAGATTGCTGCATTCTATATTTGTAATGCTCGGACTTTCGGTACTTGTATTCCTCATAGCCCGGGTGATGCCAGGTGACCCAGCAAGGATGGCCTTGGGACCGCGAGCCCCTGAGTCTGTTGTAGAGAAGTTCAGGGAAGATTTACACCTGAATAAGCCTATCTATATACAGTACTACTACTGGCTAAAAGGCGCAATTCGTGGCGACTTTGGTATGTCCCTTTTCACAAAACGAAATGTGTCTGACGATATAAAGGAGTTCTTTCCCGCTACACTTGAATTAATGCTCTTCACAGGTATTATTATGTCGATCTTTGGGATTATGCTCGGAGTTGCATCTGCTCGATACGCCAATAAATGGCCCGATAATGTAGTGCGTGTTATATCATATATGGGTGTCTGTACTCCTGCCTTTGTTTTTGCCATCCTTTTTCTATTACTTTTCGGGTATATTTTGAACATTCTCCCTACTATAGGGAGACTAAGCCCATGGATTGATCAACCTTCTGTAATAACTGGATTGATTACAATCGACAGCCTTATTGCAGGCAACTTTCCAGCCTTTTTCGATGGATTAAAACATCTCATTATGCCAAGTGTAGCACTGGCTTTGGGTCCTATGGCTCAGGAGGCAAGGATTACCCGTTCGAGCATGACCGAGAATCTTCAGAGGGATTTCATAGCTCTGGAGAGGTCGCAGGCAATTCCTGAAAGAAAGATCATGTCCAAGTATCTTATGAGGATCTCTATTATACCAACTGTATCGGTATTGGGGCTCGATTTTGCTTCCCAGCTTGGCTGGGCATTTCTAGTGGAGCTGATCTTCAACTGGCCCGGGATATCACGTTACGGGATAAATGTGATGCTGCGCAAGGATTTGAATGCTATTGTAGCTGTAATCATGGTGATTGGCCTGATGTTCCTGGTTGTGAATATTATTGTGGATATAGTTGTTGCGGGGCTTGATCCGCGAATTCGACTTGGTGCTGAGAGGGTTAAATAGTATGGGCAAAACAAAGACTGCAGATTTATCGAGAAGGTGGGAGAAGGTAAAGAGGGGCTGGTACAAATTCTCCAAAAATCCGCTTTCCATTACAGGAGCTACGATAATTCTGATTATTGTTTGTCTTGCTATATTTGCTCCCTTTGTTGCCCCATACCCTGAGCATGCAGGGAAATTCGTTAATTTCGATGAAGCGAGTCTGCCTCCAAGTTTAAAATATCTGTTTGGTACTGATGTCTTTGGAAGGGATATCCTCAGCAGGATATTTTTCGGATTCAGGTTCTCTTTGAAGATGGGAGTGGTTGTTATATCAATAGCTGCACCTATTGGAATCACTCTAGGATTGACCGCCGGATATATGAAGGGCACATGGGTTGATACGGTGATTATGCGACTCACTGATATTTTTGTTGCAGTCCCCCCTCTTGTGCTTGCCCTTGCAGTATGCTCGATCTTAACTCCAAGTGTATTCAATGCAATGATGGCTGTTACCCTGATGTGGTGGCCATGGTACTGCAGGATGGTGTATGGTATAGCTTCATCTATAAAGAATGAGTTTTTTGTCCAGGCAGCTGAGGTTACAGGCTCGGGAAGGCCCCATATCATCTTCAGAGAGATACTTCCCAACTGCTACGGTCCGATTTTTACGAAAATAAGCCTGGATATGGGATGGGTTATTTTGATCGGCTCAGCACTCAGTTTTGTTGGATTAGGTGCTCAGCCCCCAACACCAGACCTCGGTACAATGGTTGCTGCTGGAGGCAGGTATATGCCCGATCAGTGGTGGATGGCAGTTTTTCCTGCATTTGCCATTATGTTTGTAGTGCTTGGCTTCAACCTCCTTGGCGATGGAGTGAGAGATATGCTTGAGGTGGAGGAGGTCTGATGGCTGAGAGGCTACTGAATATAAAAGATCTGCATGTGAATTTTAATGTCTATGGAGGAACTCTCAAGGTTCTTAATGGGGTTAATCTTTTTATGTATGAAGGTGAGAAGGTCGGGCTTGTGGGAGAAACTGGCTGCGGGAAGACAACAACAGCCAAATCGGTCCTGAAGCTCCTCCCGATACCACCAGCAAAGGTCTTTAAAGGGGAGATTTTCTTCAAGAGTAAGGACATCATGAAAATGGGAGCTAAGGATATTCAGCTAATGCATTCCCGGGGAATCTCGATGATCTTCCAGGACCCCACAGCAGCACTCAATCCGGTTTTTACAATCGGAGATCAGCTTATGGAAGCTATTAAATATTCAAGCCTGCACGATGGGCTATCCAAAAGGGAGATTCGAAAGAGGGCCATCCAGTCGCTTCAGGATGTTGCTCTACCTGACCCGGAGAGAATTTTAGAAAACTATCCCATTCAATTAAGCGGCGGAATGAGGCAGCGTATCTGTATTGCAATGGCATTGGCTACTGAATCCCAGCTATTAATAGCCGATGAACCGACAACTTCTCTGGATGTTACCATTCAGGATCAGGTTCTCCGGCTTCTGGGAATCCTGATTAAGGAGAAGGAAACATCGACAATCTTGATCACGCACTCACTTGGGCTTGTAAGGGAATGGACCCAGAGGGTGTACGTGATGTATGCCGGAGGCATGGTTGAAACTGCCGGGACCGAGAAGCTTTTCGAAAGCCCTCTTCACCCATATACCCAGGGATTGATGAAGGCAGTCCCAAAGCTCACAGGTGAGGGTATTGCAGAGGGCATTTCCGGGAGGATACCTGATTACATGAACCCGCCCTGGGGCTGCAGGTTTAATCCCCGCTGTCCTCATGTGATGCCGATCTGTAAGAAGGAGAGGCCCCCCTTCTTCGATTTAGGAGACCATCATCAGGTTGCCTGCTTTCTCTTTAGGGAGTCATAAAAATGGCTGAAGAGATAATAAAAGTTGAAGGATTGAAGAAGTACTTCTATACAAAAAGGGGAACAGTAAAGGCTGCAGATGGGGTCAGTTTTTCTATTTTTGAGAAGGAAACCCTGGGTCTGGTTGGTGAGTCAGGATCTGGTAAGAGCACAGTGGCCTATACAATCATGGGAATATATAGTCCCACTGAAGGGAGTATCTTTTTTAGGGAACAGGATATTTCAAGAGAGTCAAAAAGGCGTCCAAAACATTTTAAAAAGGAGATCCAGATAGTATTTCAGGACCCGGGCTCATCACTCAACCCCAGGAGGAGCATAAAGCAGATTTTAGAGCTTCCTTTAAGAGTCCATCATATCTCAGGAGATGGTAGTATTACTGAACAGATTAAGAGGCTGCTCGATATGGTTGAGCTTCCGCCAGAATACATGTATAAATATCCGCAGGCAATCGGTGGTGGGGAGAGACAGATAGTTGCCATTGCGAGGGCGCTTGCAACAAATCCTTCTTTTATAGTTCTGGATGAGCCAACTTCAGCCCTCGATGTCTCTATACAGGCAAAGATCATAAAGTTACTGATGCAATTACAGGAGGAGTTGAGTCTAACCTATCTTTTCATAACCCATGATCTGAGCCTGATGCGGAATATGGCAAGCAGGGTGGCCATCATGTATCTGGGAAAGATCTGCGAGGTTGCCCCTACAGTGATGTTTTTTAAGAGCCCTCTACATCCATACACGAGAATGCTTCTCTCCTCTATACCTGTTGTTTCAAAGGAGGAGGAGGCACTTAAGCCGAAGAAGATCGTCTCTAGAGGTGAGATTCCCAGCCCTGTGAATGTTCCGCCTGGATGCAGCTTTCACTTAAGATGCCCTGAAAAGATGGATATCTGTTCAGAAGTGGACCCTGAAATGACAGAGATGAAGATGGGACATTTTGTCAGGTGTCATCTCTATAATGGAAAGTCAGGTTAGTTCCTACCTTGTATCTATATTATAGACTTCAGTACAGGATCATAAAGCTTACTCTCACACCTTCCGGAATACGTACCAGGCTTAGAGGGAAACGAATTTTTAATGAGAGTGCGTGATTTTACATTGATGGGAATTGAACAGGCAAAAGAAATTAATTGAAGAGATGAGCACTAAGCCGTCAAAAGAGATAAAAAAGAAGCTCGGGCAGGGATAGTAAGCAAATTACTCTTTTTTGTCATTCCTGCGAAAGCAGGAATCCAGTTTTAAATCTAATTTTTCAATTTATTATCGAGTACCCTTGTGATTTTGTCATAGAATTCCTTATCTGACAGTTCGAATTTGTTGATAAATTGAACGGTACCTATCTGAAGTCTCATTCCTTCCGATAGATTTGTTTTTTGCAGAAATACAACAAGGATGTTTTTATGTTCACTGAAGGCCAGATTGATCTCATTTCTTACGTTTCTTGATTCTGCAGCATGAGGGCTCATGAATACAAGAAATTGGTCGCACTTTATAATTGCAGTTCCAACCACTTCAGGCCATTCATTGCCAGGCTCTATTCCTTCATCATACCATATTCGATACCTGTTATTGTTTAATTTTTTAATTACCTGAAATACTTCTTTCATGTTTTTATGTGCATAGCTTGTAAAACAATACGGCCTTATACCATTATAAGCTGCAAATGGTGGTTTTATTGGAGCAATATTTTTAGAGGCCACCCTCTTTTTAGAAACGGTTTTAGGAGGAGCGATCTTTTTCTTAGAGGCAGTCTTTTTAGGGGCAGCCTTCTTTTTAGCGACTGTTTTTACAGGAACAGCCTTTTTCTTTATAACAATCTTACTCACAGCAGCCTTCTTTTTAAGGGTGGTTTTTACAGGAGCAGCCTTTTTCTTTGTGACAGTTTTACTCGCAGCAGCCTTTTTAGGGGCAGTCTTCTTTTTAAGGGCGGTTTTTACAGGAGCAGCCTTTTTCTTAGAGGCAGTCTTTTTAGGGGAAGCCTTCTTTTTAAGTGCGGTTTTTACAGGAGCGGTCTTTTTCTTCGAGACTGCCTTCTTTTTAACAGAAGTTTTACCAGTAGCAGATGTCTTTGCGGTAGAGGGTTTTTTCATAACGAGAGTTTTCTCCTCAGAAGCCTTTTTTGAGGCTTTTACTGAGGAGCTCTTTTTTCCTTTTTTAAACATAAGCCGATCTCTCCTTTTTTATTCTATTTCGTTTTTTCTTTTGATATGGTAGATGGGATATTTACCAAACTTTTTTGGAAGAACGATTATCCCTACATATTTACATTCGAGCTCATTATTTTTATCTGCCTTAAGGAGCGCAGCGAACTGCTCACTCGCATAAACGTTTCCTGGATTGGTTATGGGTTCGATTCTTGCTGCCCTATTTACATGAGTACCGAAATAGTTTGTCTTCTGTAGTATAGGCTCTTTAGCATAGTAAACCGGACCCACATGTAATCCAATTCTGATATTTAATTCATCAGGGAGATTTATTTTCTTCCACTCTGTTTCTTTTACAAAATCTCTTAATTCGAGTGCATATTCAGCTGCTGAGATTAAATCGTCAAAAACAAAGTACAGGGCATCGCCCCATATATTTTTAAATAGAGGTTTATGCTTAGAACTTTTCAGATTATCTGCAATAGCCCCAAGGTAGTTATTGATAAAATAGGGAAACTGTTCTTCTTTCAGGCTGCTATATCCAACCAGGTCTGCGAATAACATTACCTTTACTGTTCTTTTAACATTCTTAGCTTTATTATTTTTTTTAACAGGTTCTGGTACAGGTGGCCTTGTATCCTCTGTATATTTTCCATGTATTTTATTGATTTTGTTTATATCAATAATTTCTATTGGCAATTGTTTTGATTTCCATGTTTTGATTAGCTCAGATGTCCCGCCAGCACGTGTCTTTTTATTACCATCCCAAACTGCCATAAGAACTGGCTCGGTTTCCAGAATATCACTTCTTAAAAGGGTTTTACCCATTATTATAGAGTTTGCATAATCGAATAATAGATCATCTCCAAGATATTTACCTTCAGTAGCCTGTAAGGTTAAGGAACTCCTTTTTAGAACCTTGTGAGCTCTCTCTACCCATTTTTCGCCGGCAAAATCGATGCTTGTTTTAAAGAAATCTTCTAATTCAAATGGTAGAATAACATTTGTTTCAGCTTTGCGCTCCTGCATACATTCAAGAAACAGGATATCTGAACCACATGCTGCAGATGAGTAGCCTATACCGGCCTTTAATTGTTCTATCCTGTTTTCTATCTCTTTTTTTATCTCTTTTTCGATTACAGGTGGAAAACGGGGTGTTTTTCTGCCAGGACGGTCTATCATATGTCCTGTAAAAGCAACGATTGGTGGAATTTTTAATATGTTATGGATATCTTCATGGATATCGATATAATTACTTAAAAGTCTAACCTGCTTTTTAGTACTTGCGATATATGAATAATTTTTGGAACTGTAATCTATCGCCAGACTAAAATACTTTTTTGCCTCTTCCTCTTTTCCCAATAGCAGGTAACCCTCTCCAAGGGTAGCAAGGGACCAGTAGTCCCTGTTTTCAGCATCTTTCAAAAGATTATAACATATCTTTAAAACAGTCCTTGCCAATCTTTCTGCAGCATTTCTGTCTCCTATCATGTAACTTAAGCTTGCAGCATTTATTCCAGAATAATATCCTTTATTCCTCCTGAAAGCCTGGAAGTAAAGGTTCCTGGATTGAAGGAGATACTGCTTACTTTGAGAGCCACGTCCTGATATTAACCACATATCCTTGTACACACGACCCAGAAGGCCCATAGTTTCTTCGTCATAGTGTCCTTTTTTTATTAAATCTGCCAGTAACTCCCTTGCTTTATTTAAAAAGCCGCATTTGATTAATGATAGCGAGAATAACTGAGTTAATCGCAGGTTCTCTGGAAAATATTGTACTCCTTCTTTCAGGATATCGTGAGCAAATATTGCCTGGCCGAGTTTATCAGCAGTTTCTCCAAGCCTTATATAGAAATATGGCTCCTTGGCCCACAACGATTGATCTTTTGAAATCCAGAGTTCATGAATTACATTTTCAATATCATCACTTTTTGAATTGAGATATTCATTGAAGTTCTTTATACTACTATCTATCATTTAATTTAGCCTTACATTTATACATAATAAATACACTATCTACAATAATTATATACTATTTTTTAAGAAAAATCATCTTTTATATGCAGGATTCATATAGATAAACTTTTTCTCTTTAAATTTTATCGATGAATCATAGGGATTTACTATCATGCGTATAGCTTTGGTGAATACGAATAGAATGAGACCTCCTATAGCACCGATCGGTCTTGAATATGTTGCTGAGACACTGAGCAGTGAGGGCCATTTTATAGAGATCCTGGATCTCTGCTTCAATGATGATCTTGATTCCGGAATATCGAGCTTCTTTAATAAAGCGGATTTCGATCTGGTGGGGCTTACATTGAGAAACACAGATGACTGTGCATTCACAAGCAGGGAGTCCTTTATAGATGAGTTTACCACTATCATTTCTAAGATAAGAGGACATACAGATGCCCCCATAGTAGTTGGCGGTGTAGGGTTTTCGATAATGCCTGAGCTTGTTTTAAAAAGCTGTAAAGCAGATGTCGGAATATTCAGGGATGGAGAGTTTGCTTTTCATATTCTTGCAAAAAGGATAGAAAAAAAAGAAGAATGGTCTGACATCCCAAATTTAATAATTTATCATAATGGTACATTGCACCGAAACCCAACTATAGCACAATCACTTGAGAGCTTACCTCTGATGAACCGTGATTTTTTTGATAACAGGCGTTATTTTATTGAGGGAGGACAGGCAGGTTTTGAAACAAAACGCGGCTGTATCCGTCAGTGTACCTATTGCCCTGAGCCTCAGGCAAAGGGCAAAGAGATACGTGTCCGGCCACCTGAGGCTGTGGCTTATGAGTTGAAAATGCTTCTTGCATATGGAATTGATCATCTTCATACCTGTGATAGCGAGTTCAATGACCCAATTTGGCATGCCAAGGAGGTATGCAAGGAGATAATCCGCCAGGGTCTTGGCGATAAGCTACGCTGGTATGCATACTGCTCACCGTTACCTTTCTCGGCAGAGCTAGCAAGGTTGATGCACAGTGCAGGATGTGTGGGGATCAATTTCGGAGTAGACAACGGTGACTTAGAGATGTTGAAAAGATTAAGGCGCGATTTTACGCCCGATGATATTTTGAATACTGTTAATCTCTGTAAAGATGAAGGTATAGCAGTCATGCTTGATCTTCTGATTGGCTCGCCAGGGGAAGAGAAGAGGAGTATAATCAACACGGTTGAGTTGATGAAGCGTTTAAAGCCGGATCGGGTTGGTTTCAGTATAGGCGTTCGGGTATATCCGGGAACGACTCTTTCTCGTATGGTGATGGAGAAGGGAATGAAGGAGGGTCTTTTGGGAGGAGATGATCTATTAAAACCTGTGTTTTATCTTGAGCCTAAAGTCGCTCCTTTCGTTTTCGAACTGCTGGACAGGCTCATTGGAGAGGACCCCGTTTACTTTTTCTTTGATCCATCAAAGCCTGAAAGAAACTACAACTATAACCAGAATAAAAGGCTTATTGATGCCATCAGGAAAGGTTACCGCGGTGCGTACTGGGATATTCTCAGAAGGTATGAAGATAAATATAATATGCATCCGGAATGACCAATATAGGAGTTAGTTTTGACTAAATATGATGTAATTGTTGTGGGTGCAGGTCCTGCAGGCTCAACTGCTGCTCGCCACTGTTCCATGAATAACCTTAAGACCCTGCTTTTAGAGAAGGAAAAGCTCCCTAGATACAAAGTCTGTGCCGGAGGGCTATCACTTGCAGCATTGAAAGAGCTCGATTTTATGCTTCCCGATAGTATTATTGAGCGAGAGTGTCATGGAGTGAGGGTCGAGGTTGGTGATTTTTATAAGATAGTGAAGGATGAAAAAAGTGTTGCCTTTATGGTTACACGCAAAAAGTTTGATGGATACCTTTTAGAAAAGGCCCGGCAGGCAGATGCAGAGGTGCATGAGTTAGAGGAGTGTGTAGATGTTATTCCGGATATTGATAAAGTTACAGTGCGAACTAGGAAAGAGAGCTATCAGGCGAATATTGTAATTGGTGCAGATGGATTTTACAGCAGGGTATTAAAAGCTGTCAGAAGTGGATTTGACAAAGATGAGATATGGTTCTGCGTGATAGCAGAAATTCCTCTTGAAGAAAAAAAGATAAGCGATTTTCTAGGGGATATCGCTATTATCCGCTACGGTTTCATTGACAGGGGTTATGCATGGCTTTTTCCGAAGAGGGATTATCTTTCAGCCGGGATTGGTGGAGCTTTTCCAAAATCAAGGAATCTTGCGAAAAGATTGAAGGAGTTCCTTGCAATACATAGTCTTAAAACTGATATCAGGATAAGGGGATGGTTTATCCCTGTTTCAAGATTCAGGCATAATGTCTATGCAAAAAGAATCATGCTTACAGGCGATGCTGCTGGATTTGTGGATTCCTTTACCGGAGAAGGAATAAGATTTGCTATTTCATCGGGGAGGATTGCTGCAATGACTGCTGTTTCTTGCCATGAAACAGGTAATTTTACTGAAGGATCTGTAAAAGATTACCAAAAGCTCTGTTACGAGATCTTCGGGAATGATTTAAAGTACTCATCTAAGGTTGCAGACCTCTATTTCAGGTATTCAAAATTTGTACTTGATACAGTCATGAGGAGTGATGATGCCATGAACAAATATCTGAAAATCATGACAGGAGAATTAACTTATAAGGAGTATACAGACTGGTTCAAGAGGCGAATGCCTCAATTTTTAATCAAGAGAATCATTTCATCTAAGGATAGTTTATTGGATAGAAGAGAAGCTCCATAGAATAATTGATTTTTTCCCTAATGCTGACAAGCCTCATTCACAATTATCAAGGTACTAATATGAACAAGTCACATTCTCAATTATCAGGTACCACTGTAATTTTTATATAAAGGCAGTAAGATGTAGGTTTCCAAATCTGGTCAGGTGATCAGAATTTTTCTTAAGCGTCTTATAGCGAAAAAAGCTGTGATAAGCGTAATAGCCAGAACATAACATAGATCAAAGATGATACTAATCCTCCAGTCCTGAAAGCAGACCGCCCTCACCAATCTGACTGAATGAGTGAGTGGGAAGGTCTCTGCGATATACTGCATGAAAACGGGAAGAGTGTCCAGTGAAAATACAACCCCGGAAAAGAAGAACATGGGGGAAAGAAATCCTGTAAAATAAAAGCTAAACTGGTTTATATCCTTGACAAATGAGGTAACCAGCAGAGAGAGCGATGCAAACATAACTCCGGTTATGAATCCCACAAAAGGGGCCATAAAGCTTAAATGTAAAGGGAGGATGCCAAAGGCGGATATAATAACGAGAACAGCCAAAGAGAAGAATAGACCTTTTGTTCCGGCCCAAAGAATTTCACCTATGAAGAGGTTGTTTACATTAATTGGAGCTGCAAGCATTCCATCATAAGCTTTATCGAACTCAAGCCTTATAAAAGTGCCGTAAGAACATTCAAAGGCCGATGTAAACATAGCTGTTGTTACGAGAAGTCCTGTGGCAAGAAATGTCAGATAGGGAATGCCCTTCATTTCAGTAATATATCTGCCGAGCCCTAATCCGATTGCAACAAGAAAGATAAGTGGTTCCAGAAAGGGTGGCAGACCATTTGCTATTAGGTTTTTTGTATAAACGCGCATGTGTCTGTACCAGACACTGAAAATTCTCATATATAATAGTGGTTTATTGTTTTTCATAGAGCTCCCTGCCTGTTAATTTTAGAAAAAGATCTTCAAGGTTCGTCTGACGGTGATAGTAATCACCTGGATTCAAATTCTCTGATATGCTCTTCAGCAGATCGATATCATCGGAGTATAGAAGAATAACCTCCTGCGATCTATCCAGCCTGATTTTTTTGTCTTTCGTATAATCCTGAATCAACTGTAAGGAATCCATGTTTTGCACTTCAAGTACATATTTCTCCATATTTTGATCGAGTAGTTTTTGTGGATTTCCAGCCATTAATTTTTCTCCTTGATGCATAATGAGGATCTGATCTGCCAGCTGGAAAGCTTCTTCCATGTAATGCGTGGTCAAAAGAATTGTTGTTCCTGTGTTTTTCAGCTGGCGTAGCTTATCCCATATGAGGTGCCGTACCTGGGGGTCAAGTCCGGTAGTAGGCTCATCAAGGATGAGGAGTTTCGGATTGTTCAAAAGTGCCCTGGCAATAATAAGTCTTCTTTTCATTCCTCCTGATAGCTCTTTTATTTTAGCTTTCTTCTTATCCGCAAGCTCCATGAATTCAAGAAGCCTCTCTATTCTTTTTTCAGCCTCTGTTTTTGGAATTGCATAGAATTTCGAGTAGATGAGCAGGTTTTTTGTTACATTGAGCTCCACATCGAGGTTATTTTCCTGTGGAACGACCCCTGAAAAATATTTGATCTCGAGTTCATTTCTGCCGGGATCGTATCCGAAGACATCTATATAGCCATCAGGATAGGAGTCACGCATGCATTTGCCATAAATCATATTCATCATTGTGGTTTTTCCGGCACCGTTTGGGCCGAGGAAACCGAAGCAGGTTGATTGATGTAGTTTGAAGCTCAATCCATTTACTGCTTTGAGCGTTCCATATGATTTATGGATATTTTGTGCACTGATAACAATTTTATCCTTGCTTGAAGAATTTATTTTAGTCATGGCTGAATCAATATAATGCATGTATATTGATTTTACAAGAATATAGACAGTGGAAAGGTCAATTCTTCATTCATTAAAAACTAGTCTTTATATATATGGAAATATTATTTAACGATTTGCTAAGCCCCCATTTTTTTAGCTTACTATAGCAGTACATCTCTTATTTATTTTTTAAACTCTTGGCGGTTTGAGACAATAAGACGAATGTGTAACAGAGATCAAAAATATTTTTCAGTATAAGGTAATTAGTCTTGTAAAGAAAATTGTATGTTTATCATATTTTGACAATTACATGACTGTAGATTATTATTCTATATAGTATAATTATCCGCTAAGAATTAACTGGTTACCGTCGGCTAATTAGGAATTTACCTAAAGGGGCTAACTATGGATAAGAATATTTATGGATATGCAGGAAAACAGCTGAGGATATCTCTTAATAATAGAAAAGCGACTGCAGAAAACATCGATCCCGAGGTTTTAAGAAAATATCTAGGTGGGACAGGATATGGAGCAAGGATTCTGTACAATGAACTCAAAAAGGGGATTGACCCCTTATCAAAGGCCAATAAGCTCATTTTCGCTACAAGCCCATTATCACTAAACCGCATCCCTGGAGGCGGAAGTATAATGGTATGTTTCAAATCACCGTTAACAAATGCCTGGAGTGAGACAAAATGCGGAACTGATTTCGGGCCTGATCTGAAGAGGGCAGGTTATGATGCAGTCATTATAGAGGATAGATCTAATGAGCCTGTATACATCGCAATAAATGATGAAGATGTTGAAATAAAGAAGGCAGAGCATTTAAGCGGTAAATCAATATCAGAAAAAGTAAAAATGATTCGTGATGAACTGGAGGACCAAAAGATTGCTGTGATGTGCATAGGACCCGCTGGAGAAAAGCTGGTAAAGATTGCAGTTGCATTGATTGATCAGCGCGCAGCAGGGAGATGTGGACTAGGTGCTGTTATGGGTTCAAAGAATCTTATTGCTATTGCAGTAAAAGGCTCAAAGGAGGTTAATGTTGCTCAGCCACAGAGGCTGAAAGAAGCAATAAAGAGAGCTATGGAGGTAGTCCGAGAGAATGAGATAGCCGCAGGATATAAGGAACATGGAACTACCGGTGACATGGTACCGAACGATGCTGCAGGTGACTGGCCAACAAAGAACTGGCAATCAAATCAATGGGGGAAGGCAGAAGAGATATACGATCAATTCTTTAAAAATTATCTGGTAAAAAATCATCCATGCTATCGGGGATGTCCTATTGCTTGCGGAAGAATTTCAGAGGTAAAAGAGGGTAAATATAAGACACCGGTACATGAAGGTTGTGAGTATGAATCGCTATCGGCTTTTACAGCATTTGTCTTAAATGATAATATAGAAGCAGCAATCCATGCCACATATTTATGCAATGAATACGGTATTGATACAATCTCTGCAGGTGCTATCATAGCCTTTGCTATGGAGTGCTATGAGAGGGGAGTTATTGAAAAGAAAGACATCGGAGACCTGGATTTGAGCTGGGGCAATCCTGAAGCTCTTCCTAAACTGGTAAAGCTAATATCGATGAGGGAAGGCATTGGCGATATACTGGCGGAAGGAGTAAAGATAGCTTCTGAAAAATTAGGCCGAGGATCTGAAGAGTTTGCAATTCAGGGGAAAGGGCTTGAAGCGCCTGCCCATGATCCGAGGTCAGGTAAAGCACTCGCTGTAGCCTACGGTACGGCAAATAGGGGAATGTGCCATATACATCCGCTTGAAGGAATGGCATATGATTCTGGAAAACTTGACTTTGGTATGGTTAAATACGGCCTTCAGGATCCAAATACAGTTCACAGGTGGGATGAGAAGGGAAAAGGAAAGAGCGTCAAAATACTGCAGGATGGTTTAACAATGCCTGATGTATTAAGCATCTGTAAATTCTTTATGTATGGAGGATTAAATATAGATCACTATGCAGATATGCTTTCAGCATTAACTGGCTGGGAAATAGATGGCTGGGAGCTATTAAAAGTCGGAGAAAGGGTTACCAATCTACAGCGGTTGTTTAATATGAGGGAAGGCTTTGGCCGTAAAGATGATTTAATACCTGAAAGAGTGAAGAAAATACCATCATTTGGTATTTATAAAGATGAGAAGAGATGTGTGATTATGGACTATGAAGGGATGTTAAATGAATACTATGAGGCAAGGGGATGGGATTTAAAAACAGGAAAGCCTTCAAAAGATAAACTTAGGGAATTGGAACTTGAAGAGAAGTGATTAGTATGAAAGTAAAGGTAAAACTGTATACAATTTTGAAGAAATATGGAGAGGGTAAAATTAACAGGGATAATAGTATATCCATACCCGAAAATACTACTATTCAGGGTCTAATTTCCCATTTAAATATACCAGAAAGATTGGGAAAGGTATTTTTGGTGAATGGTTCTCCCCGGGATATAGAATATACATTGAGTGAAGGGGATGAAGTGAAGATCCTTTCATTCGCAGGCGGTGGTTGATTGAGATTAGGAAATTAAGAGATTTAATTTTGAAATGTGAAAGAAAGATCTTTGTTTTAAGAAAAATGACTGGATAAAATTGACCACAGTAACAGTAATGGAAACAATAGATATCGAAGGATGACTTGTAATATAGAGATTATAATAACGCTTTTTTAAGGTTTGAGGTAAAATATAGTAGTTTCAATATTTATGATTAGGAGAAAGATATGAGAAAAGCTGAAATGTCTGAGCATTTTAAAAAGAGATTTCCCTCAGCTATTCGGCTGGCTCAGATCGAATATATGAAAAGAACTGATAATGTTGGAGAGGTAAACGTTGCTATTGGAAATGTATCACTGCCTGTTCATCCTGCCATGAAGATGCGCATGTTTAACCTTAACTCTGAGAATAGTCCATTCAAGGATGGTGTGATTAAATATACTGCTACAGTTGGCCAGGAAGAGACGAATAAAGCGTTTATGAATATAATAGCCTCAAGTGGATTAAGCACGGAAGGTTTGTATCCACAGGTAACGGATGGCGGGAGCCATGCGATGGAGCTAGCCATTATTGGAACCTGTGGCCCAG
>CAYRKG010000018.1:0-26261 GCA_964424795.1 uncultured Spirochaetota bacterium
TGATACCCCTCTCAAAGCATTCCATTGCAAAGCCGACTATAGAACCTGTTGATATAGTATCCAATCCATACTCTGAAGCTAAAACATTAGCCTTGCTAATAGCCTCTATACTATCTATGCCACAGTTTGGCCCTAAAAGAGCAATTGACTCGTATTCCGGTCCTACTCCTTGAGCAATATACCTACCTTCATCAATTACGCGAAATATGCCACAGCGTTCATTGCAGGCATAACAGGATTTATTAGTTTTAATATATTTTTTTACACCTTCAGCTATCTTGTCAGAGCCTTCAAAAACTCCAGTGGAGTGGTTTCTTGTAGGAAAAGTCCCCACTTCGCTATATATCCCTATTCCAGTTGTAGTAGCAGTAGTGCATAGAGCTTCATATCCAGGACTCGACCTGACAGCTTCGTATGCTTCCATTGCAACTTTCTTATAAGTTGAGAGATCATGTACCTTTATTCCACGGCTTCCTCTAAAAGCAATTGCTTTAAGATTTTTAGATCCCATCACTGCACCAGCCCCACCTCTCCCAGCATGTCTGTGATAATCATTAGTAATACATGCAAACCTCACCAAATTTTCCCCAGCAACCCCAATACTGGCAATTCGAATATTCGAATCCCCAATCTCATTTCTAATTGCATCTTCTGTTTCACTACAGCTCAACCCTTTTAAAGAAGAAGCGTTTCGTATCTCAACTTTATCATCATCAACAAAGATATAGCTTGGTTGTTTTGCCCGACCTTTTATCATTACCGCACCATAATCGGCAAGTTTTATTTCAGGACCGATGAAACCACCTACCAAGGTGTCCAAAAATGTCCCGCTCAAAGGTGACTTTGTCACTATAGCATATTTCGCACTTCCAGGTGAAAAGCTTCCTGTAAGAGGACCTGGAGCAAAGATGATGACATTATCAGGACTAAAGGGATCAATTGACTTTTTACATTTTCCCAACTCATTATACAATAAGAATCCTCCAATACCTTTTCCCCCAAGAAACATTCTCGTTATATCTTCATCAATCAATTCAATCTCTTTTTCTTCTGTGTTAAGATTTATTTTTAAAATACGATTTCTGTATCCACTTTTCATGATTGGCACCTCTCCCAGCACCTGTTTAAAAAAATACCTTAAAAGCTACCATTAAATCCATACATTAAAAATAGTAGGTCTCTCATTTTATATCTATTTTTCATCCTTTTACAGCACCTGCGACTAAACCTTTCGTAATCAGCTTCTGTAGAAACATAAACAACAAGACTGCCGGCAACACAGTAAGGACAGATCCAGCCATCGTGGGCCCCCACATAATTCTATGAGCATCCTTAAATAATGCTAATCCCACCGGCAGTGTTCTCAAATCTTCAGAACGTAAAATTGTAAGTGCGAAGGTATATTCATGCCATGAAACCATGAAGGCAAAAGTAGCTGCTGCAGCAATGCACGGTGCAGATAATGGAAGAGTTATTCTTAAAATAGCTCCAATCCTTGTACACCCATCTATCATAGCAGCCTCTTCCAGCTCTGCGGGAATTGACTCAAAATATCCTGTGAGCATAAGCATTGTAAAGGGAATAGCAAAAGTTATATGCACTAGAATAATCCCTCCATAGGTGTTAACTAATCCTATTCTTCTTAAGATTATAAAAATGGGTATTAATAGCAGAACCACTGGAAACATCTGCTGTCCTAAAATCATGCTTATTACTGCACTCCGTCCACGCACTATGGCTCTTGAAATGGCATAAGCAGCAAACATGGTAATGAAGGTTGTAAAAAATGAAACTGGAACAGCTACTATAACACTATTAATAAAGAACCTGCCAAAGTTAGTCTTATTTAATACAAATTTGTAATGTTCAAAACTAATATTTTTAGGTATTAATCTCTGTAGATCAGAAAAAATCTCGACATTTGGTTTAAGCGATATTGAAATCATCCATAAAAATGGAAATAAAAGCAATCCCACACCTATTATAAGCAATATGTATTGTATTATAGTAACTATAGCCTTTCTGTGACTCTTTCTTAATTTAAGAATCATATTTGTGAGCCCTCTATGCCCCTATCGTGACATCCTGCGTAAGTAAAAAACACCAATAGGTACTACCAGCAATAACATTGTATCAGCAATAGCAGCAGCATATCCAATATCGAGATAACTAAAAGCTGTTGCATAACTGAAAGTACTCAAAAGTTCTGAACTGTTCGCTGGACCACCTCCGGTAAGTATCCAGACTATGGGAAAGCTACCAACAGCCCATATAGTGGTAACAAGAAAAACTGTCATTAATATTGGTTCCATAAGAGGAAAAGTTATATAAATAAACCTTTTAATTGAATTTGCGCCATCGATTTCTGCCGCTTCATAAAGTTCAGAAGGAATCACTTGAAGTCCTGCAAGAAGCATTATCGTAGCAAATGGGATTCTCCACCAACTGAAAGGTACCACACATGCAAATAATACAATATTTGGATTACTCAGCCACTTGATATTCTCCGATATAATACCAATACGTTTTAGAAAAAAGTTGATTACTCCATAGTCTTGCCAATATAAAAGTTCCCATATTAATGCAACAATTGCAACCGGGAGAATCCAGGGGATTAATACAATTGTGCGAAAGACCTCTATTCCCTTTAGCTTGAGATTCAGTAGGATCGCCAAAATTAAGCCAAAGGTTAATATAAGGATATCTGAAGAAACGGTCCAAGTGATTGTATGAATAAAAGCTTTCCAATAAACTCTATCACTGGTAAACAACTCTACATAGTTTTTAAGCCCTATGAACTGACTCTCTGCCCCTAATAAATGAGTTTTAGTAAATCCCAACCATACACCGTTAATTAATGGCCTGATAATAAGTAGTAGCATGGGTATGAAACTGGGTATTATTAAAATGTAAATAGGTATCCGTTTACGAAACTTTGAAAGTTTCTTATGATAACTATACACAAAACCTCCAAAACAATATATATAACTTTGTAGCTTCTATTTGTAAAAATTTAAATTAAAATCTTTATTCTTCTCATCCTTTTCAATACAATTCAATGGTATTTCAAAAATATCAAGTTAATCAAAATAGCTTATATATCAGTCACAGCATTTAATACCAGTTATATCGACACTTCCTCTGAAGACTACTACATCCTCTTAGAAGATATCCAATGGATTAATAAATTGTATCATATATTAAAAAATTAAATCCTCTGCAAATAAGGATAAATAGAGAGCTATAACCCACCATCAACGATTCTTCTAAACTACCATGTGCTCTTAAGAACAGTCTGCCAAAAGACAAGTATATTCTCTAGTGGGACATCTGGATTTATTGTGTTACTAGTAAAGAATACTAGCGAGGCCTTCTCCCTGCATAGATCTATTGCACGATGTACCTCGGCTCTAACATCATCCGGTGTTCCATGAGGCAATGTGGTAGTCACTGACATCGGCCCAAAGATGAGTACCCGTTCACCATTTTGGGTGCGGAGGTTAACTATCCATTCCAACTCCATTCCACACTCACGCTGAAACCCCTGAAACCCACTTACACCACAGGCTAATAAGTCATTAAGTAAAGGACGAAAATCACCGTCACAATGCCATACAATCCTTGCCCCCACCTCTAATAAAGGCTCAAAAGCATACTCTAACAATGGAAAATACTCACGACGTAGATACTCAGGTGACACCATCGGTCCCCTATGGCAACATAGATCCTCTCCAGTCAGTATCGCTCGTGGATGTATTCCCTCCTGTATAGCCCGTGCTCGTAAGATGGCCTTCTGATGGCCCCTCTCAGCACTAACTTGAATGAGCTTCCGATAGCGATCAGGATGGAGGGCCAGCGTCATCAATGCACCTTCGTATCCATACTTTAAGTGCCAGAGTGCCATCGGAAGCATTCTAAAATCAGCCGGACACCATAACATCTCGCCACATTGAGACTGATTATCCTTAAACTCAGCTATAAAATCTTTATATTCTCTGTCTTCATCAAAATTGGCTTTTAATTCCTCCGGATCAGGCAGAGCTTCAATTTCAGCTAAAACTTCTTCCACCGTATATGCTGCGCGTTCCTCGAATACTTTTCTGTCTACAATTCTGTATTCACCACGAGCGACAGGTTTGATAATAATTCAATGAAAACTGATCTCGTTAATATTTTGCCAATACCTTGTTAGCCTCTCTATCCATTTGTTTAGCTGCTTCTTCAACACTTATCTTCCCTAACATTGCCTCCTGTACGATTGGAGCATAAACTTTATCCATTATTTCTGTGAAAGCCTTATGTTTGGGCATGCCTAGGGCAAATTCAGAACTCTTCAATCTTGCCGCTAAATAAGGTTTTTGAAAAAATGGATGATCCATAGCAGATCTTCTAGGCGGGTTAAGGTTACCAGCAATACTAATTTCTATAATATTTTCTGAACTCGCAAGAAATTCTATTAGCTTCCAAGCTTCCTTTTTGTGCTCGCATGAACTAGATATTGCATAAGCGGTGTGAGAAGCTAGTGTTCCTTTTCGATTTATTACAGGAAGTTCTGCAAAAGCCCATTTAGCCTGACTCGGGTCCCAGGGGGTTAAGTTTGGTTCAATAAAAAGGCCTATAGGCGTTATAATTGGATATTTTCCCTGTTTAAATCCCTCTATACATTCGGTAAATCCTTCTCCCACTACGTCCACAGGCATTACCTTATGAACCGTTACCAAGTCTATGAAAGCGTGCATTCCACTCAAGCCATTTGGGGTATTGATTACCGATTTCCATTTTCCCCCTTCTTTAGCCAGTAAGGGACAATCTGCAGAAATCATTACCGGAATCCAGCACCACTGGACTTTTGGCTGTATTGCATAGATACCCACTCCCCAACCACCTGTATGCTCTTTCAGCTTTTTTGCATACTTAACTAATTCATCCCATGTTTTTGGTGGCTTATCAGGATCAAGACCAGCTTCCTTAAAAATATCACGTCTATAGGACAAGCCCCATGGTTGAGCTTCAGTTGGGACACCAGCAATTTTACCATCAACTGTCCAGAACTCCCATGATGAATTAAAAATATCTGATTTCATTTCTGGCGTTATATAATCATTTAGAGGTTCGAGAGCACCTATATCCATGAATTCCCCATGCCAGGTCATGCCAAGTTCTAGTACATCTGGCATTACGCCTCCTGCCAAAGCTGTTGTAATCTCTCTATACGCATCCGACCAGGGGACCTGTGTTACTTCAAGATGAATGTTTGGGTTTTGAGACTCAAACTCCTCGAGTTGTTTTCTCAAGACCTCAAGTTCTGGATCTCTCCAATATTCATGCATGAACTTGATAGTAACTTCTGCTGCTTCTTCTTCACCAGCTAAGGCAGGGAATAAAAGCAAGGTAATAAAAGTAATGATTCCAAATATTGCCAAAATACTTTTGCCTTTCCTTTTAAAAATCAACATCTTTTTATACCTCCTTAAATATAAATTTTGATTTTAAATAAAATCCAAAAGGATTTTCAATATATAAAATAATTTAAAATTTCTTTTTATCTTTATTGGATTAAAAGCACTTAGTTAGATAATCTTTATTATAATGAAAAAAAATATTACACTTAGTACTATATTCTTGTCAAGAAAATATTTTTATCAACTATATTAATAAAATTAGGATCTTCTTATTACTGTAACTATATATTTAATCCGACCTATTTCTAAACTTATTCTATATAAAATTTTCTATTTTCTATGAAGTGTTCCTTCATAATAATAATTTTGATCGTTTATTACACTTTAACAATAATTTAGAAAATATAACTTATATTTTTGGTTAATTTAAAACCTTTATGAACTTCACTCTTCTTATTTGACACTAAATAATTTATATATCAGTCACAGCATTTAATACCAGTTATATCGACACTTCCTTCTGAAGACTACTACATCCTCTTAGAAGATATCCAATGGATTAATAAATTGTATCATATATTAAAAAATTAAATCCTCTGCAAATAAGGATAAATAGAGAGCTATAACCCACCATCAACGATTCTTCTAAACTACCATGTGCTCTTAAGAACAGTCTGCCAAAAGACAAGTATATTCTCTAGTGGGACATCTGGATTTATTGTGTTACTAGTAAAGAATACTAGCGAGGCCTTCTCCCTGCATAGATCTATTGCACGATGTACCTCGGCTCTAACATCATCCGGTGTTCCATGAGGCAATGTGGTAGTCACTGACATCGGCCCAAAGATGAGTACCCGTTCACCATTTTGGGTGCGGAGGTTAACTATCCATTCCAACTCCATTCCACACTCACGCTGAAACCCCTGAAACCCACTTACACCACAGGCTAATAAGTCATTAAGTAAAGGACGAAAATCACCGTCACAATGCCATACAATCCTTGCCCCCACCTCTAATAAAGGCTCAAAAGCATACTCTAACAATGGAAAATACTCACGACGTAGATACTCAGGTGACACCATCGGTCCCCTATGGCAACATAGATCCTCTCCAGTCAGTATCGCTCGTGGATGTATTCCCTCCTGTATAGCCCGTGCTCGTAAGATGGCCTTCTGATGGCCCCTCTCAGCACTAACTTGAATGAGCTTCCGATAGCGATCAGGATGGAGGGCCAGCGTCATCAATGCACCTTCGTATCCATACTTTAAGTGCCAGAGTGCCATCGGAAGCATTCTAAAATCAGCCGGACACCATAACATCTCGCCACATTGAGACTGATTATCCTTAAACTCAGCTATAAAATCTTTATATTCTCTGTCTTCATCAAAATTGGCTTTTAATTCCTCCGGATCAGGCAGAGCTTCAATTTCAGCTAAAACTTCTTCCACCGTATATGCTGCGCGTTCCTCGAATACTTTTCTGTCTACAATTCTGTATTCACCACGAGCGACAGGTTTGAAAAAGGTTACTATCCCATCTGTACCCAAAATACGCTCTGCCTCTAATCCCCAGTAGAATGGGTCTGACCAGTACTCATCTTCGGAACAACGAGTAAGAGCTTGAATATGATTGGGCGCTGCTAACCAGCCACCTAGAATTGGCGGTCTGTCAGGCATTTCTAGTTCAAAGGCCTTTGTTAATCGTTCCTTTTTATTCATCAGTCTAAGTCTATATAGTAATGTGTACAGTGGAGATTAATTTAGCCATGGTGGTAAATATTATTTGGTAGTATATATTATTATGTAAAAATGCTTAATAGTACGCTCCCAATCAAAGGTTCCTGTTTAAAAGTAATTACATTTTATAATGATTTAGATTAATGGCATAAGCCCGGTAGGATAAGAGGCTAAAAATTTTATGTTCTATTAATTCCTCCGAGCTTATACCACATTTACTCATTTATATTTTGTTATTACACATTTGTCCAAGATAAATCAAAGGCTTAAAAACATCTTACCATTAAAAGCTACCTAAAATAAGAAAATAGCTAGTGAATACTGATCTATTTAATATTTTTCTAAGATTTTGGAAGCCTCTTCATCCATAAGTTTTGCTGCCTCCTCAACACTTATCTTCCCCAACATTGCCTCCTGTACAATTGGAGCATAAATTTTATCCATTATCTCTGTAAAAGCCCTACATACAGGATGTCCTGTAGCATATTGAGCAACTTGTATTTGTGCCTGTACAGGATAATCTTGAGCCATCGGATGATCCATAAGCGATTTCCTAGTTGGTGGCTGCGCAGCTGCAATATTGACATCTAATATTACTTGTGGGGTCGTAATAAATTCTATGAACTTCCAAGCCTCCTTTTTATGCTTGCTTGTGCTAGACATAGCATAAGCAGTGTTAGAAGCTAATGCGACTCTTTCTTTTATTACAGGAACTTGCATAAAAGCCCATTTAGTCCTGCCAGGATCCCATTTGGTTAATTCCGGTCCAATAGAAAGCATATGAGGTCCAAGAATAGGATACTTTCCCTGTTTAAAGCCTTCTAACGTCTCAGAATATCCTTCTCCAACTACATCCTTAGGCATTACCTTATGAACTGTTATTAAGTCTATAAATGCGTGCATTCCGCTCAAACCCTCATGAGTATTTATTACTGATTTCCATTTTCCTCCCTCTTTAGCCAGTAAAGGGCATCCTGCAGTATACATCACAGGGACCCAATTCCATATAAGTTTTGGCTGTATACAATAAGTTCCAATAGCCCAAGCTCCTGTATATTTTTTCAGCTTTTTCGCATATTCAACTAATTCATCCCATGTTTTTGGTGGTAAGTCGGGATCTAGACCAGCTTCTTCAAACATATCGCGTCTATAGATCATTCCCCATGGTCCAGTAGTTACAGGAATTCCAGTAAGTTTACCGTCAATTGTATAGAAATCCAATAGAAAAAAATCTTCACGCATTTTTGGAGTTATATAATCATTTAGAGGTTCTAGAGCCCCTATTTCCATCAGTTCTGCGTGCCACGTCATGCCAAGTATTATTACATCCGGCATTTCTCCCCCTGCTAAGGCCGTTGTTATCTCTCTATATGCATCCGACCAGGGAACTTGTGTTATTTCAAGTCGAATGTTTGGGTTCTGCAGCTCGAAATCCTTCCAAACCTTTCTCATAACTTCCAGTTCCGGTTCCCTCCACCATTGGTGTATATGCCGAATTGTAACTACTTCTTCTTCAGGCTTCTCACCTGCAAAAATTGGGCACATGGAGAAAATTATAAAAACAATTGCCAAACAAAATGCCCCTAAAAGTTTGCATTTACTACAAAGAGTTGACATTTTTTATACCCCCTTATTAAAATTAGATATTCCAATTTATATTATTCACGACATATAAAACAGTTATCTTTTAGTAAACAAAGTGAAGTGCAATATTCATATTGTATCATCAAAATCAACTTTAATATGTTCTTTGATTAATGGTATTTTGAAGATGTTATAAATGATTCTCAGAAAGCTCTATAATAGCCCCATCTGGATCTTTCAAGTAAGTCCATGTAACATCTAAACCTTCTGCCTTAGAGTGAATCGGAGCAGAAAGAAAATTAATTTCATCTTTAAATGTATTGTAGAATTCCTCAACACCAGTAACTGAAAATGCAATATGCTGTGAGCCTATATCCCACGAGTTCAAATCGTTACTTTTATCTGGCTCTTTGTTCTGGTATTCAATTAGTTCAATAGCATCATCGCCAGCCCGTAAGAACACTGCTTTTATGATAATACCTTTTAATAAACCTTCTGCTTTAATAGTAATATCGAATTCGTTTACTTTCTTAAGACCTAAATATTTTTTATAGAATTTTAGAGATTTTTCTAAATTCTTTACAGTGATTGAGCTGTGATTGATTCCATTTAATGATTTAATCATTATTTTCTACCTTAAAAAAATTGAGTATCGAGATATTATCAAATCATTCAAATAATTTTAATATAGTATACTTAGTACTATATTTTAGTCAATAAAATATTCTGCTGCTTATAAGAAAACTATATTATTTATTTATGATCTATACAAAAATCTTTATCATAACAGTAACAAATGATGACAAAATGATATAAATTTCCACCCTTATTCTGTATTTCATCAATCCAGACACATTTTATATATTTCTAGCACATCTTCAGCAGTTAATTTTTTATATCCTCCTATCGGTCCAAACCTTGTGGCTTTTTTGGCCATCAACTTAAAATATTTATCATCTATATTTATCTCTTTGAAACTTGATGGCAATCCTATTTCTATGAAGAAATCTTTATATCTAGCTATTCCTTCAAGTGCTATCTCCCTATCAGTCTTGCCATCTGTTTTTACATCCCATACCCGTGTTGCAAACTGTACAAACTTATCTGTACCCTCCGAGAGAACGTACTTTGCCCATCTTGGAGATATAATTGCAAGTCCTACGGCGTGGGGGATATCGTAAATTCCACCTACTTCATGTTGTATTTGATGAGTTGCCCAATCCTGTTCTTTCCCATATCCTATCATATGATTTAATGCCCAGCTACTGCACCACATGATATTTGCTCTTGCATCGTAATCATTTGCCCTTTCAAGTACAGTAGAACTGTTTTCTACAACGGTTTTTATAATACTCTCAGCAAACCTTTCCTGCAAAGGTGTGTTTGGTGTCTTGTCAAAGTACTGTTCCATCACATGGATAATTATATCGCAAATACCATTTGCAGTTTGATCCCTTGGTACACTAAAAGTATATTCTGGATCTAAAATCGAGAATTTTGGAATTATAGCTGAACTCTCAATAAAGAGTTTATCTTTTGTTTCCGTTTTTGTAACAACTGAGGTACCATTCATTTCAGAACCTGTTGCAGGAAGAGTTAAAATAGTCCCGATAGGAAGGGCATCTTTTACCGTCGTTGTAGTACGATTACGAAAAAACTCCCATATATCTCCATCATATTTTGCCTGTGCTGCTATTGCCTTGGCACAATCGATAGTACTGCCTCCGCCAGCTGGAAGTATAAAATCTACGCCTTCTTTTTTGCATATTTCGGCACCCTTGTACACATCATCCAATATAGGATTGGGCTTTATACCCTCAAGTTCAAATATTTTTACTTTTGAAACCTTTAACTCCTTCATAATGTTATCATACAATCCCATCCTCTTTATACTGCCACGACCATAAACAAGAAGAACTCTAGTGCCATATCTTTTTACCTCTTCTCCTAAATGTTTAATCTGACCCTTTCCAAAAAATATCTTTGTTGGAATATGGTAAATAAAATTGAGCATTATGAAATGTCTCCTCAATTTTAGAATAATTTTTGCTTATATTTTGATTACACATATAAAAATAGACAAAAAAGTAAATGTATCTCTTTACTAATAAAAATTATTATATCTAGAAGTTTATATGAATTAAGAGTTAATTTTCATTAAACACATATCTGTAAAAACAATAAATATACATTAAATTCTTATGAAAAAAGGATATTTATTATTTGATAATTAGTGTACTGAGTATTATAATAATTGTCAAGATAAATATTTTAAATGATTTTGGAACATCTCATAAATATTGGAAAATCTCATAAATAAATGATAAAAAAATATTCAAAAGCCGTATTTAATATGAAATCCCCAGCGATAAAGCGTAAATTCAAATTTATTGAAGATTTTATAATATTTTCCTAATTCCAAACAACTATAAAGTCTTATATAACATCTTCATCTCTTGGATGAAGTCTATTAAAAAATAATATAATATTCGATCTTGAGAATAATAAACTCTTGAAAATCGATAAAACAGGATAATTGACATTTGATAAAACCATTATCTCAATATAATTTTTTTTCTTGTATGCCAATATATAAAGAAGTTTAGATACAAAGATTGGTTATCAGAGATATATCATGATTGAGAAATTTTACCATGTAGGAATCAGTGTAGTAAATCTTGAAGAATCAATAAAATTCTATACCAAAGTAATGGAAATGGAAATTGATTATATAGCCTATCATTCTGGAAAAAAGATAAGCAGAGTTGTTGATGTAGAAAATGCAGTATTAAATATTTGTGTTGTAAAAAAGGATATTGTGAGAATTGAATTAATAGAATACGAGAATAAGGAGAAAGAGAATCTATATTACAAAGAACAGTATGAGCCTGGACTCATTCACATCGCATTCCTCGTTTCTGATATAGATAAAGAATATGATAGAATAAAATCGATGGGCTATGTGTTTTATTCTCCCCCGATGATTACTAGGGAAAATGGGCCAAAAATCTGCTATTTTAAAGGACCGGATAATGTAATAATAGAGCTATATGAAAAAATATGCTGAGAGATACTAAGTCAAAAAAGCATGGTAATCGAAATCAAATATAAAAAGTATTTATGTACTTCAGCGGATAGCAGTAAAAAAAGATTACATTCTATGAAATTCCTGTTTTGATATATATACCTAAATCAAAGGAAGAATGAGAAGGAAGCAATAACACTTTATCGATCAATGACCCTTCAGAGAAACTTCGAGTATATGTTTAGGGATCTTGATAGCAAGCGCTTTGTACCTTATGAGGGATACATCTTCGGAGGAACCACACATTTGAGTGTTGGGCGGGAGGCTACTGCAGTAGGTGCAATGTCAGTCTTATCAAAAGATGATTACATAACCAGTACCCATAGAGGGCATGGGCACTGTATAAATAAAGGTCTGTTTGCACTTTTTAAGATGACTGAGGATGAGCTTTTGGAGTTTGTTAAGAATGCTGAAGAGAATGAGTTTTTTACTTAAAATATATTTTTACAGCTACAGTCAAGCTATTGCGGCTGATTTTATATCTTTGATTCTTAACGTAACTTAAATTCTTGTATAAAATACCTGAATTCATCAAGATAAAACATTAATTTATTGAATAGTTTCAAACTTCATATTTCTTTTTAGTTTCTCTTTAAATCTTTAAAAATGCGAAGTGCATTATACAATAAAACTGATATAAAGAAAAAGATATTTTGGTTCTACATTTTATTAATGGAGGAGGAAAATGTCTGAGAATCAGGATAAGAACACAGATTCGGCCAAAGTTCCTGATTGGATTGGAAACACTCCATTTCCTTCATCAGAAAAAAGGCCCTGCAAGATCACTGAGGAAATGTATGTACCTTTTCTCTATGGTTTTATAGGGACACAGGTAGAGAATCAGGTATTTGCAAGTACCGACAAAATTACAATGGGTGAATGGGTCCTACCACCAGGAAGCCACTATGAGCCCGCTGGGTTTCATCTGCACGGAGATGAGTGTTACTATTTACTTGAGGGGGAAGCAACTGCTTTCAATGCAGAGACAGGAGAGACATTCGTATTCAAAGCAGGAGATGCTATGCTTATTCCACAGAAAACTCGACATCAGATATATAATATGACGAGCAAGAGGATTGTTACAGTATTTTGTGTCGCTCCAAAGATATGGGCTGATGATAGTATGGGAACAATCATCCCCCAGGTTGAACACCCACGGTTTTATAAGGGGCCGGAAGAACCAAAATACAGGGAAGCTCCCTTGGTATATGTTCCTCAAGACGTTAAGCGTAGTATCGATTCTCTTGGGAATTGGCCTGCACCTGGTCCAAAACTCAGGGAGGAAAAACAGCTTACCATTATTAAGCCAGAGGGGCAACTGGCGCTTATCCATGGGAAAGAAAGGCATGTTCTTTTTTCTTTTGTTGTAAGCAATGATTACATGCACCTGGCTGTTCTCAAGGTTCCTGTTGCAGGAGTATCGGAGCTTGAAAGTCATAAGGGGGATGAAGTAATCAATATTCTTGATGGAGAGCTGTGTGTGAGAATGCCTACTTCCGAGGACGAGAGGAGGGACGATGCGACCTACCCCCATATTAAGCTTAAAGCTCGTGAGAAAATGCTGATACCGGAGGGGATTAAGCATCAATATCTAAATTTTACCAATGAAGTTGTCAAAGCCTACATAGCTATTGCTCCAGGACTTTGAATTGATTTACAAATGAAACCGAATATTCCGATGTTTGGGTGATATTATCGTGTATTTAGTAATCAAGACGACAAGAGTTTCTTTACTGGCAATGATTCCGGGAAAGATTTTCAAACAAAATTTAGATGAAAGAGTGTCAATCGGACAGCAGTTCAATCGTTTCCAGTGTCGAATATGTTAGTAATACTTTGGAGGTTAATATGCTCTGTCTTTAAAAATAGGATGTGGGGTGAGTAATGAAAAAACTCGAAGCAAAAAGCCGAGTAAACAATGTAAACAGAAAAAGTTTCAGCTATCTCTTCACAGGAGTGAAAATAGAGTTTTATGTGCATAGTTATTATTCCTAATTTAGAGGAGTGGGCTTATGAAAGCAGCTGTTTGGAACGGGCCGTATGATATTAAAATTGAAGATAAACCACGATTGGTTCCATCTGAAAGTGAAGTATTGATAAAAACCAAAGCTGTAGGAATTTGCGGAACTGATCTGGAAATATATAATGGACGATTCAGGCAGAGTAAGCCTCCCCTAATATTAGGCCACGAAGGAGGTGGTATAGTCAGTCAAGTAGGTAGTGGTGTATCTACTCTTAAAAAAGGAGATAGATTAATCGTAGAATGTATGTTGTATTGCGGAAAGTGTGATTACTGTAAACAAGGTCGTTATGGTATATGCAACGACAGTAAAATAATTGGTGTGAGTGATGCTCAGGGAGAATATGCCGAATATTTTATGGCACCAGAAAAGAATTGTCATGTTCTGCCGGATGAAATATCGTGGCTGGAGGCTTGTCTAATAGATACCCTTGCGGATTCTATTCATGCAATAAGCAAGATAAATGTGCCATTGGATAGTACAGTGGCAGTTTTTGGTCCTGGCCCATCTGGGATTTTCTTTTGTTCATTGGCAAAGATGCGTGGTACATCAAAGGTATACCTTGTTGGTACTCGTGATAATCGTTTAATACTGGGAAAGAAATATGGGGCAGATGTTTTAATAAATATTAGTCGAGAAAGCGCAATTGATATAATAAGAGATGATACAGGAGGAGAAGGAGTAGATATTGTCATTGAGGCAGCAGGGTCTGAGAAAGCGTTAAAAGATGGGATGAATGTATTAAAGAAAGGAGGTACATTACTGATTTACGGTGTGTTTGGAAGTCAAGGTATTAATGTTGATATTCAGCTAATACAACTTTATGAATTTATTGTTACTGGCAGCAGTGGTTCAAATTACCCTGTTGCGATTAAACTTATAAAAAGCGGAGATATAAAAGTCAAAGATCTAATTTCGCATAAATTTAAGCTTGAACAACTTCCTGAAGCATTTTCAAGTGGATTAATCGAAGAAAGACGTAATAATTATATAAAGGGGGTTGTATTATTTTAATCTGGTTAATTACTTTATTCTCAAATATTTATATGAATAATAAATGTTTTAATTTAAAATAATATATCCATATATGGTAAACATTGAACATAAGGTGCGTATTCTTCAGAGCAATCGAATAATCAATGTTGAAAGGTAAGGAATTTACCCTAATACGACTATGAAAATGAATCAAGCGTTTATAAACATGCATACAATTAATCAGTCGCTTGTGAATAATTGCTTTTAAAAATACCAACTCACGAATTGGTTCTGGATAATTTAGATACTGTAGTTAAAATTGCCCTCATATTAAATGTTACACATTTATAATGAAAGAATCAATTCTGTAGTTGGTGATCTTGTCAACGACTACTATTTAGTTCCTTAACTTATTAAAAATTAATGATTTATCATTCAATGGCCATTTAGAATAATTTACGAAGTTGAAATATTCACAAGTAATAATAGGTGTTATCATTATTCCATCAATAGACTTTTTTTCAATCTAATAATTAAGAGGATGGCTATGAATATAACACTGTTAAGTGAAGAGCAGATAGAGAAAATCCATTGGGCCTCTTTGAAAATATTGAAGAGGATTGGAGTACAGGTACCCCATGAGGAGGTACGGAAATTATTTCGCAGAGCAGGTGCAGAGGAAGATCCAGGTAGGCAGATGGTCAAGATTCCTGAGAAGTTGATCAATCATTGCCTTGAGGTTAGCGGAAAACGTTTCACCCTTTACGGGCGTGACCGATCGAAGAAGGCTGAATTTGGGGTTGGAAAACGCAACTATAATTCGGTTGCTGGAGAAGCCTTTTGGGTTGACGATAACTTTGAGCGTCGGTATGCAACATTGGACGATGTGGGCACAGCTGCACGTTTAGTAGATGCACTACCGCACATAAATATTGTGGGATCAATGTCAGACCCTCACAATTTTCCAGTAGAGTACCGCTGTGTGTTTGTCGCAGCCCAACAGCTGAAGAATACCACAAAGCCAATCATGTTTTGGTTTTACGATCGAGACTCGGCAAAGTTTCTGCTTGAGTTATTCACAATAGTAGCAGGTAGTGAGGAAGAGGCTATTAAATACCCATGTACATATCCCCTATTGGAACCGATCAGTCCATTAAGGTTTCCCAGAGATGGAGTGGATCTACTATTTGAGACATGTCGTTTTAATTTACCAGTATCAATTGGGCCGGTGGCACAAATAGGTGCAACAGCTCCTGCGACTTTGGCCGGGACGATGGCGCAGGAAAATGCAGAGATTCTGGCAGGAATTTGTATTGTTCAATTGATCAAACCAGGGACTCCAGTCTGCTATGGGGGAATACCGCATGCCTTCGACATGAGTACCACGCAAATGATATTTGGAGGTCCTGAACAGGTATTAATGGCAGTGGGGATGACCCAGATGGGGAAATATTACAATCTACCAGTTTATATAAACGTGGGCCTGAGTGACAATAAGCTTCCTGATGCACAGGGAGGCCTGGAAGCAGGGATCACCCTGGTATGCGGTGTAATGGCCGGTGCAGATATCTTCGGGCATTTGGGTATCTGCGGTGTGGATCAAGGTAGCTCGCTTTTGATGTTGATGATGCAGCATGAGCTTTTAGGTTATGTGGAAAGAATAATGCAGGGTATAGAAATTACAGATGAAAAACTTGGCCTTAAGGTTATTGAGAGGGCACGGCAGAAAGGTGATTTTCTTGCAGAAGATCATACTGTAAGACATTTTCGGCAAGAGTTGTGGTTTCCGGAGTTGCTCGATAGAAATTTCTGGGAAAAATGGGTTAATGGTGGCAAAAAAGATATGTCGATTCGTTGCAAGGAGATGAAAGATAAGCTCCTGAGAGAGCACACGCCTATGCCCATAAAAGACGATACCCTGAAAGCTGTGAATAGATTACTGAAAGATTCGAAGAAACAGCTTACAAAATAAGAAAAAGCCTGTTTCTATTATAATTACGACTCGAGAGAGAGCTTCAGAGAAGGATACTGTAGTTCTTCATAGGTGATAAGGGGTTCTGTTTAATAGGAGGTTGTCCCGTTCTACTGGAGGTAAACACATACAGGAACTGGGGACATAAATTTAAAGACAAAGGTAGTGACTATAGAACAGATAGAGAGAAAAATGCTTGGAAGAGCCATGATACGATTGAATGGTTTAAGAATGAGTTAATAGAAAATGATATATTGACAGACGAATCTGAAGAAGGTGAATGGAACAGAGCACGGAAAAAGATTGAAAAAGTTACAGTAGATGTTATATCTTGAGAAGGTAAAATTTCCCAATTGTAAAATAATCAAAAACAATAATTAAAGTTAATGGGTAATATTTGGATTATTAGAAAAATTAAAGGATTTATATAGAAAAAAACCTTATATCTTAATTTCTATCGTGTATATCATTTAAAATATCTCAAACAAGGAAAAAACGGCAATGAGGTTAAAAGAGAAGAAAGCTATTATAACAGGTGCAGGCAGCGGTATTGGAAAAGCTATTGCTAAACGTTTTGCAATAGAAGGGGCTTTTGTTTGTGTCGCCGGACGCACCTTTGAATCAATCAAAAAAACTGCCGATGAAATCCTCCATAACGGGGGTAAAGCAATTGCTGTACGTTGCGATATAAGCAGTTTAAGTGATATAGATAAAATGATTGGGCAAACACTCGATGAGTTTAACCGTATTGACATCTTAGTCAATAATGCTGCTGTAGCTGAGTATTGTTCATTTCTCAATGTTTCTGAAGAGATATTGGACAGACATCTTGATATTAATATCAAGGGGACTTTTTTTTGTTCGCAATATGTGGCCAGAGTAATGGTAAAACAGGGTGGAGGGGGCAGAATCGTCAACATTTCTTCAATATCCGACATAAAAGCAGATAAAGATATTATTCATTATTGCATTACAAAAGGTGGAATAAATATGATGACAAAAGTAATGTCCCTTGAATTAGCCAAGTATAATATTACTGTCAATGCAATTAGTCCTGGAGTCGTACCTACAAAACTAACAGAAAATTGGTTATCTGACCCCGAAGTCTATCGGTCGGAGTTGGCGCGTGTACCTTTGGGTCGATTGGGCCGCCCTGAAGATATTGTCGGAGCCGCGGTTTATTTAGCTTCAGATGAAGCAAGCTGGACAACAGGATCGACAATCTATATAGATGGTGGCTTTCTTGCTTAAGGTTATATCCAGGTTATAGGGATTAATAAAACTTTGAGAAGTAAAAAATTAATGGATACTTAATAACTCATAAGACAATAGCCGCTTATATAATTTTCTTATCAAATTTTATAATTAATTTATTAGTAATTTTCCTTAACAAATTTTTAATCAATAATACTCATATTAATTATTATGGAGCTAATATATTAGATCTTATACAATCCTTTACATCTTTTGATAATAGATTTTTGTAATTATCAATTTATTATAACAGCGACTCTATACAGTATATATGTTCCGTGCAATAATATGGTCCTGATATTCAGGATCGAGCTCGCAAAAATATCCACTCCATCCCCAGACACGGACGATGAGGTTTCTATGCCTCTCAGGATGTTTTTTAGCCTCGATCAATTTATCCCTGTTGAGGGTGTTGAGTTGAAGCTCCTGACAACCCAATTTAGCAAAAGTTCTCACAAACATGGCTACCTTCTTTATTGACTCATCATTGCTGAATAATGTATCTGAAAACTCCATGGTTACGGGCCCGCCATTAAATACTCTATGGAAGTCAATCTTACTGAACGATTGTAAAACACTTAGAGGGCCCAATACCGGCACACCAGGAGAAGGTGCAAGATTTGCACTAAAGGGCATTCCTTTTTTACGGCCATCTGCGGTTGCTCCCACAACCGGCTCTCTCATGCCCTCAACACCATTAGCAAGCCACAAGTAATACATAGCTGAGGAAACTCCTGGCCTGATGATTCCTCCCCTCTCATTGTTGCCATAACGTTCGCAGGCAGCGGCAAAATTCTCAAAGAGGCATCTCATGATTGAATCAACATAATCATCATTATTGCCCACTTTTGGGCCCTCTTTTGATAGTTTTTCATAGAGAGATTCATACCCATTGAAGTCGGCATCGAGTGCAGCAAGTAAGTCAGAAGCCATGACACTCCGTTCTTCAAATATGAATTTCTTAACCGCAGCGAGAGCATCTGCTGCATTTGCAACGCAAGCACCGAAAATACCAAAATTGTTGTACTTCAAACCACGCGAAAGATCACGTCCACTCTCGAGACAATCATTCATTAATAAAGAGAGGTAGGGTGATGGCCCAACGAGTAACTTTGAATAGCCATCAGCCAGGTTATTGACCTGTAATTCTATATCCTCTACTGTTCTTCTCATAATATCTTCAAAGCTCTCTCCTGCAGCAAGCCCCTCCCGTATACCCCTATCAGCTGCAGCTGGAAATGACACTGCCCCTATATTTACAAACTCCATGCCTCTTCCAGGAATAATCGGTTCCCAGCATCCTGCAACCACATAGTCCCGTGCATCTTCAAGCTCATATCCATGGGATGTTAATGCCGGTATGACTATTCCATCATTTACATACTGTGGAAACCCGAGCCCCTTTGCCGTAAGTTTTACTGCCATTTTTAATAATTCCAGATCTGTACTGGATGAGATCCGGAAGTTGATCTTCGGGTCGATCATGGCCACTTCACACGTAACTCTAAAAACCATTTTTGTGAGCTCATTTACGGCATCTGTCCCATCTCTTTTTACACCCCCAATAACCAGAGTTTGTCCGTTATCACCTGGCTGAACTCCTGGAAAGAGATCGGAGTCTCTATTAAGGGCTATGAAAAATTCAGCAAGAAGCTCTTCAGCTTCATTTACACTTAACCTTCCTGAGGCAAGATCCCTCTTCAGATAAGGATACATATACTGGTCAAAACGTCCCAGGCCTATCTGGTAGTGACCGACAAACCACTGAACTGCATAAGCAAAACGCATGAACTGCAGTGCCTCATGAAAAGAGCGTGGAGGATTAGCAGGCACATGTTCGAGGATTTCAGCGAGACCTTTGTATCCCAGCTCGCTGGCTTTTTCTGCATAGCGTGCTGTTAGACTTAGAAGAGCATCTATGGTCTCAACAACACAATCGAGAAACTCAGCCGCTTCAGGGTCATCTTTAAGCCTCTCTCTGGATACCAAAGCAGTTTTTTTTCGGCCAAGCATTCCCTGCGAAAGAACCATATCCCAATCTGGACATATATTGCTGACAACCGACACCCCTTCATGTAACATCATACCTTCCGATATTTTATTCCATTCCTCCTGAGTATAAACATTTGATACAGGCGCGACTGTTTGCGTAAATACTATTCGTTCATCCGGCTCTATGATAACTTCCTGTTCCTCACACATTCGGCGTGTAAGCATGGACACACGCCGTACCCATGAAAGTCCATCTCTGTCGAATTCATGAACAAAATCAGGCGTGCTCTCCAAGCGATATTTTTTGTATGCCCTATTCCGTGCACGATTCTTAAGTTTCGTAAGCCTCGCATTCATACCGCTTTTACCTCTAAACCATTATTCTGAAAAATATCAGTATTTATATTCAACTCCTGAAACTCATCAAAACCAGGCCTGTATCTCATTTTGACTAAACTGTACTTTCCGCCTGCTGCTCTGTTATATGGCAGTAGTTCAACACCAACTAGACTGGGGAGTTCTTTAACGGTCAGTGCTATATCTGAGAGATTTTTATCCGTATCTGTGACTCCTGGAATGAGCGGAACAGGAATCATATATGGTACTCCCAATGTACTTAAAAGTTCCAGGTTCTGTAAAATCGTTGCATTGTTGACACCAGTATATTTTCTATGCATATTGCTGTTAATGAGCTTAAGATCGAAATAAACAAGATTACTCCTCTCAACGAGTAACGTGAAATCCCTTTTACTACCATATCCTGAGGTATCAAGCAGTATATGAACTCCATAGAGTTGGCCTACTACCTACGCTATAAAATCTGCCTGTAACAGCGGCTCTCCACCCGAAAATGTTACCCCTCCCTCATTGTCACGAAGGATATCTTTTTTAGAATTTATGATGTAAGCAAGTTCTTTCGATGTATAGCTTTTTCCCGTAACCCTTTCGCCATATATATAGCGTATGATCTGAGGCTCGAGTGATATGCCCTCGGGATTGTAACACCAAGAACATCCAAGGGAACATCTTTTTATGAAAACGGTAATACGTATCCCTGGGCTATCATGGACGGTAAACTCCTTTACATCAAATACAATACCGGAGCGTATGTCTTTTTATACTCCGAGAAAATAAGATTAGCCGATTTAATTAATAATAGTATGTCCCCTCTGTAAATCGAGCCTCTAATTTATCATTATGATTAAAACAACGATTAAGGAAAATTAATAAATACAGCTCAAATTTGTATATAAAACCAACTGGCATTTTGGTATGTTTTCTCAAACCTCCTATCCCCATTATAATCCCTCATCTAACATTTTCAGATCACTATCAACAGGAATATAGTCGCAGATGGAATTTCAGGAACCGAATACATACCTTCCATTCTAAATACAAACATCTAAGATATTTCTGAATCTGTTTATGTATGTTTTATTTCACATTTACAGTTTCAGCTCCAACTATAAGTCCTACAACCTCATCCGGATTGGTTTCTTTCGTTACTCTTTCTGCTGCCTTCTCTCCTCTCCTCATAATTACAAGTCTGTCAGCCACTGAAAACACATCATTAAGCTGATGACTTATGATTATTATACCTAAGCCCTGCGATTTTAGAACCTTAACAAGATCTAAAACCTTTTTTTGTTCGGAAACACCTAGTGATGCAGTAGGTTCATCCATGATTAAAAACTTTGCCTTCCAGTATATTGAGCGTGATATTGCCACAGCTTGCCTCTGGCCTCCTGAAAGCATTCTAATTTTATTTTTTAATGAAGGTATCTTAATATCCAACTTTTGTAAGACCTTTTCTGATTCTGAAAGCATATAATCGTGATCTAAAACCTTAATAAATCCTAGATACTTTTTACGTTTTTCTCTCCCTAGAAAAATGTTAAAATATACATTTAAACACTCAACAAGTTCTAAATTCTGGTATATTGTTTCTATACCCATCTTTAAAGCATCTATAGGGTTATTTATTTTAACTTCTGCGCCCATAAAGAATATACTTCCGGAATCGGGACGATATACTCCGGATATCATTTTTATAAGTGTAGATTTACCCGCCCCATTATCACCTAAAATTCCAACTATTTCCCCTGCATTAACTCCCATGCTCACATTATCAACAGCAACAAGCCCACCGAACTTCTTTGTAATATTTTTTACCTCGAGAATATAACCCATTTTAGTTACCCTCATATTTGTTTAATAGAATTTTATTAATTAAAACTGAATAATTCTATTCATATTAGACATATTTACATTAGTACGGAAATCAGTATTCTTCTTGTATAATAATTAAAGATCCTTTGCTAACCATCTTTAAACAGTTCTTTTACTCATGGTACTAATATTTAGTTTCAAACTTGATTAACTATTACAAATTTAGGCCTCTGTACCCATCTCTTTTCTATATTCAGATGTAAGTGAATCATACGATACAGCTCCTATCGCAATTAATCCAATAACCAGTACCTGCACAAAAGGCCCTACACCTAACAGCACTAAACCGTTTCTAATAAATCCCATAATAAGTACGCCAATTAAAATTCCTTTAATACTTCCTTCTCCACCTGCAAAACTGGTTCCTCCAATGATTACAGCAGCAAAAGTCTCAAACTCTAAACCTTGACCAGCAGTAGGATATACAATTTCAATAAAGGAGAGATTTACTATCCCCGCCACTGATGATAAAAAACTACTAATTACAAAAGCCTCCAATCTTACCATCCCTACATTTATTCCAGCAGTATAAGAGGCATTTTCGTTACCCCCAACAGCAAAAATATGCAGCCCAAAAGCCGTTTTGCGTAATATAAACCCAGCAATAATCATGAAAAATAACATAATAAGAAGTGGCACCTGTATGTTATTAAATACTACTCCTCGACCAATAAAATAGAAGCCTGGATGTGTCTCCTGAGTAATGCCTTCAATAAACAAAGGTAATGGAGTGCCTTTCGTGACAATGAGCACGAGTCCACGAATCACATTCATTGTACCAAAGGTTGCTATAAAAGAAGGCAATCTCACTTTCACTGTAAGCAATCCATTCATGACCCCTACAATCAATCCGGCAGATAATGCTAAACACAGAGCTAACACTGTATTACCTGTGTTAACCAGAACCATAGCCGCTATTACAGCAGCCATACCATAAGTAGAGCCTATGCATAAATCAATATTCCCAGTAATTATAACTAAACCAAGGCCAATACTCATCAATCCTAAATACGCCACCTGCCGGCCGACATTTAACAAGTTACTTACTTTAATAAATTTTGGCGAAGAAATAGAAAAAACTATAAAAATAGTTATTAAAACTAACGCTACCGCTGATTCCCTTGCTACCATCATCCTTTTTATTTTTTCATATGCCTTCTCAAATAATTTCATCGTATATTACTTCCTATATCAAATTACTATTTTATTAAATTTTATCTTAATTATAATCTTTCTCATGTAAATATTTTTTATTATATGCTTATTAACTAGATTTATGTGTTTAAATTAAACTTCTGTACCCATCTCTTTTCTATATTCAGATGTAAGTGAATCATACGATACAGCTCCTATCGCAATTAATCCAATAACCAGTACCTGCACAAAAGGCCCTACACCTAACAGCACTAAACCGTTTCTAATAAATCCCATAATAAGTACGCCAATTAAAATTCCTTTAATACTTCCTTCTCCACCTGCAAAACTGGTTCCTCCAATGATTACAGCAGCAAAAGTCTCAAACTCTAAACCTTGACCAGCAGTAGGATATACAATTTCAATAAAGGAGAGATTTACTATCCCCGCCACTGATGATAAAAAACTACTAATTACAAAAGCCTCCAATCTTACCATCCCTACATTTATTCCAGCAGTATAAGAGGCATTTTCGTTACCCCCAACAGCAAAAATATGCAGCCCAAAAGCCGTTTTGCGTAATATAAACCCAGCAATAATCATGAAAAATAACATAATAAGAAGTGGCACCTGTATGTTATTAAATACTACTCCTCGACCAATAAAATAGAAGCCTGGATGTGTCTCCTGAGTAATGCCTTCAATAAACAAAGGTAATGGAGTGCCTTTCGTGACAATGAGCACGAGTCCACGAATCACATTCATTGTACCAAAGGTTGCTATAAAAGAAGGCAATCTCACTTTCACTGTAAGCAATCCATTCATGACCCCTACAATCAATCCGGCAGATAATGCTAAACACAGAGCTAACACTGTATTACCTGTGTTAACCAGAACCATAGCCGCTATTACAGCAGCCATACCATAAGTAGAGCCTATGCATAAATCAATATTCCCAGTAATTATAACTAAACCAAGGCCAATACTCATCAATCCTAAATACGCCACCTGCCGGCCGACATTTAACAAGTTACTTACTTTAATAAATTTTGGCGAAGAAATAGAAAAAACTATAAAAATAGTTATTAAAACTAACGCTACCGCTGATTCCCTTGCTACCATCATCCTTTTTATTTTTTCATATGCCCTCTTAAATAACTTCATAATATAATACCTTTTACTAATAATCTTTTTTAGTTGTTTAACGTTATTTTAAAATGGTAGTTTGTAATTTATTTATATATGAAAAACATATTACAATACTTTCTAACAAAGCTAAGGTCAAATTACTATCGTTGTTTATGAAAGGATGAAATCTATTGTAATATACATTAGATGATACAAATAATACTTTTGGTTTTATCTTAATGAATTCTATATTTTGTACCAGATAAAAACTAAAGATATAAAATTAGTAGCAATAGCTTGACTGTAGATATAAAAATATATCTTTGTACAAGAATTTTGAAGTGCATAACAAATATTTAGGTATTGTTATTAATGTTAAAGTGAAATAATAATCGATTGAAAGGTCACCTGCTTATGGTTTTATATTTTAGAAAGGAACCAGACAAAATAATCTTATATAACAACTATGATAAGGCAGGATTTATATCCTTACTCTCTAAAATCTGAAGATTTTATTTATTCTTCTCATATATTATTATAAAAGAATAATAAACTCTCTCCTTGATATAAGTTTTTTCTATTGCAATAATAAATATAAAGACAACCTTTAATTTTATCTCTATTTTGTCTGTTTTATGTTAGATCTTTTATTATAAGCCTAATTTTAACTGAGCAGAGTATTTAACCTCTGCTCAGTTAATACAACTTCTATACTATCATTTTGGAATGCTGCGGAGAAATTCTTCATCAACTACAGGATGGAGATATCTATCTACGTTTTCTTTGTTAATAGTAAGTATTGGAACTTCCCATTTGGTTGGAACTGTTTTACCTTCAGTTATAAATTCATACATAGCTTTAGCTAACATAAATCCCTGCATATATGTTTCAAAACTTACAACTTCATCGATAGTTCCCTTTATCACACAATCCAAAACCTCAGGCATATCACCTGCTCCAACTAATACAACTCTATCTTTTAAATTATTTCTCTCTAAATATTCTGCTGCCACCATAATAAATTCGTCCGGTCCAACGATACCAGTAATATCTGGATTCCCTAAGAAAGCATTTTCTATCACCCCATAACCTATAGCTTCATCTACACCCAATTTAAAAGGTCCAACCTCCTCAAGTCGGTATCCATTTTTAGATAGAACAGTTCTTATACCCTGAAATTCCTCCCTTGCATAAGGTCCTTCAGGATATGCAGCAACAAATAAAAGCTTACCGGTCTTCCTTGGGTGGTGTTTCACGAATAATTCACCAACAACCTCACCAATTTTTACAAAGGACTGACAACCTACATAGCTTAAATATTTCGCACCAGGAGAATCTATGTCAAAAGCAAATATAGGAATACCCTTGTCCCAAGCCTTTTCAAACATGGGAAAGGTACTACCAACATCACCGGTACCAATAGCTAATCCATCAATCTCGTCTGCAGAAATTAACGTTTCTAACTCAGCAACCTGTTTTTCAACAACGCCATCTGTTGCCCCTATCATTTTAATCTCAAAACCACCATAATACTCTGCTGCATCATTTAACGCTTTATCAATTAACCTGTAAAATGGAGAATCAGAACTATAGGAAGAAGTCCTTAATATTAATGTTTCTCCCTTTGCAACCTTTCTTGCTATACGTTCACTCATTATAAAGGTTCCTTGATCGGTTGTCCATTCCCATTGGTTTAATTCCTCTACAGGTTTAACTTCTTCTATAGCAGCGCCTTCTTCTTTCTTAGCC